>JACPHN010000055.1 GCA_016188575.1 Candidatus Schekmanbacteria bacterium
GAACGCACAGACGACCTCAGCAGCCAGCGGCGTCCATATGAGGTCGATCAATTATTTCATCAGACTTCTGCAGGAAGGATGGTCTCGGAGTGGGCCAAGAAGCCCGAATGCTGGACCAAGGTACTGAGCGCCTCGTATACTGTTCCTCGCTACGATATTCCGGAAGTGCAGTGATCTAATTCTGGCGCGGGCCTGGTGAGAATGCCTGACACAAAGTCAGGGCCATCCTGTTGGCCAGGGCGGTCTCCAAAATGCCTTTGATACCAGCTCTGGCCGCGGTCACTGGCCACTGCGGACACGGGACACGGAAGTTTGCCAGGAGCAACTTGGGTGCCTCGGTCCGCCCAGGCCAGCGGCCTCACCCGGCGACCTTTCGAGGCCACCGGGCGTGCAGACAGCACACGCCGGACCAGCGTCCCTGACCAGGTAGCCCGGCTGTCCGCCCCTCAGCTCTGGGATTTTCGGCGGCGGTGTGCTACGCTGCCCGTCCAGCGGCAGGTCATGGCGTTTTCCTGCGCCCCGGCGTTGGCGGCGCGACACTCCTGCATCCCTACTTGTCAGGTAAGCTATGCGACTGGCTCCCGATCGCGTTGAACTGTTCTACAAGCTGCATTCGGCCCTGCTGTACTACGCCAACGAGCGACTCGGTGTCGTCCCGGGGCTACAGCCGGACGAGCAGTGTCCGCAGCGCATTTCGCCGGAGCTCGCTCTCGAGATCCGCGCCGCTCTCCACGAGCACAAGGAGCTGATTGACGCCTTTGTGGCCGGCAACCCGCACGGGTTCCCGGACCATGAGCTGCGCATCGTACGGGACTGGAAGAGCGCCGTCACAGGCACGTTCTACATCATGCGCCACCTGAAAAAGCACACGGTCTTCTTTGGAGGTAAGCCGCCGAAAGCCTACGGCGTCTTGTCGCTCAGGGATGAGCTCGAGGAAATGCTGCCGCCGTACGTCTTGCCGCACATGGCTGAGTGCGTCTTGCTGCCATTCGATGACAAGATTGTCTACGATGGGCTGCTCAGCGGGTACAATGTCGTCTTTGGGAGCGGCACGCGGCGCAACTTGGAGGACGAGCAGCGCGAAGCGGTCGCCCAGTTCGGTCTCATTACCTCTCTACAGCCCCAGACCGAACCGGTCCAACAGTCCGACGCCGCGCGCTTGAAGATCCTGCTCGGCAGCCAGCGGAGCCGCGAACACAACGAGGTTGAGATCAGCGCGATCGCAAAAAAATCGGATGAGCTCCGATGCCTCTATCATCAGGAGATGGGGAAAATTCACGCGCGCACCTACAAGAAGGCGCTGTTGGAACGCGACATCGTCGCCGGCTGGTTCGGAGTGTTAGACGGCCTGCTCGTCGGCGCCGCGGGCAACCGGTCGGAGCTGGAGCGAACCCTCCGGCCGCTCGTGCCAGTGGAGCAGTGGCCGCTGGTCTACATGTTTGAGATCAAACCGGCAAAATAGACTGCGTGGCCCGGATGTCGGACCGGTGAGAGCGCCAGAGCGACCATACCGCGCGCCCGAAACATGACGCCACGAGTCGCAGTTGGGCCAGGCCTCCGCGTGAACCGCTGGTAGGAAGATCCTCATCCCTTCGTCAGCCGGCCCGAAACGCGGGCGTTCAGGGCGGCGCCCGCCGCCGCAGGCGGTGGGAGGGTTCCCGAACCCCGGCCCGAAACGTGTGATGCACATTGTTTGGGATCACCAAACCCCGCGTTTGTTGGCGTCGGCCGAATGTCGGGTTTCCTCGTATACAAGCTCGACGTTCGGAGCTGCCTGGCCTGGGTGTCGCACCGCCATGAGCTTCCGGCAAGTGGTAACGACATTCGGCCGAGGCCCGTTTGTTCCGGAGTTAGCGCGCGACAAATCGTGCGCCTGCGCTCTTCGCGCGGCCGCAGCGACGCGTTGCATCGCGTCGACCTCGGACAGGTGGTGGATTCAGGAACAGGTCCCGTGTGGTATTGAGACGGGTTGTGTGTAAATTTTGACACTGGCCCATGGGTTGATCCGCATGCGACGCGTCCGCGCACCTGGCACGGTCGATGCATCTCTGACGGCCGACATCAACGCTGCAGATGCTGCTCCAAAGGAGAAATCATATGAAACGCCTGGTCGCAGTCCTCACGCTCTTTGCTGCCATCACCCCCGCGCGCGCGGCAGTCGCCGCCAGTACCGCCGGTGCACCCGCCACGGCCACCGTCAGCGCGACCCCGTTCCAGCTTTCCGCGGACAGTAGTGTGAGAGCCACGTTCGCCGGCCTCGGTTGGACCGTGGGCGAGTACGGGGCGGCAAGCGTAGGCGGTGCCCTGTACAGTCTGGCCGTCGTGGCACGCCCCGGATCACCCGAGTACGGATTCGCCTTGCATTGCCGGCAGCAGGGGAAGGCCTCCACGTGGCTGGTGACGCCGCCGTATCGCGGCATCGCCTCTGATCCGGAGATGCTGCCAAGCATCGAGGCGAGCTTCGTGATCGAGGCGTCTCCCTGGCCGGTGCTCGTGATCCATGGCGACGCGGGTGGACGTGGTGACTACGAGGCCTGGCAAACGTTTTTTGCGATCGAACCGGGTCGCCTGACCTTCCTGCGGGATCTCAATGTGGCCCACGTGGAGGACGAAGGAAGCGCGGACGACCTCAATCGCTACGAGGAGTGGCGCGAGCTGGAGTTCCGTACCTCGCTGACCGGAAAGCTCGTTGTCGCAGTTGAGTACCGGCGGTTGAGCCCGATGTTCGGCGGCGCCGCAGCCGAGTACGCCGAAGAGTACACGCTGCTGGATAATGGCCTGGTGTTGACGCGCTCCATCCCAAAGAGCACGAGCTTCATCTCGCTGGAGGACGCGCAGTTCTTTCACGGCGAGCTTGAGCAGCGACGGCGCATGGTCGAGCAGATCATCCGCGCCACGCGGGTCGCCAGCGAGGCGCATCGAGCGGCGTTCTTCGCCGCGCTGTTTGCAGACGCGACGGCGCGGCTGGCCGAGCTCCGCCCCGACTACGCGCCGGTTCAGCTCGACCTGACCTGGATGTGTGCCGCGCGGCAGCAGCGGGAAGAAGCGATGAAGCACCTGCATCGCGCCATCGAGCTCGACCCCAAGGTCTGCCGCACCGCCGGTGACGACGTCAATCTCCGCAGTGCCCTGGTGACCCTGGGTGCGGACGTGGCGTGCACGATCTCTTAGCGTCGCGCTGGCTGCTCGCGGGTAGCAAATAGCGCAAGCGGGCCATGACCCTTCGCCGCTTGTGCGCCCGCAAGGTGCGCGGAAGGCGCATTACCAAGACCCCCCACCCCGCCCCTCTCCCCGCAAGTGGGGAGAGGGGGACAGGAAAAGCGGCGTCCGTCTGATCCGAGCGCTTATGGGGCGGAGAGGGGCGCTGTCGCGTCGACGTCAGTCAGGCGGTGGTTTCAGGGATGGTCATCCCTGTTGCAACCTGGCCGGTCGCCTGCTATACCGGTGCATCATGTGCACGGGGCTCTTCAAGACGATCGACTCGCTTGCCGAGTCGCGCTCCAGCCACGGCGCGACCCGGGTCTTCCTGGGTCTCGGCGGCAACGTCGGCGATGTGCGCCTGGCGTTTGCGGCTGTCGTGCATCAGGCGCGCCTGGACTTTGCCGCCGTGCGACTCTCCCCCATCTTCAGCACGAGCCCGGTCGGCGGCCCTCCTCAGCCCGCCTTTCTCAACGCCGCCATGGAGCTGCGGACGTACTGGCCTCCGGTGCGCGTGCTGGCGTGGTGCCAGCGGCAGGAGCGCCGCTTGGGGCGCGACCGCAGCAGTGGGGTGCGCAATGGGCCACGGCCGATAGATGTCGACCTGCTGCTCTACGGGGAATTGACGATGGAGCGCCCCGAACTGGAGATCCCGCACCCGCGCATGGGCGATCGCGCCTTCGTGATGCTGCCACTGCGCGCGCTGGCACCGGATCTCGTGATCCCCAGGCTCGGACGGGTGAGAGACCTGGCCGGGCGCCCTTTTCCCGGGCAACAGGTGCGCCTGCTGGCCGCACAGGAGCTCGCCCATGTCTCATTGGAGGACTGATCCCGGAGCCGGCCAGCCGGCAAGCGCCGCGCCGCGGCAGCCCGTCACCGTGCCGCAGTTACAGGAATGGTGTGATGCCGGTCGCCGGATCGCGGTGTTGACCGCGTACGACTACCCGTCGGCGCGGGTGCTGGACGCAGCCGGGATCGACGTGCTGCTCGTCGGCGACAGCGTCGGCATGGTCGTGCTTGGCTACGATTCGACACTGCCGGTGACGACCGAGGAGATGATGCACCACACGCGCGCGGTTCGACGCGGGACGCAGCGCGCTCTGGTGATCGCGGATATGCCGTTTGGGAGCTTTCAGCTCGGGGAGATGAGGGCCGCCGAGACGGCGGTGCGGTTCGTCAAGGAGTGCGGGGCTCACGCCGTGAAGATCGAGGGCGGCACCAAGGCGGCGCCGTGCATCGCCGCCATTGCGGCGGCGGAGGTCCCGGTCATGGCGCACGTGGGGCTGACTCCGCAGTCGATCAATCTCACCGGTCGATACCGGGTGCAGGGCCGCACCGATGACTCCGTGGCGCGCGTGCTTGAGGACGCCCATGCGGCGGAGGCCGCAGGCGCGTTCGCCATCGTGCTCGAGTGCATTCCCTGGCGACTCGCGGCGCGCATCACCGAAGAGCTGCGCATTCCCACGATCGGAATCGGCGCGGGTCCCCATTGTGACGGGCAAGTACTGGTCATGCACGACCTGGTCGGCTACGGCGTGGGCGAGCTCAGCCCGCGATTCGTCAAACGCTACGACTCGTTCAGCGAGCGGCTCGGGGAGGCGGCGGCGCGATTCCGTGCCGACCTCGACGCCAGCTCCTTTCCCGCTCGCGAGCACTGCTATGAGCTACCCGCGGGCGAGCTGGCCGCAAAATACCATCTCGACCACTATGTCTTTCCCCACTCGGAAGAGAAGCAACCGTGATCCTCTGCCGCACTCCGGAAGAAGCTCGTCGCTTCCGCGCAGATCTCTATCGACAGGGCCGTAGCCTGGGGCTGGTACCGACGATGGGGTGGCTCCACGAGGGGCACCTCACGCTCGTGCGCACCGCGCTCACGGAAAATGACTGTGTCGCAGTAAGCCTGTTCGTCAACCCGACACAGTTCAATAATCCCGAGGACCTGGCCGCCTACCCCCGCGACGAAAAGCGCGACCGCGAGCTGCTCGAGGCGCTCGGCACTCACCTTCTGTATGCGCCAGGCGCGACGGCCGTGTATCGCCCGGGCCACCTGACGTCGGTGCGGGTCGCGGACCTCACGGAGGTGCTCGAAGGAGGCTATCGGCCCGGCCATTTTGCGGGGGTCACGACGATCGTGGCGAAACTGTTCGCGCTTTTCGCGCCCGACCGCGCCTATTTCGGCGCCAAGGACGCGCAGCAGGCCAGAGTCATCGAGCAACTGAACAGTGACCTCGACTTCGGCATCGAGATTCGGGTGTTGCCGACAGTGCGCGAGGACGATGGCCTGGCGATGAGCTCGCGCAATGTCCGCCTGGCGGAGGCGCAGCGCCCCATGGCGCGGCTCCTGTACGGGGCGCTTTCCGCCGCCCGCGCCAGCATCGCTCGCGGCGGCGCCGACGCCGAATCGGTGCGCGCAGCGATGCGGATGGTGCTCGGCAAGGGTGAGGGCGTCCGCGTCGACTACGTAAGTGTCGCAGACCCCCGAACGCTCAAGGAGCTCGACGGGGTGATCAATCGCCCCGTCCTCGTCTCACTGGCCGCGTACGTCGGGGACGTTCGCCTCATCGACAACCTCACCGTGGAACCGCCGGGCGCACCATGATGCTTCCAACCCCTGGCGAAGGGGAACATCGGCTGGGGAAATACGTGCTGCAGCGCGTGCTCGGTTCCGGGGGATTTGCGACCGTCTACCTCGCCGAGGACGGCTGGATCGGCAAGCGCGTGGCCCTGAAGATTCCTCACGACCAGAACGCCGAGCTTGCCCAAAAGCTCATGGAATCGCGGATCCTGGCCGCGATGGACCATCCAAACGTGGTCTCGGTCTACACCGCAGGGCTTTCGGACCTGAGCTGGCGGTCGGGTCCGCGAGATCCTTTTGCGGTCCAGATCAGACAGCTCTTTCACGTGGTCATGGAATACGTGGAGGGGCAGGCGTTGTCCGACATTCTGCGCGCGCGGGGCAAGCTGTCGCCGCGAGAGGCAACGGAAATCATCTGTCAGTCCGCAGCGGCGCTGGACCATGCGCACCGCTGCAAGGTATTGCACCGCGACCTCAAGCCCTCGAACCTGCTGCTGCGGTCCGACGGGTGTCTGAAGGTAGCCGACTTCGGAACGTCACGCCTCATGCGGGACATTACTTATGCAAAGACGCGCATCGGCTCTCCTCCGTACATGGCGCCCGAGCATTTTCGCGGGCGCGCTACTTTTGCCTCCGACGTCTACTCCCTCGGCGTCATTCTCTACGAGCTGCTGACGGGATCAGCGCCGATTTTCGATATCGACCCGTCGGTCATCGAGCGGCGAGCGCTTGCCGGGGATTTCCCCGCCCCCCGTGAAGTGGACGCGTCGATCCCCGTCGAGCTCGAGCGCATCATTATGCGGGCCTTGCGCACCAACCCGCTTGATCGCTTCCGCTCGGCTCGGGACCTTCAGGAGGATTTGCAGCGGCTCCTCGACAGCGACGTGCTCCACGGAACGCGCACCACGCCGCGGCCATCCGAGCTCAGCCAGGCCAATACCCGCACGCTGATGGCGGCGGAAGCACCCGCGCCCGCCCCTCCGCGCGCGGCCTCGGGCGCCGCGATGTGCTGGAACTGCGGGCGCTTGCTATCCAAGAAGGCGGCCGTCTGCCCGCACTGCCACGAGCACCAGCAGTGACGCGGCGCGCTCCGGGCTTACGAGCGGCACTGACCGTCCCCGAAGACGATGAACTTCTGGGTAGTCAGCTCCTCCAATCCCATCGGCCCGTAGGCGTGCAGCTTGGTCGTGCTGATGCCGATCTCGGCTCCGAGGCCGAGCTGGTGTCCGTCCGAAAACCGCGTTGACGCGTTGACGAATACGCACGCCGAGCTCACGTCGCGAACGAAGCGCTGGGCCGTGCTGTAGCTGTCGGTGACGATCGTCTCGGTGTGGTCGGACCCGAACTTCTCGATATGCTCGACGGCCTCTTCGTAACTGTCGACGACGCGCACCGCGAGAATCTTGGCGAGAAACTCCGCGTAGTAATCCTCCGGCGAGGCGAGTCGGTAGGGTAGGTCGCCGAGCAATCTCGCCGTGCGCTCGCAGACGCGTAGCTCGACGTCCTCGTCGATCAGCGCCTTGCCGACCACCGGCACGAAAGCCGGGGCGATGTCCTCGTGAATCAGCAGCGTCTCCGTGGCATTGCACACGCCCGGCCGCTGGGCCTTGCCATTGACCGTGAGCCGAACTGCCATGTCGATTTCCGCGTCGCGATCCACATAGGTGTGGCACACGCCCTGGTAATGCTTGATCACCGGCATGCGCGCGTGTTCGGTAACAAAGCGGATCAGCTCTTCCCCACCTCGGGGAATGAGCACGTCGATGTAGCGGTCGAGCTTGAGCATGGCGAGCACCGCCTCGCGGTCGGTGGTGTCGACGAGCTGCACGGCGTCCGGAGGGACGTCGGTCTCGAGCAGCGCTTCTCGCAACAGCGCGACGAGGGCGCGGTTGGAATAAAACGCTTCGGAGCCGCCGCGCAACACGACGGCGTTGCCCGCCTTGATGCACAGCCCGGCGGCGTCAATCGTAACGTTCGGGCGGGATTCGTAGACGATGCCGATGACGCCGAGCGGGATGCGCATGCGGCCGACGCGCATGCCGTTGGGTCGAGTCCACATGCGGGTAACCACGCCGACGGGGTCGGGAAGCGCCGCGACCTCGCGGAGGTCCGCGGCCATCTGCGCGAGGGCCGTCTCATCGAGTCGAAGGCGGTCGAGCATCGCTTCGGAAAGGCCCTTGCGCGTCGCCGCGACGAGGTCCCGTTCGTTTTCCTCCTGGAGCGTGGCGCGGCGATGGTCCAGCAGGTGCGCGGCCGTCAGGAGCGCGCGATCGCGCTCGGCTGTCCCCAGCCGCGCCAGCCGCCGCGCCGCCTTGCGTGCCGTCTGGCCAAGGCGATCAAAGTGGGCTTCGTATTCTTGAGACATACCGGCTACTCCTGTTGGGAATCGGTCTGTCGGTGATCGATAGTGACGACGAGGTCATTGCGATGAATGACCTCGTCGTAGAATTTGGCGCCGAGCACGCTGGCGATTTCGCTGGTGCGGCGACCGGCGATGCGGCGCAGGTCGGAGGCGCCATAGCACACCAGGCCGCGCGCGACTTCCGCGCCGTCGGGTCCGAGCACCCGGACGGGGTCGCCGACGCCACAGTCGCCGAGCACGGCGACGACCCCGGAAGGCAGCAGGCTCTTGCCCCGGTCCACGAGCGCCGTTACCGCCCCGGCGTCGACGACCAGCTCGCCGCACGACCGCGCGGTGTACGCGATCCAATGCTTGCGCGCTCCGATGTCGGCGGCGGCGGCGATGAACGTGCCCAGGTCCTCGCCGGCAAGCAGGCGCAACAAGACGTTGGCTACCACGCCACGCGCCACGATCGTGCTCGCTCCTGATTGCGCCGCCTGGCGCGCCGCTTCGAGCTTGGTGATCATGCCGCCGAGGCCAAGGTCGCCGCGGGTCGTCGTCGCGCGCCCCAGGTGCTCCTCCGTCAACTGCTCGATGAAGGAATAGCGCGTCGCCGCCGGGTGCTCGCGCGGGTCGGCGTCAAAAAAACCGTCGACATCGGTCAGGATGACCAGCAGCTCGGCCTCGACGAGGTTGGTAACGAGCGAGGAAAGCCGATCGTTGTCGCCGAGCTTGATCTCTTCGACCGCGACCGTGTCGTTCTCGTTGATGATGGGGACGATGCCGAGCTCAAACAGGGTGTTCATCGTGCGGCGCGCGTTGAGAAACCGCCGGCGATTGTGCAGGTCGTCACTGGTCAGCAGCACTTGGGCGACACGCAGTCCATGCGCCGCGAAGCAGCAATGGTAGCGATGCATGAGGGCCGGCTGGCCGGCTGCCGCGGCGGCCTGCTTGAGCGGTATCGAGCGCGGGCGCTCGGTGAGGCCGAGCAGAAAGCGACCCGATGCCACGGCCCCCGAGCTCACCACCGCCACCACGTAGCCGCGCTGCCGCAACGCTGCAATCTGCACGGCGAGCGCGCCAAACACTTCCTCGTCGAGGCTCCCGTCGCGGCTCAACACCTGAGAGCCGACCTTGACGACGATGCGCCGCACGCCGCACAGGCAATCGCGGCGCCGTTGATCGGTTCTTTCGTTCACTGGGTGCTCGGTCATTCGCCAATCCCAACCTCTTGGCTCAAGGCGTACACATACACCGGATGGGAAAGAGTTGAAAGATTCTTGACACGGGCGCCGGGGTGATCATAGTATTGGTTCGGATCGAGCCGCGCGCGGCCTGGCCGATGCGCGAGGTTCTGCGCCTGCGTGGCGGAGATGAAAGCGTGGAAAGTAGGGCGGCGCGTGTTTGCGCGGAGACGCGCGCCAATGAAGGAGGGCAATGGCGATCAGAGCCATAGGACGCCTTGGCGAATTACTGATTCGAGAGCATCTGATCACGCCTTCGCAACTGGAGCAGGCGCTGGATGAGCAGAAGCGCACAGGCGAGCGGCTCGGTTCGGTACTGGTGCGGCTGGGTTTCACGGACGAGGATACGCTGACCGAATTCCTCAGCGAGCAGTACGGGGTGCCCTCGATCAATCTTACCCATTTCGAGATCGAGGACCAGGTGCTGCGCCTCATCTCCGCGGACATCGCACGAAAGTACGACCTCATCCCGATCAGCCGCACCGGTGCAACGCTGACTGTCGCCATGGTGGACCCCTCGAACGTGTTCGCCATGGACGACATCAAGTTCATGACCGGCTACCACGTCGAGCCCGTGGTAACCAGCGAGGCTGCACTGCGCGAGGCGCTCACCCGCTACTACGGTTCCGGCAAGGCGATGGTCAAGGCCATGCCGGGAGCCTCGCCCGCCATGGCCTCGACACCGGGCGGCAACAACAACCTCGGCGTGGGTTCCTTCGCCGCTGCCCGCCCCAGCAGCACCGGGCTGGATATCGAATCGCTCGGCCAGTTCTCCGCTGTCGAAGAGGAGCCAACGATCGACATCGGTGACTTCGACGAGCTCATTTCCGGTGCCATCGACGAAGTCGAGGTCGTCAAGGAAACCGATGACGACATGTCGCCCATCGAAGAGGTGGACGCCCCCATCATCAAGCTCGTCAACGGCATTCTCCTCAAGGCCATCAAGCAGACCGTCAGCGACATCCACATCGAACCATACGAGAAGAGCTACCGTGTCCGCTACCGCCTGGACGGCGTTCTTCATCGCGAGCTGAGCCTGCCGATCGAAATCCGCAACGCCATCACCAGCCGCGTCAAGATCATGGCCAACCTGGACATCAGCGAGCGCCGCCTGCCGCAGGACGGCCGCATCAAGATGAAGCTCGGCCGCAATCGCGACATGGACTTCCGCGTCTCGACAGTGCCAACGCTGTTCGGGGAAAAGGTGGTCTTGCGGCTGCTCGACAAGTCCAACTTGCAGTTGGACATGACCAAGCTCGGGTTCGACGAGTGGCAGATGGCGAAGTTCACCGAAGCCATACACAGCCCCTACGGTATGGTACTCGTAACCGGCCCTACCGGTAGCGGCAAGACGACGACGTTGTACTCGGCGCTCCATCAGTTGAATCAGATCACCGAAAACATCATGACCGCGGAAGACCCGGTCGAGTACAACCTCTCCGGTATCAACCAGGTACAGATGAAGGATTCAATCGGCCTCAACTTCGCTGCGGCGCTGCGCTCGTTCTTGCGGCAAGACCCCGATATCGTCATGGTCGGCGAGATCCGCGATTTCGAAACCGCGGAAATCGCGATCAAGGCTGCATTGACCGGCCACCTTGTGCTCTCCACCCTGCACACCAACGACGCTCCGAGCACCGTGAACCGCCTGCTCAACATGGGCATCGAACCTTTTCTCGTGTCTTCCTCGACGGTGCTCATTCTCGCCCAGCGCCTCGCCCGCAAGATCTGTAAGGACTGCAAAGAACCACACGAGGTGCCGCCGGAAGCGCTGATCGATCTGGGTTTCGATCCCGAGGACGCCAAGAGCTTCACACCGCAGCGAGGGCGAGGTTGTGCGACTTGCAACAACAAAGGATACAAAGGGCGCATCGCCGTTTACGAGGTGATGCCCATTACCGATGACCTGCGCGAGCTCATCGTGCGCGGCGCTACCAACCTCGAGCTGCGCGAGGCCGCGCGCGCGATCGGCATGAAAACCCTGCGCGAAAGCGGCCTGCAGAGAATCAAAGAAGGCGTCACGTCAATCGAGGAAGTCGTGCGTGTCACGTTTGGAAACTAGGAGCTTCGGGAGCCAACGATGGCCAACCTACCACAGTTACTCAAGACCATGGTCGAGCGCGGCTCGACCGATTTGCACATAACCACGGGGACTCCCCCGCAACTCCGCGTCGACGGCACTCTCATGCCCATGGATCTGCCGCCGCTCACGCCCAAAGACACCAAGCAACTCGCCTATTCGGTCTTGACCGACGCGCAAAAGCACAAGTTCGAAGAGGACAAGGAGCTGGACTTCTCATTCGGAGTCAAAGGGCTCAGCCGCTTCCGCGCCAACGTCTTCAATCAACGCGGCGCCGTAGCGCTCTCCGTCCGCACCATCCCCTACCGCATCATGTCTTTCGAGGAGCTCGGCCTCCCCAAGGTCGTCGCCAACTTCGCCAATCGCCCGAAAGGCCTCGTTCTCGTTACTGGCCCCACCGGGAGCGGCAAATCGACGACGCTGGCCGCGATCATAAACAAGATCAATGAAGAGCAGCATCGCCACATCGTCACCATAGAAGATCCGATCGAGTACCTTCACCAACACAAGAACTGCGTCATCAATCAGCGCGAGCTGCATGCGGATACAAAGAGCTTTCACAACGCCCTGCGAAGCGTCTTGCGCCAGGACCCCGACGTCATTCTGATTGGCGAGATGCGTGACCTCGAAACGATCGAGCTCGCACTGCGCTGCTCGGAGACTGGCCACTTGACCTTCGCCACCTTGCACACCAACTCTTGCGACCAAACCATCAACAGGATCGTCGATGTGTTTCCTTCAAATCAGCAACCACAGGTCCGCGCCCAACTTTCGTTCGTGCTCGAAGGGATCGTCTGCCAGTCTCTGATCCCCAAGCTCAGCGGTCGCGGCAGGGTGCTGTGCCTGGAAATTCTGGTCCCGAATGCGGCAATCCGGAATCTCGTCCGCGAAGACAAGATTCATCAGATTTACTCGGCCATGCAGACCGGGCAGGACAAGCACCAGATGGTCACGATGAATCAGTCACTGGCCAACCTCTACCAGCGCCGCATGGTCAGCCTGGAAGAAGCCATGAGCCGCTCGCTGAAACCGGACGAGCTCGAGCAGATGCTCGCGCGCGGCGGCGCGGGTGGCCCCGGCGGAGGCACCACCGCCGGGCGGGTGAGCGATCGAAAGACCTCGGGGGGACCGCCCGCGGGGCCGCGGTAGTAGCGCGGCCAGGGAGTAGACGATGGTGCTCAGCGAGGCGACGAATTCACGAAGCGGACAGCGCGCCCCTCGGGCAGTGACGCGCTGAGGGTGGGAGTCAGTCATGGCAAACTTCAAGTATGCAGGGGTCAATAGTGCCGGCGAAGCGGTCAAGGGAGTCATCGCCGCCGACTCCGTCGATCATGCGAAGGCACTGCTCAAGCGGCAAAAAATCCGCGCGGAAACTGTCAAGAAAAGCGCCATGGACATGGAGCTCACCATCCCGGGCCTGTCCGATAGCGTCAGCACCCGGGATCTGGTGATTTTCACGCGCACGTTCAGCACCATGATCGACGCCGGCATTCCGCTCGTTCAGAGCTTCGAGATTCTGGAGATGCAAACGGAGAATCCGGCGCTGCGCAAAGCCATTCGCACCACCCGCCAAGACGTCGAGCAAGGATCGACGATTTCACACGCGCTGAGAAAGCACCCCAGGATCTTCGACGACCTCTACTGCAACATGGTCGAGGCCGGTGAGACCGGTGGTATTCTCGACACGGTGCTCAACCGCCTCGCCGGCTACATGGAAAAGGCCATCGCCCTCAAGAGGAAGGTAACGAGCGCCCTGGTGTATCCGTCCATCGTCATCACCTTTGCGCTCGTGGCCGTCGCGGCGATCATGATCTTCGTCATCCCGGTCTTCAGCAACGTCTTCGTGCAGTTGGGCACGACGATGCCGTTGCCGACCCAGATCGTCATCACCATCTCCCACGTGCTCGCCAACTACGCGCCGTTCATCGCCATCGGTTTGATCGTGGCCTTCATCGCTTTCCGCATGTTCAAGAAAACTGAACGCGGTCGCTTCATGATCGACACCATCATGCTGCGCATGCCGATCATCGGCATGCTGCTCCGCAAGGTCGCGGTCGCCAAGTTCACCCGCACGCTGAGCACCTTGATGTCCTCGGGCGTGCCCATTCTCGATGGACTCGAGATCACCGCGAAGACCTCGGGGAACAAGGTCGTCGAGCAAGCCATCATGAAAACGCGGGTCTCGATCTCGGAGGGAAAGACGATCAGCGAGCCGCTCGGGCAAACGGACACCTTCCCCACCATGGTGGTGCAGATGATCGCGGTCGGCGAAGCTACCGGCTCGCTCGATACGATGCTGACCAAGATCGCGGACTTCTACGACGACGAGGTGGACAACGCGGTCGGGAACCTGACGCAACTGCTCGAGCCGGCGCTGCTCATCTTTCTCGGCGTGACGATCGGTGGAATCGTCGTCGCCATGTACCTGCCGCTGTTCCAGGCCATCGGAAAGCTGGCAGGCGGATAGCGCGGTGGTGTCGGGCGCGGTGCAGGGAAGCCGACCGGCGCGCGATCTTCGATCCAGTCTTCGCATTCTTGTCGCCCTTCGCGTCGTCATCGCGACGACGCTGTTGGGCGCCAGCGTCTTCGTGCAGCTTCGCCCGGATACCTATGTATCCCGGTTTCCGTTTACCCTGATCGGCTCCATCTACGCCGCCACCATCATTTATGCGTTGACGTTGGCGGCGATCCGCTCCACGCGCGGTCTCGTCGCCCTCGCGTACGCCCAGATCTTCGGCGACTTGGGGTTCGTGACCCTGGCCGTGTTCGGTACGGGCGGCATCGACTCTCCGTTCAGCTTCCTGTACATCATTTCCGTAATCACCGCTGCCATGATCCTCTACCGCCCTGGAGCGATCATTACCGCGGCCATCTCGAGCGTCCTGTACGGCTCTCTGCTCGTGGCGCTGTACACCGGCACCCTCCCTCAGGTCGCCGTCAGTCTCTACCCCTCCAGCACCGTTTCGGTGCGCTACGTGGTGCTGCACGTCTTCCTGAACACCAGCGCCTTCTTCCTGGTCGCCTACCTCAGCGCTCATCTTTCCGAGCAGCTTCGCGAGAAGCATCAGGAGCTCGAAGCCAGAACGGTCGATCTCCTCTCGCTGCAGGAGTTCAACCGCTCGATTCTGGAGTGCATGTCGAGCGGGCTGCTCACGACCAATATGACCGGCGTCATCACCTCGTTCAATCGGGCCGCGGAGCGCATCACCGGCCTGCGCCGCGCCCAGGCCGTCGGCCAGAGCATCACCGAGCTTTTTCCCGGCCTCGTGTTCCAAACAGCGGGGATCTTCGCGGAAAAAGGGTCGGTCTTTCGCGGCGAGCTCACGTGGCACGATCGCGCCGGCACCGCCGTCTACCTGGGCTTCTCGTTGTCACCGATGACCGAGCCGCGCGAGGGCATCTGCGGCGTTATCGTGACCTTTCAGGATTTGACCGAGCTCAAGCGCCTGGAGTCGGAGGCGAGGCGCGCCGATCGGCTGGAAGCCATTGCCAAGCTGAGCGCGGGCATCGCTCACGAAATCCGTAACCCGCTAGCTTCCATGAGCGGGGCGATCCAGGTCTTGCGGCGCGAAGAGGGACTCGTCGGGCTCAACAAGCAGCTCATGGACATTGTGCTCCGGGAGTGCGACCGCCTCAATACGCTGATCACGGATTTCCTCACCTTCGCGCGGCCGAAACCGCCACGCTTACAGCCCACCGATCTCTGGCGGGTGCTCTCCGAGACGCTCACGCTGCTGCGCACCGGCGATCGCCCCGGCTGCACCATGGAGCTGCGTTCGGCGGCCAGTGACGGCGCTCACTGGATCGAAAACGTCGACCCCGAGCAGGCGCGGCAAGTGTTTTGGAATCTGGCTCTCAACGGCCTGGAAGCCATGCCGAACGGCGGCGCGCTGAGCATCGCTCTGGACCGGCGGCGGGACGACTCGGGCAAGCTGCTCACCGTCGTCTCGTTTGCGGACCAGGGGTGCGGCGTGGCGCCGGAGGCGATGGCCAACATCTTCGAGCCTTTTTTCAGCACCAAGAGCGCGGGCTCGGGGCTCGGCCTCGCCATCGCCAACCGCATTGCGGTAGCGCACGGCGGCTGGATTTCCGTCGAGAGCACCTCTGGCGAAGGAACGGTTTTCGCCGTACATTTGCCCCACGTGGAAAGCGCCGGCAAGGCCGGCGACGCGCCGGGCGACCACGGGCGGGTCCGCGACGGGGCCGCCGAGCGCCGGGTTGATGCGACAGCCGCAGGCCAATCTCCCCTGGACGGGTCCTGGAATGCAGGATGATGACGAGCGAAGAATCCTGATCGTCGACGACGAGCGCAGCATGCGCGAATGGTTGAGCATCTTCCTGAGCAAGGAGGGGTACACCGTAGACGCGGCGGCAAGCGGCCAGGAGGCACTCGACAAGATCGACGTCTTCCGTCCGGCGCTCGTAATCGCGGACATGCGCATGCCCGGCATGAGCGGCATCGACCTGCTCCGCGAGCTACGCGCCCGACGCCCAGAACTTGTCGTCATCATCATTACCGCATTTGGAACCGACCAGACGGCGCAGCGCGTGATGGAGCTCGGAGCGTACGACTACTTTACCAAGCCGTTTCGCATCGACGACATCCAGCTCGTTATCCAAAAGGCGTTCGACAAGATCCGCCTCGAGCAAGAAAACGCCGAGCTGCGCAAGAAGCTCAAGGGGCCGTCATCCTTCCAGTCCATCGTCGGCCGCAGCAACCGAATGCAGCAGCTTTTCCACCTCATCCAGCGGGTCGCCGACCTCACCAGCACGGTGCTGATCACCGGCGAGAGCGGCACGGGCAAGGAGCTCGTCGCGCGCGCAATCCACGAGGCCGGACCGCGCCGCGAGGCACCATTTGTGGCGGTGAACTGCGCCGCGCTGCCCGAACCACTGCTCGAAAGCGAGCTATTTGGTCACGAACGCGGCGCCTTTACCGGTGCCGTCACGTCCCGGCCCGGAAAGTTCGAGCTGGCCAAGAACGGCACCCTGTTTCTCGACGAGATTGGAGACATGAGCCTGACCACCCAGGCAAAGGTGTTGCGGGTGCTGCAGAACAAGCGAATCACGCGACTCGGCGGAGTCTCCGAGCTGGAAGCGGCAGCACGCATCGTCGCGGCAACCAACAAGAACCTCGAGAAGATGGTCGCGACGGGCGAGTTCCGGGAAGACTTGTTCTACCGTCTGAACGTCATCCCCGTTCACGTTCCGGCGCTGCGCGAGCGACCCGAGGACATCCCGCTGCTGATCGACCATTTTGTGCAGCACATCGGCGAGGACATCGGTGACAAGAGCCGCTACTTCAGCCGTGAAGCGCGCCTGATACTGGAGCAGTGGGAGTGGCCCGGAAACGTCCGCGAGCTGTCGAACGTGGTCGAGCGTGCACTCGTGCTCAGCCCCACCGATGAAGTCGGTGTCGACCAGCTTCCCCCCGTCATTCGCCGCAGGCCGGCGGCGATCCCGACGCCCGCGGTCGATTTCCCGGCGGCGGGCATCGACCTGGAGCGTGCGCTCGAAAACTTCGAGCGCAATCTGTTGCTCACGGCTCTCGACCGCGCCGGCGGCGTCAAGGTTGAAGCTGCCAAACTGTTGCAGATATCCTTTCGGTCGTTCAGATACCGCCTCAGCAAGCTTGCACCGGAACATCTCCCTGGAGAATCGCCATGATGAAGGCAGAGTCGAAAATCCCCGGCATTATCGCACTGATGCTGATCGGCACCGGCGCCTACCTCGCGTACATGTTCGTGCCAGTGTATATGGACCACCTCAAGCTCAACCGCGAGGTCGAGGAAGTCGTGAACTGGGATCGCATCCATCGCGTCAAGCCGCCTACCTCGCAGGAGGCGACGGAAGCCGTTCTCGCCAAAGCGGAGAAGATCGGTCTCAAGTTGACCGAAAAGAACATCAAGGCGACCGTTTCCCCAGATCAGAAGCTCGAGATCAATGTCGGCTATCAAGTTGACATCGACTTGCTGCTGTATGGCAAGTATGTGTGGAAGTTCCAGGTGCACCAGAAAGAGAAGGCGTTCAGGCAGAGCTGATGTCGCTACCGCCCGAAGACGAAATCGCGGAGCTGCGCGGGCAGACCGGCGCGGTTCCGCTGGTGCGTACGGTGCCTTCCGACGTGCTGACGCCGGTGTCGGCCTTCTTGCGGCTATCGACATGGGCGGTGCAGCCGTTTCTGCTCGAGAGCGTCGAGGGCGGTGAGCTTGTGGGGCGTTACTCCTTTCTCGGGGCGGGGCCGACACAGCGGGTGGGGCTGCGCGGCGGGGAGGTCGTACAGGCAAGCGCGCAGGAGCCACGCTGCGGCACTGCCGAAGACGACGGCGACGCGCTGGCCCGTATTCAACGGTGCGTCGCGCCGCGACCAACGCTGTTTCCGGCGGGGCGGCGCGAACACCTGGGGAGCGAGCTGCCGCCGTTTACGGGCGGCTGGGTGGGATACGCGGCCTGGGATCTGGTGCGCCTGCTCGAACCGATCGGCGCCGGCCAGCCGCCGGACGCCGGCGAGTGGCAGCTTCTGCTCAGCGAGTACCGCACCGTTCTCGCGTTCGATCACCTCCGACACAGCGTGCAGCTCATCACGACGCTCGTGCTCGAGGGCGACGAATCCGCGGCCAGCATCCGCGTCGCGTACCGCATGGCGCGCGCCCATCTCGAAAGGATCGAGCAAGAGCTGCGGCGGCCTCACTGGGAGGAGCTCGCTCCGGCCGGAAGTCGGCTGCCATCCGAGCGAGGCGGCACGGAAGTCACCGGGGGGATGGAGCAAGCGGCGTTCGTGGAGATGGTGGCTCTAGCCCGTGAACAGATCGCACGTGGCGAGATTTTCCAGGTGGTGTTGTCGCAGTGCTTCCAGCGCCTGACGGGGGCTCATCCGTTCGCCGTCTATCGCGCGCGGCGGATGATCAACCCGTCCCCGTATCTGTTTTACCTGGATCTCGGGGAGCAGATCCTGCTTGGCGCCTCACCCGAGATGCTCGTGCAAGTCAAGAACCGGCGGGTGCAAACGCGCCCCATCGCGGGGACGCGGCCGCGGGGCGCCTCGCGGCAAGAGGACGACGGGCTTGCCGCAGAGCTCCTCGCGGATCCCAAGGAGCGCGCCGAGCACGTCATGCTCGTGGATCTCGGGCGCAACGACATCGGGCGGGTAGCGGCGCCCGGCACCGTCAGCGTGCCCCAATTCATGGAAATCGAGCGCTTCAGCCACGTCATGCACATCGTGTCGGCGGTCGAGGGTGAGCTCGCGGCTGACCGTGCTCCTCTCGAAGCATTCCTGGCCTGCTTCCCGGCGGGAACCGTCTCGGGGGCGCCCAAGGTGCGGGCGATGCAGATCATCGACGAGCTCGAGCCGGGCCGGCGCGGGCCGTACGCGGGCGCTATCCTCTATCTCGATCACCGAGGAAACCTCGACTCGTGCATCACCATCCGCACCGTGCACGCCACGCGCGCTCAGGTTGATGGGGAGAGCCCAATGTGGCGGCTGCGCTTCCAGGCGGGCGCGGGCATTGTCTGGGACTCCGTGCCCGCGCGCGAGTATGAGGAAACCGTGCACAAGTCCAACGCCATCCGCGTGGCCATCGCCATGGCGGAGAACGGTTTTCGCCGGCCGGACGCCCGCGTCGGAGGCGGCGAATGATCCTGGTCATCGATAATTACGATTCGTTTACCTACAACCTCGTGCAGCTCTTGTGGGCGCTCGAGCTGCCCGTAGTCGTGCGCCGTAATGACAAGATTACAGTGGACCAGGCCGCGGCCCTGCGGCCGGAAAAGCTCCTGCTCTCACCCGGACCGGGCTGCCCGGACGACGCCGGGGTCACGCTTTCCTTGATCGCACACTTCGCCAGTCGCATCCCCATTCTCGGAGTGTGCCTGGGGCACCAGGCCATTGGCCAGCAGTTCGGCGGCAAGGTCGTCCGCGCTCCCACGCTGATGCACGGAAAGACCTCGATGATCCACCATGACGGGCAGGGTTCGTTCGCCGGCGTGGAGTCGCCGTTCATCGCGACGCGGTACCATTCGTTGATCGTCGAGGAAAGCTCACTGCCGACCTGCCTGAACGTATCAGCGAGAACGGAGGACGGCATCATCATGGGCCTGCGCCACCGCGAATACCCGGTCGAAGGTGTCCAGTTCCATCCAGAGTCGATCCTGACGGACTGCGGTCCGCGCCTGATTGCGAACTTTGCAGGGGTTCCGCATCGGCCGGAGCTCGAGCCGCGTTTCCGGCGAGGCGCGCGCGCGTAGGCCGGGCCGATGGTTCGGGGCTGGGTAATCGGCAAGCAACAGGGGTGCCGGCCTGCAAACCGGCGACATGTTTGGGCGCTGTTTCGGACCGGCTGACGAAGGGATGATTGCAGCTATTGAGTGGGTGCTGCTGCTGCTGACGGCGTTTGCAGTCGTGACGACGCTGTATAGCTGCGCCCGCACAGGGGTGCCAGCGGTGCCGTCGTCGCCTCGGGTTTGCCGGGAAGTCGCGGGTCTGGCTCGGGAGGTGCTGGGGAACAAGCCGCATCCGCTGGTGCTCGACCTCGGATCGGGGTATGGCGATCTGCTGTTGGCCGTGTTGCGCGCCGTGCCCGGGGCGCGCGGTGTGGGTCTCGAGGTAGCGGTGATGCCGTGGGCGGTGGCGGCGGTCCGCGGGCGCCTGAGCGGCCGGCGCGGATGTTTTCGGCGGCAGCGCTACGAGGGGTACGAAGGGAGCGGCGCTGACCTTGTCGTCGTGTACCTGGGCCGCGCCGCGTCGCGCGAGCTGGCTGAAGGCGCCGTGCGGTTGAGGCCGGGCACCCCGGTCATCTCGTGCTTTTTCGCGATCACGGCGTGGGAGCCCGAGCGCGTCGTGAGGTGCGGGGACATGTACCGGACTCCGCTCTACCTGTACCGCGTGCCGTAGGGAGAGCGCAGAGAAGGCGGCCACCCCGAGCGATCAGGCGGGGTACAAAGAGTGTGACTCTGGTCTCGATTTTCTTCCTGGTCGATCCCAATATCTTTCGCATGGAGAGGGTCCCACGGGTTGCGCAACCGTGTGTGGCGTTCGCTTCGCCGTGAATCACACGCGCGAGGCCAAGGCGCGCAGTTTCGGCCAGCGGGACAGATCCGTCACAGTGGTGCACGTCGGGCTACACAACAACGGATGGCGCTATCTGGCGCTTTCGCGCCGGTAGTTTCGAGCTCGACCGCGGCGGAGTGTGATTTCGGCCACAGCTCGACCTGCCCCGACCTCCGGACCCGTGCACGCTCCTTCACGCTTTTCCGGCGGCCGTCGGGTTGGCACGCGATTTGCTTAAATAGGAGGCCAGAGGTCGCCGCCGGATCGGGCGGCTGGGTCGCAGAGTTTGGCCGCAGTCATACATAAGACACTGGAGGAAGACGATGAAGGGGAGACTTTGGGCTTTGGTCGGGGCACTGCTGATGGTCACCTCGCTGGCGGCGGCCGCGCCGAAAGATGGTCCCAACGCTGGCCACCGCCAGTGCGGCACCGTACACCCGAGCGAAGCACAGGCGGCGAAGCTCGAGGAAGAGGCCCAGTCGTTGCTCGCGCGGCGCGGCGTGGGGGCGGAGCTGGCCACTTCTGGCGGCATCGTGGATGTCTACTTTCATGTGATTACCTCCAGCTCCGGCGCCGGCAACATCAGCGACGGAATGATCGCCGACCAGATTGCGGTTCTCAATGAGGCCTATGGCCCGTTGGGCTGGAACTTCGATTTGGTGAGCGTGGATCGCACCGCCAACAGCACCTGGTACACCATGGGCTACGGCTCGACGGCGGAAAGTCAAGCGAAGGCCGCTTTGCGCCGCGGCACCGCGGAGGACCTCAATATCTACGCCGCGAATATCGGCGACGGTCTGCTCGGCTGGGCCACCTTCCCGTCGAGTTACGCGGGCTCCCCGTCCAAGGACGGCGTGGTACTGCTGAATCAATCGCTGCCGGGTGGGACCGCCGAACCCTATAATCTGGGCAATACCGCGACCCACGAGGTCGGCCACTGGATGGGCCTCTACCACACTTTCCAGGGCGGGTGCAAGAACACCTCGAAGAGCGGCGACTACGTCACCGACACCCCGGCCGAGAAGAGCCCGGCCTACGGCTGCCCGGTCAACCGCGACTCCTGCCCCCGCCAGGCCGGGTTGGATCCGACCGAGAACTTCATGGATTACACCGACGACGCCTGCATGTGGACTTTCAGCAGCGGCCAGGCAACGCGGATAAACGCGCAGTGGACCGCCTACCGAGCCGGGAGGTAGCCTCGCGCTCGACCCGGTGAACGGGCGGATTGCCATCGGCATCGAAGAGGGGTGGCCGCGCTGCAGCGCGGCCACCCCTTTGGTTTTCTCGAGCACCCCTGGCGAGCAGCCGTCTCCAGCCCCCCGGCGCCTCGTGACCAAGCGCGCGAGGCCCAATACGTGGCGGAGGCCCGGTGGATTGCTCCACCAGGCCCCTCACCAGTTTCGGACAAGGAGATTTCCACCATCCGGCTCTTCCACTGGCATGTCTCGCAGTGTTGTTTTGCTACCTTCCGAAGTTCCGGTGACATGACTGCTGGGCTCGGTGTCCCGATCATGTTTCCCTCCGTGAAGCTCATGCCAGCACGGGCCGCCTTTGCTCGGCCGGGTCCGAGAGTTACCAAGCTCCCCGGCTTCATCTCTTTCATGCAGCCCTCCGACTTCCCCGCTCTCTTCGGCCTTGCTCCGGTCGTCCCTTGCTCGGGACTACCGCGATGGAGCACCTTTATTCTTGCCGAGCGCCGGGCGAGCTCGTCACCGAGCGGCCGCAGGAGATTGGTCACGGGGTCTCCTTTGTACCGGTCTGTTATGTCGCGGAAGAGCGGGGATCTCCCAAGTTACCGGGGCGTCCTCTTCATACGTGCCGCGGCCCCGGACCCCGCCGGCTGCCTCCCCCCCATTCGCCCTCTGTGGGTGAGTACGCTATTGTCTTGAGCGCCGTGGAGGGCTTGGACAATCCGGGATTACCGCATTTTCGGGGCTTACCCCACGGCCCGCATGCTCGCCTGCTCACGTATCGCCGCCGTCGTTGCCGCCGACAGCGCAGAGGCAGCTAGCAATCTGCCGGGCTCAGCTTTGGTCGCGTGGGTTTCGCACCCGCTGGACGACACGCCGAGTTTCAAGAAGGCATCGCTTTACCCCCTATCCCGGTGGAGCGGCATTACCTGGTCGCACCCACGGGTTGCGCAACCCGTGGGCCGCCCGGCGGGGGAGGTGTTTGTGCGACAGGCTCAATTGCCGAACGGTTCGCATCGCCCCATGACAGGCACCGGGTCGAAGCTTCCGCCTGCCCGGTTGCCGGTGAAGGTGTCAGAGCGTATCATCAGACGTAGATCCTGTCATTTCGGCACGGGAGGAACCACGCCATGACGCCAGCATCGATTCTGGAGGCGCCCGAAGTCGCCCCGCCGGTCGTCGAGCTCATCTACGAGGACGGCATCCCCATGGAATCCCATCAGGCCCGCAAGCAGATGTCGCTCCTCATCTTGCTCACCCACCAGCTCATGGCTGCGCGGGGCTGCGAGGACTACTTTGCCGGCGGCAACATGTTCCTCTACTTCAGCGTCGAGCAGGCTCGGCGCCGGGATTATCGCGGTCCGGACTACTTTGCCGTCCTCGATGTGGACGGCAGGCGGTCCCGCAAGGCGTGGGTGGTCTGGGAGGAAGACGGTCGCTGCCCAAACGTGATCGTCGAGCTCCTGTCGGAAACCACGCGCGAGATGGATCTGGGTGTGAAGAAGCGCATCTACGAAACGGTCCTTCGCACACCCGAGTATTACTGTTTTGACGGCGAGCGTGGAGAGCTCATCGGCTGGCGGCTCATGGGTGGGACCTACCGGGCCATCGAGCCCGGCGCCGCGGGTCGGCTGGACAGCGAGCAGCTCGGCGTGCGGCTCGGATTGTGGCACGGTGAGGTCGAGCGCGAGGATGGCGTGTGGCTGCGCTTTTATGATCACGAGGGGCATCTGTTGCCGACGCCGGAGGAGGCCGCCGCGAGCCTGGTAGAGGCAGAACGGCAGCGCGCAGACGCTGCACAACAGCGAGCCGACGCGGAACAGCAGCGAGCCGACGCGGAACGGGCGCGAGCAGACCGCCTGTTCGCACGGCTCAGGGCCCTGGGGCACGACCCGGAGAGCGGGACCGACTGACTCGAATGATCTGCCGCACCGCCGGCCCGTATCAAGGGAAATCGAGCAATGCGGCCTCCTCAAAACCTACCGCTATTCCGGCATCGTCCTACAAACACATCTGCTGCGAGGCGGATAGCGCCCTGCGGTAGCAAGCTACCTCCGGGCGCCGCCGCTGACCCGGCGCCCCGCCAGGCGCCGAGAGGAACGCCGATGATGACCGACATCACTTTCCGACAGATCGGGATTATCTGCTCTCCGGACACGAATGCGGCCGAAATGCCTATCCAGCCCCGAGGAGCCCTTGGCAGTTACGGCTCACAATCCTCGCTCGACTCTTGCTGGGGATAATTGGCGCTGGCGGTTGCGCATTCCTCGTTCCGTTCGGGAACCCTCCCACCGCCTTCGGCGGCGGGCGCCGCCCTAGACCTCGCTGCGCTCGGTTCCGAACTGCACCTGGTGGCCGGAAACCCGGAATCGGTGCCGAGGTTCAGTCGGCTTCGGAGCTTCCGGTCGTGGGTTGACCGCCGTTGCTGCCCGTTGTCGCGAGGTGCCATCCGTCGCCGGCGCGGCGGATGCACGTGCTTTTCTCGAGCGTTTGCCGCACCTCGCCGAGCAGCTCGTTGCGGACGCGGAGCTGCGCGCGCGACTATTCGCGGGTGAGCCGCCCTGCGGCGCGGCGGAGCGCGTCGAGCACACGGTATCGCACCAGCTTGACCGAGACCCCGCTTTGGAAGCTCATGCCGGCGATCGCGACAATTGCGGTGATACTTCCGGTATCCCCCCCGCGGTTCGGGCTGATATCGCCGAGGGTTCCCGTGCACGTTGCGCGCTTACTTGCAGCCACGCCTTCGTACTGCCGCGTGGGCGGTGCGGTGCGCGGCCCCCGGACTTGACCTGCACCGCCCATGCACCTATGAACCCCTCCCGAAACGCCGCAGAACCCGACGACCGTCGTACGCTGCCAGCGGCGACCCGGATGGATCGAGCCGGACCCCGCCAACGCTTCGAGGAGATGCTTTCATGCCGCTGAAAATTGGCAACGTGGTCATCACCCCCATAATCGTCGTGTCCATCCTGGCCGCGGCCAGCGTCCTGGTGGGTGGCCTGACCCTGGGACCTCGCCTGGCGGAAACGAACTTCGCCGGGCACATCTCGGTGCTCCAAAAGCCAGTCTCCGGCGAGCTGCTCGTGTTCAGCGAGCCCGGGATGTTCCTCCAGAGCTTCGGCCGGGTGACCCTCTACAAGATTTCCGAAACGGTCGGATTCGGCGCCGAGAAGACCCAGACGGAGGTCGACATGGGATCGATCGATACCCGCTTCAACGACGGGGCTTCCGCAGTCCTCAAGGGCTCGCTGCGCATCACCCTGCCCACCGATGTCGAGTCCATTCTCCGACTCCACAAGCAGTTTCGCTCGTTCGAAGGTCTCGTCAACCAGGTCGTCAAGCCCGCGGTGGCCAACGCGATCTACACGACCGGACCCCACATGTCCAGCGCCGAAAGCTATCAGGCGCGGCGCAACGAGTTCCAGGGGATTGCCCTGGACCAGCTCCTTCACGGCGTGTATCAGACCATCACCGTGGAGCGCGAGGCTACCGACCCACTCACGGGCGAGAAGACCTTTCGGACGATGGCCGAGGTGCGACGCGACGACGCGGGAAACCCTGTGCGCCAGACTCCCTCGATGATCAAGCAGCTCAACATCCAGGTGGATCAGTTCGTCATCACGGCAATCGAGTATGAGGAGCGCGTCTACGCGCAGATCCGCACCCAGCAGGAAGCGCGCATGGCGGCCGTGACGGCGCGGGCCGCAGCCGAACAGGCCGAGCAGGAAGCCATCACCGCCAAGGCTCAGGGCGAAGCGAAAATCGCGATAGCGCGAGCCGAGCAAGAAGTGGAGAAGACCAAGCTCGTCACCCAGGCGGAAGCCGCTCGGGACCGGGCCAAGCTGGAGGCGGAGCGGGCGGATCTCGAGGCGCAGGCCCGCCTGGCGCTGGCGAAGGCCGAAGCGGAGGCGAACCGGCTGAAGGTTCAGGCGGGGCTCACGCCTCAGGAGCGGGCCGAGTGGGATTACAAGACGGCGGTCGGGGTGGCGGGCGAGCTCGCCAAGGCGCCGGTGCCGGAGATCGTCTTCGGTAGCCACGGTGAGGGGGGAGGCTATGGCAATCCGGCACTCGACGCGCTGACGGTTCAGTTGCTGCGCGAGGCGATCGCTGCGGGCCGGCCGCGGGGGGGGACGCCGCCCACGGCCGGGCAGTGAGCGGCCGCGGGGTGAGGCCAGCCTCCGCCAAACGACAGACGACGCGCGCCGGTTGAAGAGGTAGGTGCTGCGCTCCCGCTCACTGGCGCTCGGAATCTCGGCCGCAGCCCCGGACGAAGTGGGTCTCCTGCGCCAGCACGGCCCGCACGGCCTCGCGATCTGTGAGCCTCTCCTCGAGCATCCGCATGGCGATGCCCATTGGCAAACACACCGAAAACTTCAAGTCGTCGATGACCTTCTCTTGCACCGGGCTCGCGAAGTCGCCCGCGGGGATCTCGCGCAGCGCGGCAACGGCCGACGCCACGACGGCGGCACCGTGCATTGCCTGGATCGGAATGCGGAAGTTGTCGGGGCGACCCACAGAAAGCCCGCCTTTCGCGAGCTCGGCCGCGAGCGCCGCGTTTGCGAGCAGCCCGGCGAAGGTCCACCAGGTGAGGTGTCCTGTGCCATCGCCCACGATCGCGGTCTTCCCCTCGGCCAGCCAGCGGAAATCGAGCCGCACCCGTGCCAGTCGGTCCTCCGCGCGCTTCGAAAGGCGCCCGCCGCCCGGTGTCGTGCCGGCAAGCACCCGGCGAATGGCCTGGCAGAAGGCGTAATGGAGCGGCTGAGCGGCACCGAGCCACCGCGAACGCCCGCCCTCGGGCGCCGGCTCGACGTAGGCGATGCGATCGTCCCAATCGATGCTCGCAAGCGTCCAGCTCCGGCCTCCCAGCAGCAGCACCGGCACTTCCTCGTGGCGCATGGCGAAGGTCGCGACGTCGACCTCTCCGAGGTGCTTTCGGCCGTGGCGCACGGCGATGAGCGGTGGCGTGCTGAAGACCGCGAACAGCTCCATGAAGCTTCGCCGGCCAAACGCCTCCTCGCCCTCCTCGCCGAGCCAGAGCATCCCCCGATCCTGGGAGAGGATGCCCTGCGCCAGCATGAACGCCACGATCGCGCTCCGGGCGTCCTCGGGCATGCAAGCGAAGGCCGGCATCCCACCCAGCCAGTCCCAGACGCCCTGTCGGTCTGTGCCGCCTTCCTGCAGCGCCACGGCCATGATCTGCTGGGCCAAGATGTGGAACGGCAGGACCGGGGGAGAAACAGGCTCGACATAGCTGCGTCCCCACAGCTCGAGAAGCCCCGCCGCCTCGATGAGAGCCTCTTCATTGGTAGCGAGAAACAGGCAGTTGCGCACCGTGCCCGGACGACGTCCGGTGCGACCGAGCCGCTGCAGGAATGAAGCAACGGTTCCCGGCGAATCGATTTGAATGACCCGATCGAGATCGCCGACGTCGATCCCGAGCTCGAGGGTGCTCGTCGCGACGATGACGCAGCTTTGCCCCTCGGCAAAGGCAGCTTCGGCGCGATGTCGTTCCTCGCGCCCCAGGCTCCCGTGCGACACGAAGGTTTCGACCCCGAGCGCCAGCAAGTCGGCGGCGAGCTGCTCGACCCGGTCACGGCTGTCGACGAAGACCAGGCGCTTCTCGCCGCGGTGGAGCCGGGAAATCACGGTTGCGGCGTTGCGCAACGAGCCCACATGGTCGAGCATTACCGCGACTGCCTTGTCCTCCGGGGCGCACGGTGCGATGACCCGCCCCGCGCCCGAGCTCGATCCGGCGAGCCACCTCAGCAGAGCCTGCGGCTCCCCGACCGTGGCCGACAGCCCGAGGCGCTGAAGATCGCGCTCGGCAAACCGCCCGATGCGCTCGAGAACGGCCAGGAGATGCCAGCCCCGATCATCCCCCGCGAAGGCGTGAATCTCGTCGATCACCACCGCCCGGAGCTGCCTGAAGAGCGCCTCGTGGCACCCCCTGCGCAGGATGAGGATGACTTCGAGGGATTCCGGCGTGATCAACAGCACGTCGGGTGGATCCTCCAGGATGCGGGTCCGTTCGGAGGGGCCGGTGTCGCCGTGCCACAGACCTGCGCGTCGTCCGACCAGGCTGCAATACGACTCCAGTCGCACGTGGAGGTTGTTCAGCAGGGCGCGCAGAGGGCAGACGTAGAGCACCGACAGCCCGTGCCACTCCTCGCTGAGGATCCTGGAGAGCAGCGGAAAGAAGGCCGCTTCGGTCTTGCCTCCGGCGGTGGGGGCGATGAGGAGCGCGTGCTCCCCACGGAGGATGGGATCGATGCTCTCTTCCTGGAGAGGACGGAGGCGTTTCCAGCCCAGCGAGCTCGCGATGTGGTACTGGAGCGCCGGGTGCAGGCGCTCGAACGCGCTCATGAATCGATCTCGAGCTCGATGTCGTCGACATCCTCGACGGATCCGACCTGCGCCGCACGCTCGCGGACGGTCAGCTCCTCGGCGCCGATGGTAAGAGGGTAGTCGCGCCGCGGATCGAAGTCGTCGAACTGATCGACCCTGTCCAGGACGTCGCCTACGAGCTTCTTGAGGAAGATTCGCGGGGCGATCCCGACCTTGCCTCCGAGCTTGCCAAGCACCGCCGCGGCGAGCTCGGCGACGTAGGCATCGCTGACCACGGCCACGATGCGCTCCGGGTCTTCGCTATGCCCGGCGTAGAGATCGCGCACCCGCGTCCCCACCTCGCACAGCTTCTCGCGGGAGAATCCGGAGAGGCGAATCTGGACAGCCCTCGGGTTATCGAACCGCGCATCCGTTTCGAAGTCGACATGCACGCGCTGCGCCAGCGGCGGCAGACGCTTGATTCCCTGGGGACCGTCGAAAAAGGCAGGCGTGCCGGTCATCAGGAGGTAGAGCCCCGGATAGCGCCCGGAGTCGACCTCGTCGATGAGCTGCCGAAGGGCGTTCAGCCCCTGGTCGCGGACATCCCGCCGGACGCGCTGCAGCGTCTCGACCTCGTCGAGCACCACGAGCAGGCCCTTGTAGCCGGAGTCGCGCAGCACGACGAGGAGCCCTTGCAGGAAGTCGAGAGCACCGAAATGATCGATGTCGCCCTTGATGCCGGCAAACCGCTTGGCGGCGGCAGCCACGTTTGGCTGAGCGGCGAGCCAGGCGAGGAGCGCGTCGGCAGTTGCCCTGTCCCCGTTGAGCAGGGCCACGCGGTAGCCGCGCAGCGCTGCAGAGAAGCTGGGTGCCGTACGCGCAATACCGGCGAGACGACTTTCCATCAAGGCGTTGGTTCGTTCGAGTAGCGCCTCCTGGTCGTGATCCGCGATCTGCCCTTCGGCGATCGCGTCTTCTTCCAGAGCATAGAACCAGCCGTCGACGATGCTCCGGAAAGCCCCATCGAGCGTCTCGGCGGTGGAGAGCCGCTGCATGAGGCTGCGGAAGACCGTCTCGAGCTTGTGCAGCGGCGTTTCGGTCTCCGAGATCTGGATTTCGGACGTGGCAAACCCGTGGCTGGCGGCTCGGGCGGCGAGCCAACGAGCGAAAAACGTCTTGCCGCTGCCATACTCGCCGCGCACGGCCTTGAAAGCGCTGGCGCCGCGGCTCACGGTCTCGAGCTCGGCGCCGAGCACTGCCTCGAAGCGCGCGAGACCCACCGCGAAGGTTTCGAGCCCCCGGCGCGGCACCGTTCCCCGGCGCAGCGCGGAGATGATTTCCTCGCGGCGAGCGGGGCTGATCACGGCGCCCACCCGATTTTCCCGAGATCGAACTGGTAGGCCAGCAGGCTGCGGTTCAGGGTGACGCTGCCCGCGGCCTCATCGACGAAGAGCACCGCGTATCCTTCGACATTGAGGACGCGGGTCATGCCCGCGAGGAACCCTTGAAGGCGCAGAGGCATGATCCCCACCTGCTGGATGATGGCGGTGCGGGTGAGCGTGTTCCCTCGCGCTTGCATCGCCGCCAGAAACGCTCGAATCTGTTCTGGTTTCGGCGCCAGCCGGCCGGCAGTCTGGAGCTGTTCCCCAAAGAGCGGTGAGGCAAGCAGCGCGTCGATCCAATCGCGCTCTTTGCGCGCCGCCGCGGCTTGGGGTTTCCCGGCACCGAACAGAGGGGTTTGCTGCGTCGACCGAGGAGGGCGCTTGGCCGCCTTCGGGCGCTCGGGTCGCTGTCGCTGCATGGCTCCGCCCGGGCGTGGCAGCTCTTCCTCGAACCACCACGCCGGATACTTCGGCGCGATTTCTCGCCACCCGTCCAGGACGGTGCCATGAGGCAACAGCATGCACAAAGGGGCAATCATCTCTTGCGGCGACACCCCCCCGTGATATCCATTCTTCTTGGCGCCATAGCGCACTCCTTCGCTCCAGGTCGTGATGATCCGGCCGCCGGGCGCACCGACGCGGCCGCCGGCGAAAGCGAGCTCACCGGGAACGAGGTCCGCCGCGTCGCCCTGCCGCCAGCGATCCCCGGCCTCCCCCACATCGCGCTGCCTGGTTCCCGCCTCGACCACGTGTCCGTGGTCGCTCGTGATGACCACGGCGCGACCCGAGGCGTGGGCCTCCTCGAGAATGGCGGCGAGAAAACGCATATAGTCGACCGTCCAGCGCGGCCGGATCTGATCGTCCTCGACGAGGTGATCGTCGACGGCATTGAGAACGATGGCCACCACCTTCTGGTCGAGGTCCTCCAGGGAGTCCCGCACCTGCGAGGCGAGGTCGGTGCCGCCGGGCTCCTCGAGGTCGCCCTTGTGAAAGACCACCGGGGGCCGGTCGGCCTTCGACTGTGCGCGGAGGGCCGGGTGGGCGCCAAAGGCCCGCTTCTCGGCGCTGCGGTCACCGCTGGTAAGGGCGCCGGAAAGCAGCGACGTGCGGCAGACCTGCGTCACACTGGGGACGGCGGTGAGCACCGGCACACAGGCGCCGATATCCCCTGGCAAAGTCGCTCGGCACACCGGCTGCCACCCGTCCTCGAGAAGACTTTCGAAAAGCTCGTAGAATATCGCACCGCTCAGACCGTCGACAACCAGCAGAAGCACGGCCGGGGCGGCTTCGGCAAGCGGGCAAACGACGCGCTCAAGCACCTCCTCGATGAGCACGAACCGCTCGTCCGCGACCCCTCTGGCGGCGGACCAGGCGACCAGGAGCTCACCGAACCGCTTGTTTTGCTCTTCGCGAATCTCCCACACCTTGCGCAGGAGCCCTTCGTATGCCTTGGATAGCGAGGCGATGGGATCGCCGCCGCGAAGCCAACCTCGGGCCCAGTCTACGAAGGCGCCTTCGGTCACGTACGCGGCGATGGCATCGCCGAGCTTGCCGGTCGCGCAGGTTCCGGGGCAGGTCTGCGCGTAGCGGAGCAGCCGACCGGCCATCGTCACGCGCTCGATGGCGCCTGCGTTCTCGACCGCCAGGGCGTGATCGCGAATCGCTTCGGCGGCCGCTTTCGGGTCATCGCCGGCGAGTCCTTGCGCGCCCGGGTTGGCGATCGCCTCCAGCGCCTGATCGAGGCTCCGGGCGAATCGCTCGAGGCGGGCGCGAAAGCCCCCGCGGGAGAGGCGACTCAGGTGCGCCCATGGCGCGGCCTGGAGCGTTTCGAGAAGCTGGTCGGCGCGGTCGAGCGCAGCCCGAAGGCTTCTGGGTCCGCCAGCGGCAGACCGCACGATCTCTGCGGTGGCGCGGGCCCAATCGCGTGCCACGTCGTCGGTCAACGGCCGGGCTCCGAGGAACGGTTCGAGGCGGGCAGCCGCTTGCCAGAGCGCCTTTTCGCGTGCTGCCCCGGGCGCGCAGAGCACCTCGCAGGCGACACCGATGGCGAAGATATCTCCTCCGTGGCCTGCCTCGACGGCGTCGAGGATGGCCAGCCCCACTGCCCCGGCGGTTTCTTCGAGGCGCCCGCGCAGGCCGCGGCGAAAGGACTCGGGCTGACTCGCGTAGCGCTCGAGCTGCCCGGAGTCGAGACTCCACCGCAGGAGCTCCCGCGCATCCGGGCGGTCCGTCCCGATGCCGAGCGCCCTGTCTAACAAGATCCCCCACGCCGTGTCCTGATCGAGCATGCCGGCGGCAACGGGCGCGTAGCCCGTCGGCGGCGTGAGGTCGATGAGCATGTCCGCCACCCACGGCTGCCCCAGAATGCGCGCATCGATCCGTTTTGCCTGAAACATCTCCTGCACCAGCAGCCACGGCTGCACCTGCAGGAGCCGCCGGCGTGGCAGTCGGGCGAGGACGTCAGCGGCGAGCTCGGTGTCGGCGAGCGGGGTGAGCAAGATCTGCCGATTGCCGGTCTGCTCCGCGGCGGCGAGATGGTATCTCATCTCGAGCTCCGATCGGCAGGTAGCGACCGTGAAGCGCATTCCGTCGATCATGACCGCGTTGGGACCCGGCCACGCGGCGGCCGTGCGCACACCGATGGTTGCGGCGTCGGGTTTCCTCGCCAGCAGCGCCGCAACCTGGGCCCTCAATCGCTCTTCGGTAAGGACCGCGGCCCTCATGATTCTCCTCCCCGGTAGATCTTCCAGCTCAGGTCGATCCGGGCATCGGGGTTCGACTCGAGAACGGTCGCCAGCGAAAGAAGCTTGTCTGCCGCCACCTTCGCCGGCCAACCGTGCTCAGTGCCATCATCGATGATGGTCGCAACCCGCGGCGGCGCCCCGTCGTCTCGGAAAGCTCGCGATCCCGGCTGTTCGCCCGGTTCGCGCCGCTCGCCCGGTTCGCGCCGCTCGTCCGCTTCGCGCCGCTCGTCCGCGGCGCGCGGCCCGGACTCTGCGCGCACCTCCGACGCGGAGCGCACCCCCGCCTCGGGGCGCCTCCGCGCTTCGGCCTCATCCTGTCGCCGTTGCCGTTCCGCCTCCTCGAGCACTCGGGTGACCTCGCGCGTCGTTTCGCGCGCCAGGGCCGCGAGCGTCGGCCCGAGCGCCGTCACATGCTCGTCGGCCGCGAGGGTCGCGCCGAGCTTGTCCCTGATCTCCAGCGCCTTTCCCGAGCCGCCGGCAATGAGCCCCGGCAAGGGGTCGAAGGTGGACCACTCGAAGCTCAGGATCGCTTGCCGCACCTCCTCGGCCTTCCTCATGCTTGCCGCCATGGCGCCATCCGAGGTCTCGATCCGCGCCTCGGCGAGAATGCGCACGAGATCGCTGCCATCCGCTTGGTCGAGTGCCATCGCCAGCGCCATCGCCGCATTGGCGGTCTTCTGCCGGGGCGAATCGCAGATCCCGTGTCGCGGCAACGAGTCCCTGAGCGTTGCCGCCAGCGCCTTGCACGGCCCGGCCAGCCCGCTCGCCTTGTCCTTGACCTGGGCCACGAGCTTTCCGACGTTGACGGCCGTCCGGTTGTGAGCACAGGTGATGCCGAAGAGCCTGGCCGCGCGATCCACGGCGATGTCCCAGCTCGACGCATCGGGGAGCACATCGGTCCGCAGCTCCAGCGCGTCGTCGAGCTTCTCGAGCGTGGGCAGCGCCGGCGTGTTGTGATGATAAAAAGATCGCCCCGTCTGCGCCGCGAAGAACAGAACGAGGACGTTTCCCAGCATTTGCGGCAGCCCCCGCCGCTCGGGGTCGTCGATCCAGCTTCGCAGCTTCGCCACCGTGATGGCGCCGCCATCGGCCGCCGCCTTCTTCTCGAAGTGCCGCCGCCAGAAGTCGCCGAGGACGAAGTGGGTTTCACCCATGGTGCCCAGCTCCAGCGGGGTGGCGACCTGCCGGACCTCGGACCGAAGACTTTTCTCCACCGCGAGCCGCGGCCCCCCTTGCTCCACCGCCTCGAGAAGGACATCCCACACCCGCTTGATGACCGCGGGTTTGACTTCGGTCTCGAAGTGCGGATGGCCGGGGAACTGGTGGTCGAGGGCCTGGTGGACGAGGTTCTCGAAGGCCTCCGCGAGGTTCGCGCCGACCGGTGGCCGCGGGCGAAAGCTCGGCTCGAGCGACTGCACGCAGTCGGAAAGCTCGAGGCTCATGTCGATCATCTCGGGGGCGGGTTGCTCGCTCATGCCGTACGCGCTCTCCAGACATCTGATGAGCCGTTGGCGCAGAGGGTCCCGCTGATTGCCGAGCAGACTCCTCGCCGCCTGTCGGTCGGTCGGGGAGAGGTGGTCGGCTACCTGATCGAAGCGCTCGCCTGTCAGAATGTGCTCGAGAATGACGAGCTTGCCGAGGTCCTTGAGCGCCCTGGCGGTGAAGAACGCGGGCAGCCACACCAGGGTGCGCTGCGCTTCCCCGGTGCCGCGGACCTCCTGGATCTTGGCGATGTCGTCCGCGGGGCCGTACCCCGGTTCGTCGAAGGGGAAATCGATGAAGATCTTCCAACTCTCGCCACGGGACCTGAAGGACTCCTCCGAGAGCTCCCGGACGTTGGCGTAGGCGACCTCGACGGTGCGGCGCGTCCCCCGCCACGACAGCTCCTTCCTGAGCTCGAGCGTCCCTTCGGGGCGAACGCCGAGCTGCTCGAAGAGCAGATCCCGCACCTTGCGCCGGCGGTTCGCCAGGCTGTCGACGTTGGCGGCCCGCGCGATGATCGATTCCGTGTCGACGTCGCTGAGCTGAACGGCAACGGTGGGGTTGGCGGGGTCGGCGCCGATCTTGATCTCGCCGACTTCGGCGGCCCAGGCCTTGAGCTTCGTCAAGACCGTGCGGCCCTCCTGTCCCGGGAAAAATGCCTTGACAGTGCCGAGGTTGAGCGCCGCGATCCGCGCCGGGGTGAGGTGCTGAAAGACCTCGACCTCGGGCACGAGCGCGGCCATGAGGAGGGTCTTGATCAGGCGATCGTCATTGACGAAGGCGCGCGCCGCCGCCGCGTTCTCGGCGCGCACCCCGTACTGGCGCTCGAGCAGCGGGCGGAGCTTCTGGTAGTAGAGCTTCTTCGCATTCTCGACGTGCAAGCGCATGCCGGGCGTCATGGCTTCGCCGCCCCTGACCAGCGGATCGAAAAGGTCTCCCACGGGGACGACGTCACCGAGGGCGAGGGATTCGCGCTGCTCGACCAGAATCTGGCTCATGATCTTGAGGGCGGTGCGCTTGCGCTGAAGCGCGGTGGACAGCACGACGAGCGCCTGCACCAGCGCGGGGCTGAAGGGGTAGACCTGACGGAACATCGCCTTGTCTCCCGTGCGGGTGAGGAGCGCATTGAGCACCTCCTCACGCACCTGGGTGCTCCCGTCGAATGCGGCGTCGATCGCCGCTTTCGCGGCCGGGGACCTCGGCGCGAGCAGGCGCCGCTCGGCAACGGCCGGTAGATTGCGGTCCTCGAAGTGGATGACGTGGAAGCGACCCTCGGACCAGCTCAGCACATCGGCGAAGGCGCCCTTCTCGGCCCCCGTGATATGGTCTCCGACGAGCTCGCGGAGATCGCGCTGGCGGGCCACGAAGCTGATGATGGGAATCGGCCGGTGGCCCTTGGTCCCCTCGACGAGCTTGGCTACCTTCTGGCCCTGCCGGTTGAGAAATTTCAGGTCGGCTGCGTGTCCGGCCAGCCAGAGAATGAGCTCGTCGAGAAACAGGATGAGGCCGTCGAAACCGAGGGACCTGGCGTGTTGGCTGAGAATGGAGAGCCCCTCGTCGAGATCGACGAACGCCTCTTCGCGTCCCTTGGCGACGTTCGTGTAGGAGTTGAAGAAGCAATCCACGAGGTTGCCGATGAGCTGGATGCGTTCGTCCGTGCCCGCCGGGGCGTGCATGGCGCGCTCGAACCGCTCGACGTTCCAGCTCGCCTCGAGATCGCCCCAGCCGCCGGTCGCCACCGCGGGCAGACGGTTCAGCCGGGCGAAGAAGGCCTCGTCCCCGAGATTCTCCCGGTACTGCACGGCATCCCGAAAGAGCCCCTCCGAGAGATATACGCCGGGCAGCGTCGCGCCTGGCACGATCTCGCGAACGTAGTCCGCGTAATGGCCGAGAATCGCGGACTCCATGCTGTCGTGGTCGAGCATGTGGTAGGGCACGAGGAGAAACTTTCTGCCCTCCATCCATCTGTTGTGTCGGCTGACGACGCCCGACAGCTCCGGGATCTCTCGAGCCCGCCGATACCCCTGGAGAAGCAGGTGCAGAACGGCCATGAAATGGCTCTTCCCGCTGCCAAAGCTCCCGTGGAGGTAGGCCGCCTTGCTCGTGCCGGTCTCGACCGCGCTCTTGATGAATCCAAGCGCCTCATCGAAAGAGCTGACGAGCTGGGGCGTCGGCACCCAGGCGTCGATGGTGGCATCGGCCCGCCCCGGCTGGACACCTTGCGTGAGCTTGAGCACGAAGTCGTCCTGGTGCACCTGCTCGGGGATGTGGATGAGCTCTTTCAGCAGGGTCATGGGCAAGTCATCCTCCTCGCGTCAGGCCGACCGGAACAGCGGCTCGATGGCCTTGCGGCTTGCATACAGGTGCCGTGGGTCGTCCCGGAACGACGGGAAGCCGAGACGGGGCGGCGGCAAAACCGTCGCGCGTCACAAACCTTCGCGGGTAGCGAGGCATTTCCCGAGCAGGGCCCGAGAGAAACCGATCGAGGCTCACCGCGGCATTCGCGAGCGTGAAGAAGAAGCTGTGCATGTTGCCAGTCCCCCGCTCCTCGTGAATCCACCGCGCGCTCGGCGCCGGCGCGAGCACGGTGTCTACGTTTCGGCGGACGTCCTGCAACGCTCGTTCGCGGAGGAACGGTCGAGGGCGGCCACGCCGCCGGCGAATGATTCCCGGCGGTGGTGCCTCTGCAGCGGATCGATCCGATGGCGCTGCTCCAGATGCCGTTCCACATTCAAGAGCGCCTACGCGCGCAACGGCCCACCGCAGCTCGGAGCCGGCCCGAAACCGACGATGGGTTGAGCAGCGCCTCCGCGAAGGCCAGCCTTCAGGTCCGAAGAGATGCGAGCCGCGGGCCGATCGATCCTGGTGACCGCCAGTTTGTGAGCACGCACTACGCACCTCCTTGGGAATCGACACGACAGTTGCTGTACGCCTATTCGCCGCACACGTCAAGTGCTTTGGCCTGCGTTGGTGCTCCGACGGCAGCGCCAGAACAAGGCGCCCCTCGGTGAGAAGAGCGGGGGCCGTCTGCCTGGGAGCGTCCAAGGCGTTTGCCGGCCAGCCGGCAAGGAGCACCACCAGATCAACGTGACCCCGCTCCAAGGCGTCGCATCGGGCACTCGGTGCTCCACGCCCCCCCAACGAAGCCGCGGCGAGGTTTTGCTGGATTCTCGAGGTCGCCGAGGGGCACGTCCGGCGATCATATCGCTCCCAGATAAAATATCCGAGTCAGATATGAGCGCTCCTGAAGGCCGAAACCGCTCATATCTGCTCCAGATGCAGGTATCTGAGCGCGATATGATCGCTCATGGGCTGTTTCTACGATCATATCGCGCCCAGATGTTTTATCTAAACGAGCTCTGATCGGTCGATCACCCGAAATCCCGCTCAACCTCGATTCCCTCGTCGGATTGCGGCAGCACGCGCGAGAGGCGACTGCGGGTCCGACGAGATCCGGGCTTCGAGCGACTCGGTCCGGGTGACGACCGGACCCGGTGAAAGCACCCCGCCGACTCGGTCCGGGTGACGACCGGACCCGGTGAAAGCACCCCGCACCGCTAGATCAACGTGACGCCGCGCGCGGCGCAGTAGCGCTTCAGGCGCGGGGTCTTGGCGAGCGTCGCGAGCACGCGCTCGATCGGCCCGCGGCCAAGCTCGCGCTCCACCAGGTCGCACTTGTCGCGAAAGCGGTCCACGTCCTCCTCGTCGGGGGCGGATTTGACCTCGAAGACACAAACGTGGCCGTTGATCGCGAGGATGTCGTACTCGTACCGGCGACCGGCGGGGCCGATGAGCCCGTCGCGGTCTTCGACATGCTGCCGGAGGCGGACATGCTCGGCGCGCAGATCGGTGCGGCCGAGAGCGATGCGGAGCGCGCCCGCGACCATGTCCTCGAGGTTGCGGCCAGT
>JACPHN010000038.1 GCA_016188575.1 Candidatus Schekmanbacteria bacterium
ACACCAACTTCTTCATGGCGGCCGGATACGTCGCGGGCGGGGACCCTGCCCGGCTTCTGCTCGCACAGGCGGGGAACTATTACCACGAGCTCGATCCCGTGGAGCGGACGTTCGGCGGCAGCAGCTATGCCGATTTTTCCGTGAGCATGATGGGGATCCAAACCGGCAACACGATGAGCAAGCTGCGGCAATCCCCCTTGGGGCCCTACGCCGATCAGTTGCTGCCTGCGATCGCCTACGGCGCCGTGAGCCAGCCCGGTCACGCACCGCTGCGCCTGTCGGGCATGACCGACGCGCAATACCAGAAGGCGATCCACGTCGCAGATGCCATGCGCCAGTATCGAGATGGCCTCGCCAATCAGTATCTTACCCTGGAAGCTGCGGTATTGCCGGTCTTGTTCAACCTCAGTCCGATCTTTCCTTGACCAGGTAGAGGCAGGGAATGGGGTCTAGCGCGAGTCTGCTAGCGCCGCACGGCTTTTCCCTACCTCTAGCGCGAGTCTGCTAGCGCCGCACGGCTTTTCCCTACCCTGGTGGATTGCCGTGATCGGGGAAGCGAGTCGGGGCGGTGCTGCCGGCAGGAGGCGAGAATGCGCCGGGGTCCGCTACCGATGAAACGGTGCCGTGCCGCGTGGCGCGCGGAACGTCGCGGCCCGGGGTGCCGGCCAGAGCAAGCGGGGACGACTTCGCCTGGCTCGACGGCGAAACGCTTGTGTGCCCAAACCAGAAGCGACTGCGGTTGTCCCATCGTTGAGGTTCGGATCGCTCGCACCTTGGATGGATAGACCGGCAGTCGAGCTGTGAGAGATCCGCACCTTGACTGCCAAACTTGCTGCCCAGATGGCGATGGATCGCATCCCGAGTGCCGTGTTTGGCACTTCAAGTGCTCTGAATCGCAGATTCAGGCCGCCGAGAAGATCGTCGAGGATCTCCAGGCCGACCGAAGCCGGCCAAAGTCCATAGAAGGGGCGCCGGGGGACCCACGAGTTGCGCATCGCCTGGCACGCGCCCCCAAAGGCGAGAGCTTGCAGTTCTCCCACGGCGAGTTGCCCGCTCGGGACACCTTTTGACAGGGATTTCGCGCCTCCGCCACGGCCTCAGGTCGCTCCACCAAGCGGCATCTCGTGGGGGGGACCCGGCCCATTCTGTGGCGGGCCTCACGGACGGTGGCGCGGAGCGGTCTTTTTCCTCTTGCGTTCGATTCGGCCCGGACATAGAGTTTCTCCAGATCTTTGACGGTGAAGGTATAGGGTTGTGCTTATGAGCCCTTAGCACGTAAAACCTTCAGGGCAATGCGCTTCTCGCGCCAAGAGCGGTATCACCGGAGGGTACTGCCAGGTATCCGAAGGAGTTGGGGGGCACCCGTTGCGCTCGCGAATCAAGCACCTGCAACGGGTCTCGACTCCCGGTGATCTGGCACTCCGGTGCCACGGTCCAGGAACCAAAAAAGGAGGTTCTCGGCTCTGGGGAGAACCTCGAAGGAATCCTGCTCCGTTCACGGGGCGGGAGAATGCCAAAACGGTCAGTTCTGTCCCACTTGCGCAAACACTGATGTAGACACGTGGAAGGAAAAGGCTCTCATCCCGTCGATCTCGAAACGCCTGCCTCCAACCCCGCTCGCAGCGCTCTGTACCTCCCCTTGTGCATTCGTGCCGCGAATGTGGCGCGACTCGTGCGAACGGTGCGGGACGTGGCGTCAAAGGCACTCGACGGGGCCTCCGAGGGAAATTGGCTTCGTGGAGGAGTGAAATTGAGGAGAATTGAAATGAACGAGAACCGGTTCCTACCCATCGTTCTGCCCCTGATCGCTATCCTGGTGTCGTATGCGAATGGAGCCATGGCGGCAGCCGTGGGAACGTCTTTTACCTACCAGGGGCTTCTGAGCACCGGAAACGGACCGGTTACGGGGACCTGCGACCTCGACTTTCGGCTATTCGATTCCTTCTCGACGGGCAGCCAGATCGGGACGACGTTTTCGTCCACCGGCGTCGAGGTGTCGGAAGGACGTTTCACGGTTTCCCTCGACTTCGGAGCGGGGGCCTTCGACGGGAACGAGAGGTGGCTCGAGCTCGCCGTCGCCTGTCCATCCGGCAGCGGTACGCCAGGCACCCTGAGCCCTCGCCAGGCCCTGACGGCCGCTCCATACGCCATCTACAGCCAGAAGGCCGCCACCGCCTCTCAAGCCACCGACTCCGACACCGTTGACGGCAAGCACGCTTCGGAATTCGCGACGACGACCCACGCCCACGCCGGCGAACAAATCACCTCGGGGACAGTCGCCGAGGCGAGGATCGACGCCTCCCTGACCAGAGATAGCGAAGTCCTCGGCACCATCCTGGCCGGGGATGGACCCGGCAGTGGCCTCGATGCCGACACCGTCGACGGCAAGCAGGCCGAGGGCTTCGCCAGCTCCGACCACACGCATCCTGGCGGCGGGCCGACGGAAGTCGATCCGGACCAGCTCACCGGGGACACGTTGGACAACGACCTCCTCGATGCAGCGATCCTCGGTACCCACAGCCACGCGGGCACCGACATCTCTTCCGGAACCGTGACGGAGGCGCGTACCGACTCGACGATTGCCCGAGACAGCGAGATCCTCCCGACGGTTCTGGCTGGCGACGGCACGGGCAGCACCCTCGACGCCGACAAGCTCGACGGGGCAGACTCGACAGCCTTCGCCGCCGCGAGTCACGCCCACTCCGGCTCCGCCATCACCTCCGGCACCGTGGCCGACGCCTACATCGCCTCGACGATCGCCCGCGACAGCGAGATCCTCTCGACGGTGTTGGCCGGCGACGGCGCGGGCAGCACCCTCGATGCCGACAAGCTCGATGGGGCAGACTCGACCGACTTCCTCGGCGCCACCAGCAAGGCCGCCGATGCAGACAAGCTCGACGGGGCAGACTCGACAGCCTTCGCCGCCGCGAGCCACGCCCACTCCGGCTCCGCCATCACCTCCGGCACCGTGGCCGACGCCTATATCGACTCCACAATCGCTCGCGACAGCGAGATCATGTCGACGGTGTTGGCCGGCGATGGCTCGGGCAGCACCGTCGACGGAGACACGGTGGATGGTCTCCACGCCTCCGCGATTCCCACTGCCGGCACACTCCTCGCGCTCGACTCGAACGCCAAGATCCCCGTCTCGGCGCTACCGACCTACGGAACAACCACTCCGGGAACGGATAGCTCCTTCCAGGCCTTCGAGAACGTGGCGGACCGGGATTCCGTGTCGATCACGATTGGAACGGATGGTCTCCCCGTACTCGTCTACGGCGGCTCGAACGTGAAGGTCACACACTGCGAGGACCTTGGTTGCACGACCAGGACAACGACAACGATCTCGTCCTCGGCCGCGGACAACGTGGCGATCGCGATCGGAGTGGACAACAACCCCGTGGTCGCCTATCGGGCGACCTCGGACTCAACGCTCTACGTTGCCACCTGCATCGCGGCTACCTGTGCGACATACAACACCCCTCTGGCCATCGCCACGGACGTCGCAGGCTACGTTAACCTCGTGATCAGCGGCGGCGAGCCCCTCCTTTCCTACTACAGCTCGTCCAACACGGCATTGAAGTCTGCATACTGCAACGACGCAAGTTGCACCTCAGGGGCTGTGAACAGCGTGATCGCAATCGCGAGTGGAGGATCCAACTCCATGGTCGTTGGCCTGACCGGCCTGCCCATGATTGCATTTCAGTCCTCCGGTAACCTCTATCTGGGCAACTGTTCGGACTCTACTTGCACTTCCTTCTCAACCTCGCCCGCCCTGGCATCCGGGACGAACGTGGGGGCGTATCCTTCCCTTACGATCGGTACGGATGGAGTCCCGATTGTTTCTTACGTCGATTTCGACACGGATCCCGACATCCTGAAGGTCAGGCGCTGCGACAATGCGGACTGCTCATCCCTTGGAACTATTTATTCCGTCGACCTGGCGGATTCGGAAACGATGGCCGCAGGATATAGCTCGATAGGTGTCGCGGCAAACGGCCTACCGGTGATCGCGTACACGACATCGACAAGTAACGAAGTCAATTTCGCTGTTTGCCACACCTTCAGTTGCAGCACCTCGAGCACGACGCAACTCACAACGACGGAGGTGGACTCGATCTCCTACACGCTCGGGCCAGATGGTTTACCGATCCTCGCCTACACGACCTTCTCCTCTCCTTTTAATGAGTACGTGTACGTCAGGCGCTGCACCAACGAATTCTGCTCGGATTACTTCCGCCGCCGGTAGCATCATCGATAGACTCTTGACCGAACGGGAAAGGCGTAGAAGAAAGGCGAGGCGGACAATGGAATTCAGGTCAAGACGAAGTCGAAAGGCACCGTACCGGGTGCTCGGGCTCCTGCTCCTGTTGGCGCCGGCCCTGGCACACCCCGCCACGGAATCGGTCCGGTGGTCTACGGTCGATGGTGGCGGCGGGCGCAGTCTGAACGAGACCTTCACGATCCACGGGACGGCGGGGCAGCCCGACGCGGGTACGCTTCCAGGAGGAGGGTTCAACGTTCGAGGCGGCTACTGGGTCGCCTGGAGCTCCGCCGCGACTCCCACTCCAACGCCGACTCCGACGCAGACTCCAACCGCCTTGCCCACCGGTACGTCTACCCTCACGGCCACACCGACGCTGACCCCGACGCAGACTCCGACCGCCTCGCCCACAGGTATGTCTACCCCCACGGCCACGCCGACGCCAGGCCCGGAGGCCTCCGAGCCCGCGCCTGACGTCGAGAGCTTCTTCGCGCGTGCCGGCAAGCAGTCCGTCGCGCTCACCTGGGTGCCGCCGGTCTACGATACTCCGGACGTGGTCCCCTCGGTGATGATCCGCCGAAGCGAATCCGGCTTTCCACGTACGCCATCCGATGGCGTTCTGGTTGCGGACGGCATCTCGCCACCCTTCGTTGACGAGGGGCTCGAGGTCGGCCAGACCTTCTACTATGCCGCCTTCGTGATTCCAGTAGCGGGCGGCGGGACCGATCCCGCTGCCGGGCCTGTCGCAACGGCCTCCGTGGGCGCATTTGCGAGCGCGATCCCGCTCTCCGACTTCGAGGATCGCGACGCTCCCGGCTTCCTGCGAGGACCCGGCGTGGTAGAAGCGAGCTGTCGAGGGACCTCGTGCTCAACTGCCGCTGCCGTCATCTCCTGGCTCGCGTCGGAACCCGCCCGGGCAACGATCGAGTACGGTTCGACTTCCCCCTATGACCAGTCCCAGGCAGCTCGCGGAGTCCCGGGGTACGCCACGGAGCTCGTCGATGGCCTTGCCCCGGGGCAGACTCTTCACTTCCGCGTGTGCCTTGAAGACCTCGCCGGCCTCTCGTCGTGCTCTCCCGATCAGTCAGTCGCCCTTCCGTCCGGGCGGTCGGGTCGGCTCCCCGTCCTCCTCGGTGCCCCCGTCGTGGAAGCCACAAGCGACCATGTCGCGGCGATCCGATGGCAGACGGACCTGGCAGCGACAGGCTCGGTCTCCCTTGGACTGACCTCGAGCCTTGACCGCGCCACCACACGACCGACATTTGCCCGAAACCACCGCATCGAGCTCGCCAACCTCGAACCATCCACGGTCTACTTCTTCCAGGTCGGTGGAGCGAGCCTCGAGGGCGTCGGTTTCCAGTCCGCGGTGTTCACCTTCCAGACAGGGGGTTCCCCGGATAACGTGGCCCCATCGCTTCTCAAGCTCGTCTGCGACTCCCAGAGCGTGAGCACCAACGTGGCCTTCCTCGAGATCGCCACGAACGAGCCTGCCTCGGTCCTGGTCGAATACGATGGACAACAGGCACCATGGGCAAGCCCACGCGAAGCTCTGGACCTCGAGCCGCGCAGGGATCACACGATGCTCGTACCGCAACTGACACCCGGTGAAACCTACGCCTGGCGCGTAAGGGCGATCGACCGCTGGGGGACGGAATCCCTGCCCGTAGAGACCACGTGCACGACGCTCGAAGAGGAGCCCGCCACAGGCATCACACCGCGCATCACGGAAGGGCCGATCAGCGATGCACGCAACACGAGCGAAGACCGGACGGTCGTCGAGCTCAAGACAGACAAGCCCGTGCAGGTCCGACTCGACTACGGACTGTCCACCGCGACCGATCGACTCGCCATCAGCAAGCCGGGTGAAAAGGCGCGCCGCTCGGGTAGCTCCATCGTGGTCTCCGCCTGGAAGAGGCATCACCAGGTATTCCTGACGAACCTCACGGAAGGGGCTCGCTACGAGTACACGATCACGATCACGGATCTCTTCGGACGGTCGATGACCTCGCCACCCGTCACCTTCGCGACGTGGAACGAGGGCGAAAAGCCAGTGCCCCAGTTCCTCGAGAGTGGCCAGGTGCTCTACCAGGCAAGCGGGACAGCCATGCTCGAATGGGAGCTTTCGGAACCCCTCGAGTCCGTGCTGCGCTATTGGATCGTCTCCTCCGACGGCGCCCGGCAACAGACTGCCGTTGCTACCTGGAGCTCGGGGCAGGCCCGAACGCTTCAACGCGCGACGCTCACGAATATCCCGATGGGCACCCGGATCGGTTTCGAAATCGAGGCCGCGACCGCCAGTGGCGGCACTCTTACAGGGAACGACGAGCAGTCCTTTGACATGCCGGCTGCACCCGATATAGTGGCGCCTGTCATCTCCGACCTGGCCGCCATGCCGGCCTCTGATACGATTGCGCTCCTGCGATGGACGACCAACGAACCCACGCAGTCCGTCGTCCACTACGGAGCTACCTCCGCGCTCGGCAAGAAGATCGTCGACCCCGACTTCACGAATAGCCACGGGGTACTGCTGAGCGGGCTCAGCTCCGCCGCCACCGTCTTCTATCGTATCGAGGCCATGGACGCCGCGGGCCTTCGCACGTTCGCGCCTGCGGGTTCCCCGGACACCGTCAATCTGCCTGACGCACCCGACACGACTCTTCCCGTCATTCAGGCACCGCCAGAGACGTGGATGGAAAGCGGACTGCTCATGGTACGGTGGAAGACGGACGAGGCCTCCGACTCGGTGGTCGAGTTCGGGACCTCGCCATCCAACTTGAAGTACTACATCCATGACGGGACGGACGTGCTCGAACATACGTTACGTGTCCCGTGCTTCAGGGGTGCAACAACCTACTACGTGAACGTCTACTCCTACGACGTCGAAGGGAATCGAAGCGAGAAACAAGGCCTCGTGGTCCAGGTGCCCGTACCGTGGGGCTCACCCCTCGCGATCGGTCTCGCTCTCGCCGGGCTTGGCGTGATCTGCCTCCGCCCACGACGGCGAAGAGATATCGGTTGACGTAAGGCGGCGTAGGGTCTGGCGGGTCGCGGTGTGATCCGCCAGACCGTCTCCTCCGAAGGCCAGCAGGCGACGCACCATGCGTGCGTATTCGGTCTCTCGGAGGATGTCCGTGATTTCTTCGAGTCGGCTCACGAATCCCTGGCGCCGGCGTCAATGGCTCTGGTCGGCCCGGCGGCGATGCGGCCAGGCAACCCCGGTCAGTCGAGGACCGATCTGACCTCGTGCTCGTCTTCGCGCGAGAAGAGGTCGCGACAACTGGCGTGATCGTCGAGGCGCTGCTCGACCGTAACGCCGAGCAGCGCCTTCCGAACGCTCCTCAGCCGCCTGCGCGCCAGTGGCGAAGCGTCACCACGGCGAGGCCCGAGAGCATCGCCATCAACACCAGGGGCAGCCATCCGGTAGCCGGCACGGGTGTCGCGCTGGCGAGGTCAAGAGAGAACCGCGCGACAAAGGCATCCTCGCCGCCGCCAGAGCTCGCCTGGGCCCCCCCTGCCGTGCCGGGGAAGTTTGTCGAATCCGTAGCACCCGCGACGAACAGCTCGCTCCCCGTCACCGATAGCGCATTGGCGTACTCGGTGCCGCCTCCTCCGAGGTAGGTGGCCTGGGAGAGCGCCGTCAGACCGAGATCGAGCCGCGCGACAAAGGCATCATTGCTGCCGCCGCCAGAGCTCGCCTGGGCCCCCCCCGCGGTGCCGGGAAAGTTCGTCGAGGACGTCCAACCCGCGACGAACACCTCGCTCCCCGTCACCGAAAGCGCCCAGGCGTAGTCGGTGTCGCTTCCCCAGAGGTAGGTGGCCTGGGAGAGCGCCGTCAGGCCGAGATTGAGCCGCGCGACATAGCCATCCCTGCCGCCGGCAGAGCTCGCCTGGGCCCCCCCCGCCGTGCCGGGAAAGTTCGTCGAGTACGTATTACCCGCGGCGAACACCTCGCTCCCCGTCACCGCAAGCGCCAAGGCGAAGTCGTTGAGGCTGCCCCCGAGGTAGGTGGCCTGGGAGAGCGCCGTCAGGTCGAGAGCGAGCCGC
>JACPHN010000031.1 GCA_016188575.1 Candidatus Schekmanbacteria bacterium
AGAGGAGGTATTCACGCTCTCCGCTCGACCGCACCGACTTCCCGCGAGGGGAGCAAGGCCGGTCTTGGCGGCAATCTCCGGGAGGTCGGTGCGACTCCGACTGCAAGTCAGGAACGCTGTTCGCCTGGCGACGGAGACGGCCTGGACATCGACGGTGTCTACGTTTGTCTACCTTTTTAGGAACGGTAACGTCATGGAGCTCGCTGTCCTCATGCTCAGGCGAAGGCTTGGTGGAGTTGTACGTCGCGCGTGTGATTGCATGGCGGAGGTGCTGAAGTAGGCATTGCTCGAGGCGCGGCAACTGCTTGCCGCCGAGACGGCCGTGCGCTTTTCCGCGGCGCAAACGCAGACCCTCATGAAATTCATGTCCAGGAGCTCAAGATCGATCGCGAGCACCTGCCGGTGGCGCAGTGCGGGGAAAAAGGCATGACTGTGCGCTTTATTGGGTATGGCTGAAAATAAAAAGTGCGACTATTATGCGTCCTAAACAAAACCTCTATAGGGAGAGGATTCGCACAATGTCGCACGATGATGAGTTTTACCACTGGATGGAAATCATTTCAAGCATGATGCCTCAATTGAGCAAGCCACTTGTAGGGCTGTTGGCCCTGTGGAGTTTTTCTGCCGCGACCGTAAGCGTTCAGGCCCCTTCGGCGAGCGCTTGGTGACGCCATTGGCGGTGTCGGCCCGTCTGAAAAACCGCATGAAATCGCCATTTTCGCTGCGGATTATTGTAGGTCGATGTCCTTATCACGGCATGATAGAACCTCTATTTCTCCGTTGGATCTTGGCCACTCTCTGCCCGCAATTCCGGAATGCGCCTCACGAGAGAACCGCACCATTGAGCGACGGGACAACCTGAACGCTTACCCGCGACCGTCCGCTCATGCTCGCTGTCGATGGTGACCGATTTCGCATGCCGGTTGCTGAACATGAAGCGGAATTCGGCGCGCCAGCGACTCCGGGAGCTGTACCTCGAAGCCACGCGGAAGCGTGGCGCCAAGCGCACGACTATGGACGTACAGCAATGTTTCTTGCCTTTCTGCAAATGGCTGTTGGAGCGCTGGCATGCTTCCGAGGTGGCTTTGGCGATCGATGCGTCCTCTCTCGGCGAGCGGTTTGTTGTCCTCGCGGTCAGCATCGTGTATCGCGGTATAGCCATACCGGTTTCGTGGACGGTCCTGCACGCCAACCAGACCGGTTCGTGGAACGTGCATTGGATCAGAATGCTTCGCGGCCTGCGCCCAGCGATCGCACCGACCCACAGAGTGATCGTGGTGGCGGACCGCGGCATCTATTCGCCGCTGCTGTTTCGCGAGGTACACAAGATGTGCTTTCACCCCTTCTTTCGCATCAACGTCGGCGGCAATTTTCGACCCGAAGGGGCTCCTGACTGGCGCCCGTTGAAATCCTTTGTGCCCACTGTCGGCGCCACGTGGTGTGGCGAAGGCACCGCGTTCAAAGCCAGCGGTTCTCGCCTTCAGTCCACCCCCCCCTGGCATGCTGGGAGCAAGGCCATGAGCACCCCTGGCTGATCCTGACCGATCTGCAACCGTGCGAGAGCAGCCCCGTATGGTACTCACTGCGAGCCTGGATTGAGCAGATGTTCAAGCGGATCAAACGGGAAGGCTTTCAATGGCACCGCACCCGCATGGAAGACCCGCGGCGTGTCGAACGACACTGGCTGGTACTCGCTCTCGCCATGGTCAGGCTTGTCACCGCCGCACCGGAGACCAACCAGACAGCCGAAGCAGAAACCGACCTCGCGGCTGCCGGCCTCGTCCCGTCACCGCGTGGAAAGCGTCTAACTTGGGTGTTCCGTGCCGGCTGGATCGCCCTGATCGTAGCTCCGATCAAGAGGTGTCCACTTCCCGAGCCCGCCTTTTATCCCGAACCATGGCCATCGACCCACAAGAAGAAACGCCCCGCCACGCCGCCCAGAACCGCCCACACACAACCGAAGAGAACCGCCGCTTGAAATACCTACCCCTGAAAGGGGAGGTGAGGTGGGGGGCCGCATGCCACGCCCACTCTGCTCGCCATGGTGCAAACCACATTCGACCGACGTCAGGAAATGGCTACTACGGTCGGCCCGGCCGGCTGCGAAGGCCGCGGGCCTTGTCTCTTTTCCGTACCGTATCGCTCCGTGTTTGACCGGGTTATTTCCTGACAGCGCCAGGAGCGCGCCGGCTGCCGGCCGTCACCGCTGTTGCCCCGAATCCGCGCGCAGAAATCACAAACGCTTGCAGGAGCCTCACCATGGAACGAATTAAGGAAGACGAGCGCGACAGCCCGATGCACGACGTGCCCATCGAAGCTCGCGCCCGCGCGTATCTGGCCGGGACGCTGACCCTCGCCGACCTGTGCGCGCTCGAGCGGGCAGAGCTTTACGAGCTTGCGGAGCACGGCCGCCGGGTCGGCGGGCAAGGCCAGCTCGCCGACGCGCAACAAATTTTCGAGGCGCTGGTCGTCCTCGACCCCTACGATCCTTTCTTTCACACCGCGCTCGGCGCCGTGTACACGCAGCGCGGAGATGAGGAAAGAGCGCTGCGCGAGTATGATCGCGCGCTGGCCATCGACAACGGTCACCTGCCCGCGCTGGTGAATCAAGCGGAGCTCTTCGTCGGGCAACAGCGGTGGGAGGACGTGACGCGAAACTTGACGCGCGTCTTCGCGC
>JACPHN010000032.1 GCA_016188575.1 Candidatus Schekmanbacteria bacterium
GAGCAGGGCACGCTCGTCTTCGAGCAGGGCGCGCATCAAGAGCGTCAGAGACTGGTCGCCGCGCTGGCCGCGCAGCGCCTGCAGGCACGCTTCGGCGAGGGCCACGTGCAGGTCCGCCTGGTCCGGATCGGCGGCGAGGGCAACCTCGAACGCCTCTATCGCGCCAAGATAGTCCTCGTTTTGCCCTTTGAGCACGCCGTCGAGGTAGTGAAAGAGCGGTTCGGCGTTCTCGGGAACCTGCAGCGCCACTGCGGCGCTGCTTTCGGCCGATGCAGCCGGCGGTCCGGGTGATGGGGGCGTATTGCCTACGCTGACGCGCGCTGTGGCACAGGAGGACAGGAGAAGGAGTACGCCGAGGAAAAGGAGCGATCTCATTGTCGGGGAAGCCGCGGGGACCCGGCCTTCACGGACGCGGGCCCATCTGAGGGGGGAATGAACAACACGGCCGACATTGTAGCGCCGCATTCACGGCGCCGCACCCCCGTTATCCGGTGCGCTGCATCCACCGCCTGTGCGACTGCGAGCGGTGCGGAAGGCGCATCGCGAAGACCCCCCACCTCGCCTCCCCCCGCATGCAGCCCGGCGGAGGCGAATACCCGGCAGCTCGAAGAACCTCCCGCCGCATCGCCGGGGGAGGGACGGGGGCGAACAGGCGGTGGCATCAGGGTGCGCCGTCGTCCGCCGTAAGGCGCGCCACCACCACGGAGCGCGGCGCGATAACGACCCGAGCGGCGTCTTGCAGATGCTCCGGGCAAAGTGCCGCCATCGCCTGTTCCTGGGTCAGGAAGGACTCGATGCTGTCCTCGACCAGGGCGCAACCAGCGAGCTCGGCGGCGAGGGAACGCGCGCTCTGCAAGCCGGCAGCACGCGCCCCGAGATAATAGGTTCTTGCGATGTCCACCTCGGTGGTGGACAGGGGTTGGGCGGGGAGGCTCAAGAGCAGCTCCCGCGCCCGGGAAACGGCTTCGTCCTCCTTTTCGGCGGCGCACGCCAAGAAGATGCCTATGGCACCTGATGCGACCGGGAAGGAAGCGAACGTTTGCACGACGTAGGCAAGGCTGCGCCGGCCCCGGAGCTCGAGCGACACGCGTCCCCCCGGCCCTCCAACCGCCGCGCGCAGCAGCTCAAGGGCCAGGCGGTGAGGTGAGGTCGCGTGCAAGCCGGGGCAACCGATCATGATGCCGCTCTGCTGCTTCCGACGCCGTCTTGTCACCGCGAGTGGCGCGCCTGGAAAGGTCGGCTCGTCCACGCGCCAGCGGGCGCGAGGCGCACCGACGAGCGCAGTGAGCTGCTCGATTGCCAGGCGCGTGCGCGCGCGTGAAAGGTCGCCGACGAGAAAGGCCACGGCTGGATCTTGCTGCAGCCCGTCGCGGTGCCACTGGCGGAGACGGTCTGAGGTCAGTGCGGCCAGGTCCGCGGCGGCGCCGAGTACCGGCAAACCGTATGGGTGGTCTCCGTAGAGTGCCGCGCGAAACAGATCAGCGGTGGCGGCCGCAGTATCGTCCTCGTGCGCCTGTATGGCGGCGAGCAGGACATTGCGTTCGGCGTCGACGCGCTCCGCCAGGAAGCTCGGTTCTGACAGGATCTCGGCCACCAGATCGAGACCCGGGGGAACGTGCCGCTCGGCGCTTTCCCACAGCCACCCGTAGGTATCCGCGCCGGTGATCCCTGCGAGGCGGCCGCCCAGACCGTCGATCGCGGCTGCCATTTCGGCTGCCGAGCGGCGGCGGGTATCTTTTTTCTGGACACTCATCATCAGCCGCGTGATGCCACAGCACCCCGGCCGCTCCCGCGCGCGCCCGCCGAGAAACAGGACGCCGGCCGTGACGAGGGGAATGAGCGGACGGTGACATAATACGACTCGCACGCCGCTCTGGGACTCCTCGATACTCGGGGTTTCCGGGGCAGGTAGCGTCCGGCGTCGCGGGGCCGCGCCCGCGGCTCGGCCCGCATGCGCCGCCAGCGCCGCCTCGCGATCCGGCATTCGCACGGGCGGATCGCCCAGGTGCGTGACGCTCGCAGGCGGCGCGCCGGACGCGACCAGTCCGTCCGCCGCGTCCTCCGGCAGAAACTCGAGGACAGTGGCGCCGTCGAGCACCAGGTATCGCCGCCCGACCTCGAGGAGCTCCTGCTCTTCGACGGCGCGCAGCGCTTCGAGGTACTCGTCGATTCCCGTGTAGCTCTCGTACGACTCGAACCAGGCAAGACTGCGCGCCAGCCCGAGCGCGCTCTCGAGCCCTGACAGAAAGGAAGTCTCGATGCGGGCGAGCGCGCGTTCCCGCTCCTCGGGCGCCGGACCATCGAGCCGGAACCGCTCGATCTCCGCAACATACGCGTCCTCCGCTGCCTCGACCTTGTCAGCATCGACGGACATCTGAACGTAGATCAGCCCGGCGTCGCGAAACGCGTGCTGCAGCGCGCCAATGCCGGTGACGACGCGAAGATCCTCGCGCAGCCGCTGGTTAAGGCGAGCACTGACACCGCCGCCGAGCATGGTGGCCAGCAGGTCGAGAGCCGCCGCATCCGGGGTCGCCACTCCGGGCGCCCGGTATCCGACGTGCACGAGAGGCCGCCGCGTTGGGCCGTGCTGCTGGTACACGGCGAGCCCCGTCGGCGCGGGAAGCTCCTGTGGCAGAGGATCCGAACCCTCGTCGCCATCGGCGCGCGCCTGATCGGCTCCAAAGGCCGAGAACGCGGCGGCGATGCAGCCGGTGATTGCGGCCGCGTCGACCGGGCCAACAACGCTCACGACCGTGCGCTCGGGCCGGTAGAAACGGCGGTGAAATGCGAGCACGTCGTCGCGGCGATAGCTGCGAAGCTGCTCCGGCATGCCCATCCGCCATCGACCGATGGGATGGCGCGGAAACATCAGCCCAAGAAAGCGCTCGAAGCTGACCGCGGCCGGCGAATCCAGCTTGCGCAGCACCTCCTCGATGATGACCTCGAGCTCCCGCGCAAGCTCGTCCGCGCCAACCAGCGGGGACGTATAGCACTCGGCGAGCAGGTCGACGGCGGCGGGCACGTGTGCGGCCGGAACGGTCGCCGTGTACACCGTGCAGTCGTAGCCGGTGGCGGCGTTGCGGGCGGCTCCAAGGCGGCGGAAGGCCTCGTCGAGCCGTTCCTGAGAAGGGTACGACGGGGTGCCTTTCAGGCAGAGGTGCTCGAGAACGTGAGCGATGCCGACCGCTTCCGGCGCTTCATCGAAGTAGCCGGCATTCACATGGATCGCGAGACCGGCGACGGCGGCGTGCTCCCAGCGGCGGACGAGTATGCGCAAGCCGTTTTCCAGCGTCGTCGCCAGCACGCCGCGGGAAAAAGCTGGCGTCCACGGGGTAAAGGCGGTGGAGGTTGTGCTCGCGCTCATGGTCGTCCTTGTTAGTGCTGCTTGACAACAGGCAGGCAACTGGGCTAAGAGGGAACGATAGCGCCAGACGGCTGCCACGGGAAGAGCACCCAGGCCGGCGCCGCAGGCCGCGCGCGTCGCGCCGGGGTGGCGGTAACCGAGCTTCCCGTGATGATTCTCAGGCACCGCAAGCTGCGGAGCGGGGCCGAGCACAGTCGATTGCCACGTGCGGCCAGCATGCGGTGCGCCGGGCGCCGCGATTGAGGCTCGGCAGCGCCCCGAGAATGGCCGAGTGACACGGCATCCAGAGGCACCGGTGCAAGCGGTGCTCGCGGCCAGGACGACGAACGAGGTTGGGGATGAGCGCAATCGCGGCCCGCGCCGAGGCGGGCAATACGCCGGAAATAGACGAAGTAGATCAGGTCGTGGTGAGATTCGCGGGCGATTCCGGCGACGGAATTCAGCTCGCCGGCACGCAGTTCAGTACGACTGCCGTGGTCGTCGGCAATGATATCGCCACCTTCCCCGATTACCCAGCGGAAATCCGCGCGCCCGCCGGATCACTGCCGGGAGTCAGTGGCTACCAGATCCATCTCTCGAGCCACGACATCCGCACGCCCGGCGACTCCCCGAATGTGCTCGTGGCCATGAACCCGGCGGCGCTCAAGACGAACCTTCCGGCGCTCGAACGCGGCGGGATCGTCATCGTCAACAGCGACGCCTTCACGCCTCTGAACCTACAAAAAGCGGGATACGCGGACAACCCACTGAGCGGCGAGGCGCTGTCGAGCTACCGGGTCATCGCAGTGCCGATCAGCACGCTGAACTTCAAGGGTCTGGAGCGCGTAGAGTTGCCCAAGAAACAGCTCGATCGGTGCAAGAATTTCTTCGCGCTCGGCCTTGTCTACTGGATGTTCGATCGACCTCTGGAGCCCACCCTGCGCTGGATACAGGCCAAGTTTCGCAACGACGATCCCGTCGGCGAGGCCAACGCGCAGGCACTGCGCGAGGGGTATCACTACGGCGAGACCATCGAGGCGCCGAGCATGCGCATGCGCGTCGGCGCGGCGACCTTTCCGCCGGGCGTCTACCGCAACATCACGGGCAATGGCGCGCTTGCGCTCGGGTTGGTAGCAGCCTCGGCGCTTTCCGGGAAGCCGCTATTTTACGGGACGTATCCGATCACACCCGCCAGCGACATCCTTCACGATCTGAGCCGGCGCAAGGAATATGGGGTCAGGGTCTTCCAGGCGGAAGACGAGATCGCCGCCATTGGTGCGGCTATCGGCGCGGCGTACGGAGGAGCGCTGGCGGTGACCGGAACCAGCGGGCCCGGGCTCGCCCTCAAGAGCGAGGCCATTGGTCTGGCTGTCATGACGGAGCTCCCGCTTGTGATCCTCGACGTGCAGCGCGCCGGGCCGAGCACCGGAATGCCGACAAAGACGGAGCAAAGCGATCTGCTGCAGGCCATATATGGGCGCAACGGGGAATCGCCGGTCGCGGTCCTGGCGGCGGCGACGCCGTCTGACTGTTTCGACACCGCCCTCGAAGCCTGCCGCCTCGCGCTGGAGCTCATGACGCCGGTGATTCTGCTGTCGGACGCCTACCTCGGCAACGCCGCCGAACCCTGGAAGCTCCCTGAGCTGTCGTCGCTGCGCCCCATCACCATTAGCCATCCGCGGGCCGGGAACGGCTTCTTACCCTACGCGCGCGACCCCGAAACGATGGCGAGGCCCTGGGCGATCCCCGGAACCCCGCAACTGGAGCATCGCATCGGCGGGCTGGAGAAGGCCGACGGTAGCGGCCAGGTTTCCTACGATCCGCATAACCACGAGCACATGGTAGCGGTGCGCGCGGAGCGAATCGCGCGCATCTCACAGCGCATCGCGCCGGCATTCGTCTATGGCGCGGCCGCGGGAGACGTGCTCATCGTGAGCTGGGGGGGCACGAAGGGCGCGGTCTTCACGGCCGTGGATCAGCTCCGAAAACAGGGGCTAAGTGTGGCGGCGATGCACCTTCGACACCTCAATCCGCTTCCTGGCAACGTTGGAGAGGTGCTCGGCCGCTTCCGCCACGTGCTGGTCGCCGAGCTGAACCGCGGCCAGTTGCTCATGCTGCTGCGTGCTCGCTACCTGGTCGGTGCCACCGGATTGAACAAGGTTCAGGGCCTGCCGTTTCGCGTCTCGGAAATCGTCGACGCGGTGCGGGAGCTCCTCGGGCGCGGACGGCGGCATCTGAGGAAGGAGGAGAAACATGGAGCTCACGAGGACCGAGGTACCGGTGCCGGCAGCGACAGCGCCCTTGACGCGCGCAGACTTCGCTTCGGACCAAGAAGTGCGCTGGTGCCCGGGATGTGATGATTATGCGATTCTGGCGCAGGTGCAGAAGACCATGCCGGCGCTCGGGATTCCGCGCGAGAACATCGTGATCGTCTCCGGAATCGGCTGCTCCAGTCGGTTTCCGTATTACATGGCGACCTACGGCTTTCACACCATCCACGGGCGCGCCCCCGCCATCGCGACGGGGCTCAAGATCGCCAGGCCGGAGCTGAGCGTGTGGGTGGTGACCGGAGACGGCGACGGGCTTTCGATCGGCGGCAATCACCTGCTTCACGCCATGCGCCGTAACGTCGGGCTCAAGATCTTGCTCTTCAACAATCGCGTGTACGGCTTGACGAAGGGCCAGTTCTCGCCGACTTCCGAAGTCGGCAAGAAAACCAAGTCCAGTCCGATGGGGAGCATCGAGAGGCCGGTAAATCCGGTGTCCTTCGCGCTCGCGGCGGAGGCCACATTTGTGGCACGGGTGGCGGCGGTCGATCAGGACCTGCTCGGGAAAATCCTGCGGCGCGCTGCCGTCCATCGCGGCGTCGCCTTTGTCGAGATTCTGCAGAATTGCCCGATCTTCAATGACGGCACCTTCGACTCGCTCACGGACCGCCGCACGAAGACTGACAGGACCGTGCTCCTCGAGCACGGCGCGCCGCTCATCTATGGGCGGCAGCGGGATCGCGGCCTCGCGCTCGACGGGCTTGACTTGCGCGTCACGACGGCTACGGGCGACGGAGCGACAAGTCGGCTACTCGTGCACGATGAGCAGGCGCCGAGCGCGACCCTCGCCTTCCTGCTGAGCAGGCTGGAAGACCCCGTGGCCGTTGGCGTATTTCGGGCCGTGGAGAGCCCGACGTTCGAAGACGGGGTCCTGCGGCAGGAGCGGAGCGCCGCGCGGGAAGGTAAGCAGGCCGACCTGGAGACCTTGCTATACCGAGGAGCAGACACCTGGAAGGTCGAGTGATGCCGCCGGCGCGACAATGATGCGCATTCCGCTTCCGCACAGCTTGCGGTCGAAGCAGGTGGCGAATTCAGGGTGCTTGCGGAGCGCGGGCGGTTCGTGCTTCCTTTTGTTCACGCAACGCGCAATACTGTCTCCCCGATTCGGCACAGGACGGACCGCTGCCGACACCACAACTCAGCCACCACAACTCAGCGCCAGTACCTGATGAGCTCATGACCAAAATCGCACCGACCCCGCCCCTGGCTGAGATTCGGCCCGAAGTGACCACGATCCACGGCGAATCGCGCCTCGATGAATACTCCTGGATGCGCGATCGTAACGCCGCAATCCCCTACCTCGAAGCGGAAAACGCCTACGCCCGAGAGGCGACGGCGCCCCTCGCCGACCTGGAAGAGCAGCTCTTCTCGGAGCTGCGCGCGCGCCTGGCCGACAACGATGGGTCGGCGCCCGTAAAGCGGGGCCACTACGTCTACTACTGGAAGACCCGAGTGGGCCAGCGGTACAAGGTGCACTGCCGGCGCCTGGAGGCGGACGCGGCAGCGAGCGAAGAGGTAATCCTCGATGAAAACGAGCTCGCGCGCGACCAGGAGTTCATGGCGCTGGCATTTGTCAAAGTCAGCCCGAACCACTGCTTGGTGGCGTTTGCCGTGGACACCACGGGGTACGAGTGCTACACGATCAGGGTGAAGGATCTGCGCACCGGCGGGCTACTGGCCGACGAGATTGCGGGCGCCGCGGAAACCTTCGCCTGGAATGGCGCGGGCAGCGGCTTCTACTATGGGCTACGCGACGACAGTAATCGGATAGATCGTCTGATGTATCACGAGCTCGGGGCACCGGTCGCGAGCGACCGTCTGGTTTATCGCGAGCCCGATCCCATCTTCGATGTCGATGTGCAGACGAGCCGGGACGGTCTGTACGACTTCCTGATCATCGCCGGCATGAATACGATGGAGATCCGCTTCCGGCCGACGGCCACGCCGGAGGCCGAGTTCCACGTCCTGCTTCCCCGCCGCACGCGGATTTGGGGGAGCGCGGAGCATCACCGCGGGCACTTCTACGTGCTGACAAATCTAAACGCTCCGGATGGGGTGTTGCTGCGGTCGCCGGTCGAGACCTGCGCGCGCGCATCCGCCTGGGTTCCGGTAGCCACCGCGGGTGCGGGTGAGAGCTTGAGCGCGTTCGACCTGTTCTCGAGCTACCTCGTCTTGTATATGCGGCGGAATGGGCGACAACTCATCCGCATCATCGCGCTCGACAACGGTGACGCCCAACATGAGATCCGCTTTCCGGAAGCGTTGTTCGCGGTGACGCGCGAAGAGAATCCGGATTTCGACGCGACGCGCCTGCGCGTAGCGTACTCCTCTCTCAAGACTCCGCCGACGCTGTACGAGTACGACATGGCGGAACGTGCGCTAGGTGTGATCAAGAGCACGCCGATGCCCGGATATGACCCTGCGGCGTACGAGCTTCACAGTCTGAGCGCCTTGGCGGCAGACGATACGCCCATCCCGTTGTCCGTAATCCACCGGCAGGGCGTCGATCTTCTTGGGAAGAATCCAGTGCTGCTTACGGCGTATGGGGCCTATGGTGTCAGCTACGAGCCGCGGTTTTCCAGCGATTGGCCGAGTCTACTGGACCGCGGCGTCGTCGTGGCCATCGCGCATGTCAGGGGCGGCGGGGAGCTCGGGGACGCGTGGTATCGCCAGGGCACCTACCTCGCGAAGAAAACGACCTTCGCGGATCTGATCAGTTGCGCCGAGCACCTGCTCGCGACGGGAATCGCCGCCAAGGGCAAGCTCGCACTGCAGGGTCGGAGCGCCGGCGGTCTGCTTACTGGAGCGGTCGCCTGTGTTCGGCCGGACCTCTTCACAGTCATCGTCTCGGAAGTCCCGTTTGTCGATGTTCTGACTGCCATGCTCGACCCGACCGTCCCCTTGACCACGACAACCTATGAGGAATGGGGCAACCCGAGCGAGGATCCGCGAGTCTACGACTACATCAAGTCCTACTCCCCGTACGAGAACGTGGGGCAGCGTGCGTACCCCCACATGATGGTCCTTGCCGGGCTCAACGACTATCGAGTGCAGTACTGGCAGCCAGCGAAGTGGGTCGCACGGCTCCGCGCGCGGAAGACGGACGACAATCAGTTGATCTTTCGCACCAACATGGAGGCCGGGCACCGAGGTTCGTCGGATCGGATGGCGTCGCTGCGGGAGCGGGCGGCCGTCCAGGCCTTTGTGCTCCACCATCTGGGAGCTACGGGGCAATAGCTGCCGCTACTGAGGTGTCGTGCGCGCGGCAGGCGGCAGCCCGCGCACTGCTGCGGAAGGCTGGCCCCGCAGCCCGGCGGGAAGGTCGTCAACGCATTCGCCGTGGAAGGTAGCAACCGCGGGCGTGCCAGCGCCGGGGCCGGCCGCCGATGGCGACGCCACGGCAGCCATGGCGCGCTTTAGCCTGGCGATGGCATCGCTGAGGTCAGAGGTCGCCTCGCTGCCGAGCTCGGCGGCGAGCCGTTGTGCCTGGCACAGCTCGGACTCCGCCGTCGCCCCGCTTGCCAGTGCCAGAAACCCCATCTCACAGCGCGCGATCCCGCGCTGGAACGTGTCGTGGGCCGCAGCAAGCTTCGCGTCCGCCACGTCGAGATGGGTGTGCGCCTCCGTGTAGTGACCGTGGCGGCGCAGCAGGCGTGCCAGTCGCACGCGAATGATCGCCGCGCTGCGCGGCACGCCGCTACGCTCCAGAATCTCGATCGCCGCGGCGAACCGGTCACCGGCCTCGCCAGGATCGCCGCCGTGCTGCGCGATCAGCGACGCCAGATTGCCCAAAACCACGCCTTCGCTATAGGTATCACCGACCTCCCGGTGCGATTCCAGCGCCTGCTCGAAGAGCTGCCGCGCGCGCTCTCCCTCGCGTGGGTCGCGCGCAAGCAGGCTCGCCAGATTGCCCAGGACGATTCCCTCCTGGTGCGTGTTGCCGTTGGCGCGATGCAGCACGAGCGCCGCTTCCATATACTGGCGGGCGCTTTCGAGGTGCCCGCGATGGGCGCTCGTAACTCCCAAGTTGCCGAGCGCCATGGCCTCCCCGTTACGGTTTCCCATGGCGCAGTGAATCGCCATTGCCCGCGTAAGAAGCCCTTCAGCGACGGCGAACGCGCCCGAGAAGAGGCTCAAGTTACCGAGCTGGCGATAGGCCGCGAGGGCCTGTTGAAGGAGCGCTTGCGCTTCCTCGAGAGCTCCGGAATCCATCAACGCCGCCGCGAGCCGGGCTCCGGAGCGCGCCACCGCCGCGGGATCGTCCCGCTCGGTGGCCATGCGGAACGCGCAGCGGTGCTGCTCGACCGCGTCTGTTACGCGTCCCAGGCGGTAGATCACCTCGGCGAGCTCGCCGTTGACGTCCGCGTCCGCCGCCGTCGGCGTGCCGGTCAGCGCCAGGCTGGCGCGGTAAAGCCTTTCGGCTTCCCGCGGCGCGTGGCGCGCGGCGTAGAAGCGCGCGGCATCGCGATAGGCTATTCTGGCGCGGTCCACCAGACCGGCCACGAGCAGGTGCTGCCCGTGGACGGCCAGATAGTCCGCACGGGCCGCGTCCGGCAGAGCATCGATCGCCGCCGCCACCCGCCCATGGAGCTCGCAGCGTCGCGGCTCGTCGATCTCCTCGTAGGCGACCTCCCGGATCTTGTCATGGACGAAGCGGAGGCAACCAGGCGGCTCCTCGCGCGCGATCTGCCGCGGTGCGAGCGGCAAGGAGGCCTCCACGACGTCATCGCGATCCAGACCCACAACTGCGCTCAGCATCGAAAGCGGAGCCTGTCGCCCAATGACGGCCGCAGCCTGAACGACGAGCATGGATCGGGCGGGTAGCCCGGCCAGCCGGCGCTTGATCAGCTCCCGCACGGACCGCGGCAGCGGAATCCGCTCAAAGGCGTCGTCATCGTCGCTCATTTCCGGCCGCGGATCCGCCACGTACCAGCAACCGCTCGCGTCGCGGCACAGCGCCCCAACTTCAATTGCGGCGCGCAGATACTCGCCGATGAAAAATGGGTTGCCCTCAGAAAAGCGCGCGACGTGTCTCCCGAAGTTGCGGGGCGGTGGCGACATGCCGAGCATGCTGCCGACGATCGCTACAACGTCCGCCTCGGCGAGCCCGCCGACCCGCACGTGGCGCACCCCCGGCGCCGCCACGAGCGCGGCGAGGGCAGCGCCCACCTCTTCAGCCCGGTAGGTAGCTGCGACCAGTACCGGGATCCGCTCCAGATGCCCTTGCCCCAGCAGGTGCAGGAGCCAGTCAATCGTAAGGTCGTCCGCCCATTGCAAGTCGTCGAGGATCAGTACAACAGGTCCCTCTGCACTGAATGCCGCCAGGGTGGCGGTCAGGGCCGTGAGGACGTGCCGCCGGGCCAGGTCAGCGGGGACATCGATGGGCGGCGGTAACGTTAGCCGGGCGGCCAGCGCGCTGACCGCCGGTTCGTAGGGCGCCAGGACCGCTGCGCGTCGTCCAAGTAGCCGCTCGGCCGCAGCGCCGCCACCTGCGCTGTCCTCCTCCGCGAGCGCCAGATGTGCCACCGTGCGGAGTAAGGTGCGGACCGGTTGCAGCGGCGGGCACGCGCCGCTACCCCCAGCCGCGCTCGTCGCCTCCAGCGGCGTAACCTCGCCGAGCAGTACGCGCTTTCGAGTCACTCGCCCCCGCCGCGCGATCTCCATTACCAATCGCGTCTTGCCGGCGCCGCTTTCACCTCCAATCAGCACCAGGCTCCCCTGCGCCCGCTCGAGCCGGAGAAACGGCTCGTCGAGCTCCCGCAGCGCATCCTCACGGCCCGAAAACGCGGCGCGATACAAGTAGGCGCGCGGTCTCGCCGCCGCCTTGCCGGGAGGCGCGCTACTGCCAACGACGCGGTCGAGCACCGCACCGACATCGTCCGCGTGCCCCGGCCGATCTCCAGGGTCCTTGCGCAGAAGTCGCAACAGCAGCTCGTCAATGTCGGGATCAACCGCCGGAGCGTACACCGACACCGGCAGCGGCGGCGCGTGAAGGTGCATCTGCAGGAGCTCGCGCACCGTCTGCGCGGCGAACGGCGGACGCCCGGCCATGAGCTCGTAGCAGAGGCAGCCGAGCGCGTAGAGGTCAGCGCGGGCATCGACGAGGTCACCGCGGATCTGCTCGGGTGCCATGAAGAAGGGTGTGCCCTCGATGACACCGGGAAGCTGCAGAGCTTCTCGCGACATGTCCTCCTCGCCGACGCGGGCGAATGGCGACATCATGCCGAAATCGATGATGACGGGCTGCACACCGGCGATATCCGGAGCCGCGCCGGCGGCGGGCAAATCGGCGTCGCTCTGCCTGATAATGATGTTCTCAGGCTTGAGGTCACGATGAACGATGCCTTCGCCGTGCAGATAGGACAGCGCGTCGCACAGGCGGCGAAGGACAGCGAAGAGCGCGCGCTGAGCATCGCGGGACAGCGCCGGAGGCGCTGACACGCGGCTCGGGGCGCCGGCAACGACATCGATTTCCGCCTCCGTGCTCGGGTTTTCGCCGAGTCGATGGAACGCGTACTCGCGCAACGTCTGCCCCGTCAGGGCCTCCATCGCGTACCAAGGGGCACCGTCCTCGACGCCGTGCGCGAGGATACGCACGATGCCGGGGTGGCGAAGGTGGCGCAGCGCGCGAATCTCGCGCTCGATGGCGGCCACGGCAACCTCGGAATAGCGGCGGCCGATCTTGATCGCCGCGATTTCGCCCGTTTCGCAGTGGTGAGCTCTGAGCACCACGGCCTGCCCGCCTCTGCCCAGCAGACCAAGTGTGTGGTAGGGCCCGATGCGCTCAGGCCAGGTCACGAACGTTCCATTGCCGCGATTGCCCACGTCCCTTTGCACCATCGCCGTCAGGATCCTCGCAGTCGCCGCGCGGCCGGTATTACACCACGGTAGCGCCGCCCGCCGCTCGAGTCCATGGCGCGCTCGGCTGATACCGGTTGCTGCGCAGGGCTGGCCGACGGACTAGCCCTGCCATAAGCTGGCAGCACCACCCGATCCGTGGTAAGCCTGTCTGAACGGCGATCGGCCACCACCCTCAGCATGGGATGAGACCTTGAACGAGCCTGCGACCGAACACATCGGTCCCTGCATCGGTCCCTACCGCCGCCTCGAGCGTATCGCCAGAGGAGGCATGGGCACAGTCTGGCGCGCCGAGCACAGTGAAACCGGGGCGAGGGTCGCCCTCAAGACCGTGGACGTGCCGAGCGAGTGGTCGCTGGGCGGCATCCGCCGCGAGATTCACGCGCTCGCTCATGCCCGGCACCCCGGTATCGTGCGGATCACCGACCAGGGACTCCATGAGGGAATGCCATGGTATGCCATGGAGCTTGTCGAGGGGACCGCGCTCTATCGCTATTTTGACGCGCCACCCGGTGATGAGGTGACGCGTGTTCTCGCCAACCGCGGAGCCCCCGCCCTGGCAAGGCGGCGCCCGCGAAAGACCATGGTGTCCATGGCCAACTCGGAGCCGGCGATGGGCGGCGATCAGTCCAGGCAGCCCGTCCGCATCGGCCTCGCCATCACGCTCATCCGCCGGCTCTGTTCCCCTCTTGCCTACCTCCACGGCGAGGGAATCGTTCACGGAGACCTCAAGCCGGAAAATATCCTCGTTCGCCCAAATGGGATACCCGTCATCATCGACTTTGGGCTGAGCTGCTGGTTCGCGGGAAAGACAGGACGGGACGCCCTCGATGTGGAGGGTGCCATCGGGGGAACGGTCGCCTACATCGCCCCTGAACAGATTCAGGGCGGTCTTCTCGACGCGCGTGTGGACCTCTATGCTCTCGGGTGCATCCTCTATGAGCTGCTCACGGGGATGCCACCGTTCCTCGGCAAAAGCGAAAGTGAGATCCTCCGTGCCCACTTATGCGCTGAACCGCCGCCTCCATCGCGGCGCGTGGCGGGGATTCCCACCGTGCTCGATGAGCTTGTCCTACGTCTTCTGGCCAAGAGGCCCCGGGACCGCCTGGGGTATGCGGACGTTCTCGCGACCGCGCTCGGGAATCTCGGCGCCGCGGCAGCACCCATCGTCCGGGGCGCCGCGGACACCTTGCCACCAGCGCCTCGCGCCTACCTTTACCGGCCGGGGTTGTTTGGGCGGTCGGAGGAGCTCGCCTCGTTTCGGGTTCACCTCGATCGCCTCGATGGCGGCCACGGAGGGCTCGTGCTGCTCGGCGGCGAGAGCGGGATCGGAAAGACCAGGCTCGCGATGGAGATCGCCAGGGAGGCGCTCAATCGTCAGTTGCTGGTGCTCGGCAGCGAGCACGGGGGCGGTGGCGGCCACGCTCTTCAGGCGTTTCGCAAACCACTGCGGATGATCGCTGATCGATGCCGCGAGCGCGGACGGGAGGAGACGGACCGCGTGCTGGGTCGCCGCGGAAAGGTGCTTGCGATGTTCGAACCTACGCTCGCGAACCTTCCCGGCCAGGACAGCTTTCCCGCGCCTGCCGAGCTTCCTGGAGCGGCGGCGCGACTGCGGGTGCTCGCGTTTCTCGCCGAAACGCTCGCAGCCGTGGCGGCCGACAGCCCGGCGCTGCTGGTCCTCGATGACCTGCAAGATGCGGACGAGCTCAGCCTCGGGTTTCTCGCTTACGCCTCCCGAAGCGACTATTTCAGCCACACGGCGCTCCTTGTCCTGGGAACCTATCGCCGCGAGGAGACAACGGCAGGGCTCGCCGGCCTACTGGCGATGGCAGGTACGGTGAGCATCGACCTCAAGCGCCTCGGCGACAAGGCCGTTGCCGGTCTGGTCGGGGAGATGCTCGCGATGTCGTCCGCACCGCCTCGGTTCGCCGCCTTCCTTGCTCAGGAATCGGAAGGAAACCCGTTTTTTGTGGCCGAGTACCTGCGCACCGCCGTAGACGAGAAGCTCATCTGGCGCGACGAGCGCGGTGCCTGGCAGGTCGCGAGGCCGGGCACGGGGACGGCGGCGGAGGCGAGCTACGGTACGCTCTTGCTGCCCCGCGCCTTGCGGAATCTGGTAGCGCGGCGACTGGCGAGCTTGCCCGCGATGGCGTTGGCGCTGGTCGAAGCGGCGGCGGTCGTCGGGCGAGAGGCCGCGTTGCTCGTGCTGCGGCATGTTGCCGATCTCGCCGACGACGACCTGATGAGCGCCATGGAAGACCTGAGCCGACGGCAGGTGCTCGAGAGTGGCGAGCGGGGTTGTGCGCGCTTTGTTCACGGCAAGATCCGGGAGGTTGCCTACGCGCGAATCGCTCAAGATCGACTCGCTGATCTGCATCGTCGGGCGGCGGAGGCGATTGAGAAGGTCTACGCCGAAGCGCGGCAAGAGCACCTCGCCGAGCTCGGCCGCCACTGGCGGGTCGCGGGCGACAAGGAGAAGGCCCGGGCGTGTTACCTCGGGGCGGCCAGACGGGCGCGGGATCAGTGGGCGATGGCGACGGCGGTGCCGCTTTACGAGGCCTACTTGGAGCTGGCCGAGGGCGCCGCGACCGAGGAGAGCATCGAGGCTCGGCGAGAGCTGGGACACTCGGCCCTTCTCGTGCTGGGGCGGCTGGAGGAAGCCAGGACCGTGCTGCAGCGCGCGCTGGACGACGCCCGCAAGATCGGCGACGGGCAGCGGCAGGGGGTTCTGCTCAGAGACGTCGCTCATCTTTACCAGCTTCGCGGCCAACCCGAGATGGCACAACATATCCTCAAGATGGCGCTAACCATGCACCCCCAGGAGCGCGATCAGCGCAACGAAGGGATGACACTCAACAGTCTCGGGGTTTGCTCGACGGAGCAGGGCAGGCTGGACGAAGCGCGAGACCTCTATGAGCGCGCACTCGCCATGCACCGCGGCACTCGCGACTGGCAGTCGGAGGCGGTAGTGCTCGGCAACCTTGCCGTCGTGCGGGCACACCAGGGCCAAATGGCGGCGGCGCGGGAGCTTTACGAGCAAGCGCTCGCCATTTTCCGCGACGCCGGCGACCGAACATCCAACGAGGGGACCGTGCTTGGCAACCTTGGCATGTTGTACTATTACCAGGGTCTGAAAGCGGCCGCACACGAGACTCTTGAGCGTTCGCTCGCCATCGCCCGCGGGCTCGGCGACAGGGATGGCGAGGGGTACGCGCTGGTCTGCCTCGCCATGCTGCACCAGCACGATGGCCGGATGCCGGTAGCCCGGGAGCTCAACGAGCAGGCGCTGGCCATCGCCCGCGAGGTGGGCAGCCGCCGCTGCGAGGGGAGCTCGAGGCGGCGCATGAGACGTTGGAGCAGGCGCTTGCCATCGACCGTGAGGTCGGAATCCCGCGAGGCGAGGCGGGCAGGTTGGGTGACCTTGCCGACTGGTGCCGCCTGGCGCTGGGTGACCTCGATGCCGCACACAAGCACGCGTCGCATGCGGCATCCCGCCTACGGGAGCATGGCACCCGGGTTGAGCTCCTGAAGCTGCTCTGCCAGCGGGGTCACATCGCTCTTGCTGCCGGCCGACCGGCGCGGGATCTCCTCGAGCAGGCAGGCGGGCTTGCGGCCACCTTGAGCCTGAGCACGGAGAGCGAGAGCGGCCTGAGAATCGCCCGCCTGCGTCGCGCGCAGGAGGCTTACGAGGCCGGCGAGCACGCGCGGCTGTTCCGCGGCCAGCTCCTCGAAGACTACACCGAGGGCCAGCGCCGCTGGCTCGCCGAGCACGGGCAGCTCGACCGCGAGGGGGCCGTGCGCTGATCGGGGAGCGTCCTCGTTCCTCCAAGCTCCAACGCTTCCCGGAGCAGAAAGCAACGACCCCGGCCCGTGGACCGCTGTGGATGGTTGTTTCGCGGCTCGTGGGTGAGCGTCGAGAGGTAAGTGGCAGGCGTTGGCAGGCAGGACTATACTTTGAGCTCATGAGTCATGCTCAGGTGGCAGAAAAGCATCTTGACCCGCGAGCGGGGATGTGGGCGGATCTTGGCATCGACAACTTTCCTGCCGATGGTATTGTCTGGCCGCGGTCGCTGGCGCCGACCGTCGCCTCGCTCGAGTGGCTGGGCCTCGATGCGGAGCTGGACTGGGAGATCATCGGCGGGAGACTGTATGTGAAGTTTCCGGAAGGTAAAGCGCACCTGCGCGCCAAGGGTGCGATCGCCACGTGGCTTGTGCAGGCGTTGGCGGCGCTGCTGGGAAGCACCGAGACACGCTGGGACGTGCGCGAAGAAATTCGCGTTCAGTTTCCCCGTGGTTTTTACCAGCCCGACGCGACCGCTTTTGTAGGAGAATTGCCGCCGGAAGAGGATGCGGAGACCGCGGTACGACCTGTGCTGGTGGTGGAGGTCGAGAGTCGGGCGCGCGGCAATCGCCGGAGACCGCGAGACAAGCGGGCGGACTATCGGCAGCTTGGGGTCGGTCAGGTTTGGGTGTGGCTGGCTGACGAGAAGGTAGAGGTGGTGCGCTCGGATGGGTCGGTGAGCGTCTATCGGCCAGGGGAGCATCCCGCCATCCCATTTGGCGAGTATGGAGATGCGGAGCTCGCTGTGGAGGTAACGACCGTGCTTGCAGGAGTGAGAGCCGAGCAGGTGCGAGCGGAGCGGGCCGAGCAACGGGCGCTGGACGAATCCCGGCAGCGTCAACAGGCCGAGCAGCGGGCGCTGGACGAATCCCGGCAGCGTCAACAGGCCGAGCAACGGGCGCGGCAGGCCGAGCAGGAAACCCGGAACGTACAGATGCAAGTGCGCGCCATTGAGGTCCGCTTGGCGCTCGCTCTGGGACACACCACAGAGGTGCAAGAGGCGCTCCTGAGCCTCAGTTTGGATGAGCGCGGAGCGCTGTGTGAGTTGCTGGGCCCGAATGCTGCCGAGGCGGTATCTGCCATTTTGGCGGCGCAAGACGCACCGGTGGACGCGGACGACGGCCACCAGGGCTGTCCATAGTCCCCGCACCGCACTGAGCGGGAGCGTTGGCCAGAACAGGCAACCGCAGACTTCTCCACCTTGATTCCACGACAAATCGTAGCCGTTGGCTTTGCCGCGCCTCGCGCCGATCCGTCTTTGCGCCGGCAGCGGTTGCGAGTGCCAGGAGCCCAAACCTGACCTCGCCCCGCACGCGGGGGGAGGCAGGCGGGCACTGTCGCGTCGACCCCAACCCGGCGATGGATTCAGGAGGCCCGGGGGGAGTGGAAATGTTCGATCGGTCCTGCTATATTGCACGCACGCAGCAAGCGAGATGTGATCGCGCATTTCGCGGGCACGCCGGCGTAGCTCAGTCGGTAGAGCAGGGCTTTCGTAAAGCTCAGGTCGCGGGTTCGAGTCCCATCGCCGGCTTCTTTATCTCACCCCTGCCCACTCCCCTTTTTCTTGCATCGCGCAAGGTTTGTCTAATCGCCGTATGTCTGCCATCCCCACCTACAGAACGTCCATTTCCGTTTCTGGAGGCACTTATGAATACAGCACTTTATGTAGACTACGAATACGTCAGAAAGTCCTTTACCAGAAACAATGGGGAGCGCCGATCGCAGCCTGAGTCCGTCGTGAGCACCCTCGTCGAGGCCGTCAGAAGGCTCGAGCATGGACGCCGCCGGGTCGTTATCCGCGAAGTCTTCGCGGATTGGGACCGCGTCGAGGCGAGCGCGGTCTTGCAGAGTCTATTCCTCGCGGGATTCCACCCCGGTTACGCCGCCTCGCGTCGCGAACGAAACACGCCTGACGTCGAGCTGTCCTTGTCGGCACTGGAATGTCTGCTGACCCGAGACGACGTCACGCGTTTCGTGATCATGGCCGGCGACCGGGCCTTCATCCCGATCGCCACGCGCCTCCGCGAATACGGTCGCGAGGTTACGATCCTCGCTTACTCCGACACGGCGGCTGCGGAGCTACTCGATGCGGTCGGCGCAAGCTGTGTTCTCGAGGCGGATTTCTTTGGCAGAAGCGGGCTCGAGCGAAATCCGGAGCGACGCCGGACCCTGCCGGGTGACCTTGCGATCGAGCGCAGCGGTGCCGACGAGCCCGGCGAGCTTCACAAGGAATGCGTGCGACTCGTGCTCGAGGCCGAGTCACGCCACGGCGCGGTCATCTGGCTCGTCCCCTTCTACAAGGAATACATGAACGTCCATTTTGACGATCTCAACAACGTGCAGCGCAAGATGATCGTCAACGATCTCGTCGAGTGGGGCGTGCTCTCGATCGAGCAGCGCAGCTCCGGCGCCGGCGCTCAGGACCAGTTCTCCGTGCTCATGATCAACGACGACCACGAGCTGGTGCGGCAGGTGCGGGCGGCGCTGGCGCGAGACGAGCACGGTGGGAATGGCACGCTCGCCCGCGCCAGCAATCGCGACGATAGCAGTCGCGGTGGCGCCGAACCCCACCCGGCGCCGCGGCACAACTTCGACGACTAGGCGTCGGCCTACGCCGCCAGCGGGATCACGTAGTAGAGAATGGCGAAGAAGTGCAGAGCGCTTCCGGCGAGCACGAACAGGTGCCAGATCGCGTGATTGTACGGTAGCGCCTTCCAACCAAAAAAAACGGTGCCCGCCGTGTACGCAACGCCGCCGGCCGCCAGGAGCGCCAGGCCGCCCGGCGCGACCGCCTCGGCAAGCGGCTTCGCGGCCACGACGATGGCCCAACCCATGGCGATGTACAGCCAGATCATCGCGCCGCGCCCGTCCCGCCGCGAAACGACTCGCAGCACGATCCCCAACGCCGCGAGCCCCCAGATCACAGCAAATAACGACCATCCCCACGGCCCGCGCAGATTCACGAGCGTGAACGGGGTATACGTGCCGGCAATCAGCGCGAAGATGGCGCAATGATCGAGCAGCCGCAGGATCGGCTTGGCGCCCGCATGCGGAATGCTGTGGTACAGCGTCGACGCCATGTAAAGCAGCACGAGCGTCGACCCGAACACGCTGCAGCTCACCACGTGCCACGCCGTGCCGTACAGCGCCGCAGACGCCACCAGCACGCCGAGCCCCGCAATGGCCAAAAGCGCGCCCACACCATGAGTGATGCTGTTGGCGAGCTCTTCGCCGACGCTGTATCCCTGTGCCTCTGCTTCACGAGTCATCGCTGCTTCTCCGTGCCGCAAACGCGGCTGTGCTCGCTCGAAGAAATCGCCCGCGCGGGAGCGTCGCGGCCGCGGCCGAGCCCACACGCCCACGGCGATAGAAATGCTGCGAGTGAGATGATACAGTACAAGTGTAACGCCGGATTGCTGCTTTGAATACCCCCCAACGCCCCTCAACCGGCGCCCGCGGCGCGTGGGTGCGCATTGCCGCCACGCGCCCGGAAGGTCTCCGCGCATGCTGTCCCGCCCGGGAGGTCGCCCATGAAGAATATACGAATCACGGAACACGCGTTCGAGAAGACGGGCCACGTCCGATGGCTACTCGGCCGAGCTTTCCTCCGCCTCATGGGATGGCGCCTCGAGGGCGAGTTGCCGCAGTGCGGGGCGGCGGTCATCATCGCGGCTCCCCACACCAGCAACTGGGACATGTTCTACATGCTCGCCGTGGCGTGGTCCTATCGCGTCAAACTAAGCTGGCTCGGCAAGCACACGATTTTCCGCCCGCCCTTCGGCTGGCTGCTCAAGAAACTCGGCGGCATTCCCGTCGACCGCCGGCAACCGGGCGGCCTCGTCGAGCAGGCTGCGGCGCGATTGCGCACGGAACGAAAGTTCCTGCTGCTCATGGCGCCCTCCGGAACGCGCGGGAAGCGGCCGTGCTGGAAGTCCGGTTTCTATCACATCGCGCACAGCGCAAATGTCCCCGTGATCTGCTCCTTTCTCGACTACGGCCGGCGCGTTACGGGAATCGGCCCAAGCTTTCTGCTTGAAGGCAACCCCGCGGTCGACATGAAAAAGATCCGCGGGTTCTACTCCGGCATGCAAGGCAAGCGCCCGGAATGCATGACGCCGGCGCTTCTCCGCGAGGAGATCGAGGACGCGGAAACGGCCGGCGGGGCGCGAGCGGTTCTCGAGGCGGCGCGCGGTGAGGGCCACGCACAAGCGTAGCCGCGCCTGCCCACGCCAATCCGCCGGGTCCAAGCCAAGCGTCGCAATTGGCAGGCTCAAACTGCCTGCAAATTGGCGCTCGACGAGCAGCCGATTACCGCGTAGACTGCGGCCGAAGCGCTTTCCTGAAGACCCGCGCGACCGCCGGGGGGGAAGCGCCCATTATCCGTAGCCCGCGAGGTCCCCATCATGGTGCTCGTCACTCTTGATCCCCAAGATGCTGTGCCGATTTATCTGCAAATCGTCGCGCAGCTTCGCGCGCAAATCGACTGCGGCACGCTCGAAGCCGGCGGCATTCTGCCGCCGACGCGGCGTTTTGCCGAGCGGCTCGGCGTGAGCCGCTCCACCGTCTATCGAGCCTACGAGGAGCTGTGGGCGCTCGGCTATCTGGACGGGCGACCCGGTTCGTACTCGCGCGTGCGGGAACGACCGCGCACGGCGCTCCCTGGGCCCGCCATGCCCGACAGTCTGCTGGACTGGCGGGAGCTATCGGCTCCCGGCGTGGACGCGACACTGGGGGCGATTCACTCGCAGCGCAGTGAGCCGGAGGTTCGCGACGCAGCAAGCACGATCAACTTCAGCCCTCTGGACATGGACCCGGAGCTCATCCCCGTCGACGATTTTCGGCGCAGCGTCGGCGCCGTCTTGCGCGCGCCCGGAACCGCGGTGCTTCGTTATTGCGCGCACGCGGGGTACCTGCCGCTACGCGAGTATCTGGCGCAGCGGCTGCGCCGCCATGGGGTGGCCGCGAACGCGGACCAGGTCGTCGTGACCAACGGCTCACAGCAGGGTCTCGATCTGATCATCCGGTTGCTCGCCGGTCCAGGTACGAGCGTGGCCGTCGAGGAGCCCACCTACGCTTTGCTACTGCCGCTCTTGCGGTTGCACCAGGTCCGCATCGTGCCCGTGCCCATGAACGCGGCAGGGGTCGACCTCGGCATTCTGGAGGATTGCTTCAAGAAATCGCGCATTGCGTTCTTCTACACCATGCCCAACTTCCAGAATCCGACGGGCATAACCACCGCGCAACCGCACCGGGAGGCGCTCCTGGCGCTCTGTGAGGCGTATCGCGTGCCGCTCGTCGAGGACGGGTTCGAGGAGGAGATGAAGTATTTCGGCAAGGTTTCCTTGCCCATCAAGTCCATGGATGAGCGCAACATCGCGCTGTATGCCGGCACGTTCTCGAAAGTTCTCATGCCGGGCCTTCGCATCGGCTGGATTGTCGCCCACCGCGATTGTATTGACCGGCTGGTCGCTATCAAGCGCTTTTCGGATCTGTCCTCCAGCACGCTCACCCAGGCCGCCGTCCTCGATTTCTGCCAGCGAGGTCTCTACGATCATCACCTGCAGCGGATGTTTCGGGTCTACCGGCGGCGTATGGGGGTGGCGCTGCGGGCCCTCCGGGAGCATGTCGCCAGCGAGGATGCGGTCTACACGGAGCCCGCCGGGGGGTACCTGCTTTGGGTGCGGCTACCTGGGCCGGTTGCCGCCGGGGAGCTGTACGAGCGGCTGCGGGCGCACGGCGTCGTCGTCTCGCCGGGAGAGCCGTATTTTACCGAGCCTCCTCGGGAAGCGTGCTTTCGGCTGTCGATCTCGACATTGAACGAGCAGCAGATCGCCGAGGGAATTCGCCGCTTGGGTGCCGCGATCGCGGCGGTTCGCGGGAGGTGCGCTCATGTTGCTTGAGCTCAAAGACAGCATCACCTATGGCCCGGTGCGCTCCCGGCGGCTCGGGAGCTCGCTTGGAATCAACATTCTGCCGGCTCGCAGGAAGACTTGCACGTTCGACTGCATTTATTGTCAGTATGGTTTCGCGCCATCGTATTCCGCAGGCGAGGTGGCGGGTCTGGTCTTTCCGCACGCGGACGCCGTGTTCGCCGCGGTCGCGGAGCGGCTCGCGACGCTGCCGGCGCCGCCCGAGTACCTGACGTTTTCGGGAAACGGAGAGCCGACGCTGCATCCCGACTTCGCGGCGATTGCGCGCGGCGTCGCATCGCTCCGCGACCGCCTGGTGCCGTCGGCACGGACCGCGATCCTTTCGAACGCCTCGACGGTGGGCAGCGCGGCGACGCGGGCCGGCCTACAGGTACTGGACGAGCGAATCATGAAGCTCGACGCCGGCAACAGCGTGATGTTTTCGAGCTACGATCGGCCGCATGCCAGTATTGGTCTGGAGGAGATCGTGGCCGCCCTGGCCGCGCTGGGCAGGGTGACGATTCAGGCGCTGTTCGCCGGAGGGCCGCGCGGTAACCTCGCGGAGGAGCACGTTGGCGCGTGGACCGAGGCGGTTCGGGCGATTCGTCCTGTCGCGGTGCAGGTGTATACGCTGGCGCGCCCGGTGCCGAGCCGGGCGATCACAGCGGCGACGCCCGCGGAGCTCGACGCGGTAGCCGCGCGGCTGACACGGTACGGCATCGCCGCCGAAGTGTACTGAGGGGCCCCTCCGTCCGGCGGAGTTTGGAGGCCTCCCCCCGTGTGCGGGGGGAGGTGCGGTGGGGGGTCTTCGTGATACTCTTTCCGCGTCGCTGGCGGTCGCACAGATGGTGGATTCAGGGCGAGCGGGGCGGCTTGACAAATCGCCGTCTGCGCCATAAGTCAATAGGCATAGGGGGTATACCTTCCAGGAGGGCAGCGTGGAGCTCGATCGCAAAACCACCGTTCAACAACGCATGCTAAAGATCGAAGGACAGCTCAAAGGCGTGCAGCGCATGGTCGCCGAAGAACGTCTGTGCATCGACGTCCTCAGGCAGATCTCCAGCGTCCAGCAAGCGCTCAATGGCGTCGCCCGCGTCGTCATGGAAGGACACCTCCAAAACTGCGTGAAAAAGGCCATGAGAAGCGCTGACGAGGAAACCCAGGATCAGATGATCAACGAGGTGCTCGAGACGCTTTTCGCTATCAAAAAGAGGTGAGTTATGGGAGCGGACGGGGTCGCGGCCGCGATTGATCTGGGCGCCAACGAACACCGGCGCTTCGACCTTCCCATCGAAGGAATGAGCTGCGCGAGCTGTGCGGCCAAGGTCGAAAAGGCCCTGGGGTCGCTGCACGGTGCCCGCCGCGCCGCGGTCAACCTGGCCACGAAGGTAGCGACGGTAGAGGGCGCCGTCACTTTGCGGGAGGTGCTCGACACCGTGACGGGAACCGGGTTCACCGTGCCCACGCGAACACACGTGTTGCCGGTTAGCGGGATGTCCTGCGCGAGCTGCGCCAGCAAGATCGAGCGCCTCGTCGGCGCGCTGCCAGGCGTCACCGCGGCGGCGGTGAGCTTTGCCGATGAAACCTTGACGGTGTCGCTGGTGCCGGGCATGATCACCCGGGCCGGAGTAGCCGCCACGGTCGGTGAAGCCGGCTACACGGCGATCGTGCCTGAAGGTGGCGATACCGACCTCTTGGCGATCGCCGATGAGATGCGCAGCCGGGAAAAGCGCGAGCTGCGCCGCCGACTGCTCGTGGCGGTGCCGATCGCGGTCCTGTTCATGGTGGCCATGTCGCTGCGCTCGCGCCTGGCGCTGATCGAGCGCATCTGGTCTCCGTGGCTCGAGCTCGTGCTCGCGACGCCCGTGCAATTCTACGCGGGCTGGCCGTTTCTCGCGGGAAGCTGGAAGGCGCTGCGGACGCGATCCACGGACATGAACGTCCTGATCGCTACCGGGACGCTGGCGGCCTACGGGTTCAGCCTCGCAATGCTCCTGTTTCCCACCTTCTTTTCCGGAGCACACGCCTCACACGTCTATTTCGAGGCCGCGGTCGAAATCATCGCGCTCATTCTGCTCGGCCGCTATCTGGAGGCGTCGGCCAAGGCCAAGACGGGCACGGCGATTCGACTGCTGGTGGGGCTGCAGCCCAAGGAGGCGCTGCGACTGGAGGGTGACACCACGCGGCCGGTGCCCATCGACCGCTTGCGCTCCGGGGACCTCATCGTGGTCGCTCCGGGGGAACGCATCCCTGTGGACGGTGTCGTTGCGGACGGACAGAGCGCCGTCGATGCCAGTGCCTTGACCGGTGAGGCCGAACCCGTCGATCGCGGCGTGGGGGACGAGGTCATGAGCGGTTCGGTAAACGTGTCGGGGCGATTGGTGCTGCGCGCCAGCCGCGTCGGCGAAGAGACGACGCTGGCGCAGGTCGTGCGCCTGGTGCGCGAGGCCCAGGGCACCAAGGCCCCCGTGCAGCGTCTCGCCGACCGCGTCAGCGCGGTTTTTGTCCCGGCGGTCATGGTCGTGGCGACACTGTCGTTCATCGGCTGGCTGGCGCTCGGTCCGGAGCCGCGGCTGGCCAACGCGGTGGTGAGCGCTGTTACGGTTCTCATCATCGCCTGCCCCTGTGCGCTCGGTCTGGCCACCCCGACGGCGGTCATCGTCGGCGTCGGGCGCGGCGCGACTCAGGGCATTTTGATCAAGAACGCGGAGGCCATCGAGCAGATGCAATCGCTTCGTGTCCTTGCGCTCGACAAGACGGGAACGCTTACCGCCGGCAAGCCGGTCGTGCAGACGGTGCTCGCGGTCGCCGGCAAGTCGCGCGCGGACGTGTTGCGCATCGCGGCCTCGGCCGAGCTTGGCAATCGCCATCCGATCGCGATCGGGATCGTTCGCGCCGCGGAGTCCGAGGGGATCGCGGAGCTTACGCACCCATCGCGCACGCGCAATCATCCCGGCGGCGGTCTGGAAGCCATCGTCGGTGGGCAAACGGTGTGGATCGGTAGCCCGGTGTTCGTGCGCCGCATGGCCGGTGGCGTGGAAGTTCCGGAGGCGTGGCAACGCGAGCTCGATGCGGCTCGCAGCTCGGTCATCGCGGTGGCGGTGGAGCAGCGCCTGAGTGGCGTCCTCGGCACCGCGGACCCGCTGCGCCCGGAAGCCCGCGCCTTCAGAAGCTCGACGAAATCAAACGTCTGCAGTCGACGGTCGGCCCGGTCGCCATGGTCGGAGACGGCATCAACGACGCCCCCGCACTGACTCAGGCCGATGTCGGCGTCGCCATCGGTGCGGGCAGCGACATTGCCGCCGAAGCCGGCGATATCGTCCTGGTCCAGAGCCGTCTGGACCAGGTAAGCACGGCGGTGGCGCTCAGCCGCACCACCATGCGCACGATCAAGCAGAATCTATTCCTCAGCTTCGTCTACAACACGCTGGCAATCCCGATTGCCGCCGGGCTCTTGTACCCGTTCTTGGGGCTGCGCTTGCAGCCGTGGATGGCTGCAGCAGCCATGGCGCTCTCCGACGTATCTGTCATCGGCAACAGTCTGCTTCTGCGCCGGCGTCCGTTGAGATAACGCGCGGCTCCCGCCACGGGCGCGTGATGCACATTGCCACAGACGCTGAAGTGACGCACCTGTTCACCTTCCCCCGGCTTGGAGGCGGGAGGTGAACAGGTACAAGCAACGTGCATCACGCGTTACCGCGGAGAGCGCCGGGGTAAGTGCTCACCTCCCCCCCGCTTGCGGAGGGGACAGAGGGGGGGCGACAACGGCTCAGCGCAACAGCTCCCCGTAGCGCGCGCGCCGGACGAAGCGGCCGCCACCTGACAAAAGCTGCCTGCCGGAATCGACGACGACACGGCCGCGCGATAGCACCACCTCGGGCCAACCCTGCACTTCGACTCCCTCGTACGCGCTGTAATCCACGCGCATGTGGTGCGTGTCCGGATTGCCAGCGGAGATCACGGTGCGGCGATCCGGGTCAAACACGACCAGGTCTGCATCGCTGCCGACGGCAACCGTGCCCTTCTTCGGGAACAGGCCGAACGTCCTGGCGGCCGCGGTGGAGGTCAGGTTTACGAACTGATTCAGGGTCAGCCGCCCGCCGGCCACGCCCGCGCTATAGATCAGGCTCATGCGGTTCTCGAGCCCAGGAGCGCCGTTCGGGATCTTCGTGAAGCTGTCGAGGCCAAGCTCCTTCTGGCCCTTGAAGCAAAACGGGCAGTGATCTGTAGCGACGAGCGCGAGGTCGCCCATGCGTAGGCCCTCCCACAGCTTGTCCTGATTCCATTTTTCGCGCAGTGCGGGGGTCATCACCCATTTCGCGCCTTCGAACCCGGGACGCTCGTAGTAGCTGTGGTCGAGCAGCAGGTACTGTGGGCACGTCTCCGCCTGCACGTTCAAGCCGCGGTCGCGCGCGAGCTTTACCTGCTCCAGAGCATCGTGGCAGGATAGATGCACGATGTGCAGCGGCACGTTGGCGACTTCGGCGATCGCGATCGAGCGGAATACCCCTTCCGCCTCCATGCGCGTCGGGCGGGTCAGGGCGTGCCACCGCGGCTCCGTCTTCCCCTCTGCGACGGCGCGCTTGACGATTTCGTCGATGACGATGCCATTTTCGGCGTGCATGCAGATCATCGTGTGGTTCTCGCCAGCCTGGCGGAAGGTCCGATAGAGAACGCCATCGTCTACGTAGAGCACGCCAGGGTAGGCCATGAACAGCTTGTAGCTGGTAACGCCGCTATCCGCGAGACGTTCCATCTCTCCGAGGCGCTCCTCGGGCATGTCGGTGACGATCATGTGAAAACCGTAATCGATCGTCGCCTTGCCCTCGGCTTTGGCATGCCAGGTGTCCAGGCCCTCAAGCGTCGACCGTCCCTTGCTCTGAATGGCAAAGTCGATCAGCGTTGTCGTGCCCCCAAACGCCGCGGCGCGAGTGCCGGACGCGAAGTCGTCAGCGGATGTGGTGCCCCCGAACGGCATATCCAGATGGGTGTGTGGGTCGATGCCACCGGGAATGACGAGCTTGTTGGTGGCATCGATGACGTGGTCGGCGCGATGCGGCAGACTGGCGCCGATGTGGGTGATCTTTTCGCCCTGAATAAAGATGTCAGCGAAGTAATCGTCGGCGGATGTGATTACCCGCCCGTTGCGAATCAGCACGGACATGAGCATCGTCTCCTCTTTGAGATGCTTCGGCGATAATCGTAGGATAGCCGGGCCGGCGGGCGGTGCCAAGAAGCGGGTTTCATGCTCGATATCATCGCTAATCTGCGCGTGTTTCCGCTCAGTCAGCACGGAACGGTGGCAGCGGTTCCCACGGCAAGCCCGCTCTGGGAACGGCAATAGATAGCTCTTCGCGCAGCTCATCGAGCGCTTGCAGGTGAGCGGCGCGCTCGACGCCGGCGGTCTTCGCCGCCCAGTAGCGGGCACAAGCGAGCAGAAAATCGCGCTCGGCAGCGTACGCGGGGCCCTCATTGGTGCTGCCGGAGTCGAAATGAGAGAGCTCGTGAAGCAGCACGGAGGCGATGTAGAACCAGGACTTGGCGCGCGCGACGCGATCGAGGGGTGAGGCGGACTCGTAGCGCCCTTTCATGGTCACTTCCGAAACGTAGATGCGGCCATGGTCGGCGACCAGCGACAATCCCCCGTTGAGCACACATGCGGCGAGATCTCCCTCCATCTCGGGCGCTACATGGACCTTGCCGCTGTAGCACAGGTACAGGAGCCGCTGCGCCTGCCGCCGATAGCCGACTGCGTGCAGGGCGTCAAGGGCACGCCACAAGTGTCGCCAGGCCAGATTTCGCGCCGCCGGGTCGCCTCCCGGGCCGTCAAGGGGCCACGTCTTCCAGCCCACGTGTTGCCACCGCGCCTGGGTCGATCCCAGAAAGGCGGACACCTCGATCACTGCTACCGTGGTTGCCAGGGTAAGCAACTTGTCCCACATGCAAACCTCCTTGGCGTCTGGTGGCCCTCCAGATCTCCACGCTTGGAGGGGGCGCGCCAGGGTTCGGGGCGGCGCGATATTCGCTGCAGCCATGAATACACTATAGCGCCGAGCGTTCGCGCCTGTACGCCACGGGCTCGACATGTGCCGGCCCGTGGCGAGGCCCGGCAACGACAGTATAAGATCACCGTACGGATCGCGATCGCGGGTTGTGGAGCAGCGCCGCCGCCGCCCTTCTCGGATCGCCTGCACATCGATGGCCACACGTCACTCGCACCCCTACCGCATCGCAGTTCTCGCCGAAAGCGCCTCCGAGCTCAGGGCGCTCCGGCCACTGATCAACCTCAGCGAGCAAATCGACTGCTTTCACGCGCCGAACGTCGAAGCCGTGACGGCCGAAGCTCAGACGGTGCTCGTCGTGGTCGGCGATCCGCCCGGTGCAGCGATCACTGCAGCCACGGAGCTCCGCCAGCGCGCGCCCGGAAGGACGCTGATCGGGGTCGGGAAAAACCTGGCGGTTGAGCGCATCGTCGCGTTGGCGAGAGGCGGCTGTGCACACGTCGTCGATCTGGCGCTGGGGTCCGAGCCCCTGACCTCCGTGATCCTCGACGGATTTCATGCCTGGCGCTCCGCCGTGAAATCCGAGCCGCACCGCGTGGCGAGGACGCCGGACAGCTTGGAGCGGCTTGTCGGGGTGAGCACGCCGTGGCGGGAGGCGCTCGCCCGCATCGCGCTGGCGCAGCGGCGGCAGGGCCTCACCGTGCTCATTTCCGGCGAGACCGGGACAGGCAAGGGCGTGGTGGCGCGAGCGATCCACGGAAGGCACGACGTGCCGGAGCACCCGTTTGTGGACATCAACTGCTCGGCCCTGCCCGAGACGCTGCTGGAAGCGGAGCTGTTTGGACACGAGCGCGGCGCGTTCACGGACGCCCAGCGCCGGCGGCGCGGCATCTTCGAGCTCGCACACGGCGGCACCCTGTTCCTCGACGAGATTGGCGCGATGCCGCTGCACGTTCAGGCAAAGCTGCTCAAGGTCGTCGAGGACCGGACTTTCCGCCGGCTCGGCGGGGAGCAGCCGATCAGCGTGAGCTGCAGGGTGGTCGCCGGTACCAACGTGGATCTCGCGGAGCTCGTGGCAAGCGGGAGATTTCGGGAGGATCTCTACTACCGGGTCAAAGTGTTCACGATCGAGCTGCCCCCTCTGCGCGCCCGCCCAGGAGACGCCGAGGTGCTGGCGGAGCATTTCCTGGCCGAAGTACGCGAGCGCTACGGGCTCGAGGTCACTGGCATCGCGCCGGCGGCGCTGCGATCGCTGGCCGCCTATCGCTGGCCGGGGAACACGCGCGAGTTGCAGCACGCCATAGAACGTGCCGCAATCGTCGCGGAGCATGGGCGGATCGAGCTTACCCACCTCGATCCGGCGATCTCCGGCGGTGGCCAGGTCGCCGCTCCGAAAGCGCGCGAGAGTGATGGGGCAGCCACCCATCGTGTGGCCGCCGCGGGCGCGACCATCGAGATCCCACCGGAGGGGCTGTCGCTGGCGGCTCTGGAGCGGCGGGCCGTCGTGGCAACGCTGCGGATGGTGGGCGGCAACCGCAGCCGCGCCGCGCGCCTGCTTGGCATTTCGCGTACGCGACTGCTGCGCAGGATCGCAGAGCTCGAGCAGGAGAGGCAACGGCGCACAGATTCTCGCTCTCCGGGTGGCGGCGCCGGGGTATGGGAGCAAGATCCGGATGAGGGCGAGGATGCTGGGCACCAGGCTCCGGGCTGCGAGGAATGAGACAGGGGCCGAGGAATCGACGCCGCAAGGCACGGGGTATCGCGGTAGGACAGTTCCCCTGCAAAAGGCCGGGCACGGTATTTGCATCCTCGTTGCCTGAGTGACTGCGCACCCCACAAGCCGGAAAGGAGGGCTACAGAGCCGTGAAACGATGGCCTTGTCGAAACGCCGCGCGCCTGGCGATCCTGAATCCACCGCCTGTTCGACGTCGGCGTGACAGCGCCCCTCGCCGTCCCTCCCCCCGCTTGTACGGGGAGATGAGGTGGGGGATCTTCGCGACGCGCATTCCGCGCCCGTTGCAGGCGAACCGGTGGTGGATTCAGGCGATCCTGTACGCACTTGCCGTGGTCCTGTTGGGCTCATGCGACGTGCTGGACGGCAGGCGGTCGTCTACGGGACCCGACCAGAATGGCTGCGAGGGCGGCAATCACACCATGACGTTCGTCTCCCAGACGCTGATCTCCGCCGCGTCGGGCGGCGTCTTCTCGTTTCGCGCCGGGACGCTGACGGTGCGGGCAGGTTCCATCCCCGCGGATACCGTCATCCAGGGGACGGTGCGCGTGACGCAGTGCGACGTCTTTCGCAACGAGTACGAGTTTGCTCCGTCCGGGCTGCGGTTCGATCCGCCGGCGACGCTGGCGCTGAGCTACGGCATGATGTCCGGAGCGGATCTGGACACGGTCACGCTGATGCTGTTCGACGAGCAGACCGGCGAGTGGGTGGTAGCTGCCGAGATGGCAAGGGACCCCAGTGGGCACAGGTATGTCGGCGAGATATCACATTTTTCGCGATACTCGCTGTCGGCGAACGGCCAGTCGGCGCGACCTGCGCCGTGAGGCCCGTTCGACCGTAGGCGAGCAGCGGGAGGCCTCGTGTCGCGGTTGCAGGAAATGGACCACTGGGGACGCGTGATCCAGTCGCTGGAGGCGCTCGCGGGGGACACTGCGGCGCCGGCCGAGGTTTCGGCGGGTGCCGTGGCGCGGCTCGAAGCGGATATTCTGACTGCCTGCGCCACCGGCGCGGCGTGCCCCGCCGACCGCCTGCTGGCCTGTGCTTTCCGCCTGGTAGACGGCCCCGCTTCGGGAACGGCGCCCGCCTCTCGGGCGCGCATGGCCCTGGCCAGCGCGCGCATGCTGGCGCGCTGCGGCCACGCTGCCGCCGCGTCCGCCGTGCTCGAGCGCCTGGCGACCATGGCAAAGGGCGAGCGCCTGGCGCGCGTTGAGCTCGTGGCGCTCATGGAGCTCGCCGACCTGTATCGGCGGCAGGGGAAGCTGGCTGAGGCCGAGGTCGTCTACGACTCCGCCGGTGAGCGCGCCGCCCGCGAGGGCCACCTACGAGAGCACGCCGATGCCCTCAATGGGCGGGCGACGGTGTTGCTGGAAGGTGGACATGTCGCGCGGGCCGACGCCCTGCTCAGGCACGCGCTTGAAATCGCCGTGGAGATTGACGACGCCCGCCTGACCGGCCACATTTATAACAATCTCGGCGTGCTCTGCTGCATCCGCGGTGACTATGCCGCCGGAGCGTGCGAGCTCGCACGCGCGCTCGCGGCACGGCAGAGTGTAGGGAACGCCGGTGCGTTTGCGGAGACGTACCACAACCTCGGCCTGGCCGCACGCCGCCGCCAACGGCCGGACGAAGCCCGAGAACACCTTCGCCGAGCGAGTGAATACGCCCGCATGTCCGGCGATGGGCGGCTGGCAGGCAACGTCTTTCTCGCCGAGACCGAGCTCGATCTCGACAGCGGCGATCTGCGCCTGGCGCGTTTCCACGCCGAGCGGGCGCTGGCCATTCACCGCGAGCACGGTGACGCCCTCGGGATTGCCGAGGCGAGGCGCTTTACGGGTCTGGTGGCGCACCTTCAGGGCGACGCGAACGAGGCCTGTCGCATCCTGGAGGAGGCACTGGCTGCTTTTGAGAAGGTGGGCCATCTGCTGGGAATCGCGGAAACCGCCGAAGATCTGGCGCACGTCGCACGCACTCTTGGCGACCGTGAGCGGGCGCAGGCGCTCCTGGCACAGGCCGCGGCGATCTTCGGCGAGCTGGGTGACACCCGTAGAGCGGCAAGCGCCGCCGCGCAGGCGGCGTCGCCCGGGTGCGCTTGAGGTCGCCTCAATCTACCGCCTCTTCGACGTCGGCGTGACAATGCCCCGCTCCGCCCTCCCCCCCTGCGCGCGGGGGACGTGCTCCGTGGGTCTTCGTGAAGCTCGGGGGCGCTTGCCCTCCCCCTCGCGCGCGGGGGAGGTGCGGTAGGGGGATGTTCGTGATGCGCTTTCCGCGCAGCTTGCAGGCGAAGAGGCGGTGGCTTCAGGGTCAGCCGCAGACTACTGCATGTGCACCGTATGGTGCTGGTGGTTGGAGTCGTGACCGTCCTGGTCCTCACACCAGAAGTCGTAGTCGTAGTCACCGGAGGCGGCGCCGTCACCGTGGCAGCCGGCGCCCTCGCCGTGATCCTCATGGCAAAAGTCCCCATCTCCCGCTACCCCGTCGCAGCCGTGACCGTCATCGTGAAGCTCCACGACGCCCTGCCTGCCGTGCATGCCCATCGGCCGGTTGTAGCGCACGTAGACGGCGCGAATCTGCCCGAGCCCGCGAGGATCCGTGACGTGTGCGCGGAACATGGTGCTTTCTCCGTTCTCGTGCGAGACAGTCATGCCGGCGACCGAAACGCCGTCCACGAGAACGTCGGAATTGACCAGGCTGGGACGCGGGTCCTGTGGCGCCGCCGGACTGCCGTCCTCGGAGCAGGCGAGCAAAAGGGTAGCGGCAGCAAGACAGCTTAGAGAGAGTAGAAGTGAGGATCGCATGCGGCATCTCCTGTGGAAGTGGGGAACGTCTGGTCCGCGCACGCCTGTCACTTGCAAGATCTTTGCCACCTCTGGTCGAAGCGCGACAGTGTGCGCCTCTCCACGTTGGCACGACTGTCTGGCGGTATCGACCACGCGGAAGCCCCTCTCACCATGAAACAGTCCTCGGAGTGTAGCGCGGTGATACACCGTACCGCAGCGCCGGATTGGGCCGCCGCGCGATTGACGGCCTGCGGGCCAATCGTTATAGTCGCAGACGTGGCTAGAGCCACATCGATGGGGGAGGCCCGTGAATCGCAACAGTGGAAATCGCCGCGCGCCCGTGCTCGTCACCGGTATCGGTGTGGTCGCTCCCGGGGCGGTAGGCCGGGAGGCTTTTTGGGCCCGTATCCTCGATGCGCGCCCGCAAACGCGGCCGGTAACGCTGTTCGACACGTCGCGGTTTCGCTCCGTGCTCGGAGGCGAGGTGCCACGAGAGGACTTGGCGCTGGCGCTCGACGACTTCGCCGCGCGCACGCATGCGGCGGTGCCCGCCGGCAGAACGGCGCGGCTCCTTCTGGTCGCGGCCGATGAGGCCCTCGCCAGTGCGGGCCTCGGCGATGCGGAGCTGCGGCGCGCGACGGCGTTCGTGTTCGGGAGCACCCTGCCTGAGGATGCCTTTGAACAGCACGCGCTGCGGCGCTTCGCATGCCAGCAGCAAGGGGTTCCGTTCGCGGCTCCTGAACCTGCCGAGATGTTCGCGGCAGCATACGCGGGCGGCGCGCGCGCCGTCGGCCGAGCACTCGGTCTGAGCGACGTGCGCCTCGGTGTCCCCGGCGCCTGTGCAGCGGGCAACTACGCCTTGCTGCTTGGCGCCCTGTTGATTCGTGACGGGGCTGCCGAGCGGGTTCTGTGCTGCGGAGCAGACCACCTGTCGCCGGTGAATTTCGCGGGCTTCGGCCAGCTTGGGCTGCTTGCCGATGACGTTTGCCGCCCGTTCGACGCATGCCGGCGCGGTCTCATCCCCGCCGAGGGAGCGGGTGCCCTGCTTCTGGAATCTCGCTCGTCGGCAGCCGCGCGGGGCGCCACCGTGCTTGCCGAGCTGCGCGGTGCGGGAATGGCAACGGATGCCTATCACGTGAGCGCTCCGGATCCAAGCGGACGTGGCCTCACATTGGCAATCGAGCGCGCGCTCGGCGATGCCGAAGCCAGCGGCGACGCGATCGACTACGTGAGCGCCCACGGCACGGGGACGCCCGCAAATGATCGGGTGGAGTCCCTGGCGCTGCGCCGGGTGTTCGGATCGCGGCTCGATCACTTGCCGGTTTCTTCGATCAAATCGATCTTCGGTCACTCCATGGGGGCGGCCTCCGCCATCGAGGCGGTCGCGACCGTGCAAGCGATCCGTGCCGGCGTGCTTCCACCCACCATCAACCACGTCACTCCGGACCCCGACTGCGTGCCCGACGTCGTTCCCAATGCGCCGCGCCCGGCTCGCGTGAAGCTCGCCCTGAGCAATGGCTACGCCTTCGGAGGCGGCGCCGTGGCGATCATCTTGGCCGCAGCAACGGGCGAGGTCGCGCGGTGAGCCCGCCGCGCGTAATGCCGTCGATAGGTGCCTCGATGCCGGTGACCGTGACGGGGTTCGCCTTGTTTTCGCCCGCCGGTCTGGACTGGCGGCACGCCCTGGCCCGCGTTACCGAACGAGACGGCGGCAGCGTGCGGTCGCTCCCACCTCTGCCGGAGACCGTAGACTTCGACGCGGCCGCCCTGCTTGGCAAGAAGGGGCTACGCGTGCTGGACCGGGCTTCCTGCTTGCTCGCCGCCACCATTCGCAGCGCCGCACACGAAGCCGGTCTGGGTGACGCGCTGGCGGGCGCGGAGACGGCTCTGGTTGCCGGCACGTGTTACGCGTTTGCCGAGAGCTATGCCACGTTCGTGGACGACGCGGCGGAGCACGGGCCGACGCTGGCGAATCCCACGTTTTTCGCGCGGGCGATCGCCTCGGCGGCACCCAGTTTGGCGGCGCTTCGGCTCGGGATCACTGGAGCGGTGGTACCGGTGTGCGGAGGTCTGTGCGCTGGCGGCACCGCCTTGGCGGTCGCGCATCAGCTCGTCGCGGCGGGCAGGTTTCCGCGAGCCGTGGCGGCGTCAGTAGCGACGGTCGAGCCGCGAGTGGCGGAGCTGACGCGCCGGTCCTGCCCCGGGCGACGCCCGATCGAGCTGGCCGCTGCCATGATTGTGGAGCCCCTGGACACGAGCTCGCCCGACGCCGAGCCTTCCCGCATCAGACTGGAGGAATCCAGAATCATGGAGCTTTCGGCACCGCAGGTGCTGCCGGAACCCTCTTCCGTGCCCGCCACCGCAGTCTCAACGTGGATCGTGTTTGGAGACGAGCCGATCGGCCGGCCCGCTCTTGCACCGGCAGCGAGATTGCTCAGGCCCGAGTGGGACCTCGGCACCGGCGTCGGCGTCGCGGGGCTTGCGGAAGCGGTGCTCGCCGCCGGGCTGCTGAGATCCGCTGCCGGCGGACAACCCGAGGCAGGCGCAATCGCGGCGTCTACTGTCGATCCGTGGGACGACAAGCAATGTTTGTTCGTGTTCAGGCGATAATTAATGCGAAGCTGAGGCTTCTTGGCAAAGCGCATTCCGAGGGTCGAAGAAGCGGCCGATGACACGAGAGAGCTAGAGGTGAAAATGCGTGCGTTGCAGGACACCGATGAGGTCCGAAGCATCATTCGCAAGCTGGTTGCGGACCTTGCCGAGCGGGAGTTGGACGAAGTCGGCGACGACGACGATTTTTTCGATTCCCTTGGCCTTGACTCGATGCATGCTCTGGAGCTTGGCATCGAGCTGGAAAAAGCGCTCGGGATTCAAGTCCGCGGCGAGGATATCGCAGAGCTGAGAACAGTGAGCAAAGCAGTAGCTTTTGTGGTCGCAAACGACCCTGAAAGTCAGGGGGTCCGGCGCGCCAGCGCCAAGCAGGAGGCACGTCCATGACAGTTGATTCGACGCAATTTCGCCCGCAGGGACCGATCGCGATGCCGCCGAGGTTGCCGGAGCCACAGCAGATTGTGCCTTCGGCCGCCCAGATCGCGCAGCCTTTCTTGATGAACGCGCTCGGCGCGTCGGGCGCTCCGCGCGACCTTCTCTCCTGCGTGCAGGGCTGCTTTGGAAACCCGGCCGGTTTCGCGCCCGCTGACCTCGGTAAGGCGGTTGCGCAGCTTGTCGGTGGGCTCGCCCAGGATTCCCCGTCTGGTGCAGCGAGCGCGGTGCAGGCCGGACTTTCCGGCGTGGGCACCGCGCTGCTGGACTGGGGCGGAGCCACGGGGGCGTTTTCGCAAATGGGCGCGGTCCGCGTGCTGGTGGATGAGGCCTCATCGATGCTTGCGGGTGCGACCCGCGAGTTGCCCGGGGGACAGCCTGCCGGTGCCGGCTTCGCACCGTTCGCCGGCGCCGCGGAGCAATTCGCGCAAGACCTTACGGGCGCCGGAAGCTACCTCGCCGGTCCCGCGTTCCACCCGCCGTTCGACGCGATTGCCTCCGTCGGCACCGCGCTGGCCGGCGCGGCACAGTCCTGCCTGCTGGGCGACGCCTCGGCCGGGGCCGCAGGCGGGGTGCACCGCGGCGGGTCTCCCGTTGCCCAGGCCGCGGGCACGGTGCAGCGGCGGCGTGATTTCGCCCCTCCGGCCCCCTTTCTCGCGGCCCCCGCGGGCGGCTATCCATCGCTCGCGCAGCTCGGGACAGACCTCGGGAAGTCCATGCGCGCCCTGTGCTCCCAGTGCGGCGTCCCGCCTAGTAGCGGTTTCGACGCGCAGGTTGCCGCACTGATGCGACAGGTCGGCGCCGCGCCGACACTGCCGACGCAGCTTCCCGGCCCCGGTGGGCCCGGCCAGCAGATCACGCCCGAGGCCGCGCTGTTCACGCTACTCGGGATGGTAAACCAGATCAACTCGCAGATGCAGACCCCCACGGGGGCGCCCCCGCTTTCACAGCGCCCGATCGCACCTGCGACCGCCGGGATCCAGAATCTGTGCCAGCAGTACGGCCAGTTTTTTGCCGGACCGCAAAGCCCCTTCGGACCTGGAGCGATGGCCCCCGGCATGCAAATGTTTGGGCCGCAGCCGGGCCGACAACCGGGCGCCTTCGTCGACACCCAGTCGATCATGCGCCAGCTCCAGGCGATGCTCGCCGCTCTGGCGTCGGGTGCGAGCCCGGCGGAAGCGGCACGGCAGGGCATGCTCGCCGCCCAGGGTCCCGGCAGTCCCGCGCCGATGGGCGCCCCCGCCGCCGGAGCAGCGCGCCCCGAAGCGGCTGCCGGCCCCGCGGCGAGCGCCGGCCCGGCTGCCTCCGGAGGCGCGGACGCCGCCAGCGGTCCGAGCAAACCAGCGGTAAAGGATCCCGCCGACGGCATGTCGGCCGAGGAAAAGAAGACCCGCCAGGACAAGATCCAGGAGGCCATCGACGACGAGGACGAAGATGCGCTCGAAAGCATCTCCAAGGACCCCAAGATGATGGCCGCGGCATCTCCCGAGCAAAAGGCCGCGATCATCAAGGAGTTCGTCGACGGCACGACCAAGAATTCCGAGGACCGAGGCATTCTCGACGTGCTCGAGTCCTGCGCGAGCCCCGAGGAGTTCGAAAAGGTTGTCGAGCTCTCGGGAGGCAAGGAGGCTTTCGACGAGATCGACCTCGACGAGGTCAAGGAGAAGATGAGCATGCTCGCCGGCGGTTATGGTCGCACCGACCTGGCTACCGACAAGGAAGCCGCGTCCCTCATGGAAGGCGAGCTGCTCAAACCGGAGTCAGATCTCTTCGTCGCTAGCGACCCCACCTCCCTCGACCCCTACTATTCCCAATCAGCCGACCCTAACGCCAGCGCCGGGGATCGGTTCGAAAACCTCAACGAGGGACGAATCAAGGAAAAGGCGTACTACAACATCGAGCCGGCGGCGCAAAAAGAGCTGATGATGGAGAACGCCAAGCGCCGCAAGGACGGCAAGGAACCGCTCGACCTCACGAGCTTGACCGCAGAGATGGAAAGGATCCGCGCCGACAAGAGCCTGTCGAAGGAAGAGCGCGAAGAGAAAATCGAACAGCTCCGCAACGACACAGGGTTAACCGAGGACACGATGCGCCAACTCGGCACGCAGCGGCTCGGCACCATTTACAACGAATCGGCGTCCGAGGGCGGAGCAATCGCGGAGCAGATGCTCGGACAGCTCCAGCAGCAATACCAGCAGGCCGTAGCCACCTACGGTGAGGATTCCGAAGAAGCCAAGGAGCTCAAGGAGCAGATCGACGACCTGAAGGCGAAGTCGGAGCCGTATCTCAAGGAGCTCGGCGACGTCGGCCAGCAGCTCATGGAGCTGTATCCGGTACCCAAGGACTTCTGGGAACAGTTCGGCAGCATATTCACAAAAATCCTTGACCTGCTGTCGCCGCTGCTGAACCTTATTCCCGGCATCGGTTCGGCGCTCTATGCCGGCTACATGGGTGTGAAACTGATCATCGCCGCGGTTCAGGGCGACATCGCGGGTGTTATCGGGTCCGCGGCCGGCATGCTCGGCCCCATCGGCGGCGCCATCGGGGGGACGGTAGGAACGGTGTTGACGACAACGGGGAAAGTCATGCAGGCGGGCCTGGGAGTCGAGCAGGGCGTGGAAGCTGCCGCGCGCGGCGACGTGCTCGGGGCGGTGACTTCGTTCGGCGGCGCCGCGATGGCGGGTGCCGGGGCGGCCGGTGTCGATGGAGATTCGCTCAAGAGCATCCAGCAGGGTGTCAATCTCGCGACCAGCGGCGCCAAATTCGGGGTCGGGGTGGCCAACGGCGACTGGGAGCAGGCGCTTTCGGGCCTCGGGGGCATGGCCGCCGGTGTGCGATCGTTTGGCGGCCCCGCACTTGGAGACCCAGACAGCCCCGGCGGGAGACTTCTCAACGTCATCGACCAGGGGGCTCAGTTCGGCCTCAACGTCGCCAACGGCAACGTTGCCGGCGCGTTCGGGCAGCTTTCCAACGGCTTCGGGGACCCCACGGTGCAGGGATGGCTCGATAGCGTGGCGGGCAATTCGGTCGTCGGCGACGTTCTCGGCGTCACCCGCCAGGGCATCGACTTCTTCAACAATGTGCAGAACGGGAACTATGGAGCGGCTTTCGGCAACGCGGCCAATGCGCTCGGGAACGTGCCGGGGCTGGAAGGATTCGTGGGCGACCCGACCGTGCAGCAGGCACTGACCTTTGGCAGGCAGGGCGTGGACTTCTTCACGAACCTCGGCAATGGGAACTATGGGCAGGCGCTCGGGACGCTCGCGCAAGGTGTCGCGCCCTACTTCGGCGGCCAGGATTTCATCAACGGCGTGGGCGCGGTGCGCGGCCTGGCTGGCGCTGTCCAGTCGCTGGCCGACGGAGACCTGCTCGGCCTGCAGCGCTCGCTCGCGGGTGGGCTTGGCGACACCATGCCCTTGCTTCAGGGCCTCGGAACGGGACAGCTCGGACAGAACCTCCAGGGCCTGTTTGACGGTGCCGGGCAGATCTTCGGCAACCCGAACGTGCAGACGGCATGGAGCATGCTTTCCCAGGGTGCTCCCTTCGTCCAGGCGCTGGTGCGCGGAGACGTTCAGAATGCCTTCCAGTCCCTCGGGCAGATGCCGGCTCTGGGCAACATTCACCCGGCACTGAACCAGGCGCTCGGCTATGCGTCGCAGGCGGGCTCCTTCATGACGGCGATGGCGAGCGGCAACTATCTGCAGGGGTTGAACATGGTTGCGGGACCCAATGGACCGCTGGCGGGTGTTCCCGGCTTTGCCGAGGCCATGCCCTTCGTGCAGCAAGCCGGAGCGTTCTTTGGGTCCATGGCCAACGGCACATTCGCGAACGGCCCCGGCGGTCTGCTGCCGGTGCTCGGAAATATGGCGGGCAACAGCGGCGCGGTGATGGCCGGCTTCGGGCAGCTCGAAGGCGTGGCGCGGCAGCTCTTGAATGCTTCGGGAGGAGACGTGAACAAGGCGATGCGCATGCTGTGGCAGATGAGCGGTGGTGGCGCTCCCGTGCTACCTGCCACGCTCTTCGCTCAGCAGATGCGCTGACAACGCACATTGATCGGGCGGCTCGACTGGCGGGGCCGCCCGTTGCCAGCCACCACGCCAGAATTGACGGGAGACATGAGCCAGCAGCCCCCGAAGATCGAGGTGACGGCCGCAGGAATCGGCCGTCTCCTCAGTTTCTTGCTTGGTGCGTGCGTGATCGGCGGCCTCGTCGCGGCGGTGCTCGTGGGGCGCGGCGCGCTCGCGGTTGCCGGCGTGGCGATGCTGCTCGCGGAGCTAGGCGTCCTGCTGCCTGGCGACGCCGGCGCCGGATATCGGGAAACCTTGGGCTGGCCCTTGGATTGGCACCAGCAGTGGAATTACCGACTCGGGCTCCTGCTCGGTGCGGCAATCGGCCTCGCGCTGCTACAATACGGGGTCAGCGTCGACTAGAGAGCTGCGGCGGCGCGGATCGACGCGCCACGTAGCTCCTGAGGACCGCGATTCGGAGCTCGTAGACGTGTGGCTGCCCGGGGACGATGACGAAGCAAAGACAGTGACAGCGCTGGTGGTGGAGGACCTCTACGACCATCGCGAAATCCTGCGCGAAACGCTGGAGGAGCTCGGTGTGCGCGTGCTCGAGGCACGCGACGGCCGCGAGGCCATACGCGTGTTCAAGCAGCACCGGGCGGCGGTGGACCTGCTCGTTACCGACATCGTGATGCCAAAAATGGACGGCTTCGAGCTCGCGGAACGGCTCCGGGCGCTGGCACCGCCGCTGCGCGTGCTGTTCGTGTCTGGCCTGTCCAATCCGGAACCAAACAGCGGCATGGCCTACCTCGAAAAGCCCTTTCGCCGCGAGGATTTCATTGCGGCCATCCAGAAGCTGCTACCGGATCTGCGCGAGCCGTAGACGCGCCGCCACGCCGCCCAGAACCGCCCACAAGCAACCGAAGAGCGCCGCCGCTTGAAATACCTGCCCATGAAAGGGCAGGGAAGCGGGCGCCTGCGACATTTGCAAAGGAGCATCACCCAACATTCGGCCGGCGCAAGAAAACCCTCCCTCCCTTTGCCCGCGGGGGGAGGGTTGGGGGGGGGGAAATTGCCGACAAGCTCAGGCTGCTTCCCCCCTGCCCCGGCGATGCGCTATCCTACAGCGGAATGCGCTCCTTGTTGCGCGCCAGCCACTGAGCGAAGGTTTGAAGCTCCGGGTTGAGCCGCCGCGATGTCGCCAGATCCCGGTGCCCGCAGAACACGCTCTCAAAATCGCGCTTGAACTGGAACATGTTGCCGAGATCGGCGGCTCCCGGGAAACCGAGCCCACGGTAGACTTCGGGAGGGACGTACGTATAGACGACCTCGCGGCCGAGCGCCACCGAGAGCTCGGCAGCCATCTGCTCCCCGGTCAGATGCTCACCCGCGATGCCGACCGTTCTGCCCAGGTATTCGTCCGGAGATCTGAACACCCCGAGCGCGCACCTCCCGATATCCTCCGAGGCGATTCCCGGCAGCTTCTTGTCCGCCATTGGGAGAACGAATTCGAGCTTCCCGCTCTGGCCGATCTTTGGTCCCATTCCGAAGTGAATCAGGTTGTCCCAGTAGAACGAAGTCCACAAGCAGGTAGTCGGCACGTCGACCTCCGCGAAGATCGCGTCGCCTTCTCCCTTGGCATCGAAGTGGGGGACCTTATACCGTTCCATGAGCGTGGGCATGCGGTTGTCGCGCAGCGGCACCCAGCGGCGTGTGTCTTCAAGCGTGGACCAGATCACGTGGCGCATGCGGGCTTCGCGCGCCGCGTGCGCCATGTTCTGGATCTGCGCTAGCTCTTTCGCCGGAGAGAAATGCTCCCAGAAGAAAGTCACGCAGTACGCGCCGTAGGCGCCGGCAAAGGCGTCCTTCAAGCTCGCGAGGTTATCGAGGTCGCCGGCGACGACTTCGGCTCCGGACTCGCGGAGCTGCATCGCCTGGTCCGACTTGACGTTTCGCGTAATGGCGCGGACCGCGAATTGCTGCGCCGGATCGCTCAGAAGTGCGCGGACGAGCCCGCCTCCCTGAGCTCCCGTCGCTCCCGTAACGGCAATGATCCTGCGGTCTACCATCGCTCGCTCCTTTCCTGATCGTTGGCACCCGCCGGGTTAGCTCGCTGAGCCAAACTTCCACCCGGATGCCATCACCTCCTTGGCGGCGCATTCGCCCCGCTGTGCGGCGCGAATGCCGCTATACCTTACCATATAGCACTCCGGTGGCGCTACGCCAGTCACTGAAGCCCCGGCACCTCTCTCTCCTGACTTCGCGGCCGGTTCGGGAGGCCGCCGGTGCGGATGCCTTGCTCGTCACTCCGGCGGAGGCCGGGGTCGAGCTTGACGGCTCGGCGATTGCGTGGTAGGGAGCGGAGGCGACGGTGGCCCGCCCCGCGGTGGTCAGGGCCAGCGCGCAGGAGGTGGCGAACGATGACAACCGCGGCAGGACTCAAGTTGACCATCTCGAGTGACGTCGAGAAGGTGAATCTGGAACGGTATGCCCGCTATTTGTCGTGGATTCCGGATTACGCCGGCTACTTTGTTTCACCCGCCGGACGAGAGCACTACAAGCTACTCTCATTCCTTACCGCTCAGCTTCCGAATGGGTCAAAGGTAGCGGATCTGGGTACGTTGTATGGCTCGAGCGCCCTCGCGCTTGCGACGAACCTGGGATGTCGGGTTGTCACGTACGACATAGAGGATCACGTGAAATGTCTCGTGCCCTCCGTTCGGTACTTCAGCAATGTCGAGCTTCGCGTAAGAGATTGCGTCTCAAGCCTTGACGAGTACCTGGATTCCCTGCTCATCCTTCTGGATATCGATCCTCACGACGGCGTTCAGGAGCGTATCATCGTCGACAAGATGATCGAAAAGCGCTACCGGGGCATTGTCGTTTGCGACGACATCAACCTCAACGCGGGGATGAGAGAGTTTTGGCACCGCGTTGCCCTGGAGAAGCACGATGTGACGCGGTTCGGCCACTGGTCGGGAACTGGGATCATCGTATTTGATCCCTCCCACGTTTCCGTGCGCATCAGTGGATGATCCGCAAAGCTCGCGGCGGGGGTAGCGGCGGACCTGGCCACAGCGAGAGGAGCCGGCGCCCCTTGAGCAGCGCTTCCTCCCACTCGGCCGCGGGATGCGAATCCGCGACGATGCCGCCTCCCACTCCCCAGTAGCCCCAAGAAGGCCGCTGGCGCCCCGGCAATGACCCCAGCACGAGGGTGCGGATCGTGACGGCCGAATCCGCTGAGCCATCGACGCCAAGGTAGCCGAACGCCCCTCCGTACAGCTCCCGAGACCAGTCCTCCAGGTCCGCGAGAATCTGGCGCGCGCGCAGCCGTGGCGCGCCCGTCATGCTGCCTGGCGGAAAGGCGGCCCGCAAGGCATCCAGGGCGTCCGCATCCGGGCGCAAGGCGCCGGTCACCGTGCTCACCATCTGGAATACTGTCGGATGCGCCTCGACCTCCAGCAGGCGCGGCACGGCGATCGAGCCCGGGCAGCAAACGCGGCCGAGATCGTGGCGGACGAGGTCGACGATCATGACGTTCTCGGCGCAGTCCTTTGCCGAGCGCGCCAGCGCCGCCCGGTTTTTCTCGTCCGCGTCCGGCGTATTCCCGCGCGGCCGCGTTCCCTTCATCGGCGAGATCTCAATAACACCGCGCTCGACCCGCAAGAACCGCTCGAGCGACCCGGAGACGACGTCCAGCCGTTCCTCAGATCCCTCTGACGGCAGACGGAAGCCGAGCCAGCTCGCAAACGGCGCGTCCTGCCCCACGTCGGCGAACAACGCCTCGCGGCCGATGACCACGTCATCGACCGCATCGAGCTCATCGACTGCTTCGAGCTCCCCGAATTCCCTCGAGGGCAGACAGAGCGGAAAGGTGAGGCATGCCTGATAGCACTCACCGCGCGAAATCCGGCGCTTGATCTCCTCGACTCGTCTCAGGTATTCGGAGCGCCTGATTCCTAACCGTGGGCGATGTAGCCGCCACACCCGCCGATTGCCGAGGCCCTGCCCGCTCGCGGCGGCGGCGGCGGCACTCATGCGCTCCCGCAGCACGCCGAGCTGTCTCCGGGCGACCACGCCGTCCGCGCCGCCGCCTGGCGTTTCGATGCCCCGCGACCACAGCCACACCTCTCCCGTCCGTTGGTCGCGCGTGACCCCGGAGCTCACCAGCAGCCACGCACCCTGTAGTCGTGAGCGCAGCAGGCGCTCGTAGGGCACATCCTGTCGGAGCGGTTCCCAAAGATTCCCGAGCTCGTAGCCAAAAATGCCGATCAGGCCGCCCGTGAAGCCCGGAACCGCCGTTTCCTCCGGAGTTCGGTGCCGCGCCTGCGGGCCAAAGCGCCGCGGATGCGGCCAGCCGAGCAAGGCGCGAAAACGGGCAGCCAGCGTGTCAACGGCGGCACGGCTGACGAGCTGCCATCGTCGTGGGGAGCGCAACCAGATCTCCAGAATGTCCGCTCGCGCCACGATGATGGCCACCGGGTCCGCAAACACGTGGGCGTAGCGCGCGCCCCATGCCGCGCTTCCCTGATCCGGCCGCTGCATCCATCCCGCATTATCCTGCCCCTTGCCCACGCCGAACGCCTCACGAACGCAACCGTCTCCAGGCCACGGTCCGTGGTGCGGCTCCACCCAGAGCTGCTGATATCGAGGTTCGGTGATCACCCGACTCTCCTCACCTGCGCAGAGCTGAGCGCCTCAGCATGCGCCGGCGAATTACTCGGTGGCCTCTAGCGAAATCCGGTACCTGGCCAGGTATCGCCGGAGCAGCTCCGCGCTCACCGGTCCCTGCACACCCGCACCTACAGCGATCCTGTCGAGCCGCGTGATCGACAGCACGCCTACCGAGGTCTTCGTGATGAAAATCTCGTCCGCGCTCGCGAGCGCCAGCGCTGGTGCGCACACTTCGTGAACGGAGAAACCGGCCTCGGAGGCGAGCTCGAGAATGGCGCGACGGGTGATGCCGGGCAAGAGCCCGGTTGAAGGGTCTGGCGTAAACAGCGTTCCGCCGGCACACCAAAACAAGTTCGCCACCGTCGTCTCGGCAACCTGGCCATGAATATCGAGCATGATCGCTTCGTCGGCGCCGGCCTCCTCGGCCTCTGCCGTGGCCAGGATTCCGGGAAGGTAGTGCGTCGCCTTCGCCTCGACCGGTATGCACTCCGCCGGAATTCGGCGGTATCGCGACACGATCGCCGAGATCCCGCGCCGGTACTGCGACGCCGCCAGCGGCTGGTGCGGGATGACAATGATGGTCACCGTGGGTTGGCCCTCTGCGAGACGCGGGGACAAGCCTGGGCGATGGGCGCGCCCGCGGCTCACGGAGAGGCGGATGATGGCGCTGTCACCGCCATCGTGCTGGATCGCGGCGAGAATCTGTTCGCTGAGCTGCAGCCGGCTCCAGTGCGCAAACAGGGGAATGCGCAGCGTTTCCGCGGATCCCGCCAGGCGGTCGAGGTGCGCCTCCAGCTCTATGGGCCGTCCGCCCGCCACGCGGAGCGTCTCGAAGCATCCATCGCCATACAAGAAGCCGCGATCAAGAGGGGAGATCAGCGTGCTATCGGGATCGGCGATCTTTCCGTTTACGAGGACGATCATGGGTGGCCACTCCTTGTCCAGGCGGGCGACGGCGATGTCCGGGAGTGCCGCCTTCTCCTTTCCTCTCCGCTCCACGCGCCGGGGCTCCCGCTGACCTGGCCGGCGCGCCCGGTTGCTCCACCGCCGGTTGCCGCGGCGGCGCGCCCTCGGCCAGCTTTACCGCGGCCCTCAGCGCGAACAGCTCACGGCTTGTCAGGCGGCGCACGCTCCCGCTTTTGAGGTCGTCAATCTCGAGTGGACCGACCGCGGTCCGCACCAACCGCAGCACGGGGTGTTCGATGGCGTCGAGCATGCGCCGCACGAGGTGCTGTTGGCCCTCGTGGACCTCGATCTGGAGCCAGGTGTTGATCCTCAGGGTCTCCAGGACGTGCACGTTTGCACGTGGGCTGAGCTGCTGAGGGGCGCGGGCGGCCGGCGGGCCGCTCCGCGAACAGGCGGGTGGCGCCATCATGACACCGCTTCGCAGCCGTCGTAACGCCTCAGCGGAAGGATGACCCTTCACCTTCACGGCGTACACTTTCGCAACGCCAAAGCTCGGGTGCATGAGCCGGCGGGCCAGCTCGCCATCGTTGGTGAGAATGAGCAGCCCTTCCGAGGCGTAGTCGAGCCGACCGACGGGAAATACACGCGGGCCGTTCGCGTCAAGGAAGTCGGCAATCGTCGGTCGCCCCTGCGGATCAGTCATCGTCGTCACCACGCCGCGAGGCTTGTTGAAGGCCAGAGTCATGAGCTCCTGCCACTCCAGAACCTGTCCGTCGAGCTGAACGATATCCCTGCCGCGTGCTACCTGGCACCCTGGCACGGTCACCACCTGGTTGTTTACCGAGACGCGGCCGGACGTGATCAGAGCTTCCGCCCTTCGCCGCGATGCCACTCCGGCCCGGGCCAGATATGCTTGCAGTCGTACCTCGCGATCTGCCTTCGCGGTCATGAGCACCTTCTACCGCTGCGACCCGCCGGTGCCTTGCACGAACCCCGCCAGCGACACCGTGTCATCGGTCGGCGAAAAACCTGCAGGAATCCCTTCCTGAACGTGCAAGACGCGCATCAGCACCGACAACTGTCGCGTGTCGCTGGAGCCGCCCTTGGCGGCGGGGACAAACGATTGGTCACAGGTGACGGTGAGGTCCGCGCGCGGTTGCTCGCCGAGAAGCGCCGGCGGAACGGCTTTCATGAACACAAAGGTCCCATCCGGGGTGATGCTCGCCAGCTCCTGTCCATTGATCAGCAGCTTGACATTGGCCGGAGCCGCGAACTCCGTCGCCGGCACCGAGCCGGAAAGAAAGAGCACCGAGTCCCGCTTCGGGCGCGGCACGCTGGCGACGCTCTTGGGACCGGACCACCGCCAGTGATTGTCGGAGACAGGATCGAACTCGGGTGCGTACCAGCCTTCCAGGAAGATCGTGTCCAGGCCCTCTATTGGCGTGAAGGGAATGATGCTGCGGGTCGCGGCCAGCGACGCTGGCACGGCGTCGCGGGAATCGCCGCCCGCAAGCTGGTAGCGAGCACCGTCTGGGACCGGATCATAGACGCCGACAACGACGGTCAGGCGGCTATCCAGCTCGAGAGGGGGCGCGTAGATCAGGCGGCGGTACGAGATCGTTGAGCCCGGCTTCCACTCCGACATGGGAGGAAGCGGCGCGTGATCGTCCTGAAACAGGATGCGGCCGCGCTCGTCGACGAAGTGCGCGTACACCATGGCCTTGGGCGGTGGCGCAAAATCGGTGCCCGGGTGATGAATGTACTCGGCGACAAAGACGCCGGGGGTCTGGATTTGGTCGCTTGGCAGCTCGACTTTCGAGCTGAGGGCGAGCCGCGGTCCGCTCGGGGTCTCGCGCGACCGCTGGCAGGCCGACACCGTAACGGTGGCGAGGAGAAGCACGATGGGACCGTAAACGTGCCGCTGTGATCGCATGATGATCGCTCTCCGGGGCGGTTGTGGGAAGCCTGGGGAGGGGGGCTTCGGTGGCGGTATGGCCAGGACCTTTGCGGCGCCTCCCGGCTGAAAATCCGGTTGAAGTCGGGCCTATTGGTTGAGCAGCGCCGCACGCACTCCGGCAAGGGCTTCGGACATGTGTTTTGCGGACTGGAAACGGCTAGTGGGGTCCTTTGCCACGGAGCGCAGGATGATCTGCTCGAGCTCGATCGGGAGGTCTGGGCGGAGCAGGCGCGGTTGCGCGGGAGTCTCCCGCAGGTGCTTCAGTGCCATCGACATTGCGCTTTCGGCGGTAAACGGCAGCTTTCCGGTGAAGGTCTCGAACATCGTAATGCCGACGCTGTAGAGGTCGGACTGCCCGGTCAGTGGGCGTCCTTCGACTTGCTCGGGGCTCATGTATTCCGGGGTACCGATGACGACTCCCGTGGTGGTGATGGCGCTGAGCGTTTGCACGGTGGCGATCCCAAAGTCGACGATGCGTGCGTTTTCCGCATCGTCGATCAGGATGTTCTGCGGCTTGATGTCGCGATGAATGATCCCGATCTTGTGCGCTGCCGCCAGCGCCTCGAGCACTTGCTGAAACCACCGCACCCCCTGCGCCAACGGCAGTCGGCCGTTCTTTGCGACCAGATCCTTGAGCGACAGGCCAGGGATAATTTCCATGGTGATGAACTTGATTCCGTCGGCCTCGCCGAGATCGTAGATTTGCACGACGTTGGGGTGCTGGATCATCCGCGTGAGCTTGATTTCCCGTTTGAATCGGGTCAGCGCCTCGCCGTCCTCCGCGATGGCTGGTTTCAGCACCTTGATCGCGAGTTTCTCGTCAAGCTCGCGATCATGAGCGGCGTATACCCTGCCCATGCCGCCCTGGCCGAGGATGCCGGTAATCTCGTAGCGGCTACCGAGAAACGCGCCCACCTCCAGCGTCGACGGCTTCAGGGCGGCGATGGCGTCGTCCGCGGATTCGTATCGATCTTCGGGATTCCTGCTCAGGCACTGCATGGTCACCTTGCAGATGCGGATGGGCAGATCGGGAGCGATGGATTGAATGTCGGCCGGAGCGGGATGGGCGCTGTTGGCGGCGCTCCTGTCCACCGGGAACGGGAGCTTGCCGGTAAGAAACTCGTACATGACCACGCCGAAGGAAAAAAGGTCGCTGGCGGCGCTGATCGGCTTGCCGCCGACCTGTTCTGGAGAGACGTATGCCAGGTAGCGCGCGCCGTAGGGTGCGTCAACCAGATCGGACAGCCGTTCCGTGAGGCCGAAGTCGGTGATCTTGACCTCGCCGGTGGCGTCGATGAAGACATTCTCGGGTCGCAGATTGCCATGGACGACGCCGCGTGAGTGGGCAAACCCGAGCCCCGTGAGGAGCTGGGAAGCGACCTCGATCTGCGTCGTCACGGGGGTCGCTTGCCCAGACGAGATGAGGTCGCGAAGAGATGGGCCCTTGACGTAGTCCATGGCGATGAATTTCTTTTGCCGATACGTTCCCGTGTCAAAGATCGTGACCACGTTGCGATGCGACAATCGCGACGCGTTGCGGGCGTTGGCAATGAACCGCTCTACCTTGTGCGGCTCTTGCATCAAGCGGTCGTTGAGCAGCTTGAGGGCAAGTCGGCGATCGAGCAGGTTATCGCGAACGAGAAACACGGTGCCTTGGCCGCCGGAGCCAAGTTCTTGCTCGATCTCATACCGCGAATCGGCGGAGCTCTCGGTAGCCTGGAGCCGGCGATCGGTGTCGGTGACTCTGGGTGGCGTGCCATCGGCTGCGGAGCGTTCGCGGGCAAGCACCGCGAGCCGTTGGCGAATGGCCGCGAGTCTGGCGCTGGCGTCCTTGTACGCGTAATCGTGCGAGAGCACGCGAGCGAAGGCGGCAGCGGCGTCTCTCAGCCGTTTTGCCTGCTCCAACGCCAACCCGAACAGATAATTGAGCTCGAGCCAGTAGGTGGGGTCGTCGCCGGCAACGGTGGCCGCGGCCTGGAGCTTCTCAATGGCGGCTGCCGGCAGCTTCTTGCGGACGAAGAGATGACCGAGCAGCAAACAGGCGGGGACGTAGCTCGCGTCGCTCTTCTCCAGCGATTGCAGCGCGGTGATGGCCTGGTCGTCCTCGCCCATTTCGGTCCACATGGAAGCCGCGGCGAGGGGATTCCCCGAGCGTTCAAACATCGCCGCGGCGGCGGCGAAGTCCTTTGCGGTCTTGTAGAGCTCCGCGGCTGCCGGCAAGTCACCCGCTTCCTGCATCATCCGCGCGGCATCTGTGGTCGCCCCAATACGGGCGTAGAGATCTCCGGCGCGTGCAAACTGCCCGGCCGACTCCCAGGCTGACGCGGCCTGCTTGAGGTCGCCGACGGCGTCGAAGCACTCGCCCGCGCGAGCGAACTCACCGAGCTCCACGTAGATCGGAGCCGCGGCGTGATACTCTGCGCAGCCGTAGAGAACGTCGGCGTAAACCTTGCGAAACCGCATTAGACTGGGCGCATCCAGCCTGCGCGGGTCGACGGTATTGAGCAGCCGCCGGGCCTCTTCGGGTCGCCCGCCCTTGACGTAACATTCGATCGCCTCGAGCGAGCGGCCGAGCTTTTCCAGGGCGCGTCCCGCGGGAAAGTACTCCTTCACGGCCAGGAGAAGTTGCGCCGCCTCTTTGAAATGCTGCTCCTTGTAGAACAAGTCGGCGGCCATCTTGCCGAACCGGCGCCGCTTGTCCGCCAGGGTCGCGGCGTCGTAGCTGTCCGCAGCCGGTTCGGCGTTGAGCTCTCCGCGGTGGAGCCCGTCGAGGAGGCGGGCCGCACGGAGGTAGTGCCCGCACTTCACGTACAGCATCGCGGCGCGCTCGTGGCAGTTGGCCCGCTCATATTGCTCGGCGGCCTCCAGCGCCAAGCCGGCGCGTTCAAGATGCCCTGCGGCCTGAAAAAAGTCGCCGGTTCCGATCATCATCCGCGCGGCTTCGACCTTGTCCCCCGCTGCGAGAAACATCTTCGCGGCCCGTGGAAAATCCCCGGCGCGCTGGTAGTGCCGCGCCGCTTCGCGGTTATTTCCGAGCCGCTCCAGCAGGCGCGCCGCGAGAATGTCCTGGCCCGCCTGCCGATACATCTCAAGCGCCTCCTCCGTCTCGCCCGCCAGGTCGAACAGGTCGCCCGCTCTCATGTAGTCGCCGCGCCGCCGACAGCGCCGCGCTTCGCGCAGAAAATTCGGCATCGCCCACCGGTTTTTTTTCTGAAGCTACGATTCTTGCGTCACTGTTTATCGCGATTCGGCCCGCTGTGTCAAGAAGAATACGCCTCGCGGGCGATGTCCACGCCAGCCGCGGACGCTTCGGGCTGCTCCTCCGCGCCGGGGCTTGCCTTGTCCGCGTCGCCGCGCCACACTGTTGACGCAGAGGTCGTGACCTGTGACCAGTTTCTCATCATCTCCATCTTTCCAGCCCCGGCGCAGCCGCTGGCCGCGCGGCACTGCCCCGCTAGCGGCCGGCCTGCTGATCGTCGCCCTGGGCGGGCTTCTCGCCACCTGTGGCCTGGTGCATCGTAACCACGTCTTCTGGAAGTTGCGCTCAGAGACCGCCACTCTTTACCTGCTCGGATCCATTCACTTCGCCTCGGCCAGCATGTTCCCCCTGGATTCGGTCATCGAGAAGGCGTACGCGGAAAGCGACGTACTGGTGGTCGAGGCCAACGTGCTCAAGTACGACCAGGCAGCCATGCAACAGATGATCACCTTCCACGCGGTCGCCACCGATCAGCGCCGGCTATCCGAGCGCCTCGGTGATCCAGATCTCTATCGCCGGCTGCAAGTAGCCTGTGCCGAGTATAACGTGGACTTGGAGCTGATGCAGAGAATGGAGATCTGGTTCGTCGCCATCTCTCTCGCAGCTCAGGCCATCCAACAGCTCGGTTACAGCCCCGAGCATGGCATCGACATGTACTTCCTCAGGCGCGCCATTGCCGAAAAGGACATCGCGGAAGTCGAAGGCATGGACGAGCAGATGCGCCTGTTCGACTTCCTGCCGCGGGCTCAGCAACTCCTGTTGCTCGATTACACGCTACGCGATCTTGGATCCTTACCTGTGGAGCTGCCTCTGCTCATCAGTGCTTGGGAGACGGGAAACGTGGCGTCGATCGAGCAAAGCGTGTTTCGGCAGCTCCGCGAAGCACCGCCGCTGCAGCCGATCTTCGAAGTCGTCTTCAAGAAACGCAACCAGAGCATGGCCGACCGCATTCGCCGCCTCATGCTCAAGTCGCACACGTACTTCGCGGTGGTGGGCGCCGGCCACCTCGTGGGCGCCGACAGCCTTCTCGAGCTGCTCACCCGCAAGGGTTACCAGGTCGAGCAGCTCTGAGCCTCTATCCGCACGACCCCGCGGCATAGCTTCCATCCCTCGGGCGAGGCCGATTGCCACGAACCATGAATCGAAAAGGACAAGCAACCGATCATGCACGTTTTCCGCGGAAGTGACACATACGTCCTGGACGACGAGCTCGCCGAGATCGTCAACATTAGCATTCGTCTCGAAATGCCCTTGCTTCTTAAAGGGGAGCCAGGAACGGGGAAAACACTGCTCGCCCACGAAATCGCGCGTTCGCTGCAAGCATGCCTCCATGTCCTCAACGTCAAGAGCTCCATGAAGGCCGTGGAAGCTCTGTACCGATATGATACGCTGACCAGGCTAAACGACTCGCGCTTCGGAGACAGCCGGCGCGACGTCAGCAACATCAAAGACTATATTCGCATGGGCAAGATTGGGCAGGCCTTTACCAGTGATGTCCGCGCCGTCTTGCTCATTGACGAAATCGACAAAGCCGAATCAGATTTCCAGGATGACCTGCTCGACGTGCTCGATCAGATGACGTTCGATATTCTGGAGATCGACGAGACCGTCCAGGCGCGCCATCGACCGATCATCATTATCACTTCGAACGCAAAGCGCGACCTGTCCGACCCGTTCCTGGGGCGGTGCAACTTCCACCATATCGCCTTTCCCGACAAATCGATGATGCAGCGCATCGTGCGCGCGCACTTCCCGGATCTGGAGCAGCAGCTCGTCGATCGCGCGATCGAGCTGTTCTTTCGCATCCGCGGGCTGGAAGACGTCGAGAAGAAACCGGCAACTCGCGAGCTCATCAACTGGCTGCGGGCCCTGACCCTTGCGGACGTCGATGCCGAGCAACTGCGCAGCCGCGTCCCCTTCCTGGGAGTGCTCGTCAAGAAATCCAACGACCTCGCCGTCGCGCGCCAGCGTCTGGGCGTGCGCTGAGCCGCCAACACCCGTGTTCATCGACTTTTTCGAGCGATTGAGAGAGGCGGGCATTCCCGTCAGTCCCACCGAGCTGCTGCGCTTGCATCGGGGACTTTCCCTCGACCTGGCGCGCTCGAATCTGGATGCGTTCTATTTGCTGGCGCGCACCGTGCTCGTCAAGCATGAGAAGTATTTCGACGCTTACGACCGCGTATTTCTCGAACACTTTCGCGGCGTCGAGCTGGCCGGGGAGGAGCTTCTGGACAAGCTCGACCAGGCCATCCGCGACTGGCTCGACGACCCGCGCGGGCTGGATGAGGAGATGCTCGCGCGCCTCCGCGCCGAGATCGGCGCCGAGGCCATGGGTCTGGATGAGCTCCGCCGGTTGTTTCTACAGCGCCTCGCCGAGCAGTCCGAGCGGCACGATGGTGGGAACCGCTGGATCGGAACCGGCGGAACGTCGCCTTTTGGTCACTCCGGTTTCCATCCTGGAGGGTTCCGCATCGGCGGCGGTGGCGGCGGGCGCAGCGCCATCAAAGTGGCCGGCGAGCGGCGCTACAAGGACTACTCGGCCTATGGCGAGATGGGATCGGGGGCCATCAAGGAGGCACTGGCTCGCTTGCGCCATCTGGTCGAACACGGTGTGGCCGACGAGCTGGACCTGCCGGAAACGCTGCGGCGCCTTGACCGTACCGGCGGTGACATCGAGATCGTGCTGCGACCCGGCAAGCGGAATCGGGTGCGCGTGCTGCTGCTCATCGATAACGGCGGCTGGTCGATGGACCCGTATGTGGTTCTGGTCAGCCGCCTTTTCGCGGCCGCCAGCTCCTGCTTTCGCCAGCTCTCCATCTATTACTTCCACAATTGCATCTATCAAACAGTCTGGTCAGACCCGCCGCGGACGCGACCGGTGGCCACGCTCGAGGTCATGCAGGCGCTTCCGGAGGCGAAAGTATTCGTCGTTGGCGATGCCGCGATGAGCCCGACCGAGCTCTTCTGGCCGGATGGCTGCATCGAATGGACCATGCGCAATGAAGAAGCCGGCAAGGTGTGGCTGGAACGTCTGCGTGATCGCTTTCCCGCTGCCGTCTGGCTCAACCCTCTGGAGCGCGCGCACTGGGCACGAGCCTATGGTCATCGCACAGTCGCGGAGATCGGCAAGATCTTTCCCATGTTCGACCTCACTCTCGACGGCTTGACGGCCGCAATCGAGCATTTGCAGCAGCGGTGAAGGACCCGTCGCCGCCGGTCAGCGGTTCATTCCTCGACCTTCCAGTGATCGAGTCGCGTGCGCACGAGCCGAGCGAGCTCGCGCCCTCCGAAGGGCTTTCTGATCAGGGAGCTGTTACTCGCTTCGGCAATTCGCTCGCCCAGCTCCGGCCGCGCGTAGCCGCTCATGAAAATCACGGGTAGCTCGCCGTACCGTTTCGCGAGCGCCTCGGCCAATGCGGGGCCGGTCATTTCCGGCAGTACCACATCGGTGAGCAGCAGGTGAAAATCGCCGCGTGCCGCTTCGGCCGTGGCGATGGCGTCCTCGGCGCTGCGCGCTGCGCGCACGCGGTAGCCTTGCAGCTCGAGGATTTCAGTAACCATGGCGCGCACGCTCTCCTCGTCTTCGACCAGGAGAATCGTCTCACCGCCGCGACCCGTGGGATCGATACCAGGGGTAGGCAGCGCTCCTTCCTGGTCAACGGACTTGAGGCCACTCAGGCGGGGCAGGTACACGTCGAAGGTGGATCCTGCGCCCTGCTCGCTGGTGACGTCGACGTAGCCACCGTGACGCTCGAGCGCACGGAACACGATGGGAAGGCCCAGCCCCGACCCCTGTGAGGCCTCCTTCGTCGTAAAGAATGGTTCGAAAATTCGCGCCAACGTCTGGCTGTCCATGCCGACGCCCGAGTCTGCCACGCTGAGGCACACGTAGTCGCCTGGCGGAATGTCCTTGACAAAGGCTCGTTGCGTGGCACGCACCGCGCGCGCGCTGGTCGTAACGACCAGTTGACCACCCGTGGGCATGGCGTCGCGGGCATTGAGCAACAGGTTCATGCAGATCTGCTCTAGCTGCGCCTGCTCGCCGCGCACGCATGCCGGCTGCTCGCTCAACCGCCACTCGATACGGATATTCTCGCCGAGCAAACGGGTCACGATGGGTCTGAGCCGCCCGATCACGTCGTTCAGATCCAGGCGAGTCGGTTCGATGTCCTGGCTTCGCGCGAGGCTGAGGAGCTTGCGGGTGAGACCACCCGCCTCCTGTGCCGCCACGGCCATGGCGGTGACGCACCTGGCGGCGAAGGCCGGCATGTCTTTTCTCTCCGCGAGCAACTCGCAATAGCTCTGAATGATGGTGATGTGGTTGTTGAAATCGTGCGCCACTCCTCCCGAAAGCTCGCCGATGGCCTTGATCCGCTGCGCCTGGAGAAGTTGCCGTTCCGTCCTGCGGAGCTCGGACACGTCTCTGCCGGAACAGAGCACCCCGGAAACAGCACCGCAGTCGTCCCGCAACAGTCGGTACCGCCACTGAACCAGGTGGACCTCGCCCGATTGAGAGCGGATCTCACCTTCCGTGCTGCCGAGCAGATCCTCGCTTCCCGACACGAGCGCGGCGTGAAGCCCGCGCATCCGCTGCCGCATGTGCGGCGGGACGCTCGACTCGAACCAGTCGCGACCAACGAGCTCTGCTTCCTCAATCTCGAGCAGCTCGCAGGTTTTTCGGTTCACCAGGGTGATGCGTCCGGCGTTGTCCAGTCCGACGAACAGGTCGTCGGCGAGATCCAGATAGGACTGAGCGCGGCTGCGCTCATGCTCCAACTGAACCTCCGCCCGCTTGCGCGCCGTCAAGTCCCTGGATACCACCAAGACCAGCGGCGGGTGCCCATCTGCAGAGGGGATGGGAGCCAGCCGGGTGTCCAGATAGACCAGGCCGGTCGGGAACGGCACGTACGCCTCAACTGCCAGGATCTCGCCCGTCTCGAGCACACGGCGAACGTTTTCGGTCATCCGCGCTCCGTACGGCGGGGCGAAGAGCATCGCGAGCTCCTCCCCCACTATCGGCCCGCCCCGACCGCTCAGCGCGCGTTGCGCCGCGGGGTTGGTGTAGCACACGTGGGTCGCCGCATCGAGGACTACGACAAGGTCGGGCGAAATGTCGAAAAGCGCCTGGTACCGACCATTGCTCTCCAGCAGCGTGCGCTGCATGTTGCGCAGTCTGGCGTTTTCTTCCTGCAGCGCGCTGACCTCACGCTGGAGCGCCGCGCGGCTATCACCGCCGGTGATCTCCGGAGCCTGGTTCGGCGCGGCGTGCACGTCACGGTTCGCCGCGATTGACACAAGTCTGCCTTCTTCAGTGCAGCTCGAGTCTGGTGAGGCACCGGTGCCGAGAAAGGGCCGAGTATGACCTGTCATGGTGGTGGCAGCGCGCCCGATTGGTCGCCGTGAATCGCGAGGCTTGGGTACCGACGAATGCTACCGCGGCCGGGGCAGAGTTGGCAAGCGTATCGTCGTCCCGGGATCGCCCGTAGGCCGCCGGGCTCACAGCCACAGCTCCCCCTGGGACAGCGGCACACCACTCTCGAACGCGCCCTGCGCGGATCTCAGCTCGTGGATCGCCCGCGCGAGCCGACTGTGCTCGGCGACATCCAGAACCTGCACAATGCCCTCGGCTTCCGACAGGTCGGCGCGAGCACTTCTGCCGAGCGCGAGCGACACGTGACCGCGCTCACAAAGCACCGTCGCCAGCCGCGCCGCGTCGCCGGCCCGACGCACCAGTTGCACGGCGCGATTGATGTTGCTCTCCGCCTCGATGAAGCGATGGTTCCGGCGATCGAGCCGCGACAAACCAGCGAGACTCGTGCCCTCCCCGCGCAGTGATCCTAGCTCGCAGTGCAGCGCAATGGCCTCCTCGAGAAAGGATCTGCCTTCGTCGAACAGCCCCTCATCCGTGAACAGAATCCCGAGATGATACAGTGTATAAGCTTCGGGGCCGCGGTTGCCCGTTTCACGGTTGAGGCTCAGTGCCTCCGCAAACCGCTCGCGCGCGGCGTCCGGTTCGCCGGCATCCATGAGAGCGGCGCCGAGGTGGGTCAGAGCAAAGCCCTGCTGGCGCCGATCGCCGGTGCCAACAAAACGGTCGATTGCCTGCTCGAAAAGCTGAATCGCGTCCTGCGCCTCCCCTCGCAAGCGCTGCAACGCCCCGTAGTTGACTAGCGCCAGGCCCTCGAGGCGGGTATCGCCGAGCTCGGCGCGAATCGCAAGCGCCTCCTTGTACAGCGCTTCGGCAAGGCCGACGAAGCCCAGACGCGCATATACGTCACCCAGCTTGACGATGACGCGCGCCTCATCCCGCCGGCTCCTGCCGCGCGAAAAAACAGTGAGCGCCCGATCGAGCAGGGTCGCGGCCTCTGCCAGCTCACCTTGCGACTGATTGATGCGGGCGAGTTGTTCCAGCGCGGCGCCGAGCTGCGTCACGTCGTTCCCCTGCTCCCCGCAGATCGCCAGCGAGCGCTCGACCTCTTGCCTGGCCTCGTCGAACCGCAGGAGTGCAGTCAGCGTCTTGCCCAGCAGGAGATGCGCCCGTGCCTGCGCCTGGAGGTCGTCCGCCGGCAGGAGAGGCAGCGCGAGGCGGCACTCGCGCTCCGCATCGGCCCAGCGTTCGAGACCGCCATAAACCGACTCGGCCAGCTCCAGGTGGGTCGTGGCGAGCGGGTGGCGGCCTTTTCGGCCGGCGGCAAGAGCGCACGCGTACCGCTGCTCGGCAGAGGCGACATCCAGTTGCAGCCACGCCTCGCGCGCCGCCGCGACATAGCTCCCGAAGGCGGCGTCGTCTTCCAGCGCATCCAGCCTACAGGCATTGGCCGCCGGATCTTCACCGATCCTTGCGCCCCACGACGAGTCAAGAATGGCTTGCGCTCGACGTCTTGGGCGCTGTAACGCCCGGGGACCTGGGGCACACGCCACGACATCGGCAATGGCGCGATGCGCGAACCGCAGAAAGTCTCCCTGGCACTCCAGAATGAGGCCATCCGCGCACAGATCAGCTTCCACGCCAAAGCGCTGCTCGTGGGATAGGCGCGCCACGCGGCCCGCGACAGCGCCCGGCCACGGTCCACCGCTGCCTGTGGCGAATGCCGCATCGAGGTAGCGCCGCGCCGCGTCCGGCAGCGAGCTCAGCAGCGCGCGTGCGGCGCCGTCGACCGGGGCGTCGACGGCGGAGCTCGCGGCGGGGGCCGCTCCGGCGGAGCTTCGCGTGCCTTCCGATTCTGGCGGCAGGAAGCGGGTTCCAGGACGCCACGCCCGACACGCCAGCGCGATCGCCAGCGGTAGCCCCGCGCCGTGCTTTACGATGGACCGCACCGCCTCCGGATCGTCCAGCGCACGCCCACCGCGGCAGGCCCGCACCAGCTCGAGCGCCGCATCCTGGTCCAGCGGAGGCAGAGCGATGCGGATCGCTCGTCGCGTCGCAAGCAGCTCTTGAACCGCCTCCGCTGGCGCTGGTATCGTCACCACGCCCACAACCAGCAATGCGCCCCGCCCGAATGGGCGGTTTTTCGCCACATGCTCCAAGAAACCCAACGTCAGGCCATCGAGCTGTGCGAGATCGTCGAGCACCAGGACGACGGGCGCCTGCGACGCCAGCGCCAACAGGACGTCCACCATCGCTTCAAACAGCATCCGCGTCGAGTCCCTCGCGCTGAGTCGCAACAGCTCGATGCCCTCGCCGGCGTTTCGCAGTGGTTTGGGCACATCGAAGTAGTGCGCGAGCAATCGCGCATGCCGCCGCAGCGAGCCGATTGCCAGCGGCGTCGCATGCGCCGCAAGGGTGGCGATGACTTGCGCCATGGGCGCGCGCAGGGCAGACAATGCGGGCGGCGACAGCGGCTGCGGAGCACGCGGCGACCGTGGCCCCGTAACGCCCGCGCCCCACACGATTCGCGCTCCCAGAGCGGCGGCTCTGGCGGCCAGCTCGGCCACGAGCCGAGTTTTCCCTGAGCCGGCCGGTCCGGTCACGAGCGTCACGGGGGAAACCCTGTCGCCGAGGTCGCGCAGGATCGCCAGCAGCTCTGCCAACTGGCGGTCGCGTCCGACGAGGGGGGGGTGTGGCGGTACTTCCCGGTCGTCCTCAGGGCCATGAGCGGCGATCGCCAACGCCTCCGGCAGGGGGTGGCCATCGCCTCCAACGGGAACGGAAAGGCCCGGCGACGCCGCCGCACGCCTCGCTATCCCGCGCAGGTCCCGTCCGAGGTCCCACTCATGCCGTGGGGCAGGGAGCACGGTCGTGAAGACAACTCTGCCCTCTTCAGTCCGCCCGAGCTCGTATTCCCGAGCCCCGTCCTGCCCGGCGCCCGCGCCGCGCGGCGAGCGCGCGTGGCGGCTCACGCCGCCTTCCCCGTCCGCAGCGGGAAGCGCCGCATAAGGCGGCGTCGCGTACCAGACGAGGTTGCGCCGATTTCCCCAGGCCAGGATGGGAATCACGTCCGGGTGGGCATGCCGCTGGGCGCCGACCAGACGGCGCAGCGCCGGCGCCACGTCGGCGGCTCGGGGCACCACGATGACGTGGATGATGACGCCGCCGGCAGCGCCGGAACGGGTCCCCAGAAACCTGCGAAAACCCGGCGGTGCCGCGGTCTGAAGCTCGCACTCGAGCGAAAACGGGCCGAAATGTGGAGGGAGGCGATGCAACTGGGGCTCCCGACCTGCCGTCGCCATGCCGCGGAACGCGAAGCCGTGGTCGCGGCAGCGACACCTGGGTGCGGCCGGCCTCATGTCCGAAGCCCCTTGCTGCCCATCACCTGGCGCCACCCCGTCTTCGTTCCGTTTCCAACATCTTAGTACTCTGTCGGACGCGGCGTCGCAACGCCGCGCGGCGCTAACCGCCGCGATTGCCCTTGAACCTGCGGCGCGCTACTCTGAGCGCGACAGCGTGAGCTGATGTCGCTAGACACGCCGGGGTCACGAATGGCAGGTGAGCTGTGCGGAGCATGTGGGATCTCCTTGCCGGAGGGCGCGCGTTTCTGTACTGGCTGTGGCGCCCCCGCCAGCGCTCGGTGCACCGGTTGCGGGATCGATCTGGTGCGTGGCGCGCGGTTTTGCCACGCGTGCGGCGCGCGGGTGGCTTCGGGGCCTGATCCTGGCGGGTCACCACCGGGGCCGGGGGCAGGAGGCCTGAACCTTCCGGCGGCGACGACTCGCGACGATGGAGGTGAAATCCGCCAGGCGACGATTCTCTTTGCGGATGTCGTGGGGTACACCTCGTTTTCCGCGGCGCTCGATCCGGATGACGTCCATCAGCTCATGCGCCGCGTATTCGCAGTCACGGACAGCGCGATCCAGACCCATGGGGGGGTTGTCGACAAGCACCTTGGCGACGGCGTAATGGCGGTTTTCGGGTTGCCTCGCGCGAGTGAGGACGATCCGCTGCGGGCAATCCGGGCGGCGCTGGAGTTCCAGCGCAACATGCTGGCGCTCAATCGCACCTTCGCCCTGCAGCGACTGCCCGAGGCGCGCCTGCGCGTCGGCATCAATACGGGACGGGTTCTCGCGGGCGGCGTCGGCGCCAGCGGGCAGGAAAGATCGGTCGTCGGCGATGCCGTCAACGTCGCGGCACGGCTGCAGACGGCCTGCGTGCCCGGAGGCGTGCTGGTTTCTCATGAGACCTATCGGCACGTCCGCGGGCTCTTCGACGTCGTCCCCCAGGCGCCGATCTCGCTAAAGGGCCTACCGCATCCGCTCACCACGTACCTGGTCAAGGCGGCCAAGAGCGAGCGTCTCTTCATCGGCACCCAGCAGGTCCTCGGACACGAGACCGCGCTGGTTGGCCGCGATCGCGAGATGGCGCAGCTCTGGGCAGCATTCGATCGCTCGAGTCATGGCAACGAGTCGGTCATCGTGACCATCGTGGGCCCGGCCGGGCTCGGCAAGAGTCGACTGCTCCACGAGCTCCACAAGCAGCTCGAAACGCTCGAGCATCCCATTTACTTGCTGCGCGCCCGGGCGTCGACGGAAAGCGCGATCGTGCCCTACGACCTGCTCGGCACGGCGCTCAAGGGCCGCGCCGGGATCCGCGATGAGGACGAGGCCGCAACTGCTCGCCAAAAGCTACTGGCTTGGGTCGCAGGGTTGCTGGACGAGCCGCCCCGGCTGTGGGGTCGGCGTCGCGACGACCCGCCGCCACCTCCGGCGCCGCCTTCGCCCGCTACCGCCGGCCTCGCATCCGCGACAGCCACCGAAGCAGCGCACCTGATCGGGGAGCTCCTTGGCCTGACGTTTCCCGATTCTCCCTACCTCGCGCCGCTCCGCGCCGATCCCGTATCGCGGCGCGACCGCAGCTTGTGGGCACTCGAGCGGCTCGTCAGGCGACTCACCATTGCCACGACCGTAATCGAGCTGGAAGATGTCCAGTGGGCGGATCGCTCCTCCCTCGACGTGTTCCTGCACCTGCACGGCAAGCTTGCCGACCGGCCGCTATTTGTCCTGGCCACGGCTCGCCCCGAGGCCGCCAGAATCCATCCCGAATGGAGCGCCATTGCCGAGCGGCGCCTGACGATCCCGCTGGCGCCGCTACAGCCCGACGCCGCGCGCGAGCTCGCCGAGCACCTCCTACAGTACGTGGAGGACATGCCGCCGGACCTCGCCGAGGAAATCGCCGTGCGCTCGGCGGGGACACCGTACTTCGCGGAGGAGATGGTCAAGAGTCTGGCTGACCTCGGCGCTCTCGACCTGCGCGCCGGCCGGTGGCGCTTTCTGCCGGAAAAGATGCACGCCATCGAGATCCCGTCGACGGTCGAGGGGCTGCTGCAGGCGCGCCTGGATCGCTTGAGCGAGACCGAGCTACGCGCGGTCAGAATGGCGGCGGTAGTGGGAAAGGTGTTCTGGGACCGCGCCGTGTCTCGACTCTGGGAGCAGCCAGACGCGGATGCCGGCCTTGCCCCTCTGCTCGCGGGCCTCGTGCGGCGTGAGATGGTCGTGCGACGGCCCGTCTCGACTTTTCGCGGTTGCGAGGAGTACGCCTTCATCCACGACCTGATGCGGGACGTTGCCTATCGCGGGCTGGTCAAGCGAGTGCGGCGTGAGCTTCACGGGCTCGTCGCGAGCTGGCTCGAGGCGCAGACCGGCGATCGTCTGCGCGAGCGCGCCTCGCTGCTCGGCTATCACTGGCATGAGGCGGGCGAGGTTGACCGGGCGCGCCTCCTGTACTTGAGCGGCGCCCGCGACGCGGCGGCGCGCTACGCCCATTCCGAAGCCGAGCGCCTGCTCAGAGCCTATCTGTCCCTGGTCACCGACGTGACTCCAGAGGCTGTCGACGCCCGCGTCAGCCTGGCCGTCGACGTGCTCCACGTGCTTGGCCGAAACGACCTGGCGAAGGCGGAGCTCCTCGAGGCGCTGGAGGCTGCGACCACCCAGGCGTATCGCGCCGGTGCGGCCCGCGCTCTGCTCGGCCTCGCCACCGTGCAGAACATTCTCGGCGAGACCGCTGAAGCGCTGGCGTCGTGTCAGGCGGGGCTCGCCACCTACCGCGAGCTCGGGGAGCAAAAGGCCGAGGGCGATGCGCTCTGTGAGATGGCTCACATTCTCATGCGCCTGGGGCGGCTGCCGGAGTCGCTGCAGGTTTACGAGCAAGCGCTGGCCCTGCACCGAGCGCTTGGCGAACGGCGCAGCGAGGGGCAGACGCTGAGCGGCATGGCCGCGTTGCTGTCCTTCTCCGGCAAGACGCGAAGTGCCGCGGACTGTTTTCGGGAGGCCATCGCCATTTTTCGGGAGCTTGGGGATCGCATGCTGGAAGGGCGCGCGCTCGGAAACCTGGCGCTTTGCCAGCTCGAGATTCAGGAGGACGAACAAGCTGAGCAAAACATGCGGGGCGCGCTGGAAATCTATCGCGTGACGGGAGACCGGCGGTACGAAGGCTGGATGCTGAGCAACCTGGGAACGCTCGCGCAAAAACAGCAAGGTCTCGAGGCAGCGGAAGCGCTGTATCAGCAGGCTCTCGGAGTCCACCGCGAGGTCGGAAACCGCATCTACGAAGCCGACACGCTTGTCCAGCTTGCCAACTTGAAGGTCGAGAAAGGTGAGCTCGGCGAGGCCCGGGCGCTGCTAGGGCAGGCGGAGCAGCTCAATCGCGAGGCCGGGAACCGGCTGTTCCGGGCGATATCTCAGCTCGAGCAGGCGCGGCTGGAGCGTTGGATCGAGGGCGACGCGGAGCGCGGCGCGGCACTGCTGGAGATGGCCGAGAAGACGTTCCGGACCTTGGGAGCGGAAGCGATGCTCTTTCGCTGCGCGGTCGAGCGCGGTCACGTGGCGCTTGCGGCCGGGGGTGATGGCCGATCGTGGCTGGCCGGGGCATCTGAGATGCTGGCGGAACCGGGGATGGAGGAGACCGGCGAGTTGCGGCGGGAGCTCGAGAAACTGGAGCTGGCCGTGGCCGCGCAGGGGCGCGGCGAGGTGCTCGTCGCCGGGGAATGTCCGGAGCATGTTCCGCGCGGGATTCGCGCGCTCGCCGAGCACCGCGGCGGCGGCGACTCCGGGCGTGGCGAGCGACCCTGATCTCGCCGCCTTCGCCAGCCCCTCCGGTCCCTCCAAACGCCGCATCACCTCGCGCAGCCATCGGTCCTCGTTGCGGTCCCCGTCGCTACCGCGCTCGCGGCCTGCGCGCTCCGCCATGAGAGCTCGCCACCGCGGGAGAAAGTCGCCGAGCCCCAGGAGCGGCTCCACAGCGATGCGCTCCATCTCCCGAATGGGCGCCCAGAAGCTCCCGGCGGCGGCAGCCGCAGCCAGCCGTCGTCTTGCATCCGCAGCATGGCGACGCGGCAGCTCATGTCCTTGGGCCGTCCGTCGTCTCGTCGCCATCCGAGCTGCGCGCAGACGAGGCGAGAGAGATGAGCACGAGTGGCCGTCGGGTGATCCTCAATCAGCTTCCGGGTTGCCGCCGGTCACCGAAGCCGCCGTCGAGCGGGCACGGATGAATGGCTCGACGTCGAGCGCCGGTGCGCGCTACATTGGCCGGCATGAGCCTCAGGAATGCCATCCGCTTCCTCGGCGAGATCCGCGCCGATCCATCCCTACGCGGCGCTCTGACCGGCGGCGCCCACGAGCCGACCCTGGCCGCCGTCGCGCAACTGGCCGCGAGCCGGGGATGCGCGTGCAGCGAGGACGATTTGCGCCTGGCCTTTCGCTACGACTGGGTCATGCGCGCCACCTACTTCAACCTGCGAACACAACCGGGAGCACCGTCGACTCTCGCACCAGACGATAGGGTCGCCAGATGAGCGCCTCCGGCGGCAGCGCCAGGCGGGGCCGGCGACGCAGGTCCAGCGCGTCCGGGTTGGCAAAGCGCGCCGGGTCGCGGTTGGCGGCATCGAGGATGGCGAACATGGCCCGAGCGATTCATTGGGCTACGTCGATCGTGGACCGGTTGTCGCTGGCGGCTGCATGTGCGGGGCGAGGCTCATCGCCTCGGCAATGTCCTGGCGTAGCGCTCGATGGCGGCAAGTACCGTGGCAGTGGTGGTGGTGCGCCGCCGGTCGATCGCCGGCACGGTCTCGCCGGCGTGGTTGGGTATGGCCAGCAGGGCCGAGGCCGCCCAGGAGCCGTCGGGCATCTGGCTGCGCGCCAACGTCTGCGCCAGGCGATGGCTCGGCTGCGGGTGTCGCTCGGGCATCACCAGCAGCGTACGCAGCAGCAGCGCCGCCGCGAAGGGCGCCAGAGGCAATGGCGCGGCTGCGGTCGCCGCGGAGGGTGGAACATGGGGCAAGCATCGTCCGGCCGCCCAGTCGACAGCACGCGCGGCGCGTGCCTGGTCGCCGGGCTCCGCGCTCCGGGCAAGCGCCTCCGCGGCCAACGCCGTCGGATAGTAGGAGTCCGGCCACCAGTAGCCCTGCCAGCAGCCCTCGCCATGCTGCGTGCGGCGCAGGTGCGCGCGCGGCCCGTGGCCGGCGTCGCTGGTCGCGGCGACCTCCAGGCCGGCGGCGGCCGCGGTGACGCAGACATGGGCCTCGTACCACCGCGGGTTGACATCGCCGCCGTGCAGCGAACGATGCTGTCGCTCTTGCCGGCAGTAGGTGGCGACCCCTCCGCCGGCGGCGACGTGGGTCCGAAGGAACGCTGCGGCTGCTCCAAATGGGGCGGAAGTGGTCTCCCCGAGTAGTTCCCCGAGGCGCAGCCCCCAGGTCGTGCTGTCGGCGTCGGCCGGCTGCACGAAGTTCCATCCCCATCCCGCCCGCGGTCGCCGGCAGAGAAGCTGCCACGCGCGCCGGGCGGCATTCAGCGCCGGCTCGGTGCCGATCTCCGCGAGCACTGCGCCGACGTAGGCCGTGGGCCACTCGTCGGCAATGCCTTCGCGGAAGCCGTCGTAGTCCAGCCACCAGCCGCCCTGGGTGCGCGAGCCGAGCAGGAACGAGCAGGCACGGGCCGACACCGCCCGGAGCTCGATCGACTCGCCGCCGCCGGGACACCGCAGCGGATTCTGCGGCGGTACGTATGGCTCGGCCGCGGCCGGCCGCCGCCATTCGTGGACGAAACCGAGATAGCCCTTGGCCGCCAGCGGCCGGCCGTCGCGGTAGCTGACCTTGACGTGGCTGATGCGGCAGTCGAGCACGCCCAGCTCGTCCGGCTCGCGCAGCAGCGAGGCCGCAATCAGGGCGTCCGGCCAGGGTCGCGAGGCGTTCTGAGGAGTCAGCGTGTGCGGCCACGACAGCAGGTCGGCCCACCGCTCGCGCCCGCACAGACCCCGTGCAGCCAGCCAGTCGACGAAGGCGTGCCAGCGCGGATCGAGGCCGCTGGCCTGCGAAAGGAAGCACTCGAAGCTCAGCTCCGCAGCAAGCTCCGAGGCTGCCGTAAGGCACAGCCGCACCTTGTCACTGTAGCCGAAGAGCATCTCGGCGAGCTCACAGGCTTCGTCGGCCGGACCCGGCCAGGCAACGTCGGCCAGGAAGCCCGCGGTCGATTCCGGCGGCAGCCCGTCGACGTTGAGGCGAAACCGGCCGGCGCGATCGGAAGCCATCAGGCCGACGTGGCTCACGAAGGCCGACTGCGGGCACGCCGCGAGGATCCTCCGCAAGCACGCCATCGCCCCGGCGGGGACAGGCGCTGCCAGCACGGCCAGCACCGCCCCCACCATCTGCGCGAGGTCGGCTGCCCCCGTTCCCGCAACCGGACGAAGGAAGATCGACAGGGGGGCCGCCCCGGCCGGCGCGGCGGGGCGGTCGAGCTCCAGCCACAGCTCCGCCAGCGTTCGATGGAGCAGGCTGTTCGGCGTCGACCACTGCTTTGCAAGCCGCTGCAGCCGCGGCCAGTCGGCGCCAGCCGGTGTCGTGCTTGCGGCGCTTGCTCTGGCAAGATGACCGCGGAGGATTTCCGGCTCATCGTTGCTGGCCGCGATCCGCTGCTGCAGGTCGATCGTCCGTCGGCCGACGAGCGGCACCTCGATGCCCGCAAAGACAAGCGCCGGCAAGAGCTCTGCGACTGCAAGCAGCTCCGGCGGGATCGGCGTCCACGAGCGTTCCTCCAAGACGAAGCGCAGGATCGGGGCGAGAGTCGAGCCGTTCACGGCTGCCGGCCTCCCCTGACAGCACCGCGACAAAGGACCGCATCGACGTGACGTACGAGCAGCTCGGTCAGGGCTGGCCGCTGCTGCCAGATCGGCGTGCCGCGCAGCGCGTGGATCGGCAGGGTGCGCACGATGTGCGCACACAGCTCCACCTGCTGCGGCGTGAGCAGGTGCGGCATATCGGGCGGATACTGGGCCGCACAGAGCATGGCCAGGGCGGCGGGACCGCCGACGGGGGTGACGGCCGCCGGCTCTGCGTCGTCGGCCGGGCAAAGCACATACATGGCTGCAAGCGGCACGGCACGGGCGCAGATCCTGTCGCTGCCGGCCGCGGAAACGTCCCAGTAGTGCTTGTTCGTCCACGGCACCACGCGCAAGTGGTCCGCCGGCAGCGACAGCTCCGCCAGCGCGTCACCGGCGAGGCGTAGCGCCGGATAGCCCGGCGGCACGACGACATCGTCGCCGTGCCGCTCGAGCACCACCAGATCATCGGCAACGAGCGCAAAGCCGCGTTGGATCAGTGATGCGGCAAGCGTCGACTTGCCGGCGCCCGCGAGCCCGAGCAGCGCAATGGCAGCGCCGTCGCGCTCGACGACGGCGCCGTGCATGCACAGCACCTGCCGCAGGCGCAAGCAGTAGCCCAGACCGATCCCCTGCAAGACCACGAGCGCCGCCGTCAGCTTGTCCGGACAGACCGAGCTCATGCGGATAGCGGTCCCAGCGGAATCGTAGAGAAGCACCAGATGCCGGCCCCACGAGAGCGCTCGATCGCCGCGCCGGTTCTTGCTGGCCTGAGGCTGTGTCGCATGCGCGGGCCGCCGGATGACGCGCCAGGCGGGTGAGCTCAGGTCCGGGACCTCGCAAGGCCGCCACCACACACGGACCGCGGCGTCGTTGGAGACGTCGTGCTCGACGGGGATTCCCGCAAGAGCGACGTTGCTGCGCAGCGACAGGCCGTAGACGCGGTGGAAATGGTCGGTCACAAGGACGTGCATCGTCCGCTGCGCTCCAGCCAATCGACGAAGCACGCGACGTTGGTGCCTCTTCCGACGATGGTGAAGGTCGTTGCCGACCAGTGCTCGCGCCGGGCCGGACGGACCGCCGCCAGGGCGTCGAGAAGCCGCCGGCGGTCGACGTAACGCCAGCAGGCGGAAGCGGCCCTGTCGTGCGCCCATTGCTCCACCTGGCCCCGCGTCGCCGCCAGGCGGGACTGGATGGCGGGGTCGAAGGCCCCGCCCTTGTCGCGGCGCTGCCGCACTGCCTCCGGAAGCACGCCGCGCAGCGCCCGCCGAAAGAGGCTGCGGGACCAGCCGTGCCGCTGGAGCTGCTCCGGCGGTACGCGGATCATGAGCTCGATGACGCGGCGATCAAGCAAGGGAAAGCGTACGTCCTGCGAGTACGTCGCGTCGAACATGCGCACGCATTGCGAAATGGCATGCTCCAGCCGCCCCGGCTTCATCAACTGGAGCATCTGCCTGCGCGGCGATCGTGTTGTTATGAAGTCGGCCAGGTCCGGATCGAGCCGGTCGCGTGAGGCGCCGGCTCTGGCGGCGAGCCACGGGTGAGTGCAGGAGGCACGGCGGCGATTGCCGTGACGAAGCCGGCGGTACAACCGCCTGGCCGCCGGCGGCAGCAGCGGCTGAATCGCATGCTCGCGCAGGATCGAGAGCCAGGACCGGTGCTCCTCGCGCCGCAACGCGGCGAGCTCGGCGGCGGCGGCGAACCAACGGCCGGTCGCGAACAGCTCGCGAATCGCCGTCGAGCCGCGCCAAGAGGCGAAGAAATCGCCGCCAAAACCGCTCAAGACGACCTCGACACCCGCTTCACGCCCGGCCTCGCCAAGAGCCAGGTCGATGTACGGGACGAAGCTGAAGGGCATGTCGGAGAGCGTCTCGCAGTACTGCCCGATGGCCTCCAGGGGCGCCACATTGAGCGGCGCCCGAACCCAGCGGACGTCGACGTTCCCTTGCTGGGCGGCGACCGCTCGCATGTACTCGCGCTCATCGACCTCGACGCCGCTGTAGTCATCCGCCAGGATCGAGCTGAGAGCTACCAGCCGCCGGCCCTGCTCGCGCAGCTTGGTGGCCGCGACGGACGCGATGGCAGAGGAGTCCAGGCCGCCGCTGAGGTGAACGGCTGTCGGGCGGCCGGCGTCCACCCGGCAGCACACCGCTTGCACGATCCGCTCGCGCAGATCCGCTTCATAGTCGGCATCGTTGCGATACGACAGCGGCGCGAGCGCTTCCGGCGTCCAGTAGCGGCTTGGCGTGGTGCCGCCGCGGCGAACGGTCATCGAGTGGCCGCTCGGAAGCACCCGGACATCCTCGTAGATCGTGGTCCCGGGTGGACCGTAGCCGCCCACCTCGAGGTAGTCGGCGATCGCGACGGCGCGCAGGCGGCAAGGCACGAAGGGAAGCGAGAACAGAGCACCGAGGTTGCCCGCGCAGGCGAAGATTGCGGGCGAGTCGAAGTAGTAGAGGGCGCGGACGCCAAGGCAGTCGCGTGCAGCGAAGAGGAGCTCGCGCCGTCGGTCCCAGATCGCGAAGGCGAAGTCGCCGAGCAGCCGTTGTGGACACTGATCTTTCCAACGGGCGTAGGCGCGCAGCAGGAGATCGGCATCGCTGCAAGTGGCCGCCGCGGACGGGCACAGTGCGAGCGCAGCGCAGAGCTCGGCTCGATTGTCGAGCCGCACGCTAGCCGCGAGCAGGCAGGCATCGCCGTCGACGAGCACCGGCGCGGCCGCGACGGCGGCGCCGCTCGCGGTTTCGTCGCCGGCGCCATACAACGCCACGGGCGTTCCGTCGACAGCGTGCACCGCGACGCCTGCGGGGCTCGTGCAGGCGCCCAGCAGCGCCGGCCAGGGGGCGCCGTTGCTGGCGCCGCCGATCACGGCGCCGCGGTAGAAGGCTGCCGCCCACACCGTCATTCGACAGGCGGATCCTGCGGCCGCTCGAGGTCGATCAGCTCAGCCTGGTAGAGGCGCGTGAGGAACGCCAGCACGTCTTCTCGACAGCGTCCCCACTCGACTTCGTAGCGCTCGACGACGGCGTCGACCACGGCATCGACCGACATGGGACGGTCGATCAGGCGCCAGATGACTCCTCCGAGGCCATTGGCGACATAGTAGGCACCCGCCTCGACGTCCATCATGACCAGCTCGCCGCCGAGCTCCGTCGACAGCATGCGGCGGCATTGCGACACCACGCTGTTGGCCGTCAGCACAGGCGCCCTCCCGATGAGATTGCTGTGAGCCCAATGGAAGCGGGTCGCGAGTCCATGAGCGCTCCCTTCCGGGCAGCCGTTAGCTGTAGCCACCACCATCGGTTGAGGAATTGGTACCGCTCATCGTCAGCTCGCTGACCTTGCCAGCAGAAGTCAGCAGCGGCGGCTCGTAGGGCAACCGGGCCGCGCTGGGTGCGGCTTCGGCAGTGGTACTCTTCGTTCGACGCGGCGGCTCGCTCGGCGCTTGTTTCACGTTCATGTCCTCCGAGGTCGGCACTTCAACAAATCCATGGTCGCACGACGACAACCTATACGGACACGCTGGCTGTTGTCAATCGCCCCTTCGCGGCGCATCCCGTGCCAGCGCACCAACCGACACCACGGCATTTGTCGTGCGGCGCGCGCCGGCCGCTGCATCGGCCGCGGCTATCCGTCCTCTCGCCGCACATCCGCCCCGTCCTCCTCACCGCTCCGCGCCAGCCGCACGCGCCAGCTCGCGCCCATCCGCTGCAGCTCGAAGGCGATCGTCGTCGATCGCCTCGCGCACCTCGCGGCTGTTGCTCCCGAGGCGCACGCGCACGTTGGGATGCAGCGTCCCGAGAGGACGCGCAGCTCGGCACGCGCGACATGTGCAATTCAGGTTGGACGCGGGAGCTGTCGTCCAGCTCGATTGGCGATACAATGCAGCGCCGAGGGACGCGATGAGGCTCAGTCGTCGTTGGTGGCGCGACTAATGGGAAACTCAGGTTGCGAGGTCGTCCGTTTCATCCGGCGCGGGTCGGCGATGCCGGTGGAAAACTAATGTGGAGCGATCGTCGTCGCCAAAGACCCTGAGGTGTTTACCCGCTCCGTGCCCGACGGATCGCTGACGGGCGCGGCGGTCGCGGGCTTGCTGTGGCTTCCGCACAAGCAGGCCTTCCAGGTCTTGCCGATCCTCGATCGACTGCCTCGATCGACGCACCGCGACCTCTTTTCAGCGTAGCAAAGCCGACTCTCGCGAAAGGGACGTTGGCACCACAGAATCACCGAGATGCTCTTGGAGAGGATGGGATGAGCCAGCAGCTCCGGGTTACTTTTGGCCGTGCTGATTCCTGGGCCACCTCCGTGTTGTCTGTTGTGACTCTGTGGTTGCTCTGCTGCTGGCTGCCGGTGGCGGCGGTAGCCGCCGAAGTTACGTTCGAGGCTCTCGTCATCGACTCCACCACCGCCGGCGACTGCAAGATGGTCGGCGACATCGACCGCGACGGTTTCGCCGACGTCGTCATCGGCGGGACGGCCGGCACCGAAGACCTGCGGTGGTATCGGTACCCCACCGGGGAGAAGCTGGCGATCGGGGCCGCCAATGTCGAGCTCACGACCGATGGCGAGCTCGGCGACGTGGATGCCGATGGAGATCTCGACGTCATCATCCCGGACGGAGCGTCGGGCGACAACCTGTGCTGGTTCGCGAACCCGCTCCCCAGTGGTGACCTGTTCGGCGGCGCGACCTGGACGCGTCACCCCATTGGCGCAGTCGGGGGATGGGGCAAGGACGTCGAACCCGCCGACTTCGATGGCGATGGTCGTCTGGATGTCGCAACGCGGTCGAACGACCAGGCTTTCGTCTTCTTTCAGGACGGCGCCGCGACCTGGACCCGGCTCGTTTTTCAGGACGTCGCGCTGGGTTACGAGGGCATGGGACGCGGCGATATTGACCGCGACGGAGATCCGGACCTGCTGCTGCGCGGCACCTGGCTCGAGAATCCCGGCGGCGATGCGGCCCGCTCCGCCGCCGCATGGTCCGAACACGACATTGGGGCGGCCGACACGGATTTCAAGGTTCTCGCCACGGATCTCGATGGCGACGGCAGGATTGACGTGCTCTACTCGAGCTCCGAGAATACGGCCGATGTCGTCTGGTGGTCCCATGGGGGTGATCCACGCGGCGCCTGGACGGGCAGGATTATCGAGAGCGCTCTGAATCGTTGCCACACGCTTCAGGCCGCGGACCTCGATCGCGATGGTGATCGCGACGTGGTTCTCGGCCAGATGCACACCGCAGCGGCGCAGGAGATCGCCGCGTACCTCAATGACGATGGCCTGGGCACCACCTGGACCCGCACCGTCTTCGGCAGCGGCGGTATCCACAACGGGGTGCTCGCCGATCTCGGCAACGACGGTGACCACGACCTGTTCGGTGCCAACTGGACGGGCAATCCTCCGGTGCGTCTCTGGCTCAATACGACCGATGCCCGCCTCGGGTTAGACGCCTGGACGTACATCGCGGTTTCCAGCAGCCACGTTCAGACGTTCGGCCTGGCGTTTGGCGATATCGACAGAGATCGCGATCGCGACATCGTCTCTGGGCCGTACTGGTATGCCAACCCCGGCGGCGACATGACCGGTACCTGGGAGCAGCGCTCCTTCCCGGCCGGACTCCACGCGCTTGCGACTGGCGATGTCGACGGCGACGAGCTCGCTGACGTCATCGCCCAGCGCGACTCCGGGGCTCTCGAGCTCTGGTGGCTCGAGGCGGCAGACGCGGCGGTGTCCGCGTGGACGTCCGTTTCCGTCGGCACCGTCGAGAGCGCGAGCCACGCGCTCGGCGCTCAGGGGTACCGCACCGCCGACCTGGCCGGAGACGGGCGCGCCGAAGTGCTCGTCAGCAGCGGCGGCGGGATTTACATGTTCAGCGCGCCGCTGGCTCCTGAGGCGGGAGACTGGCCGCGCACGCGAGTGACCACGAATGCCTCGGATGAAGGCCTTGCCATCGGGGACATCGACCGCGACGGTAGACCTGACATCGCCGCCACCACCGGCGACGCCAAAGGCGTGGAATGGTATCGCAACCCGGGTGCGGCCGGCGGTGCATGGGTAGCTCACACCGTCGGATCCTTTCCCGAGGCGGTCTACCCGGACCGCACCGAGATCGCCGACCTCGACGGCGACGGCCGGCTGGACATCGTCGTCACCGAGGAGAACGGCGGCGCGGACAGCGCGGAAACCTACTGGTGGACCGCACCCCCCGATCCCACCTCGACGCCCTGGACCCGATCGCTCCTGGTCTCGCAAGGTTCCACCAACAGCCTCGACGTGGCTGACCTCGACCGCGACGGGGACGCCGACGTCATCACGGCAGAGCACCGCGGGGCATTGCGCGTCACCATTCACGAAAACGCGGGCCAGGCCACCTCCTGGATTGCGCACGAGATCGACGCCGGCAAGGAGAGCCATCTCGGCGCCAGGCTCGACGACCTCGATCGCGACGGCGACCTGGACGTGGTCAGTATCGCCTGGGACGCGCCGAGCATGCTGCATTTGTGGCGCAACGACGGTGTCGAAGCGCCGGTGGCCACGCCCCCGAGCATCGTCCAGGCGCACGCCGTCGGCACCAATACGCGGGTGACGCTGACGTTCGACCGAGCACTCGACCGCACGTCGGCGGAAACCGCTACGAACTATGCGATCAGCTCGCCCGCGCAAATCTTCGCGGCGCGGCTTGGCGCGACCAGCGACCTGGTCGAGCTGACCACCACGGCAATGGAGGAAGGGCGCCAGTACGAGCTGACCGTCAACGACGTGCGCAGCAGCACCGGCGCCGCGATCGCGCCGGACTCGCGGGCGACCGTCACCTACCGCGCCATCGCAGTGCCCGACGGTCTGGTCGCATACTGGCCGTTCGAGCAGGGCGCCGGCGAAATGGCAGCGGATCTCTCCGGCCGAGGGCACGACGGCCTGCTGCGCGGAGCGGTCTGGAATGTGAGCGGCAGGTATGGAACCGCCTTGTCCCTGGACGGCGTCGGCGCGCACGTCGACGCGGGCTACTGGGGAGTCCAGGCGAGCGCGCTCACAGTCGCGGCCTGGTTTCGCGCGGAGAGCTTCGACAATGCCGACGCACGGCTGGTCTCCAAAGCGGCGGGGCCCGCCGAGCAGGAGCACGACTGGATGTTGAGCACGACCACCAGTGGCGGCGGCATGCGCCTGCGCGGGAGATTGCGCGCCGCAGGCTCGACGCTGACAGTCATCGCGGCCTCAGGCGACCTGCAAGCCGGACGCTGGATTCATGCCGCGGTCGTGTACGATGGCAGCGAGGTGCGACTCTACAAGGACGGTGAGCTGGTGGGCAGCGCTCCGAAGTCCGGAGCGCTCGCCGACAGCCCCGGCACGAAGGTGCTCGTGGGCAGCAACCCCGATGGATATGCCGCGTTCGACGGGCTCATCGACGATGTTCGCATCTACGATCGAGCGCTCGGCGCGGACGAAATCATGGCGGTGCTTCAGGGGGGGTCGATCATCGTCTCGCAGGTTGCTCTCGGCATTGCGGTGTCGATCATCGCCCTGCTGGGGGTGGCCGCCGTGGCGCGGCGGCGCGGCCGATCGCCCGACCGGCCGGACGCGGCGCTGGCAGCTTCCTCACCGTGACGCGGTCGCCGTCGCCATCCAGCGCCAGGGTGCGCCCCTCGGGCCCAGGCCGTTGCCGCAGATAACGCCTGAGCGGCGCCACGACCAGGCGCTCAATGGCGCGCCGCAGCGGGCGCGCGCCGAGCTCCCGGTCGAATTCGCGGCGCACCACCAGGTCACGAACACTGCCAACCGCAATGCCTGCGTGGCTTCACGCGCTCCAGCGTTGGACGTCATGATGATGATCGCATTCGTGAAATCGACGTGGCGACCGCGCGCATCCATCAAGCGCCAGGCTCCGAGCACCTGCAGCAGCAGAGCGTGTGCCGACGGATCCGCTCCCGAAGATCCCACCGCTCCGGTTTCCGAAGTGGATTGGCCGGTGAAGCTGCGGCCGTGAATCCGCTGCTCCTGGATACGTGCACCGCTCCGTGGCTCGCCGGACAGCACGAATGCTCGAGTCCTCGTGCGCAAGAGCTGTTGATCCAGCCGGACGTGATCGCGCCCGTCTCGGACTTCATTCTTTTGAGCGCTACTCGGAGAAGCGCGACGCCGTGACCTGGGGCGACAAGATGTGAGCAGCTACCTGCGACCTCGCTGTTCGCATCGTGCAGGCCGTCAGCGACGAAGCCAATGGGTTGCTTGCGCACGCGCGCGAAGGACTCGGAGCGCATCACGCCCCGGCTTTCTTCCACGTACAGCACGAGCTTGTGCATGCGACGGGGTTGGCCCTTGCAGGGCACGTCCGTGAGGCCGCGCAGCAGCTCGCAGCGCTTTGGGCTCGGCCATCGGAGCATTCGGAGCATGACGGCGGGTGCGGCGGTCCTACCGCAGCGCACGTTCATGCGCCTGTTGGCACGCCGCATGACCCTTGCTGAGGCCCTAACGATGAACGAGGCCTGCGCTGGTTATGCGCTCCGCCGCTTCTTGGCATGCGTCCGAATGAGATCCGCGAGAGACCGAAGCGCTGCGTTCGCCGACGACGCATCTGGAAAGACCGCCGCAACATCGGGATCCAGGGTAACGACGATGGTCCCTTTTGCGTAAGTCTCGGCATACTTGTTCGGCCTTGCATGTGAAAAATCGTATTCGGGCAGGATTTCGTCTTCCGGAATTTCGGCAACCGACGGAGGATGGCCCTTAACCTTCTTCATATTCTCTCCGTTCGCGGCACGTGGCAACGCGCGCACTGATGAGCCGTATCGCTTCTCCTCGATCCGTGAACATGTCCGCGAGCAGTCGTTGCTTTTCAGAATGGCCCATGAGAACGAATCGCTGTTTGTCTTCAGAGTGGCGTTCGTCGTCTACGATTCGACCAAGGGGATCGGCGAAGACGGTTCGCGCTTCTTCGAAGGCGACTCCATGCTTGGCCAGGTTGGCAGCCGCCTTCTCCGTCGCCCACTCGAATCGCAGCGTCACCGATCACCCGCCATTCCAGAATACCTCGAGCCCCGCACTGGCGCCTAACGGGGCGCCGGGTCAGCGGCCGCGCTCGGAGTGTACTACCGCAGGGTGCTGTCCGCAGCACAGGGTTGTCAGTTGTCAGGCGCCTCCATCGACGGCACGTGCCTTATCACCGTCGAAGAGCGAGAGCTGCCCTCTTCGTGGGCGCGACATCGGTGCGAGTCTGGCAGACAGGTCATCCCGAGACACGACATACACGAACTCCTTGTTCCTGAGGTGGCTGACAGTTCCAACCTTCTCCCCCTGCGGATTGTGAATGCCGATCTGGGCGCCTACATAGCGCTTGAAATCGTTCTCGATGGTCGTGACCTTGCCTTCGCCGTTCCACAGGGCGGCGAGCATGGATTCCATCTCCTCTCGGGCGAGGTACCCCTCGTTGTTGAACGACACCACCAGCACCGGCGCGCGTACAGAGGCGAGTAGCTGCCGCATGATGCCCGCGAACTGGGGGCGGGAGTTGAAGACGCTTTGGCGCTGGCGCACGTCCAGCCGCTTGCAGGCGACGCCGTACACTTCCGGCTTGTCCCACTTCACCAGCGATTCCCACACGTGGTAGTTGCCCAGGTACGAGTGCTGGTTATAGGGCGGGTCGATATACGCGACATCGGCTTCGAGCAGCTTGACGGCTTCGAGCGCTTCGAGGCCCGTGGCTTGCCCCTTGCCGTGCCTGGCGCGGGGCAGCACTTCAGGAACGCGCAGCTCGAGGTCGTTGTATGCCCTGGGCGCCCAGGTCTTGAGATAGGCCATTTGCAGGCCCGTCGTTGAATCCACGCGGTCCGCCGCCTCCATGAGCGACACGAGCATCACCGCTTCCAGTTCGGGACCAAGGCCTTTTACCGCGATGGCCTCGCGGATGGCGTCGATGCGCTCGCCGTTCTTTGGTTGGAAGAAGCGGGACTTCACGCAGAAGGTCTCGGTGAAATAGCCTGGAGCGCCGTTCACGGCGTTGAGCTCGCGAACGAGTTTCCTGACGTCATCGATCACATCCTCGGCGTCAGCCTGCACGTAGCAGCGTGCGAGCGTCACGGCGTAGGCGTTGTGGTCGTTTGACAAAACGCGGTACCCGGCGGCCTTCAGCGCGTGACCGACGCGAGATGTCCCGGAAAACAGGTCGATGACCGAGTGCGCGTTCGCCGCGCGGCGGACGGCCTCGAGAATGACCGGAATGAGCGTGCGCTTGGACCCGATGTACTTGATCAACGTGCGCTCCCTACAGCTCGCGGCGTGCCCTGAAACAACCAGGACAGGAGACCGGTGAGGAATCGGGTGTACTCCGCCACGGTGCAAGCGTGCTCCAGCGAAAACCACCGGGACGGATCCGCATTCGGATCGGTGACACCATCGGACGCCGATGTCGGAATGAACATCGATCTCTGCCCGACGGTGAGCTTCGCGTAGCGCCGGGCGCCGACGCCAGCGACCACCTCGACCTGCGCACCGCCCGTCTCGGCAACACGCCGGAAGGCGACCCAGAGACGCGCGATCAACCGCTCGAAGTCCTCGCCCTCCCGTCTGGCGCCCGTCCCCGTGTTGGCCACGCTTTGGGTGGCCTCGAAGGTCTCCATCTGGGTGCAGATCCGCTTGATCTCGCTGTTGAGCTCAGGTCCAGGCATCTTCAAGTCCTCGCTCCGCGGGTTCGCTCCGTGGGCGCCCAACGCCTTGGCGATCAGCAGCGACGCGAAGCGTCCCCGTCGAAGCTCGTCAACCCAGCGCGGGGAGAGGGAGACGTCGATGAGGAGTCTCATGAGGCCCGCAGAGGAAGCTCAACCTCTTCGGCACGCCATGCGGCGTAGGAGAGGGCGGCGTGGATATCTTCCTTTTCGAGATAGGGGTAGGCCTGCAGAATCTCCGTTGCCGAGTGTCCGGAGGCAAGCCTACGACCGTACCGACCGTAATCCGCATCCCACGGATGCACGGTCGGCCGCCCATGACTTCGGGGTCGTACGTAATCCCCGAAAGAGGGTCCATGGTTGGTTCTCCTTGTCCTTGGTTCGTTCCTCAGCCTACGTGCCGGCCGTCGAACTAGCAACACGTCTTTGAGGCACGAGCACTGCCTCACGAAGCCCGGCAACGACTCCCTGTCCGTCGAACCGGCGCCGGGTGCAGCGGACAGCGCCCTCCGGTAGTAGACTACCTCCGGGCGTTGCCGCTCGAAACGACAGCCCCCGAGGAGTTTGGCAATTCAGCGAGGCTGGAATTCGGTTTCTTTGTGAGGGAACGGCTAAAAAGAGTGTCCAGCCGACGCCTTCCAGGCGCGGCTGACCTGGCTCTCCTTTCGGCTACATTTTCTCAAGATACAAGGGTCCACAAGATTTTCTATAATCCAGGACAGGAGGTTGTACACACTGTATGGACTCCCTTACGATAACGACACTGAGACTCGATAAGACGGCATTGTCGCATGTCTCATGCTTTGATAGCTCAGACGAAAAAGCCTATTGGCTCTCGCGAACCCCATCTGAACGGTTGCAGCACATGGAGCTGTTGCGTCGTATCAATTATGGACATCACGATAACGCCAGACTTCAAAGAGTTCTTGAGGTTGCTCAATACGCACAGCGTTGAATACGTCGCTCTTTTTGCAAGACCACAGTATTGTCCGCATGGGCCTCCCCCCAATGCGGATTGAGGTTCTAACGACCATTTCAGGTGTGCAGTTCGCCGCATGTTATGCCGAGCGAGTAGCCACTATGATCGATGGTGTAGAGGTCAATCTGATTAGCCTCAAAGACCTCAAAGCCAATAAGAAGGCCAGTGGTCGATACAAAGACTTGGACGATCTAGAACATCTGTCGTGAAACTTGCTGGGGCAGCGTAACAACGTCCGCGAAGGCGGAGAAATGCTCTGGTATCGCCATTCGTGGCCACGTCTGTCGAGCGCTCCTCAGCGAGCTCCCCGGAATCCATAGAGAGCTTGGACATTTACCATGCCGATTGTGTTGCGATTGGCGACTCTCCGCGCAACCTCGGGTCCCCTCTCCACGGCGCCTCGGACCAGCTTCCCGGATCCGATACTGAGCCTCACGGGTTTCTGCCGGGAGCACAAGGCGCGGATCACGGTCATGAGCGCCGCGAGTCTCTCGCCCCAAGAAGAGATGACCACGAACCTTCTCGCGATCATCCACGGCGCAGGTGCGGCATTCAAGATTCCGTCCCTTTTCCGAACTTCGCCTCCTTCCAGATACCCGCTATCTGCGGCGCTTCCTGACGCGACGGAAAAGCGCGGCACCTCCAAGCAGGAGCGCCCCGAGCCCCACCGCGCCGCCTACCGGCACCGTCGCGCCGCCCCAGGTCGCCTTCACGCTGAAGCCGCTCGCCGTCCCCTGAGCGTTTTGCACGCCGATCCACCATCTCCCAGCGGCCGGATTTTGCACTGTGCAGCTCTTGCCGTCGCCCCCCGGCGTCGGCGTCGCGGTGGGGGTCGAGCCCGGAGGTGGAGTGGCCGTAGCGGTAAATGTGGGCGTCGGCGTCGAGCCGGGTGGGGTAGTCGGCGTCCGCGTCGCGGTCGGCGTGCCGGTGGGCGTCAAGGTCGGCGTCGGCGTCGCCGTCGGTTCGCCTCCGTACGCCACATCGAGCTGGTAGGCGCCCGCACCTCCCTCCCAGCCGCCGATGACTACGTAGTAAGACTCTCCGAGCGTCGTGGCGAGCGTGAACACCTCGGGTTTCGCCGTTGTCGCGCCCGAAGCGAGCAGCCCGCCCAGACTGGTGTAGACATACACATCGTAGTCACCGGAAACGTCTGTCCAGTCCAGAGTGATCGTCGGGCTCCCCCCGAAGCTCTCGAAATAGTAGTAAAAATCGAGATCCCCAAGGTAGTTGGTGCCATCGTTTCCGGTCGTCGCCAGCACCCCCGAGATGCACCACGGATCGGTGAAGGGAAAAAGGTACTGAGGCGCTCCGAAGGAATCGTTGGGCTCGATTTCGATGTCGCAGTCGGCACGCCGGCCCCCGCTTGTGCCTGTGCCCTTTTCTCCGACCCGTCCCGGCCCTGCAGCCGGCGGCAGCGCGCGCGCGGGCGGCACCCGCGACACGTTCGCCGCGTGCGGTGGTGTACGCTTGCCGGGACCGGTGGGACGGCCCTCCTCAGGTGCCGCCGCGCGGGCACTCTCCGCCGCCTCTGGCGCGCCTCCGGTTCCGGTGCAATCGTTGGTCGACGCGGTCGGCGGGTTGCCAAACCGGACAAAGAGATCGAGAGGCAGCGCCCCGGCGGCCAGGTCGACCTTGAGCTCGGCGGCGCCGGCCGCGACGTCGGCGTAATAGTACTTCATCGCCGGGGATTCGCTCTGAGCATCGATCAGGTCCCTCCGCGCCACGCCGTTGGCAAGCGCGGTACCGACCACCCCCGTCTTCCACACCCACACGCCGCGCCCGTGCGTCGCCGCGGCAAGCTGTCGCGACGTGGCATTGAAGCTCACCTCGAACACCGCCACATTGGGAAGGCCGTTACTCATGTCTGTCCACAATCCGCCCAGATTGGTCGAGACGTAGACCCCGACGTCCGTCCCCACATAGAGCGTGTCCGGGGTAGTCGAGGTATCCAGCGCGATCGTGTTGACCGGAACGTCCGGCAGATTGCCCGAGATATCGCTCCAGCTCTGCCCACCGTCCGGCGTCTCGAACACATGCCCGGTGCCGAACCCGGAAAATGTGACGAACGCGTGCCTCCCGTCGGTCGGATCGACCGCCAGGTCCTTTACCGTGCGGTACGGCGTGCCGTTTTGAACGTACTGAAAGCTGCCGCCGTCATCGACTGTCGCCACCATCGTGCCGCGGTTGGTCCCGGCGTAGAACGCTTGCGGAGTGCTTCCCGAGACCGCCACCGCGGTCGCCGACTCGCCCTGTTGGAGCCCCCAGTCCGGTCCGAACCAGTTCCAGTTGGTGCCGTGCGTATCGCCGACGGCGAAGCGGCTCGATGCACCCACGACGCGGGACGGGTCTTTCGGGTCGAGCACAAATGGCGCGATGAAGTTTGCGCCTTGTAGCCCTTCCAACGCTTTCGTCCAGGTGGTCCCGCCATCCGTTGAGCGCTGGATCTGCATGTTCTGAATGGAGACGTACTGGTAGCTGGGATCTGACTGGTTGATGGCGGAGAAAGAGCCGTCGCCGGTGTGCATGCTATTCCACGTATCGTTTCCCGCGCGCTGATGCGGGGCGTTATCCTGGGCGCCCCCGACGAAGTACCCCGTGTCTGTAGGGTGCTGATCGATGTGGTAGAACTGCACCGTAACCAGGCCATTGGCGTTGAGGTTTTGCCAGCTCGCGCCGTTGTTCGTGGTTTTCCACACGCCGCCATCGCAGCCGATGTAGTAGGTATCGTCGTGGTTGGGGTCGAAAGCGATGGCGTGGTGATCTACATGGGCCGCTGCCTCCCAGGCGTCGTCCATGCCGTTACCATCGGAGTCGTGCGCGCCATAGATGGGGAACGTGTCCTGCCAGCTCGCGCCACCGTCCAGAGAGCGCGACCACCCCACACCACCGTAGAACACGAGGTTCGAGTTGCGGGGGTGGACCGCAATGTAGTGGTCGTACCAGCCCTGGCCGCTGAGCGTGTCGGGGACACCCTGAAGCTGCGACCAGGTGCCGCCGCCGTCGAGGCTCTTCCACACGCCGACTTGCCGCTCGAAGTTGGCGACGCTCAGAAACAGCGTATCCGGCTGCGAGGCGTCCAGCGCCAGTCGCAGCATGTTGTTGGAATCTACGGCCGGGAAACCGCCGCCGCTGAGCGGCTCCCAGCTTTGCCCGAGGTTGGTGCTTTTCCAGACTCCCGCGGTGCTGTTGGATGGCACCCGCACCGCCGCGAACAGAACGCTTGGTCGGCTCGGGTCTTGCACGAGATCCCAGACCTCGCCGCCGGACAGCGTTTTCGTCCAGCTCGATCCGCCGTTGTCCGAGACATATACGCCGTATTCCGGTAGCGTCGCGCCGTCGGCGCAGCACGCGGCGCCGGTCGCGACCAGCACGGTCGACGGTTGCGTCGGATGCACGATGATCTTGCTGATGCCGGTGTACGTGAGCTCGGCCGGACCCTGCCGCACCCACGAATCACCGCCGTTGGTCGACTTGAGCAGGCCCGCACCGTAATAGGTATCGCCCGCGAGGGCCATTTCTCCCGTGCCGACGTAGACAGTGTTGCCATTGCTGGGGTCGACCGCAATCGCGCCGATGGACAGCGAGGCCTCGAAATCCGTCACCGGGAAGAAACTGGAGCCGCCGTCGGTAGTCTTCCAGACGCCGCCTTGCGCCGCGCCCGCATAGACGATGTTCGAGTCGGTGGGGTGGGTAGCCAGAGCGCGCACGCGCCCGGAGATGATTCCCCACGTCGGGTTGAACCAGGCACCGGGGACTGGAGCGCTCCCCTTGGGCCCGACGCTGACCCAGGAGCCTTCCGGGGCGGCCCTCCGGAGGCTCTCTCTTCTGAGCTCGAGGGCTTCCTCCCACGCGCGCAACCGCGCACCTCTGGGGATTCTCTTGTACGGAAAGGCGCGTTCGGTGTAGAAAAGCCACTGCCGCGCGCGCGGATTGTCGGATTCCTCCTCGAACCCGGGCGTCTCCCGCGGCGGATGCTCGGAAGAGGGAAGCCGCTCGTCTTCAGAAATTGCCGAGAGCAGCGGACCTCGCCAGGGGATTTCTCGGTTACGAGGGCCGTCTCCGCCAGGTCGAGAGTGGAGGGCGACAGCGAAAAGACCCACCGCCAATACCGCCGAAAGCGCTATTCTCGCGAGCATTGAGAATCTCATCGTAAGCTCCTTGCTTTGGCCCCCGCCGCATTCCCCTTAGCAGAAGCACCCGGTCTCGTCAAGACTTCCGGGTCCACCCTGTCGCGCGCCGCCGCCTCGGTATATGCTCTGCCGCGAAAAAAACTCATGCATTTTCACCTGAGCACGTCCATGACCCGATTGCCGCACTCCCTGCTGACGACGTTCATCGCTGTTCTCATGGCCGCGCCGCTCGGTGCCAGTGAGCGCGCCCCGGCGCCCGGCTATTTTCGCGAACCGACTCTGCGCGGCGATACCATCGTTTTTGTCGCCGAGGGCGACCTCTGGAGCGTCCCGGCGAACGGCGGCGCCGCGCAGCGGCTCACCACGGGCGCCGGGCAAGAGAGCCTCCCCGCGCTCTCGCCCGACGGCCGCACGGTCGCCTTTTCCGCCCGCTACGAGGGGCCCACCGAGGTCTACACCATGCCCGTCGATGGCGGGCTGCCAACTCGCCACACCTTCGAAGCAGAATACAGCGCAGTCTGCGGATGGCACCCCGACGGCCGCATTCTCTACTCGACCAGCCACTTTTCGACGCTACCGAACCGCCAGCTCGCGCTGCTGGACCCTGCGACCCGAGCTATCGAGCTGCTCCCGCTTGCGGAAGCCGACGAAGGCAGCTTCGATGCGCGCGGAGAGTCCGTCTTCTTCGTACGCCCCTGGTTTCACGGCAATGCCACCAAGCGCTATCGCGGCGGTCAAGCCAGGAAACTGTGGAGGTTTTCACCGGGAAGCGCCGAGGCCGAACCCCTCACCGCCGACTATGCGGGAGAGAGCCATCACCCCATGTATTGGGACGGGCGCGTCTACTTTCTTTCAGACCGCGCCGGGAACATGGACATCTGGTCCATCACCGTCGCTGGCGGTGAGCTCCGCCAGCACACCTTCCACGGCGAGTGGGACGCCGTATCGCCCTCTCTCGATGCTGGACGAATCGCATATAGCGTTGGCGCCGACCTCTGGCTGCTCGATCTGACTACGGGCAAGACGGCCATCGTCCCCATCAGGTTGCCGTCGGACTTCGACCAGATGCGGGACCGGTGGATCACCGACCCCTTTGACCAGTTGTCGAGCGCGCGCCTGCACCCACGCGGCCAATCCGTTGTGCTCACCGCGCGCGGCAGGATTCTGGTGGCGCCGGTCCGTTCCGGCCGTGTCGTTCACTGGTCACACGAACCCGGCGTGCGCTTCGCGGAGGCGGTTTTCATGCCCGACGGCAAGGAAATCCTGGCGCTGTCGGATCGGACAGGTGAGATGGAGCTGGTGACGCGGCCAGCGGATGGCACCGGCGCCGAACGCGCGCTGAGCTCCGATGGCAGCGTCCAGCGCTTTGGCGGCTCGCCTTCGCCTGATGGCAAGCTCATCGCGCTCGCCGACAAGAACCGCGATCTGTGGGTACTGGAGGCAGCCTCCGGGAAGCAGATCAAGGTGTCGACGCGCCGCCACGGGACGTCGGCGGTGACCTGGGCTCCGGACAGCCAATGGCTGGTCTTCGCGCAAACCGCCGACAACGACATGGAGCAGCTCCAGCTCTACTCGATCAAGGATCACACCACGACCGCGCTGACGAGCGATCGCGTCAACAGCTTCTCGCCTGCCTGGAGCCCGGACGGAAAGTGGCTGTACTTCCTCTCCGACCGGACCGCGAAATCGATCGTGCGCGATCCTTGGGGCCTGAGGCAACCTGAGGCCTACTTCGACAAGGCGGTCACGATTTATGAAATGGCGCTTCAGGACGGCGCGCGATCGCGATTTCGCCCCGCGGACGAGCTCGCGCCGCCCGCGGCCAAGGAGGCGGTCGACGAATCCGAGGACACGAGCACTGATTCGCTGGCGACCAATGACGTCACCTCCAGCAAGAGCGGCAAGGGCGATGACAATGAAGCGGATCAGGCGCTCATTCCGGAAGCTCGTATCGACAGGGAAGGGCTGGCCGGCCGGGTCCGGCCGCTGCCCGTTCCCGCTGCGAACATGGTGGCGTTGCGCGTCAATGCGGATACGCTATTCTGGCTCGATGCCGCACCCGGGCAGGACGCCAGGTCCCATCTCATGGCGCTCACCATCGGCAACGAGGAGCAAGAGGCCGTCGAGCTCGCCGCCGACGTGGTCGACATGGATCTGGCGGCCGGCGGCGAAAAGCTGTTGGTGCGCCAGGAGGCCGCACTGTACGTCATCGACGCCACGGCGGCCGTGCCCGAAGATCTCGCGAAGTCACAGGTCGATCTCACCACGGTCCGCTACCGCATCGACACGCGGGAGGATTGGCGGCAGATGTTCCTGGACGCGTGGCGGCTCGAGCGCGATTACTTCTATGACCCGGCCATGCACGGCCTCGACTGGGCAAAGGTGCGCGAGAAGTACACGCCGCTCGTGGATCGCGTGACCACGCGCGAGGAGCTCGATTTCGTGCTCGAAGAGATGATCGGGGAGCTTTCCGCGCTGCACACCTGGGCAGGTGGCGGCAGCCTGCGAGAACCCGAGACGGACATCAGCCCGGCGACGCTAGGGGCACGCCTCGAGCGGGCTCCCGAGGCCGGCGGCTACCGTATCGCGCACATTTATCGCTGGGATCGGGACTACCCCGAGGAGCGGCCCCCGCTAGCCGATCCCGATCTCCACATCAAGGAGGGCGACGTCGTCACCGCGGTCAACGGCCAACCGGTGCTGTCCGTGCCTGATATCGGCGACCTGCTGCTCGACCAGGGCGGGCGTCAGGTGCGCCTCGGAATCCGCGCGCAGGGAACCGGCGAGGAGCGCCAGGAGATCGTGATTCCGCAGGACGACGAGCGAAAGCTGCGCTACGCGGATTGGGAGCAGAGCCGTCGTGATCGGGTCGAGCTCCAGGGGCAAGGCAAGCTCGGCTACATTCACTTGCGCGCCATGGATGGCGAAGATCTGGACGCCTGGTATCGGCAGTACTACCCCGTGTACGGCCGGCAAGGGCTGATCGTGGATGTTCGCCACAACTGGGGCGGAAACATCGATAGCCTCCTGCTCGAGAAGTTGCTCAGGAAGGCCTGGTTCTACTGGCAAGAGCGCGTCGGTCAGCCGACGTGGAACATGCAGTACGCATTTCGCGGCCACCTGGTGGTCCTCTGCGATGCGTACACGGCGTCCGACGGGGAGGCGTTTACGGAGGGATTCCGGCGCCTGGGCCTCGGCAAGGTCATCGGCACGCGCACCTGGGGCGGCGAGATCTGGCTTGGTGCCGAGAACGTCCTGAGCGACGGTGGTCTCGCCAGTGCCCCCAGCATGGGTGTCTACGGGCCCGAGGGCGAGTGGCTGATCGAGGGCCACGGCGTCGTTCCCGACATCGAAGTCGACAACCTGCCGCACGCCGCCTTCTCCGGCCAGGATGCGCAACTGGAGGCGGCGATCCACCACTTGCTCGAGCGCATCACGGTCGACCCAAGACCCGTGCCCACGGCGCCACCTCACCCTGTGAAAGGCCGCGAGACGCTGCTGCGATCGGGTTCCGCGGCACCCGCGGTGGGCGCTTTCGGGCGCGAACCGTGAACGCCGCCGAGTATCCGCCCGACAGCACCATCCGCGCGCGCCTCGAGGCGCTGCGACAGCCGGATGAAGTAGTAACGCCAATTGTGCCGGACGCGCTCGCGGGAGGTGACTGGTGGCCGACAGCGCGCGCCTGGCCGCGGGCGCTCGCCGCCGGCGTGCTCGAGCCGCGACGCGGCTACCGCTTCCGCCCGGAGAACGTGGGCGTGGCGCACTTGCTCCAGGGGATGAGCGCCGGCACGGTCATGGATCTGGGAGCCGGCAGCGGGTCGCTGCTGCTGCTGGCCGGATACCTCACCTGTGCTCGCCGTCTCGTTGGCATCGAGCTGCAGGCGGATGCCGTCGACCGGCTCCGGCGGACGCTGCTCGCCCATGGCCTGGACGGCACCGTGGTGTGCGGCGATGCGCGCTCTCCCGAGGTGCGTTGCGGCGCTGCCGCGGCAGCCGAAGGCAAGGCGCAGATGGTGCTCTTGAACCCTCCGTTTTTCCCCGAGGGATGGGGCCGGCCGAGCAATAACCCGTCTACCCACCTCTCCACCCACGCGACGCACGGCGGAGTCGGCGAGCTCTTGGCGGCCACCGCCGCGCTACTCGCGCCGGGGGGGCACGTGCTGGTCGTCTATGACGCTGCCCGTCTCGCCGAGCTCCTGGTGGCCGCCGCCGCACTGCAGCTCGGACTCGAGCGCCTTGCGTGGATCCCTGACCAGCGCCCCGGCAGAGCCGCTCAGCCGTTTCGCGTCTGGGCCGATTTCATGGCTGGACAGGGTCTTGTCGCCACGCGGCTGAGCGCCGGCCACCCGCTTCCCGGGCTGACGGGCGACCCTGAAGCTGCGTCGCGGGGTTCAGACGACTCGGCGCCCGGCTCCTCCGCGCAGGCTCCTAGCGCGGCTCGTCGCCGCGAACAGAGCGCAGGTGCTCCGCGGCCTCCTCAGGCTTGACCCCGCAGACAAAAAGATCGAGCCCCCAGTCGAAACCGTGCGACGGCCACCATTGACGCCTCTCGCCGCGACCTCCGGGCCGCCCGGCGGACGCTGCCCCGACCGGCACGAGCTCGATGTGCCAGTGGTAGTCGAGCTCGATCGTGCGCCAGTAGTCGGGCGAGCGTTTGGACTGTCGGTTCGGTCCCGAATGCAGGACCCAGGCGTAGCCGCACTCCCCCAGCGCCGCGCGCAGGCGCAGCAACACCTTCTTGAGAATCGCCGCCAGGTCGGAAATGTCCTCGGAATCGACGGTGTCGAAACAACTGCTGTGCTGCAGCGGCAACAACGTGAGCTCGTATGGAAACCGCGAAGCGTATGGGCAGATGGCGACGAACCGCTTGTTTTGCTCGACCACCCGCCGCTCGAGATGCACTTCGTTGAAGATGATGTCGCAATACAGGCAGCGTTCCTTACGCCGATAGTATTCCTTGCATTGCACGTACTCTTCCTTGATGCGCTTCGGTGTGATCGGTGTCGCCAGCACGTGGGAATGCGCGTGGTGAGACTCGGGATCGTCTGTGGGAACGTGGTTCTTGATGATCATGGCGTAGCGGAACCGGCCGTCTTCCTTCAGCGCCGCAAGTCGCGCTCGATATGCCCACAGGATCTCGCGGATCTGTGGAACCGTCAGATCCGCCACATCGACATCGTGCTGCGGGGTCTCCACAAGAATCTCATGGGCTCCGACCCCGCTCGCCCAGTCGTACATGCCGATCCCGCGCCGCTGCACCTCGTTCTCCGGCGAAAGCAGCGGCGCCGGAAGGGGAAACGTGCGCGCCCACCAGCCGGGTCCATTCGCCGCGGTGTTCGGCTCGCGCAACGCGAACGACTCCGGCGCTGTCAGCGCCTCGTTCCCCGGGCAAAAGCGACAGCGCCCGGCACCGACCTCCGCAATCGGTTCCTCAGCAGTGACCTTCGGAGTCAGAATTACCCACGCTCCAAGCGCGGGATCTTTGCGTAGCTCATACATCGGTAGCGGCACCGCCCGTGCAGACCATCCTGAATTCACCACCTGCTTGACGTCTCGGCCAAGCATCTATAGCATGTTCGAACATCTCCGCAACCCCGTGCGTCCGCCCGCCGGCCGGACGGCAAATCCCAGGACTGAGGCCAGGTCAATGACAGGACAAGAACGCGAACCTGCCGAGTTCCAGCGCGTCGCCATCGTCGGGCTTGGCCTGATGGGCGGATCGCTGGCTTCCGCATTGCGACACGCGGCCACGCCGCCGGCATACCTGCTCGGCGTGGACCCTGATCAGGAGACCCGGGAGCTTGCACTCAAGTACCGCCTCGTCGACGAGGTCTCCCCCGCGCCCGACGCGCGTCTGGCGACTTGCGACCTCATCGTGCTCGCCGCGCCGATCGGCACGATTCTCGAGCTGCTCCCGATTGTGATGCCGCGGGCGGGAGCAGGGGCGGTGATTACCGACATCGGGAGCACGAAGGCCGAAGTCGTCACCCGCGCGCTGGAGCTCGCGCAACCCGACGTCCACTTTGTAGGCGGCCATCCGATGACGGGCGCCGAGAAGCAGGGCATCCGGCACTTCAACCCGTACCTGTATGAGAACGCCATCTACGTGTTGACGCCCGCAACGGTGCCGCCGGCGCCGGAGGAGGCCCTCGCGGTGGAGCGGCTCTCGCGATGGATTCGCAACCTTGGCGGCCGCGTCCTGATCCTGGACGCGAGCCAGCACGACGAGGCCGCCGCCGCAGTTAGCCATGTGCCACATCTGCTCGCGGTCGCGCTGACATTGGCGACGCGCCGCCTCGACGAAGCGGGGACCCCCTGTGCGCCGCTTGCCGCGGGCGGATTTCGGGACATGACGCGCGTCGCGGGGTCTCCGTCGCGCATGTGGCAGGACATCTACGCAAGCAACCTGCCGCGCATCCGCACCGTCTTGCGGGCATTCTCCCAGGCACTGAGCGAAATCGAAGCTGCGCTCGTCGATCCGGAGGCGATCAACCGCTTTCTGGACGAGGCGTCGAGCTTTCGCCGCCGGATCCCGGAAAAGACCAAAGGCTTTCTCGACGATCTCGTCTACGTGCTCGTGGTCGTGGAGGACCGCCCGGGAGTCATCGCGGGAATCTCCGGGGCGCTGGTGGCCCGCGGCATTTCCATTCGCGATATCGAGGTCTTGAAGATTCGGGAAGGTCGCGGAGGCACGTTGATGCTTGGCTTTCGCGACCGCGATGACGCCGAGCGCGCCTCCATGACGATCCGCGCGATCGGGTATGACTGTTGGATCCAGTCTTGAGGCGCGGCCATCTTGCAGTCAGATGGTGTTCTGGTGTAGAGCCAATGACGGGATTGCCTCATTCCTGCAGATCGTACCTCCCATGCAGGGGAATGCCGTGAGAATCGTCTTTGCCGCAGAAGCAGCCGAGTTGACGCAATTTGCCGCGATTCTGGAGGACCGCATGGGCTCGGCGCTCGCGCGGGTCACGTCGTTGGCGGAGCTGCACGAAGCGCTCATCGAACCGTGCGACGCGGTCATTCTCACCCGCAAGGTCGGCGGCAAGGACCTCCTGACGTTTCTGTCGGCCTATCGCGATCGGTTTCCCGGGCGCACGGTGTTGCTGGGAACGTCGCAGGATTTCGCTCGGCCGGGGATCCCCGAGAAGGTTGCTCGCCTCGATCGTACGCTGCCCGCCGTCGAGCTCGCGGCGCGCTGCGCGGCGATGATCGGCAAGGAGTCCCGCAACGTCAGGCCGGAGCTCGTGGCAAGGCTGCGCAATCGCGCCGCAGCGGCACCGAGAGAGCTTGCTGAGGCCGTCCCGGCGGGCGCTTCCAACGTCCTTGAACAGGCCTACGGGCGCGCCCTGGCGCTGGCGCGCTCCCCGCTCGCCTTGCTCCTGTGCGGTCCATTCGGCGTGGGCAAACGCGTCCTGGCCGCGGCCGTGCATCGCGGCTCCAAGCGGCCGGGTGCTCTCGTGGAGCTGGACCTGACCGAACCGTCCGACGTCGACGCCGCGGCCGCCGTCGCTGGGGCCTCCTCCGAAGCGTTCGCGGGCAGTCTGGTCGTTTCCTGGACCGGCACCATCGGGGCAGCCGCTCAACGCGGGCTGATCGAGGCGTCACGAGCGGGGACCCGCGTGATTCTCTGCTGGCATCGGCCCGAGAGCTCGCCGCCGGTGCGCACGGAGCTAGTCTTCCTTCGGCCTGACCTCGAGCTGGCGGCGGCCTCCACCCTGGTGTGGGTTCCGCCGCTCAGCACGCGCGGTGAGGATCTCGACGTCGCGATCGAGCGCGAAATCCGCCGCGCCGAGAGCGCCATGGAGCTTGCCCCCGAAAGCTTCGGGCTGACTGCGGACGCGACGCGCGCTCTGCATCGCCATTCGTGGCCAGGCAATGAGGCCGAGCTCGCGGCGCTAATCGAGGTGGCCGCTCACGTCGCGCGCTTCCGCAACAGCACGGTGATCGATTTGGAAGACCTGCCGCGCCTGTCCGTGGTGATGGAGATCCCGGCACCCGAGGCGCGAGGGGCCGGGCAAGACGCGCTCGCGGAGAACCTGTCCGCGGCGCCCGCCGGCGGCGAGCCGGCCATTGACAGCGCCGGCGCCCCGTCGCTGCTGTCGCCCGTACCCGTGTTGGAAGCCACAACCGAGTCGCGTCCTGCGCCGGCAGTCGAGGGTAGCGAACCTGGCGCCGCGCGGGAAGAGGCGCGCGCGGCCGGTCTCTTTGAGACCGAAGCGTTCCGCGATAAGTTCGAGCACTGGAAAACGCCTTGAGGGCACGCCTGGTTGCAGCGGCCCTGGCAATCGCCGCCACTCTCTCCTGCGGCGAGCCACTACCCGATTGGCGGGCGATGGAAGAGCAACTTCGCACTTCCTACCTCGGCGTCGCCGCCGCGCCCCAGGATCCCGCCATTCGCGTTTACCTCCTGGATCCCGAGCTGAAGGAGCTGGCCCTGGGCGCGCTGGGTAGGCAGGCCGACTTCCCCGAGCACGCGGCCGCGGTATTGGCCTTGCGAAAGTGGATCGCCGCTTCTACCGCGCGCGTGGTCGACGCCGAAACGCTCCTCGTCATCGGTACCAAGGACTATCCATCCCGAGTCGTGGTGGCGCGGTTCAACGCTACCGGCAGCCGACTGGCGCGCCTCGGCGAGGAGCTCAGGATCGGCGATGAGCTGGCGGCAGCGCTCGAAAAACTGCAGCGCTTCTTTCGAGACCGCCGCACCACGCCCTATCGTCTCGTCTCTACGGACCGCCTCCGCAGCGCCCTTGAAAACCCCAGGAGCGTGACCGCACTGCAGATGCTCTGTGACGCGGCGGCAGTAGACCAGCGCAGCGAGCTGGGCGGGCTCCTGCTGCTGCGCGACACCACCGGCGGCCCGGAAATCACCACCGTGGACATTCCCAGCCGCTGGCGGCGCACCGCTGACGCGATTCAGCGAGCTCGCGGCGACTTCGCGGCCGGCCTGGAGCTCCTGGACCATTCGCCAGGCCTTTTCGCGCTCGCAGAATCCGAATTCCGCGTCGCCCAACGTGAAGTTCACAAGAACTTCCCCCTCGCGACCCGCGCGGCGCGGCTGGAAACCTTCTGGGACCTCTGCCTATTCAAGATTCGCATGACGTACGAGCGTGACGACACCGAGCTCGTGCGCGCGGTGCTCGGCGGCGTGCACGGGTACTACGTCGGCGACTTTCACGTGCATCCACCCGACAACGACCCCTCGCTTGAGGACAAGATGGTCAGCATGGTCGAACGGGTTCTCGTTGTCGTGCCGCGGCCGCGCGGTGGCGGCTTCGACCTCGTCGATCTGTTTCACACCGCTCCCGACAAGCCGTCGCGCCGCGCCATCAAGGTGCGCAATGGACGCCTCGTCGACTAGTGCTTTCCGCACAGCTTGCAGTCGAATCAGGCGAACCTGGCACGAACGCGGCCATCTCGCTAAGCTGGCTGTTTAACAGAGTGCCGGCTCCGCACCCGGCGCGGACGCCAATCAAAGGAGGCAAGCAATGCTCAAACGAACACACCACAGGCTCGGCGGCGGCGGTTGTAGGCTTCGCTGCATGGCGCTCGCGTCCTTGCTCCTCGGTGGACTTTTCTTCCTGACTGTTCAGGCTGTCCCCACCGCGGCGCAGGAGACCCCCGGAGAACCGACAGCGGCTGCGGAGCCCGCCGCGCCGGCCGGCGACACCGCTGAACCTACTCCGACCCCAACCGATCAGAGCACGTCACCAGCCGCCGAAGCAACCCCGCAAGACGCCGCCATCGAGTTCCAGGTCGAAGAGGACAAGGACAAGGAGAAAACCGAAACGAAAGCTACGCCCGCCGACGAGCTGCAATGGAAAGCCGCGGAGCTCATCAAGGGCAAGAGCTACGCGGAGGCAGAGCGCATTCTCAAGGAGGCCGTCGACCTGTCGCCCAAGGACGAGAAGCTCGGAGAGCTGCTGCGCCAGGTCAGAGGCCAGCTCGGCAATCAGGCGGCAGGCCTGGAGACCGAAACGACCGCGCTGGACGAGCTCGCGAAAGCCGCGGCGAAACCCGAGCCGACGCCGACCAGCGTCCCGGAGAACTTCGTCAAGGATGAGTCGTACTGGAAAGGCCGCAAGGACACACTGCAGACGGAAGTCGCTGACCTCAAGAAGCAACTCGCTGACGTCGATCGATTGCTCTGGAACGACGACGGGTCCATGACGGAGTATCAGGACCTGCAGAAAAAGCAGGAAGAGCTTCGCAAGGCGCTGGCTGAGAAGCAAGGAGAGCTCGGCAACGTGGACGACGAGGCCAAGGACGAAGGCGCTCCTCCGGGGTGGACTCGCTAGCCGCCTGCGCCCTCCTCTGCCGCCGACGCCGCGAGAGGCGGCCAGCAGCGGAGCAGGGGGGAAGCCCGAGCGTTACCACCTACGCGCCCCGGCGTCGGGACTTGATCGCGAGGCCGACGCCGCAGGCGCAGACTGCGACGCTGATCATTTGCGCCAGAGTTAGCGCGGCAAACATGCGATCATCCTTGACGCGGAAAAATTCTACGATGAATCGCTCGATGCCCATGAGCGTCAGGCAGCACCCGAGCAGAAATCCCCGCGGCCGGTCGCCGAGCCGGAGGCGGTAAAGGATCGCGAACACGACCAGGCTCAGCCCAATCTCGTAGAGCTGGGTCGGATGCACGGCGAGTACCGTCGTGTCCGAGAAACTGGGAGGAAGGCTGAAGCCGAAATGCTCGCGCAGATTCCTCACGGTGGACGGCGGTGACCCATTTGGGAAAACGATGCCGAGCCAACTGTCGGTAGGCCGCCCATAGTCGTCTCCGACGAGAAAGCAGCCAACGCGGCCGAAGGCATAGCCGAGCGGCACGAACACGGCGACGGAATCGACGACCTCGCGGAGCGGCAGGCGGTGGCGGAGAGCATACAGCAAAACGAGCGACGCGCCGCCGATGAAACCACCGTACCAGACGAGCCCGCCGCGGGAGACCAGCGCCCAAGGGTCCTGATGAAGTATGGCGTAGTAGATCTTCGCACCGACGACGCCGCCGAGAGCCGCCCGCCAGACGATCTCAAACGCCCACTGTGGATCCAGATTCCGGCGCCCAAGCTCGCGACAAAGAAGCCACCCGGTCACGATAAAGGCAACCGACATCATCAGCCCGTAGGAGCTCAGTGTGAAGCCCCTAATCTCGAAAATGACAGGGTACATGCTGAGAATTCCAAGGAAGTTTCAGGTTATGGCCAATTGTGGCGAGCGGCAGGGTGCAGCGGCGCGACTCAGGGATCATCGGGCATGACCAAGCCGATGATTGCGAAGCGATAGAGGATCTCACGCACGTGCTCGGGTTCCATCGCGGCTTCGGCCGCGATCTCGAGAATCGTCGCGGGGCGCGAAAGCGCCAGGCTCACCTCGCGCTCGTCATCGGTGAGCGTAAACCCCGTAATCTGGCTCGGCTGTTCCAGCGGCAGTACCTTGCTGCTCAGTCCCGAGAACATCTCCTGCGAGAGCTGTCGCGCCTCGAGGCCGCGCAGCCCCTCAAGGACTAACGTTTGCCAGGATGCGTGTATCGTCTGCACATCTCCCTTGGGCATGGAGTCCACAATCCGAAACGTCCCGACCTGCCAGCCCAGCATCTCGTGAACGGCTTCCTCTCCCGCGACTTCCCCGGTAGTCGCGTGCAGAGGGCGACCCCGCCGGAGCTCGACAGACCCGAACGCGACCGGCCCCTGAACTTCGATGACGCCGGTGCGGCCTGCCACTGCCACATTCCTGATGATCTCCCCAAGAGACAGGTCAGCGAGCAGACCCTCTCCGGCCAGGCCGCGCAGGGTCGCGGCGGTAAGGTAACGAACGGTCGCCACCCTTATCCGCTCGACCAACGACACGACCTCGCGGATTTCGCGTCCCCCCTTCGCCGGTAGCGAGCCACCGGCAACCGGCGCCTGGGAACCCAACGCCATCGCGATTCTTCGCATCGGCGCCCCAACCTCGTGGCACGACCACACGGAGAGAATGACCAGAACCAGCACGAGACTCACATTCAGAATCGCCACCACCACCAGCATCCGATGACTTTCGGCCGCGAATCGCGAGGTAGCGAGACCGAGGAACACCGTTCCGCGGCGCACGCCGTCGCGCACGAAAAGCGGCGTCACCACGTCCGCAACCATCTCACCAAGCGCTTCGTCATAAGTTCGGGTCACGGTTTGCCCGGCAGCAGCCGCGTCTTCACCCCCGCCACCGGGTAGCGGGGCCGCCACCTTCCCCGCCACCGCCGGTTGCACGACGGACGCGATCCGGTGATCGCCCTGAGAAACAATCGCATAGAGCACTTCGTTCTGCGCGAGGAGCTGGCGAAGCGCCGCCGCCAGCAGCGCCGGGTCACGGACCGGCAGCGCGCGCACCTTGAGCGATACCCCGCGCGCGTAGCTCACGGATTTTTCGCGCTGCGCCTCGCGTGGGCGATCGGGAGCCAAAAGTAAACCCAGGCGAAGCGTACCCGCCCGACCATCCGCCCACGCCAGCGGCACCGCCACGTCGAGCACTTCCCGGCGCAAGGCGCGGTGGCTGAACTCCTGCACCAGTTCCACGCGAGCCTGGTCCGCCCGGCGAGCGATGGGGTCATCGCCAGGCGAAATGGAGAGACGGCGATCACCGAACGCGGCTACTCGTCCGTCCCTGTCCGTGATGACGCCATACAGCAGGTTCGCGCTTGTCAAGCTTTCGGTCAGCGTCTGCTGCAGAAACTCGTAGTCCTGGCCTGCCAGCGCACTGGCGCAAATCGGTGAAAAGAGCTTTCCCATCAACCGCGCCTGGTCCTCGAACATGATCTCGAGCTGGCGGTTGTGATTGAACCAGACAGCGGTGTTGAGCACCGGAACGCAGGCAACCGCAATCAGCAATCGCAAGAAAATTGACCGGGCGAGCGAGCGTGGGCGCATCACAAAGCCGCGCCTCTTGCCACGAGCCCGCCGCCCGCCGGCAACAAGACCGGCTCCGGCATGCGGCCGCGGCGGCGGTAGGTGTGAGCGGACGAAAAATGTATCTGCATCTGAGGCAACCTATGCACACCCGTTGGCGATGCGTTTGCGGCAGTGACCGGGCGGTTATTATGGCATCGGCTCCAGGGACTGACCAGTCCGGACGCGTCGCGTGCCGACTTGACGCGTCGCGCCATTTGTCCTACAATTTTGTAGCTAGCGATGACGTCCCTTACCGAGCGCCAAGCATGATCGCCACCGTGCCCCAGGACACCGACCGCAGGGTCAAAGAGCTATCCCTGCTATTCGAGATCAGCCGAATACTCGATCGCAGCGTGAACCTCAAGGAAGTGCTTGATCCCATCCTCGAGCTCATCGCGCGGCAGATGGATATGCAGCGCGCCATGCTGACGCTACTGGATCGCCGCTCCGGAGAAGTCTTCATCGAGGCGGCTTTCGGCCTGAGCGAACCGGAACGTGAGCGCGGCCGGTACAAGCTGGGGGAAGGCGTTACTGGAGAAGTCGTTGCCTCCGGGCGCGCTGCCGTGGTGCCGATCGTCGCCCTGGATCCGCGCTTCCTCAATCGCACCGGCGCCTTGCAAACGGGAAGCGGCGATGGCCACGTCTCGTTTGTGTGCGTCCCTGTCAAGCTCGGCGGCGAAGTCATTGGGGCATTGAGCGCCGACAGGCGCTTCGCCGGAGAGTCTACCACGCTAGACGATGCGCGCCTGCTCAGCATTGTCGCCTCGATGATCGCGGAGGCGGTCGGCCTCCGGCAGATTGCGGCCGCGGAGCAGCAACGCCTCATCGACGAGAACACCCGCCTGCAACAGGCGCTGCGGGAGCGTTTTCGCCCCTCCAATATGATCGGCACCGCGCGCTCCATGCAGGACGTGTACGATCTCGTCGCCCAGGTTGCGGGCTCGGGCACCACAGTGCTGCTGCGCGGCGAAAGCGGGACGGGCAAGGAGCTCGTCGCCAACGCCATTCACTATAACAGCCGCAGAGCCGACAAACCGTTCATCCGGGTCAACTGCGCGGCACTGACCGAAACGATCATTGAAAGCGAGCTGTTTGGTCACGAAAAAGGCGCGTTCACCGGCGCCACGTTGCAGCGCAAGGGTCGCTTCGAGCTCGCCAACGGCGGCACCTTGTTTCTCGATGAGGTCGGGGATCTTTCCGCGTCGACCCAGATCAAGCTGTTGCGGGTGCTGCAGGAACGGGAATTCGAGCGCGTCGGCGGCGCGACACCGATCAAGACCGATGTCCGCGTCATCGCCGCGACCAACCGCGATCTTGAAGCGCTAATCGAGTCCGGGCAGTTCCGACAGGATCTCTACTACCGGCTCAACGTCTTCCCAATTCACCTGCCGCCGTTGCGCAAGCGCGTCACCGATATACCAACCCTGGCGGACTACTTCGTCGAAAAATACAACCAGCAGCACCAAAAGAACATTCGCCGGATTTCCACGCCGGCAATCGACATGCTGGTGGCCTACCACTGGCCCGGGAATGTGCGTGAGCTGGAAAACTGCATCGAGCGCGCGGTGTTGCTGAGCAACGACGACGTCATTCACGGTCATCACCTGCCGCCGACGATCCAGACGGCGGAGGCCAGCGGTACGGCGTTCACCGGCACGTTGCAGGCGACGCTCGACGCCGTCGAGCGCGAGCTGCTCATGGATGCGCTGAAGTCGTCCCGCGGGAATATGGCGCTGGCAGCGCGCGCATTGGGGATCACCGAAAGGATCATGGGCCTGCGCGTCAAGAAGTTCGCCGTCGCACCCAAGCGCTTTCGCACAAAGACGTAGCCTCGGCGCGGCCATCCTACGAAAGTGTAGGATTGTGACGCCACCATGCCCACGTATCCCACGCCCGCGTGGCCCGCGAATTGCCGCGCCGCATCAACACCAGCGGGCTCGCTCGCGCCGGAATAACCGACGCTGGCATGGTCCTTGCTTTCTCTCTGGTTACGAACCGCGCGATCGCGCGCGGCATACAGACAGCCAGGGAGGAATGCTCATGGGCCTTGCCAGAAAGTCAGCCATTATCCTGTCGCTACTGGCGTTCTCGCTCGCCGGCGCGGCGCCGGCCATGTGCGTGCAAGCCACCGAGGAAGCCGCCAAACCGCTCTCCCCGGATGACGTCCTGTTTGTCGTCAACAACATCTGGATGCTCGTCGCCACCTTCCTGGTGTTCATGATGCACCTCGGATTCGCCACGCTCGAGGCCGGCCTGACCCAGGCCAAGAACACGGTGAATATCCTCTTCAAGAACACCTCGATCGTGGCCATCGGCGTGCTGACCTACGCGTTCATGGGTTTCAACTTGATGTACCCGGGATCAGGCTACGCCGGCGGGTTTTTCGGCTTCTCGGGTTTCGGAATCGGCACCGATGTCGCCGGGCTGACCTCGGCCTATAACGTCGGCTACACCTACTGGACCGACTTTCTGTTTCAGGCCATGTTCGCCGCCACCTCCGCGACGATCGTCTCGGGCGCCGTCGCCGAACGGGTCAAGCTCAGCTCCTTCCTCATCTTTTCCGCGATTTACGTCGCCACGGTCTACCCCATCGTCGGGATGTGGCAGTGGGGCGGCGGCTGGTTGAACAAGCTCGGATTCCACGATTTTGCCGGCTCTACGATCGTGCACAGTGTCGGCGGGTGGGCGGCTCTTTCGGGCGTGATTGTGCTCGGTCCGCGCCTCGGCAAGTACGTCAACGGAAACATCCGGCCGATCATGGGGCATAACCTGCCGCTGGCGTGCATCGGGGTGTTTCTGCTGTGGTTCGGGTGGTATGGATTCAACGGCGGCTCCGTGTTGTCCGCCGCACCCGGCCCGGTCTCGCTGGTGTTCACGACCACAACGCTCGGCGCGGCCTCCGGTCTGGTCGCCGCAATGATTACGACGTGGATCGTCCACAAGAAGCCCGACTTCTCGATGGTGCTCAATGGAGCGCTGGCCGGATTGGTCGGCATCACCGCCGGGGCCGACGCCGTGACGCCGATGTCCTCGGTGCTCATCGGCGCCATTGCCGGGGTGCTCGTGGTGTTCTCGGTAATGACCATCGACAAGCTTCACCTCGACGATCCCGTCGGCGCCATTTCGGTGCACCTCGTGTGCGGCGTGTGGGGAACGCTTGCCGTCGGCATCTTCAGCCCCGACTATCGGTTCCTTCCGCAGCTCACCGGCGTGATGGCCGCGGCGGCCTTTTGCTTTTCGAGCTCGTTCCTCCTGTTCTTCGTCATCAAGCGCCTGCTCGGCCTGCGCGTGAATGCCCATGAGGAGCTCCGCGGCCTGGACATCGGCGAGCACGGCATGGAAGCCTATAGCGGCTTCCAGGTGTTCGTGACCCAGTAGGGCGGCCGGCCACGGGAGTGAAACCATGAAGCTCATCATTGCCTACATTCAGCCCGAGCGCCTGCCTGCGGTCAAGCAAGCGCTATACGAACGTGAGATTTACAAGATTTCCGTCACCAATGCCCTGGGCTGTGGCCAGCAGCACGGCTACACGGAGACGTACCGGGGCGCCGACCTCGAGGTCAGCCTGTTGAAAAAAGTGCGCCTCGAAATCGCGGTCAATGAAGCGTTTGTGCAGCCCACCGTCGAGGCGATCACCAAGGGGGCGCGAACCGGAAACATCGGCGATGGCAAGATTTTCATCATGAGCCTCGCCGACTGCGTTCGCATCCGCACCGGCGAGACCGGCTCGGAGGCAATCGGGTAACGCAATCTTCCTGCGCGTCGCGAAGGGCGCGCAGGCAGGCAGGCAGTTGGCGGCGATCGCCCCTCCCCGTTCGGCTCTACCTCACCGTCCAGGTCCTTTGCGATCAGAGCAACCTCCGGGGAGGAGCAATCGCCGCGCTTTTTTGCTCTGCCTACGCCGCCGCCGCCACCGCGCCAGCTATCCCCAGAACGACCGCCGCAGCGCGTCTTCGCGTCAGGCGCTCACCCAGAAACAGGGCAGCAAACACGAGCACAAACACGGAGCTGGTCTGGTTCAAGACGCTGGCCAGGCCGGCGAAGGTGTGTTGGAAGGCGCTAAGCCAGAGGATCATGGCGACGTAGCTGCTCATGATCGACGCCGGCACCATGAACCGCCACGCGCGCGTCGGCCGAAAGTGCGCGAGAATTTCGCGGCGATCCCGCCGCAGGGCGCATTGAATCGCCAAGAAGACCGCTCCAGCAGCGAGCCTGGCGGTGGTCACCCACCAGACGTCAGTGTGCGCCAGCACCGGCTTGGCCAGCGTCACGCCGAGCGCCATGAAAATCATCGAGAGGGCGCCGAGCACGACCCCCTCGGTAACCTCGCGCCGCGCCGGCTGACGCTCCCCGTCTCGCGCGTCAGCCGGTGTCCCCACCAGAATCGCCCCAACCATCAGCCCGATCGACAGCACGAGACGCCAACTCACATCCTCATTCAAGAAAAAATAGGCGCACAGTACGACCGATGGGCTATAGAGGCAGTCCACGATGGCGTTGCGGCCTGCGCCAAGGCGATTCAAGCTGGCGAGAAAGAGAGTGTCCGCAACGCCAAGACCGAGCACGCCGCTGAGAATGACGGCAGCCCAATCGCCGCGTCCGACGCCGGCCGGCACGAGGTCGACGCCGAGTAGGAGCAGCGTGATCAAGAAAAGGGTCAGCGCCACGGTGTTCTTGAAGAGGTTCAGTGCCACCGGCGGGACGCCGTACCCGCAGATACGCAGCAGCACGACGGCCGCGGCCCATGCGGCGGCGCACAACAGGGCGTACGTTTCTCCAAGCATCGGAACCGGCTCCGGTGAGATTTCACGGATGGCGCGAGCAGCGCCTCCGTCAATGATGCACCCGGCCGCTTTCTGCCGTCAACAAGGGGACGAGCCGCTCGGGTGTCGTGAGCAAGGTCGCGCGGACCAGCTATTGTACTCAGACCACGGGAATGCGGCTACTCCGCCGGCGCCCTGAATCCTGTACCCTTCTGCGGAGAATCGATGCTCGAGGGAAAGTGCCAAGCGGTTCGGTACCTCCTGGGAACACCGCCAAAATCCTGCGGCCAGACCGCCTGCGGTGGATCTGTGTCCCGGGGGGTTACGACGACCTCGAGGTAGCCCACACAGGCCTCCAGCAACGCCGGGACCTCGGCCTCACACCTCACAGACGGAAAAACGTGCTCGCAGGATCTGGAGGAGATGCTGCGCGAAGGACTTCTCCTTCACCGAGCGTGCTTCGTAGCGGAGCTTGTGTTGTCTTCCTCGTTCACGTCCCGCGGCATCCTCCTTGGTTACGACATCCGCAACGCGGGTCACCTCGAAGTCCGATTGCACCCCGCATCGCCTCTCTCCCCGTCTTGACCGTTCGGACCGCCATCCGCGAGCATTCCTCCACCGCCCGAACGCCGCCCATGGACGACAGGCGGTGACGCGCGGCCGGCGCCACTCTTCGCCCTTGACAAGCCCCTGGCGAGCGGCTACAACTCCGGGCATGACTCGGCCGGGTCGGCGCATCTCCCGCAGCCGAACGCCGTCGCTCTCACTGTCTGAAGGCATGGCCCAGCAGCAGTCGGCGCCGGCGGTCCGACACGGATGGCGCCAGCAAGCCCTGTCTGCCGCTGGAGGCGTCCCCTAGCCCACGCTCTGGGGAGCGCTCGAGCGGGGTTGGCTCAACTGGGACGTGAATGCCGCGCCAAGGCGGCGAATGTAGTTGAGGACTACGGGGGAAGGTTCGAACGTGCGCGTTGGCGTTGGGCGAAAGCATGCGCTTTTCCCGGTCGGGCTTGGCCGGAGCGGCTCGAACGCCCCGGTGTTGCCTTGCAGCTTCGCGCCGAAAGAGCGCCGCCGTGACGCAGCCACTGCCGATGCGCCCCACCCATGCCGGGGCGAGCAGGTGACCCGATACGGAGCTCATTTCTTCTTGCTCGCCGCCCTCCGGCCGCTTGCGAGTCGTTGCAAGTGGCACGCTGGAGGACGACCACGCTGGGCGCCGCAGTCGGAGGACGAGCTGTAGGAGATGGGCGAGCGAACCAACGGTCTTCGACAGCGCCTGGGGTTCCGCGACGGCGACAAAGGAACGCACTCGAGCCGCACGCTCATGCTCGCCGAGCTCGAGCAGGTGCTCGAAGCGACTCCCCAGACGGCCGACATAGCCGATTACCGCCGCGCCGTCGTGAGCGAGAACGTCTTGGGCAAGCGAACGCACACGACGCGCGAGCACACCGTGCGCAAGCTCAAGGCCCTGTACGGCCTCGATCCGGCGTTCCCCGTCTTCCGCGCGCTGCGCTGGTTCTGGCAACTCGACATCGGGGGCCGCCCGCTCTTGGCCATGCTGTGCGGCCACGCCCGCGACCCTTTGCTCCGCCTGACGGCCGACGCCATCCTCGTCGCCGAAGTTGGATCGAGCGTTCACCCGGATTTGATCGAACAAGTCCTGCGTGAACGAGCGCCCGGCCGCTTCAGCGAAAATAGCGAACGCTCCATTGCCCGCAACGTACTCTCGTCCTGGACCCAGTCGGGTCACCTGGCGGGCCACACCGAGAAGTCCCGCGCGCGGCCAAAGCCCACGCCGGGCAGCACGGCCTACGCGCTCTTTCTCGCCTACCTGGAAGGTCGCCGTGCGCAGCGGCTGTTCGATTCCCCCTGGGGCCGCATCCTCGACGCGCCAGAGGCCCACCTGATGGACCTTGCCGCGGCGGCCGGCCGCCGGGGCTGGATCGATCACCTGCGCGCCGGCGGCGTGATCGAGCTGCGATTCCCGAACCTGCTGAGCCGCGAAGAGCTGGAACTGATCCATGAGCAGTAGAGTCGACCGCCTGATGCAGCGCTACGAGCGCTTCGTCGAGTTGCCTTGGGAACGCCGCCTCGCCGGAGCGCAACGCGTCTGGTTCGTGGTCTACGACAAGACGGACGAGCGACGCATCCGTGCGCGAAACGACGAGTTCGCGATCGCGACTACTCGCGCCGGCCACGGTTGGAAGCTGTGCGACCTGACCGACAGCTTTCCTCGGTGGATGGCCGGGCAGGACTACCGCGAGAGTTACTTCGAGGACCCCGAGAGCCTGGCGCTTCTCCTCCCCGAGCTCCACGAGACCGTGGTCGACCAGGTGCGCGAGGCGCTCGAGGCCGACGCCGCCGGGCCCGATACCGTCGTCGCGGTAATGGGCATCTCGTCGCTATTCGGGTTCACCAGCGTGTCCAGGGTCGTGAACGCCGTCAGCGGCTGCATTCGCGGGCGGCTCCGGGTCTTCTTTCCCGGCGAGCACGAGGACAACAACTATCGCCTGCTCGACGCGCGAGACGGGTGGAATTACATGGCGGTTCCGATCACAGCACACGATGGAGCGGACCGGTGATCAAGAATAGAGAGCTCTACGTCAAGGACCCTGCTGCGAACCTGCTGCTGAACGACGGCGTGGCCGAAGTCACGGACGGCCGGTCCGAGTCCGACATGCGCACGCTCCGCTACGAGCTCGAGACCTTCGTCTGCGACGGCGAATACGCCAAGGGGATGCGGCGCATCCTCGACACCTTCCTGCGCAACATCGATCAACCGACCCAGCCCGGCGTGTGGGTGAGCGGCTTCTACGGAAGCGGCAAGTCGCACCTCGTCAAGATGTTGCGAGCACTCTGGCTCGACATCGCCTTTGCCGACGGCGCCACCGCCAGGGGCATCGTTAACGTACCGACCGAGGTTGCCGACCAGCTTCGGGAGCTGAACACCGCCGGGCGGCGCCTCGGCGGACTCCACGCTGCCTCGGGCAAGCTCGGCGCCGGGGCGGGCGACTTCGTGCGTATGGAGCTCCTGAACATCGTCTTTCGCTCGGTCGGTCTACCCGAGCAGTATCCTCTCGCCCGTTTCGTGATGTGGCTGCGCGATGAGGGCTATCTGGAGGAGGTCAAGGCCCGCGTCGAGGCCGCAGGCAAGGACTGGGACAAGGAGCTGCGCAACCTCTACGTGTCGCCGCACATCGCCCAGGGGCTTCTCGAGGTCTACCCCGATTTCGCGGCCGGCCCGCGCGAAGCCCGGGCACTGCTCAAAGAGCAGTTTCCGACGGTCGGCGACGTCTCGACGGACGAGATGGTCCATGCCGTGCGCGAGGCACTCACCGTAGGCGGCAAGTTCCCGCTGACGCTGATTGCGCTTGACGAGGTGCAGCAGTACATCGGCGAGAACCAGGCGCGGAGCTTCCTGATCCAGGAGGTCACCGAGACGTGCTCGAAGCACTTCGGCGGCCGCCTGCTTTTCGTCGGAACGGGCCAGACCGCCCTCTCCGGCACCCCCATGTTGCAGAAGCTCATGGGCCGCTTCACCGTCAAGATCGAGTTGTCGGACACGGACGTCGAGACGGTCATCCGGCAGGTCATCCTCGCGAAGAGGCCAGACCACATGCCGGCGATCGAGAAGGTGCTCACCGAGCACCTCGGCGAAATCTCGCGCCACCTCGAGGGCAGCAGGGTCGCATACCGATCCGACGATCACGCTATCCTCGTTTCCGACTACCCGCTCTTGCCGGTGCGCCGGCGCTTCTGGGAGCGAGTCCTGCGCGCGGTCGATCCAGGCGGGACCGGCTCTCAGCTCCGCAGCCAATTGAAGGTTGTGCACGAGGCCAAACGCAGCACCGCAGACCAGGGCCTCGGGTGCGTGGTCGCCGGCGATTTCATCTACCACCAGATTGCCGCGAGCTTGCTCCAGACCGGAGGTCGGCCACGGGAGATCTACGAGTTCATCAAGGAGCTCTCGACCGGCTCGCTCGACGACCGCCTCAAGGCACGGGTCGGCGGGCTCATCTTCTTGATCGGGAAGCTGCCGCGCGACCCGGGGGCAAACCTCGGCGTCACCGGAAACCCGGATGCGCTCGCCGACCTGCTCGTGTGCGACCTGCGCGACGGCAGCGTCGAGCTGCGCAAGCGCCTCCCCGACCTGCTCGCCGAGCTCGAGGAAAGCGGCAAGGTCATGCGGGTCGGCCAGGAATATCGGATGCAGACCCGGGAGAGCAGCGCCTGGACGGAAGAGTACCGCAGTCAGATTGCCGCCGTGCTCGGCGATCCCCAGCGCGTGAATCACGAACGAGCCGACCTGCTGCGCAACGAGTGCGGCAAGCGCCTCAAGGGACTCAAGGTCTACCAGGGCCAGTGCAGGGAGCAGCGGACGATCACCCCCCACTTCGGCCCCGAGCCACCCAAGGAAGCCGACAAGGCGGTACACGTCTGGATTCGCGACGGCTGGGAGGAAGAAGAGAAGACGGTGATTTCCGATGCTACGGCGACCGGCACCGAGTCACCGCCCATCTTCGTGTTTGTGCCTCGCCGCTCGGCTGACGAGATCAAGAAGACCCTCGGCAGCCTGCGCGCCGCCGAGGCGACCCTTCATGCACGGGGCGCTCCGAGCACACCCGAGGGAGACGAGGCACGCCTGGCGATGGACACCCGCAAGAGCGAGGCGGAACGCCGGCTTGCCGGCCTTGTCGACGAGGTCTTTGCGGGTGCCAGAGTTTTCCAGGCAGGAGGCCAGGAGCTATTCGCCGACGACCTGGCGTCCAAGGTAGCGGCGGCCGCCGATGGGTCTGTCGTGCGTCTCTACCCTCAGTTCGATGCGGCTGACCACCCGAAGTGGAACAAGGTCATCGACCGGGCACGTCAGGGCGACGGTGCCTCGCTCGAGGTGCTCGGGCACAAGGAAGAGATCGGCAAGCACCCGGTAACGGCCGCCATCCTCAAGGCGATCGGCAGCGGCAGGAAGGGCAGCGAGATCCAGAAACTTTTCACGGACAGCCCCTATGGCTGGCCGGCGGATGCGATCGAGGGGGGTTTCTACGCGCTCGTTCAGAGCGGTGACTTGTGGGCGACCGACGGCGATAACAGCGTTCTCGACGCGAAGACCCTGGACCGCCGCAAGATTGCCCAGACGCGCTTTCGGGTAGAGTCGGTGACAGTCAGCGCGCTCCAGCGCATCAAGATCCGCAAGCTGCTCCAGGACGTCGGAATCGCCTGCAGGGCGACCGAGGAGCTGACGGGGATTGCCGCGTTACTCGAGGTTCTCCGGCAGCGAGCGCGATCTGCCGGCGGCGACCCACCGCGGCCCGACGCTCCGTCGGTGGCCTATCTCGACGAGCTCGCGTTGAAGGTGGGCAACGAGCAGATCGTGGCCGTGTTCGATCGGCGCGAGGAGCTGGGTGACCAGGCCGAGAGCTGGCAGAAGACCGGTGTTCGGATCGCTGAGCGCCTACCGCGCTGGACGCGCCTCGAGCGGCTCCTGGCGCATGCCCCGCAGAGTGCTCACAACGACGGTCACAAGGCCGAGGTCGCGGCGCTGAAGACCCAGGCTGACGCCATCCGCGACCAGCGCCTTCTACTGGCGGATCCCGACCCGGTGCCTGGCCTCTGCGAGCAGGTCACCCAGTTGCTGCGGGACGCCCTGACTGCCAGTCAGAATGCCTACCAGGAAGCTCACGACGTCGGTATGGCCATGCTGCGGGCGGACCAGAACTGGGAGCAGCTTGCTCCGGAGCAAAAGCACGAGCTGCTTGCGGCGGAGAAGCTCACCAAGGTGCCGCCGGTGGACGTGTCGAGTGAAGTCAAGGTGCTGGAGTCGCTGGAGGCGATGTCGCTGTCCACCTGGTCTGACCGGATCGCTGCGCTTCCTGCTCGATTTCAGAAGGGTGCGGTTGGCGGCTGCTGAGCTCATGGAGCCAGAGGCCGTCTACGTCATGATCCCGTCGCGCACGTTCAAGACGCCCGACGAGGTGCGCCAGTGGGTTCTTGATTTGGAGAAGACCCTGCTCGAGAAGCTCGCGTCGAGCTCCGGGCCGGTCGTGGTGCACTGAGGCGGGGGAGGAGTCGAAAGGTGCCGGTACTAGCCGAAGGACAGCGACGGACCCTTGAGAGGGCGGTTCTGGCAGCTCGGCAGGTGGCCGAAGCTGGCGCACAGGCCGCGATTCGACAGCTCGCGGTCGACGCTGCGGAGCCGTTTCAGGCACTCTCCCCTGCAGATCGGGGTCTTCGCAAGCGGCTGCGTGCCCGCGCGCGCCAGCTCGGCGACACGCGCGACGCCAAGACCGGCCGGCACGGCACCCGGCACCTGGTGGTGGAGTGCGCGTACGAGCACTGGCATCGGATGCTCTTCGCTCGCTTTCTTGCCGAGAACAACGTCCTCATGCACCCGGACGGCGTTCCGGTCACGCTCGCGGAATGTGAGGAGCTGGCGCCCGAGGAAGGCACCGCCGATGGATGGGAGCTGGCCGCGTCGTATGCCGCTCAGATGCTCCCGCAGGTTTTCCGGCCGGACTCACCGATCTTCGAGCTGAAGTTGCCGCCCGAGAAGGTCCGCGAGCTCGAGCGACTCCTCGCCGACCTCCCGGCTGATGTCTTCACGGCAAGCGACAGCCTCGGCTGGGTGTACCAGTACTGGCAGGCCAAGAAGAGGGACGAGATCAACGCGAGCGAGGTCAGGATCGGTGCCGACGAGCTGCCGGCCGTCACGCAGCTCTTCACCGAACCCTACATGGTCCAGTTCCTCCTGCACAATACGCTCGGTGCCTGGTGGGTCGGAAGGCACGGCCGAGACTCACTGCCGTTGGAGATGCCGTTCCTGCGACTGCGCGAAGATGGCACGCCGGCCGCCGGGACCTTCGATGATTGGCCCGCGTTGGCTCGTGAGGTGAAGGTGCTCGATCCTTGCTGCGACTCGGGGCACTTCCTGGTCGCCGCCTTTGACATGCTCGTCCGTTTTCGGATGGCGGAGGAAGGCCTTGATGCCGTCGCTGCCTGTGACGCCGTCATCCGTGACAACGTTCACGGGCTCGAGCTCGACGAGCAGTGTACGCAGATTGCCGCTTTCGCGCTCGCGCTCGTGGCCTGGACGTTCCCGGGAGCTCCCGGATACCGCGCACTGCCGGAGATGCGCATCGCTTGCTCCGGTCTCGCGCCGCGCGCCGCCAGAGACGACTGGCTTGCCCTCTGCGGCAACGACGAGCGGCTGCGGGCCGGCATGGAACGCCTCTACGACGCGTTTGCACGGGCGCCCTGCCTGGGAAGCCTCATCGACCCGAGACGTCTGGGGCTGCAGGCGCGGCAGCGGCTCCTCGGCGTGCCCTCGCTGTCGGAGATCCGGCATCTGCTCCGCCAATCCATGGCGGGTGAATCCGGCCGCCCCGCCAACGATGAACCGGCACGAAGCGAGATCGGCGTAACGGCGAAGGGCCTTGCCCATGCCGCGGATCTGCTCGGCCGTTCGTTCACACTCGTGGCAACAAATGTCCCCTTCCTCACCCGTGGGAAGCAGGATGATGTGCTCAAGGACTTCTGCCGCGAACATCACGACGAAGCCAAGCAGGACCTGGCGACCAGCATGTTGCAAAGGTGCCTTACGTTCTGTGCGGGTGGTGGCACCGTTGCGGTCGTAACGCCGCAGAACTGGCACATGCTGGCGACCTACACCGAGCTCCGGCGCCAGCTTCTTGCCCAGGCGGAATGGAACCTGGTCGTCAATCTCGGCCGGGCTGCATTCCGTGACATGAACTGGTGGGCGATCAACACGGCGCTGAACGTCTTGTCGCAGAAGACTCCCGACGAATCGTCAGCGTGCGCTGCCATCGATCTCGAAAACCACCGGGTCGCGGACGAGAAAGGCGCGGCGGTCCAGACCTCCGAGCTGCGGGTGCTGCCCCAAAGCTCGTTCTACGAGAATCCCGACCACCGCATCGTCCTGGTGCCGACCGGGCGGGGCGTTCTGCTCGAGGCGTTTGCAGCCGGCCTTCAGGGTATCGCAACTTCAGACTACGCGCGCTTCGGCCGCTACTTCTGGGAAGTTGCCGTCGATGGCAAGACCTGGGTGTTTCAGCAGAGCACCGTGAGGGAAGTAATGCCATACGGAGGCCGCGAGTACGCGCTGCAGTGGGACAAGGGTCGAGGCGCCCTGGCGAGCTTCAGAGGCGCCAGAATTCAGGGCCTACAGGCATGGGGCAAGCTCGGCGTCGCCATCTCCCAGATGCGACACCTTCCGGCGACCCTCTACACTGGCGAAGCCTGGGACAACAACACGGCCGTGATCCTTCCCCGTGATCCCGGCGACCTGCTCGCCATTTGGGCCTACTGCTCCTCGCCCGAGTACGCGGAGGAGGTCCGCAAGCTCGATCGGAAAGCGAACGTGACGAACGCGACGCTCGTGAAGGTCCCCTTCGACGCCGAGCGATGGCGCACTGTGGCCGCGGAGACCTTTCCCGATGGCCTTCCTGAACCGCGCTCGAATGATCCCACGCAGTGGTTGTTCCGAGGAGCGGTCTCGCCGTCCACCAGTCCCCTGCAAGTCGCCGTCGCGCGCCTGCTCGGCTACCGCTGGCCGGAGCAGGTCGGTGACAATCTCGACGACCTGATCGACGCGGACGGCATCGTATGCCTACCCGCCGTCCGTGGGGAGCAACCTGCAGCCACGCGGCTGCACCGACTCCTGGCCCGGGCCTTCGGCAATGACTGGTCGGCGAACAAGCAGGCTGAGCTCCTGAACGCACTAGGATGTGCCGGCTGGACACTCGAGCGCTGGCTCGGCGAGCGGTTTTTCCGGCAACACTGCGAGGTGTTCCAGCAGCGACCGTTCATCTGGCACATCTGGGACGGCGTCAAGAGCGGCGGCTTCGGCGCGCTGGTCAATTACCACATGCTCGACCGTAAGCTCCTCGAAACTCTGACCTACAACTACCTCGGTAACTGGATTCGGCGTCAACAGGACGGCGCGAGTCGACGCGAGGACGGGGCCGACGATCGGTTGCTGGCGGCCCGCGCACTGCAAGAGAAGCTCAAACGCATTCTCGAGGGCGAGCCCCCGTGTGACATCTTCGTACGCTGGAAACCGATCGAGCAGCAGCCGCTCGGCTGGGACCCCGACATCAACGACGGCGTCCGCATCGACATCCGGCCCTTCATGCTGGTGGGCGACGTCGGTAGGCGGGGGGCGGGCATTCTGCGCGACAAGCCCAACATCAACTGGGGCAAGGACCGCGGCAAGGACCCTACCGATGCGCCTTGGTTTGCCGAGCTCGGCGGTGAACGGATCAACGACCACCACCTGACCTTGGCCGACAAGCTCGCCGCTCGTGCCGCCGGCGTGGCAGAGTTGGCGGAGAAGGTCTGATGTCCCGCTTGCGGCGGAGTAACGGTGACGATCATCCCGACGCATCGGGCAAGCACCTTGCTGATGCCCAGGCGCTGTTGGCCGCAGGGCGATTTGACGGCGCGGCCTACCTTGCCGGCTACGTCGTCGAATGCGCGCTCAAGTCGCTGATCCAGGTGGAAACGAAGAGTCAGCCGCGGTTCACTCATAAGCTGAAGGCGCTTCACAGCGAGGTGGCCGTTGCCTACCTGGTCGCAGGCGCGGCAACGGCCAAGTATGTCACACCCGCTGTGCTGGGAATCCCGTCGGCTCAGATCTCTGGCTGGACCGAACAGTTGCGCTACCGCGGCCCGTCCTTCTCCAGCACCGACGCTCAGGCCTGGGTGGCCGAGGCGAGCCAGATATATGCTGATACCATAGCTCAAATGATCCACGACGGAGTGATATGATGACCTACAAGCACATGGATGAAGCATGGCTCAGTGCGGTGGCCTGCCTTCGAACATGGCTCGCAGGCAACGCTGGTGTTGCTCGTGTTGTCCTCGCGGCGGATCTGTTCGGTCGGCTCCGGGTGATCCTCTGGGTGTCGGGCGAGGCAAGTGAAGGTGCCGGCTCGGGTCTTGCCAAGCTGCTACAGGACGCTGCAGGCCGATGGTGGTCCGGCGATCTTTGGGTCGTTGGCGGCGAAGAGGAGCCGCTGCACGCACTGGCCTGGAGGGACGCGACGCCCGATCAGGATCTACCAGAGCGGCTTCGTCTTCTGGAGCGTCATCGCAACCGTGGGGCCTGGTTTGTGGATTCGAGCGAGCCGCTCTGGCGAACCCGCGGCCAGGACAACCCCGAGGGCTGCCCGATCATCGTCTTTTACTCGTTCAAGGGCGGTGTCGGTCGCAGCACGGCGCTTGCCGCGTTTGCCATCAAACGCGCACGTCGCGGGGAGCGGGTTGTGGTGATGGATTTCGACCTCGACGCGCCAGGCATCGGCGTGCTCCTTGCCGCCGATGAGCAGGGAAGAACAGCCCAGTGGGGAGTCGTGGACTTCCTGCTGGAGCGCGAAGCCCCGGGACCGCTCTCGGACTACTACCACCCGTGCCGGCGTCCAGAAGTGGTGGGGTCGGGAGAGTTGCTGGTTTTTCCGGCGGGACGCCTCGATTCGGCCTATGCGGGCAAGCTCGCTCGTGTCGATCTCGAACCTCCGCGGTCCCCCGGGGAAACCAGTGCTCTGCATCTCTCCCTGAAATCGATACGTGACGACCTCGAGCCGGACTGGATTCTGCTGGACGCGCGGACGGGTTTGTCAGAACCTGCCGGCACGCTGCTCTCGGGGCTCGCCCACCTGCACGTGCTGTTCGGCTCCCAGTCCGAGCAGAGCTGGCTGGGACTCAGAGTCATCATCGAGCGCCTCGGTTCACGGGCTGTTGCTCAAGATCGACTGCAGTCGGATTGCGTCCTCGTCCAGGCCATGGTTCCTGCGGACATCGAGGCAGCCAAGCAGGCAACTTCCTCTTTCGAGACCAGGTCTCGTGACGAGTTCTCGGACCACTTCTACGCTGACTCACCGGCTGACGACGATCGCTTCTGGGATCTGCGCGACCTCGATACGGAGGATGCGCCTCACGTTCCGCTGCCGTTGTCCTATGAGTTGAAGCTGGCCCACTTCCGCGACGTCGCCGACGTGGCAGACCTGCTCGCCGACAGTACCGAGTACGACAGGCTTGCCGAGCGGATAGCGGGCCGCTTTGTCGAGGCATCCAATGAGTAGCCTTCGAACCGAAGAACGCCTGGAGCTGCTGAGGGACCTGGCGCAGATGGGCAGTCGCGGGCGTGCCGAGGGCGAGGATCTCGGGCGAATGCCGCGGACTTTCCACCCCGTGAAAGAGCATCTGAGGATGCTTGACCCGGACGTCGTGCTGGTCGTTGGGCCTCGCGGAAGCGGCAAGACCGAGATGTTCCGTGCGCTGACCGACGCGAGCCTGGTACAGGAGGCCTTTGACGAGTCGGCCGTTCGACGGCTGCCCCAGGCTGAGAAGACGGAGTGGCTAAAGGGCCACCCGTTGGGCCGTGCCGGTTTCGATGCCGCCGGGCTGCGGCGCTTCATCAGTAGCCGCCCGGACCTCGATGCGATGCAGGAGCTCTGGTTTGCCTATCTCGTGCGCCTGTTAGAGCCGCATCTGGGGACCGGGGCGCAGGCACTGGACGCACTCCTCGATGCGCCCGGTGGCGCCGCGGCACAGGTGCATGATGCGTGGTTGGCCGCCAAGGATGAGCCGCTCTTGGCGCTCGATCGCCTCGACGAGCGGCTGGAGAACGAGAACCGGTACGTGTTCGTCGCCTACGATGAGCTTGACGTCCTCGGCGGATCCGACTGGCGGGCGATGGCGGAGGGAGTGCGTGGTCTGGTCGCCTTCTGGGCGGCCTACGCACGGCGCTGGCATCGCATTCGCCCGAAGATCTTCTTGCGCAGCGACCTGTTCGAGCGCTTCGCGACAAGTGGCGGCGCAGATCTCGCCAAGCTCGCTGCCGGTCGCGTCGAGCTGAGCTGGAGCGACCGCCAGCTTTACGAAATGCTCCTGCGGCGCATCGCCAACACGAGCGACAGGCTTCGGGAGTACATCAGGGCGGGCCGCAGCGTGGTTAGTTGGCGGGACCACCCGGTTCTCGGCCTCATCCCGGCTCTGGAGCGATGGACGGACGCTCGCCCGCTGATCGAGCGGATTGTCGGTCCCTACATGGGAGCCAACCGCCAAAAAGGACTCAGCTATCGCTGGCCCCTTGCGCATGTCCGTGACGGCCTGGGCCGCGCCGTACCCCGGCCACTCGTTCGGCTGTTCGAAGAGGCAGCCCACCTGGAAGCCGACAGTCCCAGGCCCGTGGGTGGTATGCGTATCCTCCACCCGTCCTCACTGCGCAGGGCGATCGATGTGGTATCATCGGAGCACGTTGCCCATGCCCGTGACGAGTGGGCATGGATCGATACCCTCAAGGAAGCGCTGAATGGCGTGCTGATGCCCGCCAAGCAACGAGACGTCGAGCTCCGGCTCGCAGACGCTTCTCGCTGGAAAGCGCCACCGCCCTACGAGGATCCGCGCGAGCTACTGGGCTACGTGGTGGAAGTTGGCATCCTGCGCGAGCGCCCCGACGGCAGGATCGACTCCCCGGACCTCTTCCTCTACGGCCTTGGCTTGAAGCGCAAGGGCGGGGTTGGCCGGCGATGAAGGAAGCAACCGTCCTCGACGCCCTTCTCAGCTCGCTCGCGAAGGCGGCCGCCTACAACGCGGCCGTGAACGTCGCGCCCGCCGCCGTGCTGTGGCCCGACCAGGCCGGTCAGTGGAAGCCCTTGATTCCGGTGCTGCGCACCGTCCTTCCGCACTTGCTCACACTCGGCGACTACGACCAGCGCACGCGCACCGGCCCGGCCACTTGGCTCAAGTGCATGCTCGCCCGGATGCTCCCCGAGGCATCGTGGGGCGATGAAGTCGTGCCGATCCTCTACTTGCCCGGCGTGAGCCGGCTCGATCTCCGAGCGATCGAGAGCTGCCCGAAGCCGCTCCAGCCCCTCGCCGAGCTGCAGTACCGCGGCGTCCTCTGGACCCAGCAGAACGGTCGCGACTGGACCATCCTCGCATTTCTCAAAACCCGCAACGGCACCGGCCTTGGTCTCGACCCCGCCCAGGACGCCAGGACCCAGGAGGCAATCGCGCGGGCTCTCGTTCAGCTTGCGGACACGGCGGTCAGCTCCCTCGAGGGCCGCCGACTGGAGGCCACGGACTTCGATCGCCTGCTGACGACCGACCCGGTGCGAGATATCCTGCGCTGGCTGGGCGACCCCGCCGGAACGCGCAATCAGTGGGGGCCGCAGGTCTGGGGAGCATTCTGTTCGCTCTGCCGCTCGTCGTACGGCTTCGACCCCCAGACCGAAGGCGAGCTCGCCGGTGCAGAGAAGCTGGGCCACCAACAGGACAAATGGGCCGCGGTCTGGACGCGTTTTGCCGAATCCCCACGGCTCTATCCAAACGTCCCCGCGCTCCTGCGCAAGGCCGAGCAGCCGCGTCAGCCACGCCTGTTTCCCGACGGTTCGGCGTGGCCAGCGGTGAACGACAAGGACGAGGCCTCGCTTCGCAGCTCGCTGACCAGGCTCCAGTCCTCGGCGGCGCACGAGGCGGTTCCGCGCTTGAAGAACCTCGAGGAACAGCACGCCGTGCGGCGAAGGTGGGTCTGGGCCGAGCTCGGCATGTCGCCGCTGGCGCAGGCAATGGAACACCTGGCGACGCTCGCCGACGTCGCGTCACACGCGCTCGGCGGAGCGAGTGCGCACGACATGGGTGCGGTCTATTGCGCCGCCGCATGGCGAGCCGACGCCGCCGTTTGGCGGGCGCTGGCGTGCGTCGAGCGCAAGGCCGACGTCGCGGCGGTGACCGCCGCCGTGCGGGCAGTCTACCTCCCCTGGGTCGAAGCTGCGACCGAGCGACTGCAGGATATCGTCGCCAAGTCCGGATTCCCTGCCAGCGGCGAGGACGCGCGGAGACCCGTCACCCCGAGCAAGGGCGAGTGCATCCTGTTCGCCGACGGCTTGCGTTTCGATGTCGGGCAGGCACTTCGGGAGGAGCTCGAGAGTCGGGCAATGCAGGTCACTGTGGCGACGAGGTGGCAGGGGCTGCCCTCGGTTACCGCAACGTGTAAACCTGCGGTTTCACCCATCGCCAACCTGATTGCCGGATCGAGCGACGACGGGAACTTCCTACCGAGTGTCGCGAAGACGGGCGAGGCGCTGAGCACGCACCGCTTCCGCAAGCTGCTCGAGGACGCCGGCGTCGAGGTGCTGAGCAAGGAGGCAACGGGCAACCCCAAGGGCAGTGCCTGGTGCGAGCACGGCGACCTCGACCGGGCCGGACACGACGAAGGCATCAGACTCGCCCGGCGCATCGGCGAGCAGATTCGGGTATTGCGTGAGCGCATCATCGAGCTCCTCGATGCGGGATGGCGGCAGGTGAGAGTGCTCACGGATCACGGGTGGCTGCTGATGCCGGGAGGCCTTCCGAAAGTAGAGCTGCCGGCCTACCTGGCCGAGACGCGCTGGGGCCGGTGCGCGATCCTCAAACACAGCGCGGAGGCGACGTCGCTCGTCGTGCCGTGGCGATGGTCGGCCGACATCCGCGTCGCCATTCCACACGGGATCGGCGCCTACAGGCAGAGCACCGAGTACGCGCATGGGGGCCTGAGCCTGCAGGAGTGCTTCACGCCCGAGCTGGTGGTGAGTCGACCTGCCGGCCTCGCCGCTGAAGTGGCGATCGCCGGCGTCACGTGGGTGGGGCTGCGCTGCCGTGTCGAGGTAACCGGCGCGGCCTCCGGTATGACTGCCGACCTGCGAACCAAGCCAATGATAGCCAGCAGCAGCCTGGCGCAAGGCGGAAAGCCCTTGGGCGAGGCCGGCAAGGCCTCGCTCGCGGTGGAAGACGACAGCACGCTGGGCATGGTCGCGGTGCTCGTGGTCGCGGCGGCCGACGGCACCGTCGTGTGCAAGGCGACCACGACCGTGGGAGGCGAGAGCTGACATGGAGCTGGATGCACTCGACAAGCTTGGCACGCAGGCCTTCGATGGCTACCTGGTTCGCAAGGACCTGGTGCGCACCTTCAGTCGGCAGTTCCCCGTCCCGACCTACGTGGTGGAGTTCCTGCTCGGCCGCTACTGCGCCAGCACGGACCCCGAAGAGATCAGCGAGGGGATCGAGATCGTCCAGCGCCAGCTCGCCAACCGCACCGTTCGCGCCGGCGAAGAGGAGCTGTTCAAGGCCCGCGCGCGCGAGGAGGGTTCGGTCAAGATCATCGACATCATTACCGCGCGCCTCGACGCCAAGACGGACTCCTACGTTGCCACGCTTCCAAGCCTGCGCCTGACGCAGGTGCGCATCGACGTCGAAACTGTACGGCTGCACGAGCGCATGCTCACCGGCGGTTTCTATGCCGAGGTGACGCTCGTGTACGATGCCGCAATCGCGCAGGAGGCAAACGGCCGCCCGTTTGGCATCGAGGGTCTGCGCGAGATCCAGCTCTCCAAGCGCGAGGTGCTCGACGTGCTGGTTCGTGGCCGCGAGCAGTACGGGACCGAAGAGTGGAAGCACTTTCTCCTGCGCAGCATCGGTCTCGAGCCGGAGCGATTGACTGCTCGGGCTCGGGACGTGGAGCTGCTGCGCATGGTCCCGTTCGTCGAGCGCAACTACAACATGGTGGAGCTCGGTCCGCGGGGGACCGGCAAGAGCCACCTGTTCCAGCAGGTTTCGCCCTACGCTCATCTTGTTTCCGGCGGCAAGGCGACGGTAGCCCGCATGTTCGTCAACAACGCCAGCGGGCAGCGCGGCCTGGTATGCCAGTACGACGTGGTGTGCTTTGACGAAGTGTCCGGCGTCTCGTTCGACCAGAAGGACGGCGTCAACATCATGAAGGGCTACATGGAGTCCGGCGAGTTCAGCCGCGGTCGCGAGAGCATTCGGGCCGACGGCGGGATCGTCCTCGTTGGCAACTTCGAGGTCGACGTCGAGCACCAGCAGCGCGTCGGCCACCTGTTCGGGCCGCTGCCGCCGGAGATGCGCAACGACACCGCCTTCATGGACCGGATCCACGCTTACCTCCCGGGCTGGGACGTTCCGAAGATGAGCCGCGAGCTCCTGACAGACCACTTCGGGCTTGTGAGCGATTTCCTCTCCGAGTGCATGTCGCGGCTGCGAAACCAGAGTCGGGCGTCCGTGCTGCAGGGCCGCGTGGCGTTCGGCGGCTCGTTGAGCGGCCGCGACGTGAACGCCGCGACGAAAACGATTAGCGGGCTCCTCAAGCTGTTGTACCCGTCGCCGGACGCCGTCGTGGCCGACGAGGACCTCGAGTGGGCGGTCCGCCTTGCGCTCGAGGTCCGCCGCCGGGTGAAGGAGCAGCAGAAACGATGAACGAGGCCCAGAAACGCATCGGCGCCGCCGAGTTTCACAACACGCACTTGAGCTACGTGATCGGCGAGGAGGGCATCGAGAAGTTCGTCGCCACGCCCGAGTTGCAAAGCGAGAACAGCATCGGCACCGATCCGAGTCCGCCGGGCCAAGCGTGGACCATCAGCCCCGCCGGCCAGGACGAGCACCCGGGTCTGTATCGCATCGAGATCAACACAGGCCATGGTTCAGGCGTCAAGATCCTCAACCGGCCCTCGCCGCAACCGTTTCAGGAGAGCGTTCGCTACGCGGAACAGAACCTGTACGCGCGCGGCCGCGAGCTGGTCGGCGACCGCGACCCGCGCGGCCACGAGTTCAGCGTGCAGCTCCGGTCCTTCGACGCCTCAAGGACCGGCCGCCAGGTCGGTGTGGCGGTGCTGATATCGTTGTGCAGCGCGCTGCTGCAGAAACACACCCGCGGCGGGCTGATCGTCGTCGGCGGGGTCAACTTGGGCGGGTCGATCGAGCCGATCTACAACGCGGTTAGCATCGTCGAGCTCGCCGTCGAGAAAGGCGCGACCGCGGTGCTCATGCCAGTGAGCAGCCGCAAGCAGCTCTACGATCTCTCGGACGACATGGCGACGAAGGTCGACGTGCAGTTCTACTCGGACGCGCGGGATGCGTTGTTGAAGGCGATGGCGGAGTAGCGAAGAAGCGTAGACACCTGAAATGCGCAGTGATTGTCGTGGGCGCAGGAGGGAACCAAATGCCGCTGGACAAGGATCATCCGTGGTTTGTTCGTGGTGCGTCAATCGTAGCAAGTCTGTTTCCTGAGTTCGGCTACACGTACGCCTGCCCAATCTGCTTTGATTGCTTCGGACCCGGCCAAGTCGCCTCCAAACTCACTACGGAGCACGCCCCGCCGGAATCAACTGGTGGCCACAGAGTAGCTCTTGTCTGCAGGCGATGTAATAGCGAAGCGGGCCACCGCCTCGACAGTCATGCCAGCCGTCAGACTCTGCTCGACAGGCTACTCGTCGGCGCACCTGTGCCGCAGCAACGCGCCTCGGTCACGATCAGCGGTGACCTACTATTGACTGATACTATGGGGCTACTTCTGGCCGTTACTGTGCATAGCGCCTCGGTGCAGGATAGAGATGGAGTCAAGCTGTTGATGACAGAAAAAGTCCAACAGAACTATCCCGAGCTGAAGAAACTCTGGTTAGACAGGGGGTACGCTGGCGAATGCGAGCAGTGGCTCGAAACCCTTGGCTACGAGGTGGACATCACAACCACGAACGACGGACTTGCAGCCTGGGTCGCGGAAGGCGAGGAGCCGGCACCTCACACCCCAGGCTTCGTCCTTCAGAAGACCCGCTGAGTGGTCGAGCGCACGCCCCGCTGGCGCACCAAGTACCGCCGCCGCTCCAAGGACTATGAGCGAAGACGTGCTTCTCGCGGACTTGGATACTCCTCGCGGTCAGCGCCATCATGCTCAGCCGTCTGGCTGGGTAACATGTCAACACCTTCTCAGTCATCGTCCCTCCCCCCGCTGGCGGGGGGAGGCAAGGTGGGGGGCCGTCGTGACGCCTTTTCCGCGCCGCTTTCACCGGACCTCAGCGTGTAGGTTCTGCCGTCGCGCGTGCGCTCGAGATAGTGGCAATCCACCATCGCGCGCCTTAGCAGCGGAACGTCGCCGAAGTCGTGCTTTCCCGCGATGATCAGATTGACTTCAGTTTCGGCGTAGGCGCGAACGGGCTCGAAAAAGCTGGACAGGTACTCCAGAACCAGCCTCCTGGCTTCCTGCTTTCGCGGCCAGACCGAGATCTTGCCTTCAGCATTCACGAAATTGCGTAGCTGAGCTCGCGATCGCGGAGCCTCATCGCTCATTTTTCACTTTCCATCTGCATGAGCACATCACGGATCGTCAGGCCTGCCTTCCTGAGCTGCCAGACGAGGCTGTCCCGGCTAATACCGAGAGCGCGCGCCGCCGCGCTTCCTGAAGTGTGCGCGCGCACCGACGCCTTGATATCCGCGAGCGTATGCCCGCCACACTGTGTTTGCCGCACCCGCAGGATCTCGTCCTGCAAACCCAGCTCACGAATCCTGAGCGTCAAGGTCGATACCGGCATGGACTCGCGCCGGTAGCCAAACGCCGCACTAACCTCCGGATCCACCGCCATTGACGTTACCGTGCCGCCATGCTCGCGAATCTTGTTTCGCACTAGCGCGGCGAGCGTGTCGCTTTCTTCACCGGCGGCGCGTGCCGGTGCCTGAGCGGTCACGGCAAGCTCGCCGCTGCCTCCTCCGGACGCGGGGGCCAGCACCGGCAGCGTCGCTGTACCCAGCACCGGCGCCGACCGCACCGCCCCGTACTCGAATGGGCCGTGCAACATGATGTGCCGCTCGTCCAGCATGGTCGCCCCGGCCGGCGCTAACAGCACCGAGCGCTCGACGGTATGCGCCAGCCCCCTGATGTTTCCGGCGCGTGACCAGTCGTGTCGCATCAGCCTGGTCATGGCGCTTTCGCTGAAGGAGGCGATGGCGGTCCGCCCATATCGCTCCGCTGCCTTACGCAAGAACGACTCGGCAAGTCGCGGGACGTCCGCGGGGCGTTCGCTGAGTGGCGGCAGGCGCACCGTAACCAGGCTGACCCTCCAGAACAGGTCCTCGCGAAAGCGGCCGGCGCCGACCAGCGCTGGCAGGTCCTCGTTCGTGGCAGATAACACCTGAATGTCAACGTGGAGCCGCTCACTACTCCCGAGCGGAGAGTAAAACCCCGTCTCGATAAGCTGCAGCAGGCGCTGCTGCAGCTCCGGCGAAAGGCAGGCGACCTCGTCCACGAATAGCGTCCCTTTGTCGGCGAGTTGGGCCTTGCCGGGTCTGCCCTTGGGCGGTGCCCCGGCGAAGCCTGAGCTCGGTGCATAGCCGAACAGCTCCGCAGCAAGCGTTTCACCAGAGGTAATCTGCGAGCAATCCAGCACGACGAAAGGGCCATTCCGCCGCGGGCACTCGTAGTGGTAAGCCTGCGCCAGATGCGATTTCCCTGAACCCGTCGGCCCAAGAATGAGAATTCCCACCTTATCGGCAATCGCCAGTCGGCGCAGCGGTTCCAACACGTTCTCCGCAAACCACGGGTCGCGCGACGCAAGGTTACCGAGGCGGTACGAATCGGCGGCGGCGGCGCGTAACTCCTTCAGCTCTTCGGCGAACGATTCCAGGTCCGTTTCTACCGCCTTGAGATGATGCAGGAGGTTCAGGCTGCGGTGCGCGAGCTCGGTCAGGTCGAGCACCAGTGCCACGTCCGCGTCGGTGAAAGGCGACGTCAGGCCGCTGCGGTGCGCGTACAGACAGCCCCAAAAAGTGCGCCGCGGTTTTTGCTCGCGAACATCCCAGCGATAGAGCGGAACCGCCAGGACGCTCCTCACCGCGTGGCGAACGATGCTCACCGACGTGAGATCCAGCGGCACGGCCGTGGTCGTCAGCACGGGAATCCCCGAGCTGCGCACCGCCTCGAGCACCGAGCGTGAGCCGAAAAGCTGGATGCGGTCGTCGGTGAGGCGGTCCCCGCCACTCGTCGTCCCGCACCATTTCCCCGTTTCCGGGTCAAAAAACGCGACGATGGCCTCGGAAGCCTCCAGAGCCTGTCGCGCCATGACGGCGATATCCCGAGTCGCGGCATCCCAGTTCGCGGTCGTCAGGTAGTCTCGCTGCAACAGCGCACGAAGCACGGCCAGATGCCGCTGCGCCACCTGCGGAGCGGCCATTGATGTCGCTCCAGCCTCTCCACGTGACATTACTTCCTCGGCCTCGGGAAAAGGTCTGAATTCGGGTTTCGCAGGCTCTTACTACACCTGAGACTTGCCTGACACAAGATGTTCGACCGTGGCCTGGAGCGCTTCCACCTTTCCGGGCAGCTCGATCACGAAGCACGCGCCGCCACCGGGCGCGGGCTCGTAGCGAATCGCACCGCCATGTGCCGCGACGATGGACCGACAGATGGCCAGTCCAAGACCGGTTCCGTTGCGCTTGCCGAAGGTGGCAAACTCCTGAAACAGCCTGTCCCTGATCTCCTCCGGCACGCCCGGCCCGGTGTCCGCGCACGAAAGGCGCATGCCCGATGCGGTCCTGCGAGCCTCAATTGCGAGCTCCCCGCCTGCTGGCAGCGCGTCGCGAGCGTTGCTCGCGAGATTCAGGAGGACCCGTCGGATCCGATCCGGATCAAACCACCCATAGAAATCCGTGTCGCCGCTCGCGCGCGCCCGGAGACCGGCGCTTCCGAAGAGCTCATCGATCGTCGCGATGATGTCGTCCAAGTATTCGGCAATTGCGACTTCGCGCGGCTCCACGACCACCTCGCCGCGAGCGAAGGCCAGGATATCCTCGATCATGTCGGCGAGCCTCTGCGCCTGGCGCCGGATGTGCCCGAGCCCCGCTTGCGGGAGCGCCTCCTGATGCTCCTGGATCGACATGAGCTCCGCCCAACCTGCGATCGCGCACAGCGGGTTCTTGAGATCATGAACGATGGTCGCGGCCACCCGGCCGATGGCTGAGAGCTTCTCGGCGCGTACCAGGTCAGTATGCGCGCGCCGCAGCTCTTCACCGAGATCTTCCGCACGTGCACGCGCCGCCGTCTCCTGGACGAGCGCCGCCTTGAGGAGACCCGAGCTCTTCTCCAACTCCGAATAGACGCGGGCAAAGCGGTTCGAGAGCGTCATGCTCATGGAAAAAACGAGCGCCGCAAAACCGTAGGGTACCAGCCGCGGGCTGTCGAGATAGCCCTTGTCGCGCCCGATATCCAGCAGCGATGCCACCGCAAAGCCGGCGATTCCAATCAACAGCGTGCGTGCATCGAGGTCCCCACTCCAGGCGCGCTTCGCCGTGGCGACAATGACGATGAAGATCATCGGTAGCACCCAGAGCTCCCAGACGTCCAGGCACCGCAGGTAGAAGTACTCCCCGGGTACCGCGAGCACCACCAGCGCCAGCGCCACGTGGGAGAGCTGATAAGCGCGCAGCAGTCGGCCGATCCGGCCTCCGAGCAGCGGCCAAAGAAACTGGATGAGCGACGGCACGAGCAGAAATAGCGCCAGTGCCTGCATTTTCACCAACGCCACGAACCAGTCCGTGAGCTCATACTTCCATTGAGTCCGCAGAATACAGTACGCGGCGCTGAGTAACGAGATCAGCCCAAACCAGAGATACTCCTTCCGGCCCGGCAATCGACTGAACAGCGTCGTGAAATAAAGGCCGATCAGGAAATACATGCAGGAAAGAATGAGCTCGGGGAGCTCGTCCCACAGCAGGAGGCGACCAAGCGATGCGGTCTCGCCAATCAGGAAGCGGCCCTGGTACGGCCCGCCCTGCCACGATCGCTCGCCGGAGGCGCGCCACACGCGCAACGCCAGCACCAGCTCGTCATCTTCGCGCCAGCAACCAGGCGGTATCGAGTAGGTTGCGAGCCGGTCGTACTCGGCGCGCGGCCGCGGCGGCAAGCGCCCAACCCCCCCGAGCAGGCAGCCTCCCGCGTACAGCTCGTAGCTGCTGGCAACGCGGCCGAGTGCGATCGCGAGCTGCTTCGCATCGCCCGCGGAGGCCGTCGCGGCCGCTCCAGGCAGGGCCACGCGCCGGCGGTACCAGGCGATCCCATGGTATCCGCTATGCCCCTGGCGACCCCACGGTTTCGGTACCATCAGCTCTTCCCAATCGCTGTCGTCGAGCTCCGGGGTCCGGTACTCCAGGTTGTCCCCGGTCCGGAATCGCCACTTGCCGGACAGGTCGATGAGCTCAGCAGCGTCGCGCCCGGACGGCCGGCTTGCGCGCGCCGGTGCGGCGAGCACAGTGAGCAAGACCGCCGCGATCGCGGCTGCCGGCATCATCATGGCCAGCGCCAACTGCCTGTCCCGCAAGTCGAAGCATGCGAGCCTTTCCCGTGAGGACCTCGTCATGGTCTGTTCACGCTATACGCTCGCCGCCATCGGTGCAAGCCGCTCGCGATCCCCCACCTCGCCTCCCCCCGCAAGACGCGTGCTGCACCTTGTCGCGCGCGACAGCGTCCCCCCTCCGTCACTCCCCCCGCCTGCAGAGGGAGGCGAACAGGTACCCTCCCCCCACTTGCGGGGGAAGGTGAGCTCGGGGGTCCTCGTGATGCGCTTTCGCGCACTTTGCAGTCGCCCAAGCGGTGGATTCGGGGCACCACGGCGACATTTCGCTCTGCCCACGACTGTGCTATAGTGCCCCCATCTGGCGAGCCTGTGACAGTAAAGGAGCTCTGTGGTGGGAAAGAAAGGCGGACAGGACTCGGAAACCCCCGTCTACATGATCGGCGTCGCTGCCAAGATGCTCGATGTTCATCCCCAGACGCTGCGACTCTACGAGAGACAAGGGCTCGTTCAGCCTTCTCGGTCGGTAGGCAATACCAGGCTCTACTCGCGCGACGATATCGACCAGGCCAGGCTCGTCCTGCGCCTTACCCGTGACCTGGGTGTCAACCTCGCTGGCGCCGAAATCATTCTGAACTTGCGAAACCAGCTTTGCCGTACCCAGCGCACGCTCGAGGAAGTGGTGGACATCATCATGCAAGAGGCGCCAGAGGCGGTCGAGAAGATCCAGGCTCACTACCAAAAACACGTGTCCGAGACGGGTACCAGCGAAATCCTGAGCGTTCGCTTCGAACGGTCCGAACCAGAGGAAGATGAGTGACATGGCCAAGCGGAAGGCGCAGATTGGCGTCATTGGCGGGAGTGGACTATACGAGATGCCCGAACTGGTCAAGACTGGCAGGGTCGCCGTCAAGACGCCGTTCGGGCCCCCTTCCGACGACTATGAGCTCGGTGTCATCGAGGGCGTCAAGGTCGCGTTCCTCGCCCGCCATGGCGCCGGACATCGACTGCTCCCCTCGGAAATTAACTACCGGGCTAATGTCTACGGCTTCAAAAAGCTCGGCGTCGAACGCATCGTGTCGGTGAGCGCCGTCGGCAGCCTGCGCGAGCATATCCATCCTCTCGACATGGTCTTCGTCGACCAGTTCTACGACCGCACCCGCGGGCGGGCCTCCACCTTTTTCGGTCAGGGGCTCGCGGCACACGTCAGCTTCGCGCACCCCACCTGCGCCGATCTCTCCGCCAGGCTTCTTGCAGGCGCACGTCAGCTCGGCCTCTCCCATCACGCCGGCGGCACCTACGTTTGCATGGAAGGCCCCGCGTTCTCGACCCGCGCCGAGTCCGAAGCCTACCGGTCCCGCGGCGCGAGCGTCATCGGCATGACCAATCTCCCCGAGGCCAAGCTCGCTCGGGAGGCCGAAATCTGCTACGCGACCGTTGCCCTCGTCACCGATTACGACTGCTGGCACGAGGAAGAAGAGGCGGTCAACGTCGAGGCGGTGCTCGAAAATCTGCGCCGAAACGCCGAAAACGCCTGCAAGCTGATCGCCACCGTCGTGCCGACGCTGCCATCCGCACCTGGCGCGTGTGAATGCCCATCGGCACTCAGCCGAGCCATCATCACGCCGCCCGACCACGTGGCCGCGCCAGTAAGGAAGCGGCTGAAGGCCATTATCGGCAAGTACCTCCCGTAGCGATCACGGCGCCTTTGAAGGAGTCCCCACATGAGTTTGCTTGCGGTCGGGTCTGTCGCCTATGATTCGGTGGCGACTCCATTTGGCAGAGCCGATGATGTCCTCGGCGGTAGCGCCACCTACTTCTCGCTGAGTGCGAGCTACCTGACAACCGTGCACGTCGTCGCCGTCGTCGGGGACGACTTCAAGAGCGAGCACCGCTTCCTGCTCGAAGATCGCGGCATCGACCTGTCCGGTCTGCAGAGACAAGAGGGCAAGACCTTTCGGTGGGCGGGTCAATACGAATATGACATGAATCAGGCGCACACGCTGGAGACCAATCTCAACGTTTTCGCCACGTTCCGCCCGCAGATTCCCGAAGCGTTGCGCACCGCGGAATACGTCTTCCTCGGCAACATCGACCCCGATCTCCAACGCCACGTGCTCGATCAGATGGTCGCGCCCCGCCTCGTGGCGCTGGACACGATGAACTTCTGGATTGCCGGCAAGAAGGAAAGTCTCCTGGAGACGCTGGCTCGCGTGGACCTCCTCTTGATCAACGAGGCCGAGGCGCGGCAACTGGCAAACGTGCCGAATCTGGTCAAGGCCGCCCGCCTGATTCAAGAAATGGGCCCGCAGCGCGTCATCGTCAAGCGCGGGGAGTGCGGGGCGCTCGCCTTCATCGACGAGCACATCTTTGGCGCCCCCGCCTACCCGCTCGAAGTCGTCCGCGACCCTACTGGCGCGGGAGACACCTTCGCCGGCGGCGTGATGGGGTATATCGCCGCGAGCGGCTCCTTTGACGTCGACCACTTGCGGCGCGCCGTTGTCATGGGCAGCATCATGGCATCTTTCACGGTCGAGGACTTCAGTCTCCGCCGCTTGCTCGAAATTTCGCACCAGGACGTCCGCAGGCGCTACGACACCTTGCAGATCATGAGCGCCTTTGCAGAGCTGCCCCCGAATTTGATGGCGCGCTGGAATCACCAATGACCCTGATGGGTGGCACGTCCGAAATCGCCCTCCGCCGCGCCATCGTTGATGCGGGCAGGAAGCTCTATCAGCGCGGACTGATTGCGGCCAGTGACGGGAATATCTCGGCGCTCCTGGAGGGGCCTGATCGACACGGCGGCGCAGGAAGAGTGCTCGTCACCCCAAGCGCGGTCTGGAAGGGCGAGATGACCCCGGATATGCTGCTCGTGGTGGATTTCACGGGAAAGCGCCTGAAGGGCGACCGCGCCGCCACCAGCGAGCTCCCCATGCACCTCGCCGTGTACCGGTGTCGCCCCGACGTTCGCGCTGTCGTGCACGCTCACCCCCCGCTCGCCACCGCCTACGCCGTCGCTCACACCCACCTCGGCGAGCCGCTGCTGTCCGAGGTTGTGCTCCGCCTGGGGGCGATCGAGCGCGTCGCCTACAACGCCCCGTCCACCGAGCAGCTCGCCACGTCGGTCGCCGCCTCCGTGGCGGACCACGACGTCCTGCTGCTCGCAAACCACGGCGCACTGACCGTCGGCCACGACCTACCTGATGCCCTGGGACGAATGGAGACGCTCGAACACTTCGCCACGATCAGCCTCGCCGTCCGCCAGCTCGGTGGCGGCATCCGGCTTTCCGACAGTCAGGTGGCGGAGCTCCGCGCGCTCGCCTCCGCGGGTCGCTTTGCCGCGGACCAGCCGCAACCCTGGTCGCCGCCGGGCCAGCCGTGCACGACGTGCGATGTGTGGAGGCAGGCAGTCACCGCCAAGGTCGCCTCTGAAGTGGTCAAGCAGCTCGCCAAGGCGAACATTCCGTAGGAGACCCTCATGCTCATCGGCAAGGTGATCGGCCGCATCGTCGCCACCCGCAAGGACGCGCAGCTCACCGGAGCCAAGCTTCTGATCGTGCGGCCCGTCGATCTCGATGGCGCAGAGAAGCAGGGGTACGTCGTCTGCATCGATACCGTGGGCGCCGGCGCCGGGGAGACGGTTCTGGTCGTGAGCGGCAGCTCCGCCCGCATGGCCTCCACCTTCCGAAATGCGCCGGTCGATGCGACCATCGTCGCCATCATCGATGAGATCCAGCGCGATGAGGTAGCCGCGCCCCCCCCTATCCCGCGGGCCAAAACCCAATGAAGGTCGGGCGCGTCATTGGACGAGTCGTGGCGACCGCCAAGGATCCCTCCCTGGTCGGCAAGAAGCTGCTCTTGCTGCAACCCATGGATGGCGAGCAACGCCCCAGCGGCGACCCTGTGGTGGGGGTCGACGCGGTCGGCGCCGGCGCCGGGGAGCTCGTTTTCTACGTCGGCGGCAAGGAGGCCACGTTTCCCTTTTTACCGCAAGAAGTAATCACCGACGCGGGTATCGTCGGCATCATCGACAGCCTCGAGCCCGACCGTGGGGCGGCCAGCGAGCGCGAAAGAGAGGAGCCGCGGTGATTCTCGCGCGCGTCACCGGCAAGGCCGTCGCGACTCGGAAGGAGGCCTGCTTCGAGGGCAAGAAGCTGCTCCGCATCCAGCCAGTCGATCTTGACGGTTCTGCGGTCGGGTCTTCCTTTCTGGCGTTCGATTCCGTCGACGCCGGGCACGGCGACGTCGTGCTCGTTGTCCAGGAGGGAGGCTCCGCCAACAGCGTCGCCGGCACCGTCCGGAAACCTCTTGACGCGGTCATCGTGGCAGTGGTCGACACGATCGAGCTCGACGCCACGTGACGTCCGAGGGCTGGACACGAGCATATACGGAGCGCCCCGACGTGTTCGCGGCTTTTGCGCAAGCAGAGGACCCCGACGAGCAGATCACCGAAGCGCTGCTCGGCCACGGCGCCGTCACCGGCTGCGTAGCTCTCGACGTCGGTTGCGGGACGGGGCGATTCGGCTCTCGGCTCGCGCCGCACGCCAAGTCATACGTTGCGGTGGACGCGAGCCCGCAAATGGCCCGGATTGCCGCTGAAAACCTCGGATGCCGGCGAACCGTCGCCATCGCGCGCGGCGAACGTCTCCCATTTGCCGATGCGACGTTTGACCGCATCTTGGCCTCCTTCTTGCTCGCAAACCTGCCCCGGTCACTCCGGAACCAGGTGCTCGCCGAGCTCCTCAGGGTAGCGCGGAGCTCCCCAGAGGCAGCTATCTGGGCGGTCGAAAACCACTGGCACGGCGCGTTTCAGAAGCTGCGCGGCCGCGCGGGCGGTGTCGAGAACGCCGAAGTGCTGCCATTGCTTCGCGATCATGGATTCCGCGTTGTCGAGACGATCCGCACCCGCCTGCGCTTTCCCTCGCCCGAACACGCGCGCGTGGTGCTCGGCATGCTGTGCGGAGAGGCCGCGGCATGTGCCCTCACGGAGGAGCCATGCGCGGATATCGATCATCAGGTTGTCTTGCTGGAAAGGGCCGCGGCGCGCTGAGCCGCCAGATACCGTGCTGGATGCCCATTGTCATCTCGACGATCCGCGTTTCGCCGATGACCTCGACGAGGTGCTGGCCCGCGCCAGAGCGGCCGGCGTCCGGCGTTTCGTCGTTGCGGGCGTGGGACCGGCCCGCTGGCCGCGTCAATGCCAACTGGCTGAAAACTGCGCAGACATTTCGGTCACCTTCGGCATGCACCCCTGGCTTGCCGCCCAGTCGACTCCCGCGGAGCTTGAGCAGGCGATCGCGGGCCTCGTCAGCCGGATCCGCGGCGCCGGGATGAAGACGCCTGTAGGCATAGGCGAAATCGGCCTCGATCGCTCGCCCCGGGTCCCCGCCGATTCACAGGCGCGACAGCGCTTCGCCTTTCGGATGCAGTTGGATGCCGCTCGCAGCCTCGACCTTCCCGTGGTCTTGCACGTCGTGCGTGCTCACGATACGGTACTGGAGATCCTCGGCGCCGACGGTGCTCCGACGCGCGGCGGCATGGTCCACGGATTCAGCGCGAGCCCGGAGATTGCGGAGGCCTACCAGCGGCTCGGGTTTCACATCTCCCTTGGCGGCGCCATCACGGCACCGAACGCGCGCAAGGTGCGCGCCGCCGCCGCCCGCGTGCGGGAGCACTTGCTGCTCTGCGAGACCGACAGCCCGGACGGTGCGCCGTACGGCTCCGGAGGTAGGCGCAATGAACCCGCCAACCTCCCCGAGATCGTGCGGGTGCTCGCCGATCTCCGCGATACCTCTCCGGAGCACATCGCGTCGCTAACGTACACGAACGCAAGATCGCTCTTCCTGCTGGAGAATTGAGCCATGTCCACGATGGCATTGTCGCCGTCCACTGGCCCCGACGCCGGTGATATCGAGGACGAATACCGCCTTCATCGCCGCTTCGATCGCATCGGACGCCTGCTCGGCGACGCCGGCATGCGGCGTCTTCTCGATTCCTCGGTTGCCATCGTCGGGCTCGGCGGCGTCGGGTCCTTCGCCGCGGAGTCCCTCGCCCGCAGTGGAATCGGCCATCTCCGCCTCATCGACTTCGACCGCGTGTGCGTCACGAACACCAACCGGCAACTACAGGCACTGAAAGGAAAGATCGGCTGCTCCAAGGCCGAGGTCCTCGCCGAGCGCCTGCTGCTCGTCAATCCCCAGGCCAGGGTTGAGGCAGTTCCGCAGTTCTACAGCGCCGCGAATGCCGCTCGACTTCTCCGCGATGACATTGGCTTCGTGGTCGACGCCATCGACAACGTGACCGCCAAGTGCCACCTCATTGCGCATTGCCGCCGTAACGGGATCCGCCTCGTCTGCTCCACGGGAGCGGCCGGTCGCATGGACCCGACCTTGATCCGCGTCGCCGACCTGGCCCAGACCCGAGTCGATCCACTTGCGCAAGCGGTGCGACGCGTTCTGCGACAGGAGCACGGGTTTCCGGGGAACGGGGACTTTGGCATTCCCGCGGTCTTCTCCACGGAGTCACCCCAGCAGCCGCTACCACTCACCTATGATCAGGGCAGGGGTTTCCGGTGCGTCTGCCCTGGCGGCAAGAACGACTTCCATTCCTGCGAGGGGCGCCGCGTCATCTACGGCACAGCTAGCTTCGTTACGGGCTCGTTTGGCCTCACCTGCGCCAGCGTGGTCGTCCGTGCGATCGCGGGAAGCGCGCCAGGCAGTGCGCATGCCGAATGCGACACGCCGGATTCAGCGGTCGTAGGCAATACTGCCGATCTGTAACGTCCCGCGCTGCAACCAGAAATACTCGACGCTGCTAGGGCGTCGCATATTCATGCGCCCGTAGATCGCCACCCGCGGCGCGCTGGCGCGCGCCAGCCGGCAGGCGTTACTGAATTCTTCGCTCGTGATCGCGTGCGCGCCCGCGTTGCGGCTGCCGGCCCTGCCGACAGCGATGAAGCGATAGAGGTGCCACGCGTGCAAGCGCGCTCCCGACTGGGCAAGGCACAGCAAGAAGCGGCCAATTGCCTCGACCTCCTGGATGTTGCTGCGGGTGACGACCGTCGAGATCGTGAACGGCTTTTCGGCCTCGGTAAGCTGTCTCAAGCGCGTCAGGATTGCAGCATGGTGCCGCCCGCCGCCGCGCGGCCAGATCCGCAGGCGGTCATGGAGCTCGGGATTCATCGCCTCCAGCGGTAAGACAAAGCGGTCTACGGCGCGGCTTTCCGCAAAATCGCTCGGTAGGGTCCCGCCGTTGGTGCAGACCTGGACGAAATGGCCAAGATCCTGGGCGAACTCACAGAGCTCGTGCAGATTATGGGGCCACAGGTACGGCTCACCGCCGCCGAATACCACATTGCGAATGTTCCGCTGGCGGAGCTCCCTGAGCAGCAACCTTGCTTGCGCCGCTGCCATGGTATCGAGGTCGGTGTCGGCGGCGCAGAAGGGACAGACCATGTCGCACGAGGGGACCAGAAAAATGGATGCGATTTGTTTGTGAGATGGCACCTCTTCCATCTGCCGCCACGCCGCTGGAAGCGGCTCGGACCACGGGTCGAGAAGCTGCATTACGACTGTCCGCCGGCGACATCGGCAGGCGGGAGGCGCCGCACCGACCGCCACAGCGCCGCTCGTAGGGACGCACCGCCACCAATGGATTCGCTCGTGAATGCGCGCATCGCCAGCCCTAACAGGAGCAGCGCGTACGCCGTGTTGGTGCCAATCACTCCGAGCACGCCAAGCACGGTCCCCTTTCCCACGAGGACATCCTTGAACAGGAGGCACAGATTGAGCACCGGAACGGGTATGAGCACGGGCGATAGCCGCGTGCCGGGTAGCATCATGGCAATCATCGGCAGCAACATCAGCAACATGATGGGCGACAGATAGGTCTGCGCCTCCTTGAAGGTCTTGGCAAAGAAGGAAATGAACAGCATGAGCGCGGAAAAGAGTGCCGAATACGGGATGATCATGAGCGGGATCAGCGCAAGCACACTCGCGTCGATGCGCAGCCCCAAGCCGCCGAGCGCATCGGCGCCCTGCTTCCCGAGCGCCAGCCCATACCGAAAGGTCGCCGCCAAGCTCAGCAGATTCAGCACCGCCGTGGCTGTGGAAAACGTAAACACGGCCAGGAACTTCCCCACGCAAATTTCCCACCGCTCAAGAGGTGATACGACCAGGGTTTCCAGCGTGCCCCGCTCACGCTCGCCCGCCCCGAGGTCAATCGCGGGGTAGTATGCACCCAGCATGGTGACGAACAGCAGCAGGTAGGCAAACAGGCTGCCGAGCAGGTATCCTCCCATTTTCTCCGGAGTGGCCACGTTCTCCGTGCGCACCAGGAGAGGGGCGGCGGCAGCAGCGTCATGCCCCAAAGCCGTGAGGCGGCTCGTGAGCGCCTCCTTGCCCACGTCCCGTAGCAGCTCCGCGAGAAGCTTGCCGGCCTCGTTGGATCGCGACTCGGCCTCGTCGACAAACACGACGACTTCGGTCTGTTCGAGGCGGGCTAGCCGGTCAGCGAGATCGCGAGGAAATATCACCAACGCGTCCAACTTCCCGTCCACCACCTCGCCGCGCGCCTCGGCTTCCATCTCTGGGGCGGCTCGAGCCGCGACCTGTGGCAGCCCATCGAGGCGGCGAATCAGCGAAGCATCGATTGCTGCGGCGGTCGCCGGTGGAGTAGGGTCGCGGACTGCATATCCGATGTTCAAGGTACGCTGGCGAGCGGATCGCGCGTGCATGCGGTGCATCTGAATCACGGTCACGATCAGCAAGGGGTAGAGGAGGACCGGGAGAAACAGCATGGTGAAAATCGTGCGCCTGTCCCGGAGGGCATCTCGCATCTCTTTCAGGAAGAGGATCAGAATGCGCTCGCGCGAGGTCACGATTCGGCTCCAGCGATCAGCGAGAGAAAGGCGTCCTCGAGCGTTTGCGCGCCGGTCTGCGTCTTCAGAGCTGAAGTCGTGCCGCCAAACACCGGCTTGCCCTGGTGGAGGAGCACGATCCGGTCACAGAGGCGCTCGGCCTCGGAGAGAATGTGCGTCGAAAAAAGGACCGCCCGGCCGCGATCCCTGCAACGTTTGATAAACGAAATGATCGTTCGCGACGAGAGCACGTCCAGGCCGGCGGTCGCTTCGTCGAGGATGAGGATCGGCGGATCGTGGACAATGGTGCGGGCGATGGACACGCGTTGGCGCTGGCCGCTGGAAAGGCGGTCGCAACGCGTTCGGAGGAATGGGGACAAGTCGAGCAGGGCGGCGATTTCGGCCATTCGACTCGAGAGCTGGTGCCCTCTGATGCCGAACAAGCGAGCGAAAAAGCGCAGCGTCTCCTCGGCCGTCAGACGGCCATACAGGCCCGTGTCACCCGACAGGAATCCGACGCTGCGCCGCACCGCTCGGGCATCGGTGCGGATGTCGTGACCACCTACCCGCGCCCTCCCAAAGGTCGGAGCCACCGCCGTGCTGAGAATGCGAAGTGCCGTGGTCTTGCCGGCACCATTGGGTCCGAGAAGCCCCACGACCTCACCCGCCCGACACTGCAGGTCAAAGTCGCTGAGCGCCGCGGCGCGGCAACCCTCGTAGATCTTACCTAGCCCCACCGCTTCGATCATTTCGCTGGTTCGCCCTGTCTGATCCGACCGAAGCGAGAAGGAGCGCGCCTGGCTCTATCCCTCGGACGAAGTTTCCGGACCGCGCCGGCGCCGCACGATCAGATAGCGGAGGTGGCGGAGACGGCTGACCGGGTCACTGTAGGCCACGAGGCGCTCCTCGTAACGATCCAGGTACATGTCGTCGCCGCGGGCGCTGGCGTACCGTTCCATACATCGCTCGCATTGAAGCGTGTGCATGATCGATACGATCTTCTCGTTGATGCCCTTGTCTTTGAAGAGGTCTTCGTAGTACTCGGGGGGAGGGCATGTCGACACCTTTCCCTCGAGATCCTCCAAGTACTGGTTGAATACGACCTGGCAGTTCTTGCACCAGATGATATGCAGCTTTATTTCTTGCTGCCGGATGAGGTCGTAGTTTCCGTAAAAGAAGCGCGCCAGAACTTTGCGGTCAAGGCAGGGCCCAATAATATCGGAAAGCAGTTTGAGGGTCGTTTCGTCAAAATATGGCAACATCCCCAGCCGCACCTCCCTCGCATGTCCCCGAGGTCGGAGAGGTAGGGCGTCCGCCTTCGCTCGCGGATGCTCCACGTCCCAACACGCGTAGTATCTGACGATATCCGCCTCGAGCGCGCCTCTCAGGAGGTGCTTTCGGGGAGCTCCTTCAGGCCCATCTTCGCCTTGAGGGCCAAGAGATCGTCGTCTACGCCGATCGGTCCCGCCTCGAGGGCTGCGAACTTGTCGTCCAGTGTATCTCCTGATACCTCCGTTACCGCGGCAGCGCGCGCTTCAATGTCGACTACCTTGGCCTCCAGCCTGGCGAACGTGTCGAAGGCGCTCGTGTCGCCGACCGAGGCCATCGTCGCGTGGATCTTCTGCTGAGCCGCCGCTCGCCGCGCTCTGGCTTGCAGGAGATTCTTTTTCCGCCGTGCCTCCTCGATCTTGCCCTCGAGCATTCGCAACTGGGTCTTGAGCTGTTCGACCATGTTCGACTGCTCATCGAGCTGCGACTTCCAGTTGTCAGCAAGCTGCTGGCCGCTGCGCTTGCGGGCCAATGCCTCGCGAGCCAGGTCGTCCTTGCCCGCCTCTACTGCCATCATGGCCTTCTTTTCCCAGGCCAGACTCTCTTCGGCCGCGTGTCGAAAACTCAGCTCGAGCTTCTTCTTGTCCGCAATGGCCTTGGCGACTTCGGTCTTGGCCTTCTGATACGACGACTGCATGTCTCGAAGCGCCTGGTCCAGCATTTTTTCCGGATCCTCTGCGCGGTCGATCATGTCGTTGACATTCGCCCGGAAGACATCCGAAATCCGACTGAAAAACCCCATCAGATCCTCTCCTTCGCCAGAATCCCGCGCCACGTCGGGACGGGTGCTCGCTGAGCATCCAACCAAAGCCTCTTATGATCATACCATGCCTCCCGAGAATCGGTCAAGAACATGGCAAGCGATCGGCTGTCTTGCAACCGACATCGCGTCGCAGTACGATCTTTTGGCGGAAGCGGCGACAGCGCTTGCCGGGACGCCTCATCGGACTCGGTCGGGGTGCCGTCACAATGATGTTTGCCATTGACAGGCCGGTCTTTCCGGCAGCGTTTGTCCGCACGGGGAGGCGGGGCCTGCCCGTCGATACCCGCGGGTACCTTCCCGAACGGTTCCTGATTGATTCACCGGCAGCCGCTGCGGCACGTCTCGGCTCCTACGAGCAGCGAACGCGGGAAGCCGAAAACAAGGCGAGCGCCGACACGTCGACGGTCCTGAGACTCGCCAGCTCCAGTTTGGACGTTCTGGATCGACAGGCCATCATCGACAAGCTTCGCGCCCTTGACGGCCTGGTGGCGGTCCTTCAGAACAGCCACAGCGGGATTCAACCGCTCGCGCGCGAAGGTAGCTCGCTGCGTCAGGTTTCCGTCCTCTCCTCTCAGCCCGCTGTGCTCACGGCGGCCTCGACTGCGGCCTCCGGCGGACATCAACACGCCGTGTCCGTGCTCGGCGTGGCAAGCGCCGAGCGGATCAAGTCCGACCCGCAAACGAACATCGCCGCCCCTCTGGGTGTAGCCGGTGATTTTCAGTTGGGGCAACACACGGTGAGCGTTTCAGCCGGGCAGTCGCTGCTCGACCTGGAGCGCCTCATCAACTATGGCGAGGACGCCGACCGGGACGGCGCGCTTGACGAAGGTGAGGACGCCGACGCCGATGGCGTGCTTGGCGGCGGAACCGCCCAACACGGCGTCATCGCCGCCATCGACACCGACGGTGCGTTGCACCTGCAGGCCGGGTCCCCGGGCAAGGCCGGTCTCCGCATTCGCGACTCGGACTTGGTCCTGGAGCAGGTCGGGTTCTTTCAGACGACACTTGCCGGCAATCGCATTATCAAGCATCCCGTTCAGCCGGGAGCGGATGCCCGCCTGCTTTTCGACGGCAAGGAAGTCGCCGCTCCTACAAACACGATCGTAGACCACCCCGCACTTCCCCAAGGGTTGCAGCTTGCGGTACGCGACACGTCGCAGAAGCCGGTAACGTTGACCATACTCCCATCCCCTGAGCGCGCGGCAACCGCGATCGGCCGACTCGTGTCGCTGTACAACCAGGCGTCTTCGGCAGTCAGCGCGGAACAGGCGACCGGCGGACGCTTCCGATACGACGCCCCGGTCACCAACATGCGCTACGACCTGATCGGCGCAGCCACACCCAGCGCCGCGGGCTCGTCCGCCCCTGCCCCCGAGGAAATCGGACTGTATCGCGCCCAAAAAGGCCTTACGCCTGCGGACAAGGCGCGGCAGACCTTTCTGGATCCAAATACCCTCTGGGCAAGGCCGGAGCGAAGCTTGCCGGTGCCATTGACCAGCAAGCGGCTGGAGGACCTCGGGATCTACACCTCCAACGATGGTACGCTGATCATCGACACGCAGACACTGGCCGATCGACTTCGCCAGGCGAGCGCCGCCGTAAAGGAGACCCTGGCGGGCCCCGAGGGTTTTGCCGGGCGCGTCACCAGCGTCCTGGACCGGGCCATCTCGGATTCCGGCACCATGGATAGGCTCGCCGAAAGCCTGGGCTCAGCGCTGGCGACAATTGATTCGCCGTCGCGCCGCGCGGGCTCCGGTAGCCTCCTGGAAGCCTATCTTTCCCAGCAAGGAGTCACATCGGCGGGCCTGCTCGTCGACGAGCTGTTTGTCTAGCCGTCAGGGTATCTTGGAGCGCACTGATGATCCGCCGCCGGCGCTCCTCCTCGGCCAGGTCGCGCCCGCGCAGGGACAGCACGACACCGACCTGTGCTATTTCTCTGGCCGCGCTCCACGGCAGCCACCGGCACACGTCAGTCACCAGCTCGTCGTGACTCTGCTCCTCCTCGACCGTCAGGATGCACCCCTCGCTGCCGACAACAGTCCAGCGCGGTGCGCGCACGATCTTTGGAGGGACCGGTGCAAATCCGGCGCTAACTGCCACCATGCCGATACCCAGGCAGAGGGCTCCGATCCAGCCGCCTGCTCTTTTCTTTTTCGTCATTTCGCTCTCCTTTCTGATTCACGATGCCGCAAGATCCGGTTGCAAGCGCCACGCCAAGTCCGAATGCGCACCGATCACCTCGCCTCTGCCGCACCTGCTCTCATCGTCAACCGGCGGTTACCATTGGCAACTACAGTTGTCAGCGGCTCATCTCCCGCGGAGCGGTGGATTTAGGTCTCGGCGCCAAATTGACAAGCCGCCGCGCCGCGCTGTATGTTTCTCTCAGGCGGCGGCATAACAAGGTAGCGCGCCGGCCACCTTCATCACGCAGTGACGGCAGTGGTCCCCTGTTTTTTTCATGACATCGTACCGGCAGTCGTCGGATGTACAGGCTGCGGCAAGTTCCTGTGCGAATCGTGCAGGAACAAGATCGGCGGCCGCAACTTCTGTGCGGCGTGCTTGCGCGACTTTTTCCCGGCCGTCCACGAGACGTTTGCCAATGCGCCGTCTGCGGCCGGCCAATCCGAGCCGCGCTGGTCTCCCAGGGGACCCACAATGCGCGAAACGGAAGGCGACACCGATGCCGGCGAGAGCGCGCCGGCATCGGCCGCTTATGCGCGCGGCCGCCAGGACGCGGCGCGGCAAGCACACGCGCTGGGTAGCACCATGGCCCTGCAGGGCGCTGTGCTCCTCATGATCAGCATGCCACTCGTCTTCATCGGCTCCCCCGTAGTTTCGGTCGCGGTCGGGGTCGCCGGCGCCGTGTCCCTGGCGCTCGGCATCCGCCATTTTCAGCGCGGCCGCCTGCTTGCCGAGCGCTCTCAGCAGGCCGAGCTCGAACAGCTCATACTCGCGGCCACCAGCGACTGCGGCGGGACCATCACGGCGGTCCAGGCGGCCACGCGGGCCGGCGTCTCCGTCGCCGAGGCGCAAGAAACTCTGGAACGGCTCGTCATTCATGGCCACGGCGACGTGTCCAACGACGAGTCCGATGGCACCATCGTGTACCGCTTTCCGTCCTGCGAAGAGCGACCGCGGAGCCTGCCCGTCGGAGACCACACATGACCGTCCTGTGCACCGGCTGCGGCCATTCGCACCAGGTGGATCTCGCCTGCATCCCCGCCACGGGGGCGCGAATGCGATGCCGGGCCTGCGGGCAGACCCTCTACGTGGAGCCTCCGCCGTGGATAGAACCGCTCGACGAGCTCCCGGCCGTGCCCCCCTCGGCGCCCGCCGCGGCTCCGTCGCCACCGGCGCCTCTGGACCAGGGGCTCGGCTGCTTCATTCACACGCGGCGACCTGCCGTAGCCATGTGCACGGGTTGCGGCAGCCCTGTTTGCGAAGCTTGCCGAAACAAGCTTGCCGGCCGCAACTTCTGCGATGCCTGTGCCCGCGAGGCTTTTCGCGGCATCCCCGCCGCTGGCCTTCAGCCCCCCTTGAGCCTCCAGCGCGGGGCACTCCAGCCGGAGAGCGCCACTCCCCCGTCTGTGGCAGGATCTCCTTCCGGAGCCGCGCGGAAGACTCCCATCAAGGACCCCTTTCTGGCAGGCCTCTTGAGCTTCCTCATGCCTGGCCTCGGCCAGGTCTACAACGGCCAGATCGGGAAGGGCATTGGCATGTTCTTTTTTTCCGCCCTGACGTGGGTTTTTCTCCTCGGGTGGGTCGTCATGATCTGGTCCATCACGGACGCGTTCCGCGCCGCGAAGCACCTCAACTCGGCGGCGGCGCTCCCGTCTATCGACGACGGGGAGCTCACGGCCCAGCGCCGGCTACCTCCGCGCGGTACGTTCCATCCCCCGAGCCGCCACTCGGACTACTTGCCGTAAGGACCCGTAACGAAATAACTGTTGCATTCGGCCGGCTGCGAAGGCCGCCGGCTTCGTCTCTCCTCCTCACCGTATCGCTCCATTGATACGCTTCGTCGTCGTTCCTCGCCAGCGGCCTTCTCGCTCGGCCTCGGTGCTTGACACAGTTATTTCGAAAGCGGCGCTCAGGTCCCGCGCCGCGAGCTCGGGATCGCTCGCCCGCATGACTGCGGAAATGACCGCAATCCCATCGGCACCTGATGCCGCAATCTGCGCTACAGAATCCAGGCCGATTCCCCCAATGACAAAGAGTGGTAGCGTGGTCGCAGCCCTCGTCGCCACCAGCTCCGCGAGCCCCACCGGCGGGTGATCTACGGCCTTGGCAATCGCCCGAAACAGCGGCCCCAGACATACGTAGTCCGCACCCGCAGCCTCCGCGGCTTGCGCCTGATCGCGGTGGCGGATCGTGGCGCCGATGACCTTGCCTTTTCCCAGGAGCTGGCGCGCCGCCCGTATCGGGAGGTCGTCCAGTCCCAGGTGGACGCCATCGGCGTCAAGCGCTGCCGCCAGGTCGCACCGGTCATTGACGAGGAATAGCGCGTCGCGCTCCCCGCATGCTGCTCTTAGCGCGCCGCCGAGCTCGAGTTGCCGCGCCGCGCACACATCCTTGAGCCGCATTTGCACGAGCGCCGCTCCCCCTGCGAGCGCCTTGCGCACCTTCGCTACGGTGCACGAAGCCCACTCCTCCCAGCACTCTTGCTCGCCGGTGCCCGCAGACCACTGCCCCCTCGGAAGCGCGTCGGTGATGACGTACAGCCCGGTCAACCGGTCTCGGACTGAGCTCTCACCGCCGCGAGGAACACCCATTGCCGCTCTGCGAACGGGCGACTCCACCGCCGCTCACCCGCGCTCCAGGTACTCCCGGCTCCGCGTGTCCACCTTGATGAGATCACCCTCATTGATGAATAGCGGCACCTGCACCGTGGCACCCGTCTCGAGGACCGCTGGCTTTGAGCCTCCCGAGGCGGTATCGCCACGAACACCGGGTTCGGTCCCGACTACGGCCAGGACGACCTGATTGGGTAGCTCGACGCTGATCGCGACTCCGTCATGAAAGAGAATCGACAGCCGCGTATTCTCTTTCATCAGGTCCTTCGCATCGCCGACCTCGTTGGCGTTCAGGGCAAACTGTTCGTAGGTACCTGAATCCATCATGTGGAACAGATCGCCGTCCCGATAGAGGTACTCGACCTCGCGCTGTTCCAGGTTGGGCGAGTCTACCTTCTCGCCCGATCGGTACGTCCGTTCAATGACCTGGCCCGTCTTGAGGCTCTTGAGCCGGGTGCGCACGAACGCTCCGCCCTTTCCTGGCTTCACGTGCTGAAAGTCCTCGATGCGGTACGGGACGCCGTCAATTTCGATCTTGAGCCCTCTCCTGAACTCAGCGGTTGAGATCATCGTAATTTCCTTTCACATCGACGCCGGCGATTGCCGCGACGGCCCTGATGGCAAGACCGTAACCGGTCGGCCCGAGCCCGGCAATAAACCCGCTGGCAGCGCCCGCGGTAAGCGGTCGGCGAAATGATTCTCTTGCGTGTACGTTCGACAAATGAACCTCGACAACGGGGAGGCCCTGCTCCCGCACGAATTCTACTGCGTCGCGAATGGCAACACTCGTGTGCGAGTAGCCCCCGGGATTGAGCACCACGCCGGAGAAGTCGTCGGGCGCCTTGCCTAGCATGTCGACGATCTCGCCCTCCGAGCTGGTCTGGTGGCATTCCACGGCGGCCCCAAGCTCCCGTGCGACTCTCTGCATCATGTCATCGACTTCCTTGAGCGTCGCGGTGCCGTATTGCGTGACGTTCCGGCGCCCGAGAAGATTCAGATTCGGTCCATGCAGCACGAGAATACGCACGGCGATCAGGAGAGCTCCTTTCTGAACTGAGCTATCGCCCGCCGCAGCTCGTATCTCCCCTTGCCGTAATTCAGCTCCGCTCTTCCGATTGCCAGCACCAGGTAATACTCGTCGGTTACGGCGCACAGCAGTAACGCGAAGCTCTCCGTCACGACCGCGATTTCCTCCAGCACGCCGAAGCTCATGGCGTCGACGGCGCGCCGCGCATTCTTGAGGATCGTTGAATACTCCGCCGCGATCGAGGTCAAGTCGAGCTTGGCATCGCGCGACACCTCCGTCACTGAGAGCCCATCGGCGCCGATAAGGCTAGCCCCCAGGCTCCCGGCCACTCTCTCCAGAATCTGCTCGAGACCGGACTTGAAGTCCATAATTTGTCGCCCTATGTCACCCGGCCGATACCGCGCTCGGCCTTTACCCTCAGGACGCCTTTCAAGAAGCGCTCGAGGTCAGGCAGCGCCCGGGCCTCGCTGGCGCTCATCGGCGGCACCCCTTCGGTGCGCGCCGACTTCTCGCCGAGCTTTTGCGTCGTCTGCGCTGCGAGGGCCGCGCGCAGCGCACTCTCCAGCGCGTAGTCTCCAGGCCGCTGCGCGACGAGCTGCCGAAAGATCTCGGCAGCCTGGACAAAATGGCCCTGCGACATGTACAGGTCAGCCAATGTCCGCGTCGCCAGCGGACTTTCGTCGTTCTGGTCCGGCGCTGCGTCGCCCCCGGGAGCCTCCAGGAAGATCTCCTCGTCCTCCTCGTCAACCTCAAACAGATCGTCGCTGTCGGGAAACCGTTCGGCGATATCTTCCTGCGACGACCGTGCCGTGGTGAGCACGTCTGCCCAGGGATCAGCGAGGAGCTCATCCGTCATCGTCCGGCTGTCGAGCTCCGGCGCGAACGGCAGCACGTCCAGAGCGTCTCGTGCGTCCTCGGACGCTGCCGCGGAGTCGTCCGCTGTCCGCCCCTCGGCGCTCGCCCTTTCCAGCTCCTCAAACAGCGGCAGGCGGGACAACCGCAGGGTGTCGGACAGGTTTTCCTCGCCTTCGCCTGCCTCCAGGTCGGTCTTGAGCCTTGGCCGTCTTGCGCCCACATCCGCCGCCGGCAGAGCCTCCGGGCGTGTTCCGGCTCTGGTCTCCACCGCTTCGTTGTCAGACAGCCTTTCGAGCTCTTCGTGCGCCTCTACGGAAAGACCCTGCTCCTCCAGCCAGCTCACCAGCGTCTTGAGCTCCCGCGCCGCCTCGTCGCGCCTGCGATCGCTGCGGAGCGCAACCACGAGACTGCGCCTGGCGGCGGCATAGTCCGGGTGATGCTGTAACCCGGACTGCAGGATCGCTATGGCTTCCCCGAGTCGGCCTGAAAGGCGGTAGGTCTCCGCGAGCGGATAGAAGAGCCGCGTCGACGGATGCTTTCGGTAGAAGTACTCGAGTCTATCTCCAAACTCGTCCATCGGGCAGTCCGCACCGTCACGCGCCGGGATTCGGCGAGAAGTGAGACCGCTTGTTCACGCGATCCTTGAACTCGTCGGCGTCCGGCAGTGCGTCCTTTTTTTCGGTGATGTTTGGCCATTCGCGCGAGTACTTGTCGTTGAGCTCCTTGTACTCGCTCCACTTGGCCGGCAGCTCCTGCTCGTCGAAAATCGCGTCCACCGGGCATTCAGGCACGCAAGCGCCGCAGTCGATGCACTCTTCCGGGTTGATCGCGAGCATGGTCTCGCCCTCGTAGAAACAGTCGACGGGGCAAACCTCCACGCAGTCGGTATACTTGCATTTGATGCACGGTTCCGCCACCACGAAGGCCATGAGATAGTTTCCTTCCCGAGCGTCAGGGCGGGATTTGGGTCATCCCGCGGTAATCGTTTCTGTAAGGGGAGAGGCCGTCCCGCGCCCGTGCGCCGGAGACGGCCTCTCCGGGACTCTCTACTCTATGAGACTATCGCTCCTATTCTTCAGTATCGCAATTCTCGTGTACCTCGGTGATGAACGAGACGAACACTCCGCGTCCATGAGCCGTGCTGTCGCGGGCACAGAAGTCACACACGGCATCCTTTCCGGCGGTGGCCGTCACGCCGATTACCGACCCGCAGGGTTCCCTGTCGACCTGCAGCGACGCCCACGCGATGCCATCCCGGTCGGTGAGCAACGCCGTGGTCGGCCGGATCTCACCCGGTCCCTCGATTGCGAACGTCACCCAGACGTTGTCAACGGGCGCCTTGCGCATGCTGCGGACGCGTACGTAGATATTGCATACCTGCTCGGCACACAGCGCCGAATTGGGGTCGTTCAGGTTTGTGCACATGAGTGCGCCAACATTGTCGAAGCGGGTGACATTATTGCACTCGACATCAACGACATCGACGTATCCGATGTTTTCGACCCGCAGGTGGTCCACCGCATCCGGGGCCACGAAGTCCTCCGCCGGCGACACCTTGGCGATGACCGTGATGCTCTCGTCCTTGGTGCCGATTGGCAACAGCGGCATGACCAAGTTCACCGATGCTTGCCCGAACTCGTTGGTGTATTCCTCCACAGGGCAGATCCGGCCACCGGCGCTGTTCAGGTCATCGAAGCAACCGCGCGACGCTTCGAACAGGATCCTCTTGCCTGCCACGTATCTTCCCGAAGCTGTCAGCGTGGCGACTACCGGCACCGAGGTGTTGCCATCGGCGTACTTGGATTCGCCGCGGAACTCCACCGATAGCGCCGGTCCACTGCCCGTGAGCGCGAATTCCGTGCCGGCTCCAAGGAATCCTACCCGCGCCAGAAGGCTATATCGTCCGGGGGTCAGGCCCGCGACAAGCGTCGACGCAAACGTCCCGTTTCCGTCGGTCCTGCCCGAGATCGAGGTGCTCTTGTTCTGCTTGAACACCCCACCGCCGAGAGCCGAGAGGACGACGGAAGCGCCTTTTACGGCAACTCCCTTGTGCGTGACGCGCGCAGAGACGCTCGCCTCCGACTGGCCGTCCGCCGGCAAATCCGCCGGGCTCATGCTGACATTGATTGCATCTACATCGGGGTTGACCTCGCTGTCTCCGGTCTCCCCGTATTGCTCATCGAGCGAGTTGTCGCAGGCGGAAAACAGCCCGACAAGCAGCACCGCGCAGGCCACCACCGCAGTGCCGCGCAGCGCCCAATAGAATCGTCCTGCTCCTGTGGTCGTCATGGCCCTCTCCCCTAGTTTTGGCATGTACCTTCTGTCCTCTCTTCAGCTAAGCAATGCGTATCGAAGACTGAGGAGCAGACGCGAATCGGGACAGTCGCGCGGGCGACCAGGTCGTCTCCGGCGATGGTCCTGCCGTGCAGATAGAGCTCGGCGTCGAGCTGAATGTGCGTGAGGCCGGTAGCCAGCTCGACACCATAGGTGTTCAGGTCGGAAATCGGGGGGGTCAGCTTTTGATCTTCCGTCAGCAGCACCAGCCAATGGGCTACGTGCAAATCCCCGTTCGCCGGGACTTTTCCGGAAATGTTGAACACGGTATCTCCCGGAACGTCTGTTCCTCCGTCGGTTCGGCGGTACTTGATCCGGAGCTGCTCCAGGAGCACGTCGCCGTACTTGTCCGGGCCAGGGCATTCTGACTCGCTGCCCACGCACTTTTCCTTGCTTTCGATGATCACATCAGACAGGTACACCGCGCCAACCTCAAAGGCGTTGACGACATAGTCCGGAGGCGCGATACACTGCCACACCAGGTAGACAGGCGCCTCAGAGTTCCCTGCCAGGTTTGTCTGGCAGCTCGATGCAACAGACGCGACCGCCCCAGCTAGCGCAAGGAGGCCGATCTTCCCGATTCGAGAACCGAAGTCATACTTCATTGCGCACCTCCCTCTAGTTCAGTACGGTCGGCTGCAGGCTGACCGCCTCGGATTCCATGATGTGGGGCGTGATGAAGACAAGCAAGTCGTCGAAGTTGTTCTGGACGCGCTTGCCCTTGAAGAGCCACCCGAGGACTGGAACGTTGGCGATCCACGGCACCTTGTTGTAAGCAGTGTCCTCCACACTCTGGTTCAGGCCGCCGATGACCAGCGTCTCGCCATCGCGGATCAGCACATCGGTCTGCGCCTGGTTCGTATTGATTGCCGGCGGATCGACGGAGAAGTCCGGAGAGTCCTTGGTCACGCGCGCGTCGAGCGAGATAAAGTTGTCGTTGGTGATGTGCGGGGTCACGGCCAGCGTGATCGACGCCTGCTTGAACTCCGTCTTTGGTCCATCACGGGTAATGACCTGATAGGCGATCTCCTTACCACTGGTGATCATGGCGGTGGCGTTGTCGGAGGTAGAGATACGCGGATTCGACAGCGACTTTGCTACGCCCTCGATTTCGGCGGCTTGCAGGGCGACCTGCAGCCGGAACGTATTGAGGATATCGCTCATGCCGAACTGCACCAGGCTGCCGGGAGGCGGCGTCGTGGCGCCGTCCGCGGAACCGTCCCAACTAAAGCCCGAGCCCTCGTTGAAGGCGTTCGGGAACCGATAGCCGCTGGTGTTCCCGTGCTCCGCATCCATGGTGAAGCTCTGGTTCCAGGAAATGCCGAGACTGCGCGAGAAAAGCTTTGTAGTGCGGACGATCTGGGCCTGAATCACGACCTGGCGGGTGCGCACGTCGAGCTCGTCCACCAGTTGCTCGATCTTGCGCATGCGGTCGGGAATGTCCGCAATAATCAGCGAGTTCGTGCGCCGATCGACGATGAGCTCACCCCGCTTGGACAACTGCTTGAGCAGAATGCCACTCATTTCGTTGGGCTTGGAGTAGGATAGATAGAAGATCTTGGTCTCCAGCGGCACGCCGAGTCGTTTTGCTTCCTCGAGCTGCAGCCGCTCTTCCTCTTCCCGCTTCAGCTTCTCGACGGTCGCCACGCGCATGACGTTTCCTTCGATGACTTTCTCGAGGTTGTTGTTCTTGAGGGCGATTTCCAGGACCTGGTCCCAGGGCACGTCTACCATGTACAGAGTCACCTTGCCGCTGACACCTGGGTCGACGGAGATATTGAACCCCGAAATCTGGGCGATCTCGCGCAAGAAGTCGATGATGTCGAGGTCTTTCAGGTCAAAGTTGATGCGTTCGCCGGTGTATTGCTTGGCCGGTGCAGCCGCGCTTGGCGAGCCGGTGATGTTGCTGGTGCGGGCACCGGTCGCCTGGGCCAGCATCGGTGTCTCCTCGAGCAGCTTGCGAATCTCGGGGTCGTCGGCCGAGTATGTGCGGACATCGGCGCCGCTCTCGCGCGAGTCGGCTGCCTCCAGAAGCGCGGCATCGACGGGTTCCTCGGCCGTGGGTGCCGCCGGGTTTACCGCCGATGCGAGCAGGGCCTCATCTTGTGAGGGCGCCGCAGCGGGCGATTCTGTGGCCGCGGCCTGGGCAACCTCGGAGCTGGCCGGTTCCGGCACCACCGCTATTGCGGGCGATCCGGCGCCGAGGTGCAGCACGAGATAATTGCCTTGCTCGCTGATTTCGTACGCCGTAGGCGCATCGAGCTCGATTTCCATCCTGGCCAGGGTGTTGCCGTCCTGGTTGTACTGAAAGACGCGTACGGAGTGCACAGACTCTACGGAGACCGCCTGGTCGCCGGCAACTTTCGTGGCGTCGGTGTTCGCGAGGTCCAGCACAATGCGCGCAGGATCGCGAAGCTCAAACACCTCGTACTTGGGGAGTCGGCCAAACGCCACGAGCACGTCAGCTCCACCGCTTGACCCGGAGGCTTGCACCGCCAGGCTTACCATCTCGTTGGCGTCGCCAGTGGCATCTGTCGCCGCGTTCGCGATGACGCCGGGCTCCTGCTCATCCGGGCCGGCAAAGGCAACTCCGGCCAGTGCCGGCAAGGTCCCGCAAACAACCAACAGCACAGCGGTTCCGCGAAGTGCCGCTCGCCCAGAGCCACCGCCACTTTGTTGCTTCATCTGTACCCTCCTAATTACTGGTGACAAGACGTGACGAACCATGCTGATCGTGCATCCCTAGTAACCCTCAGCACCATCCTCCTACGAGCAACACTCGCCGTGGTCACTTCATAACGGCGTTTTCTTTGGCATCGTCCCTCCACGCGCCCGCGAACCCTGCATGACCAAGGCCGCTCTAGCGTTTCCCCGTCGACCGCAGCTTGACCTCGATCATTCTCGGGGTCTCCTCTTTCTGATCGATCGGATTGATGACCGCCTGCTCGAAAATGACCTCGTCCGCTTTGATCTCTGCCACGCGCCCATCCCAGACCTTGTCGCCAGCATAGATGCGGTGCGTCTTGGCATCATTGGCGACCATGAGCGCGTAGAACTTACCATTCTGGTCTTTCAAAATACCTTTGAGAACGAGCTCGTCGATATTGGTCCCGGCCGGACCCTTTTCGCGATCAATGCCTTCCTCTTCTTCACCCGCCTGCAGCAGCGACCGGAACGGATCGCGCCGCCCTCCCGGATCGTACAGAAAGTGCGGGGCGTCGGAAAGAATTCCCTCGAGATTCGTGTTCTCGGCTGCCCCGGCCGCTTCCGTGGCGCCGGTTGCTGCCCCGGTCACTTCGGGCGGTGCAGCGCTGTCCTCCGGCTGCGGTGTCGGTGTGTTCTCCGCAGCCGCTGCCGCCACGGTTATGTTGAGCACCACCAAGCTACCCAAGATCAGACGAAGCCTCCAGCCGGCAGGGGACTGCGCTGCCCGCCGTGTGTCGACGAACCGAGGCATCATTTGTTCGCTCCCTGGAAAAAGAACGCCCGGGCCACAAATTCGCATTCAACGGAGGGGTCGAGCCGGCGCGTGCTCTTCATCGACAGATTGCCAATGTTCACAATCCGGGACTCGTTGGCGATACGCTCGAAGAACTTCCCAACCTGATGGTAGCCGCCCTGGGCATTGATCTGGACCGGGATCTCGCCGAAGAACTCGTGCGTGATCGTCGCTCCCGGCACAAACTTCCCGAGGTGCAGGCCCGACTGTGCGGCGAGTCCGTGAATCGCCGTGATCAGCGTTTCCATTTCGTCCTCGTGCGGTAGCACGTCCAGGGTGCGGTTGAGCTGGGCTCGCACCAGAGCGACCTTGTTGCGGAAATCGTCGTATTGCGCGGTCGTGGCCTGCGCTTCCTGGATCTTCGCCTTCAGCCATGCGGTTTGCTCGTCAAGGCGCGCGATCTCTTCTTCATTACCCTTGTAGCTCACGAAGTAGAACGCGGTAAGCAGAGCCACGATCAGGACAGCAGTCGCCGCGTACTTCTGCGTATCGGAGAATTTTTCGAGAAACTCGATCATGGTCACTTCCCCCGGTATCGGCAGCGAAGGCTGAAATACGAGAGCTGATAACCTCTCTTGATGTCACGATTCTCGATTTTCGCGACGATCACGTCGGAGAATAGACGCTCTTCGGCAGGTCTCCCTTGGTCCTTGAGCGCCGCCACGAATTCGCTGATGAAGTTCCAGCTTACGCCGACGCCATCGATCGTGAGACCGTCTCCTCGCTGCACCATGCGGTCCAACCACACGCCGTCCGGGAGCTTTATGCTGATTTCGTTGAGCAGCTCCACGGACGACCTCTGGCTTTCGCGCAGCGACTTGATCGTATTGAGCTTGGTTTCCAGCGTCTGACGTTCCTTTTCGAACTCCTGGATTTCCTGGAGAACCCGCTGCAGCTCCTGAAGCTTCTTTCTGCTTTCGGCGAGCAGTTGCCGCCGATCCTCGAGTTGGCGCGACTGCCGCACCGCCAAGAACGATATCGCCCCGAGCGTGGCAACCAGAAGCAGGATCGCACCCGCGATCTGAAAGTAAATTTTCTGCGAAGCCCCGCGCTCGACCGGCAGGACGTTGATCCTGATCATTTGTCGCCCAGCCTCCTCATCGCCAAACCGATAGCCACGGCCATGAATGGCGCCCACTCGGCAGCATCGCGTCCGGCAAACTGTTTCGGTGCCTCGATGCGCCGAAACGGGTCCAGAAACTCGACCGTCGAACCCAAGCGTGCCGCGAAATACCGATCAATTCCATGGATCTTGGTGCAACCGCCGGTCAGGTAGACCTTGTCGATCTGGTCCGTTCCGGTCGTGGCCCGAAAATAGTCGAAGGACCTCTGGATTTCCATCGAGATGTCCTTGGTCACCTGATCCAGGATCTCGGCAGTATCTTTCAGGGCGACGCCGTCTACGTGATCGCCTCTCTTCAGCGCCTCTGCCTGTTCGTAAGATACGCGAAGCTCCCGTTGCATGGCGTCCGTGTACTGGTTCCCACCGACGGAAATATCGCGGTAGAGCATGTGAACGCCATCATGAAGAATGTTGATATTCATGACGGCCGCTCCGATATCGATCAGTGCAACAACTTCTCCCCGCTCGGTGTCGTAGTTCGCCTGAAAGCAGTTCTGCAGCGCGAAACCATCGACATCCACGATGACCGGTTGCAGACCCGACTGCGCTACAATTGCCGTATTCTCGTCAACTTTCTCGCGTTTGACGGCGACGAGAATCAGGTCGACTTCCGGCGAATCCGCCGACATCGGGTTTTCAATAACTTCGTAGTCGATGTTGACGTCGTCAATGTCGAACGGGATGTATTGCTCGGCCTCGAACGAGATCGATTCCCTCAGCTCCTGGGGGGAACGCCGCCCCACCTTGATGCGCTTCACAATTACGGAAGTGCCGCTCACCCCCAGTGCGACGTTTTTGATCTTGATGCCGGTCTTTCCAAAAAGGCGACCGATCGCCTCCACGACGACACCGGCATCCATGATGGTGCCGTCGACGACGACCTCTGGCGGCAACGGCTCCATGCCCATGGTGACCAGGTGGTACCCCTTGGAGGCCTCCTTGAGCAAGACCGCCTTTACACCCCAGGATCCGATATCGAGACCAACGACAGTCTTACTGGCAAAAAAATCCAGCAGGCCCATGCATCTTCCTATTCTTTGCAAGTATTGGCGGGACTCTTCGCAGTGCGGTAACTTATAGCGCCCGGTCTGGGGGCTGTCAAGCCGCAAGCCATGGGCAATTTTCCGGCGACTTGCATTCGCGCTCGCGATCGGGTATCATCTGTTCCTCGCAAAGTTAGCTGTATCAAGGAGGATTCGAAATGGCTTGCCGATGTGAAGTCTGTGGGAAAGGGCCGATTTACGGATGCGCCATTTCCCACTCTCATCGAGTCACTAACCGGCGGTGGGAGCCCAACCTCCACCGACTCAAGGTGATCATCAACGGCCAGCGCCGGCGCGCCAAGGTGTGCACGGCCTGTTTGCGCAGCGGGCGCGTCGAGCGCTACCTGTAGCTCATCCGGAAAAAGCGCGCTCAACCGCCGTGACTCCTTGCACCTTCTCGAGCGCGGAGATCACTTCCTCGAGCTTGTCCGCGTCCGGAATCTCGATCACGAAATAACCCATGAACTTGTTCCCGTCGATCACTTCCATTTTTCCCGTCAGAATGTTGATCTTCAGGCGCGAGATTGCTGCGGTAGTTTCTGCAAAGAGCCCGGGGCGATCGGCTCCATGCACCGTGATCTTGACGGCGTAGGTCTCGGCCTGCGTGATGTCCCACTCGACTTCGACGCGCCGATCGGGATCATAGTCCAGGTCCTGGGCGTTGGGGCAGTTGGCCGTGTGAATGCTCACCCCCCTGCCTCGCGTGATGATGCCGACGATTGCGTCACCTGGTACTGGGCTGCAGCACTTCGCAAAGCGCAGCCCGGGTTCCAGGGCGCCGTGGATCCGCACCTGGGCTTCGATCCTGGGCGTCTCCTCCCTTTCCCTGGCAGGCGTCTCGCTCGCGCCGTTGCCGGCGTTGCCGTCGCCGGACGGCGCCACGAGATCGTCCCACCCAAGCCAACGCGTCACGTGCTCCGGCTCGATCTTGCCGACGCCCAGTGCGCTGAAAACCTGCGTCCACTGTGAAAAGCCCCCTTGCTTGAGCAGCTCCGTGCTATTCTTGTCGCGCGTCACGGCCTCCGCATTCTGACCGAGGCGCGCCATTTCCCGCCGAAACAGGATCTCGCCAAGCACGACGGCTTGCCGCTGCGCCTCCTGCTTCAGGTAGAGCTTGATCTGGTTGCGGGCGCGGCTCGACTTGACGAACTTGAGCCATTCGTGCTTGGGAACCGCCCCCGGTTTCGTGAGGATTTCCACGATGTTGCCGTTTCGCAGCTCCGTTCGCAAGGGCACGAGCTTGCCGTTGACTTTGGCACCAACGCACCGATTGCCGATCTCCGTGTGCACGGCGTACGCGAAATCGACGGGCGTCGCCCCCCGGGAGAGCGCCTTGACTTCTCCTGCCGGCGTAAAGACGTATACCTCTTCCCCAAACAGATCCAGCTTCATTGCTTCCATGAACTCGCGCGGATCCTCGACCTCGCGCTGCCACTCCAGAAGCTGGCGCAGCCAGGCGAACTTCTTTTCGTAGTCCTCGCTCGAAACCTCGCCGCCTTCCTTGTAGCGCCAATGAGCGGCAACACCGATTTCCGCCGTGCGGTGCATCTCCGAGGTGCGGATCTGGATCTCCAGCGGATGCCCCCGCAGCGCGAAGACGGTGGTGTGAATCGACTGATACATGTTCGGTTTCGGCAAGGCGATGAAGTCTTTCAGCCGTCCCGGCACCGGACGCCACAGGGTGTGGATAACGCCCAGAGCGGCATAGCAATCTTTTTGCACCTTGGTCACCAGGCGAATCCCGGCGAGATCGTAGACTTCCTCGAACGGGATCTCGTTTCGCTGCATCTTTTGCCAGACGGAGTACAGGTGCTTCATCCGCACATGAATGTCCGCGTCGACACCCATTTCTACCAGCCGCGCCTTGATAACGGCTGCACACTCCTCCAGGTGTTTCCGCCGTTCGGCCTCACCGTGCTTGACCAACCGCTCGACTTCGGCATATTCGTCTGGATGGCTATAGCGAAACGCCAGGTCCTCGAGCTCGCATTTGAACTCGTCAATACCGAGCCGACTCGCGAGCGGCGCATAGATATCCATGGTCTCCTTGGCGATGCGCCGGCGTTTCGCCGTGGGCAAAAACCCAAGCGTCCGCATGTTGTGGATGCGATCCGCGAGCTTGATCAAGATGACGCGGATGTCTTTAGCCATCGCCAGGACCATCTTGCGCAGGTTCTCGGCCTGGTGCTCCTCAAGCGAGCGAAAGCCCAGCTTGCTCAGCTTGGTCACCCCCTCGACCAGCCTGGTGATTTCCTCCCCGAACTTGTCGGCAACGTCCTGCCGCGTCAACGCCGTATCTTCCATCGTGTCGTGAAGGATTGCCGCAGCGATCGTCGGTGGATCCAGACCGTAGGAGGACAGGATGCGCGCGACCTCGAGCGGGTGAATGCAGTACGCCTCACCGCTCTGCCGGGTCTGACCCCGGTGAGCGGCGAGTGCGACTTCGGCGGCTCGCACCACCAACTGCAGCCCGGCAGGACCGCAGTACTCGCGCATGCTGTTCAGGATCTTCTCCAGCAGCGCTGCAACTTGCGGTTCTGAAAGTGCGACGCTCGGGCCGGGTTCGTCGCTCATCTCAAGTCATCGTTCCGGAAGAGCATGTTCGCCTCAGCGGTCACGCTCGTGCGGCCTCGGTGCGGTCGGCCGCGGTCTTTCCATCCTTGGTCCCCTTCTTCGTACCAAAACGCGCCTCCCAAAACAAGAGGATCGGGCTGGCGATGTACACGGTCGAGTACGTACCGGCGATCGTTCCCACGATCAGCGCAAACGCGAAGTCGTGAATTACGGGGCCACCAAAGGCGAACAGCGCCACGACCACGACCAACACCGTAAGCGCGGTAAGCAGCGTCCGCGACAACGTCTGGTTGATGCTGCGGTTGAGAATTTCCGCGCGACTCTTGGTGCGCATCGGGCGAAGGTTTTCACGCACGCGGTCGAAGATGACGATCGTGTCATTCAGCGAGTAGCCGATGATCGTCAAGACCGCGGCGACAATGGGCAGGTTGAACTCCTTATTCAAAAGCGAGAAGACGCCGACCGTGACCAGGGTGTCGTGCACCAGAGCCATGATGGCGGCGACACCAAAGGAAAACTCGAACCGCAGGGTAATGTAGATGAGCAGTCCGGCCGTGGTTGCCAGAATCGCCCATACTGCCGACATGCGCAAATCCTTGCCCACCTGCGGACCGACCATCTCCACGCGCCGAATTTGGAACGGGTTGTCGGTGAAAGCATTCTTCAGGCTCGCTTCGATCTCCTTCGCGGCGGCATTGGCATCTCCGGCGCTCTCCTCGCCGTCCGTCTCCTCCTGGACCTCGCCCGTGCTGCGCACCAACACTTCGTTCTCTTCGCCAAACCGCTGAATGATCGCCGTCTCGTGGGCTGTCCCGCGGAGTGCGTCACGCACCGCCTGCACGACGACCGGCTTTTCGAACTGGAGCTGCACCAGCGAGCCACCGGAGAAGTCGATGCCGTAGTTCGGTCCACCTTTCACGACCAGCGAGACCAGGCCGGCCGAGATCACCAGCGCCGACACGCTCAGCGCCAGCGCCTTGTATTTGAAGAAATCGAACTTCGTTTCTCTCATCGCGTCCAACCTTTCCTTCGCGGCGCCACTAGATCGAAAGGCGCTGCAGCCGCCACTTCACCAGAATGAGGTCATAAATCAGGCGAGAAACCACGATCGCCGCGAACAAAGTCGAGAGGATGCCAATGCAAAGCGTCACGGCAAAACCCCGGACAGGCCCCGTGCCGAACTGCAGCAGCACGAGACCCGCGATCAGCGTCGTGACGTTTGCATCCATGATCGTCCAGAACGTTCGCGAGAACCCCGCCTGGATCGCAGTGCGTACCGTCTTGCCCAGGCGCAGCTCTTCCTTGATCCGTTCGAAGATCAAGATGTTCGAGTCGACGGCCATACCCACCGTCAGGATGATGCCGGCGATGCCGGGAAGCGTCAGCGTCGCCGAAAGGCCGGCAAGGGCGCCCGCGATGATCAGGAGGTTGGCCGCCAGCGCCACATTGGCGACCAGCCCTGACGCCTTGTACAGCACCATCATTAATAGTACGACGAGTGCACCGCCGGCGGCCACCGAAAAAACCCCCTGGCGAATCGAGTCCTGTCCCAGAGAGGGGCCGACGCTGCGCTGCTCGAGAACCGACAGTGACGCCGGGAGGGCGCCCGCGCGGAGCACCAGCGACAGGTCCTGGGCTTCCTCGGTCGTAAAGCTCCCCGTAATCTGGCTCCGGGACCCGAGTGCGCTGCGGATAACGGGCGCGCTGTGCACCTTGCCGTCGAGCACGATCGCCAGGCGGTCGCCAACGTGCTTCGCGCTGAACTCTCGAATCCGGCGCCCGCCGTCGGCCATGAGCATGAAATCGACGGCGGGGAGGCCAATCTCATCCGAGCCCATGCGCGCCGTTTCCAGGTCGGCGCCCGTAATCGGCGACTCTCGCTGCACGACGTAATACGCGTGCGGCGGCGTATCCGGCGCCTCCTTCTTGTCCAAAGACTGAGGAAACAGCTCCAGATCGCGCTCGAGCTTGTCCCGATACTTCTGCCGCAAGACCGCTTCCTCCGGGCCTTCGTCCACCACCAGACGAAACTCGAGCCGAGCCGTCTTCTTGATCACGTCCAGCGCCCTCTTCGGATCCTCTACCCCAGGCAACTGCACGATCAACCGTTGGCCCGCCAGGCCCTGGCGCTGGATGATCGGCTCGGAAACGCCGAGCTCGTCGACACGCCGCCGAATCGTCTCAAGGGCCTGATTGACTGCCTCCTCCCGAATCTGCCGGTCGCGTCTACTGTCGAGCACGAAGGACAGGCCGACACCCGCATCGCCTACCGTTCCGGCCTCGGAGAAGACCGGGAAATCCTCTTCAACAACCTGCCGCAGCTTGTCAAGGTGTGCCGCTTGCTCAACTGTGGCCTCTATCGTGGTGCCTGTGGACTTGAGCTGCGCCTTGTACACCCCAGCATCCTCCAGGCGACTCTGAAGCGATCGGCGCATGATGTCCACTTCGGACTGCACGGCCTCCTCCGTATGCACGGTCAACACCAGGTGCATGCCGCCCTGAAGATCGAGTCCCAGGTTGATTTTACCCTTTACCTTGGCGCCGGACTCATCAACGTGATCGTAAGGAGGCCACGCCTTGTAAAAAGAGAATGCCAAGACAAAGATAACAATAGCAATGTTCGTCCAGAGGCGGCTCGTCATTTGTCTTCCTCGGTAGGTTCAGTTCGAGCACCAGGTTGAAAGCCCGCTATGGCGCTGCGGTTAACCGTCACGCGGACCTTGTCGGCGATGCGGACGTGAACCACGCTCTCCTCGGTTCCCACAATCGTTCCGTGTAGCCCCCCGGTGGTGATGATCCGATCGCCACGCGTCAGGTTTGCGATCATCTCATCGTGTACGCGACGCCGCTTGGACTCGGGGCGCAAGACTACCCAATAGAAGATCAAGAAGATCAGAACGATGGGGAGAAGCTGAATCAATCCCGGAATCCCGCCCCCTTCGGGGGATGACGGACCGGCCATCAGCGGGGCGAAAAGCCCGTGGCCAAAAACCGCGTGCCACGTTGCCATCTGTGAGCTCCTTTCCAACAAACAAGCCGTGGGCCAACCTTACTGTTTCCAGCTCTGGGCTTCTCGCTTCAGGTCCGAGAATGTGCCCGCTTCGATCGCTTGCCGAATGCGCGCGAAAAGGTGAAGGTAGGTGCAGACGTTATGCTCTGTCAACAACATCATCCCAAAAATCTCCCTGGCCATGCAAAGCTGCCGCAGGTACGCGCGCGAGAACCGCGCGCACGCGCCGCACGTGCAGACCGGGTCCAGAGGCGCCGGGTCGTCCCGGAACCGGGCATTACGAAGGTTCAGCTCGCCACAGCTTGTGAGCGCCCGGCCGTTTCGCGCCATGCGCGTCGGTAGGACGCAGTCCATGAGGTCCACTCCGGCGTCCACCAGCTCAACGACCTCCCAAGGCCGCCCCATGCCCATGACGTAGCGCGGCCTGTCGGCCGGGAGCGCCGCTGCCGTCAGGCGCGCCGTGTCGATCGTGCGCGAGCGCTCCTCGCCAACGCTCAGCCCGCCGATCGCGTGACCGTCAAAACCCAGCTCCGCAATCGCACTGGCGCATTCCAGGCGCATACTCTCCTCAAACCCACCCTGCACAATGCCAAACATCGCTTGCTCGGGCGAAAGCGGGCACTGTCGCGTCCGCTTCGCCCAGGCGACGGTCCGGTTCATGGCCAGGCGTTGTTCCGCGGCGGTCGCCGAGCCGGCAGCACATACGTCGATTGGTAAGACGACGTCAGATCCTAGAGCGGACTGAATGTCCACCACAATCTCTGGCGTAAACAGATGCGCGCCGCCGTCGAGATGGGATCGAAAGCTGATTCCCTCGTCGCCGATCTTGACGAGCTTTCCCAGGCTCATGCTCTGAAAGCCGCCGCTGTCGGTCAGGATCGCGCCGCCGAAACCCATGAAGCGGTGAAGCCCGCCGAGGCGACGAATCAGCTCGTGCCCCGGCCGCAGGAAAAGATGATACGTATTGGAGATGATGGCCTGACCACCCAGCTCCACGTAGCGTTCCGGATCCAACGCCTTGACCGTGGCCTGGGTTGCCACTGCCAAAAAGGCGGGTGTCTGCACGACCTGACCGCGGGGAAAGCACATCGTGCCCCGGCGAGGGCCCCCTGCCGCGAGCGGACCGAAGAGGTCGAAGCGAAAACCGGGGTTCATTGTCGGCCTTCCTCCGGTCCCGGCGCCAGCAACATGGCGTCTCCGTAGCTATAAAACCGGTACCGACGCTCGACTGCGACATCGTAGGCGATCCTGGTCTGCCTTTCACCCGCAAATGCGGTGACCAGCAGCAGAAGAGATGAACGAGGAAGATGAAAGTTGGTCACCAACAAGTCGACGAGCCGGAACCGATAGCCGGGGGTGATTGTGACGTCGGCCCAGCCCTCGAGCGCCGCGTCGCCGAGGGTGCGCGAAAGCGCCTGCAGGCCAGCGCCGAGATGCCCGCCGTGGTCGCGGAGGACGTGCGCCGCCAGCGCCTCCAGGGCGCGGACCGACGTTGTGCCGATCGCAACGATACGGCCATGCCACTTTTCGCCGGCAGCATCGCCGCGTGCGGACGCCATCCGGCCAAGCCGATCCAGCGTTTCCGCGGGAATGGAAAAACGTTCCGGCGGCAGCTTCAGGCTCCCAGCCTGCTCCGCGCCCACCGGTCGAAATGTGGCGGGACCGACGTCGAGATGCACAAACGCCCAACTCACGCCGCACGCGCGCAGGCGCTCAAAGAGCTCCTCATCGAAATGTAGACCCGCGGTAGGAGCAGCGACTGAACCACGTCCCGGCTCCCTGCATGCGAACACCGTCTGGTACGAGTTCTCGTCCTCGGCAGTCAGCAGCGGTTCTCCACGCCGTCGCCGTTGGGCGAGAATATAGGGGGGCAGCGGCACGATACCCGCATCGCACCTGTCCACATCGGCGGCGAACACGAGCTCGAACGTATCCTCGACGCGTCCGGCAATGGTCGCGTCCACCGTGCCAGAAGGTCCGGCAAATCGCAGTGGCGTCCCCGGCCGCAGCCGCCGCGCCGGCTTCATCAGCGCGCGCGCCGTGCCGGCAACCGGCGGCGCCAGCAACAAGGCCTCGACCTTTCCGCCAGTATCGGTGCGATGGCCGACGATACGCGCATGAAAGACATGCGATGCGTTGAGGACCAGCAAGTCCCCGGCCTGGAGCAGCTCAGGCAGATCTGCAAACTTGTGATGGGACAGCCGGTCGGCGCGCGCATCCAACAGCCGACTGGCACGCCGCGGGTGCGCCGGCGCAGTCGCGATCAGCTCAGGGGGGAGCTCATACTCAATCACGCCAGCACCGCGTCATCGAGAAAACAATGTCCGCGGCTCGGTCCGCCGGAGCGACGGTGAGTCCAGGTGCGCGCGCGACGAGGCGGTCGCCACGCGTCCCCGCGGCGTACGCTCGATGAAGCCCTGCTGCAACAGAAACGGCTCGACGATCTCCTCGAGCGTGTCCCGCTCCTCGCTCAGAGCTGCCGCAAGCGTCTCCACGCCGACAGGTCCGCCTCCAAACTTCTCGACCAGGCTCGTCAGATAGGCACGATCCAGCGAGTCGAGGCCGAGGTCGTCCACACCAAGCGAGGCGAGAGCGGTACGCGCCCGCGCCAGTCCTAGCGACTCGTCCCCCGAAACGACGGCGTAGTCACCGACGCGCCGCAGGAGCCGATTGGCGATGCGCGGATTGCCGCGCGACCTGCGGGCGATCTCGATGAGCGCCTCACCGTCCGCCCGCAGTCCGAGAATGCGTGCGGATCGCTCGAGAATCCTGGCCAGGTCCGCCGCCTTGTAAAACTCGAGGCGTTCCTGGATGCCGAAACGCGTCAGCAGCGGGGCGGTCAACAGACCGGCTCGGGTCGTCGCCCCTACCAGCGTGAAGTTCGGCAGTGGCATGCGTATGCTGCGCGCGGCGGGTCCACGGTCAATGACGAGGTCGAGCGCAAAATCTTCCATCGCGGCATACAGGAGCTCCTCCACCGACCGATTCAAGCGGTGGATCTCGTCAATGAACAACACTTGCCCTGCGACCAGATTCGTCAACAACCCCGCGAGATCACCCTGTCGTTCAATCGCCGGGCCAGAGGTCACGCGAATCTCGGCACCAAGCTCCCGCGCGATAATCTGCGAGAGCGTCGTTTTCCCGAGCCCCGGCGGCCCGTATAGCAACACGTGATCGAGCGCTTGGTGGCGCCTGCGGGCGGCTTCGAGGTATACCTGCAGGCGGCCCGTGACCTCGTCCTGCCCGATATAGTCGGTCAAGCGGGACGGACGCAGGCCTTCTTCGAGCACCTCGTCCTTCGCAGCGTGTGGATTCGGCGCCCTGTTCACGGGGTACGGCACTCCTGCTGGCGGTGCACGCGCGGCATCCACAGCGTTTGCGCCTGGGCTCCCTCGCTCCGGCACACGGCGCCGTCCGCCTCCAGATGCATCAGGCCGGCAATTGTCTCGTTTACCGCCATCAGCGTCGCTTCCGGCTTCAGGCCGGGAAAGAGGCGATGAGCCACGCCGAAGGCCGTGTCGGCCTGCTGGTCGAGCAACGCCGCAATTCTGCTCGTGCGCCGCCGATGCTGCCGCGTGATCCGTTCCAGAACCCGAGCCGCGTCGTCGAAGGCCGCGCCGTGCCCCGGAAATACGCGGCGCACGTCCAGGCAAGCCAGCCGCTCGAGACTGTTCAAGTATCGGCTCATGGGTCCGGAGTCACCCACCGGCCGCGTTTCCAGGTCGCTCGCGGGAGTGCCGCCAGGCTCCAGTAGCGCATTCGGGGTCGCCACGCGCAACACCGTATCGCCGGCAATCAGGGTTCCCGTGGTCTCTTCCCAGAAGCAAACCGATCCCGGTGTGTGTCCTGGCGTGTGCAGGACACGAAGCCTGCCGTGCGCAAAGATCAGCTCCTCCCCGTCAGCAAGCGGGACGCCGGGTTCACAGGGAAGCGCCATGCTCCAGTTGTCGGCGGCCATCTGCTCGACCCTGGATACTTGCTCGGGGGGAACACCGTGCGTGGCGGCGATGCTGCGAAAGAACGATCTTGCCTGGTCCAGGCCGAGCTCGGGGCGCGCGAGCCGCCAGGCGTCGGCAACGTGCATCCGCAGCGCCGCAGACGACCCATCCTGAATGAGCCCGGCCAGGCCAACGTGATCGACGTGTCCGTGCGTGGCGAGGATTATCTCGATGCGGCGGATATCGATGCCGTGCTCGCGAAGCCCGGCGCGCAACGCCGATTCCGCTGCCTGGGTCGCCGGGCCGGCGTCGATCATCACCAGAGGATCGGTATCCAGCACGAATGCGTTGACCGGGCCAATGGGAAATGGCGTCGGTAATGAGATGCAGACAATCGGAATGCCGGCTTCGTTTGCCACACGGGTCATTGCTTGTCCTTCGCTCGCTTCTGCGTGTCGGCGCGCAGCTAACGACCCAGCCAACCCCAATCGTCGTCCTCGCCTGGTCCGCCCGTCCCCCAATACTGGAGTGCCGCGACAGGGTTCACCAGGCCGTTGCCATACAAGTCGTCTCGCCCCTTGTCGCCGAGATCCCAGGCCGTGGCGAGCAGCGCCTCGATGATCTTCGCACGGTCCTGGATGCCAGCCGAGATCAAGAGCCCCGCGATTCCGGCCACGTGGGGTGCCGCCATCGATGTTCCCTGGTAGTAGGCGGGGTAGTCGAACCAGTTCGGCAGTTGTGGGAGGAAAAAGGTGTTTTGAAAGATGCCGTCCCCCAGGCGATCGCCGTTTTGATCGACCGTTGCGTCTCCACCGGGCGCGACGATGTCGACATCCGGGCCATAGTTGGAATAGCGCGTAAGGGTCTTGTCGTAGCGGACGGCACCAACAGCCACAACCTCGGGGTACGCCGCGGGAAAGAGCGCCTCGGCGTCGCCGACGCCGTCTTCGCCGCCGTTGCCAGCGGCCGCGATGATCACCACCCCCTGGGCCGCGGCGCGGGCCACCGCATCGCGCAGCGGCGCAGCATCGGTCGGGCCGCCCAGGCTCATGTTGATTACTGCCGCGCCGTGCTCCGTCGCCCAAAGGACGCCATCGGCAACGTCCAGCTCGGTGCCTTCGCCGTTGGCGTTCAAGACGCGCACCGGCATCACCGAGCACGCGAAGCAAATCCCCGCCACCCCTTCAGCGTTGCCGGTGCTCTGCGCAATCGTCCCGGCGACATGGGTACCGTGCCCGTACAAGTCTTGCGGATGGGTATCCCGATCGACGAAATCATACCCGGCGGCGAACGAGGTCTGTGCCAGATCAGGTGCTTGGAGGAGCTGTCCATAGTTTTCGTACGCCACTCCCGTGTCGATGACCGCGATAACAGTGGACGGTGCACCTCCGGGGACAAGATCCCAGGCTTCCTCCATGCGCAGAATCGCGAAATGCCACTGGCGGCCGTAGAGTGGATCGTTTGGCTGGAGCAGCGCCCACACCTTGCCGTTCGGCTCGGCGACAGCAATCTCGGGTCGGGCCTGTAACAAGAGGGACAGCTCAGGTTCGGTCCACGTTCTGCCAGATGTTGGGGCGGCCGCAAGCTGCGGGAATCCGATACGATAGTATCTGCCGTCAAGCGAGCGCCCCAGCTCCCGGGCGCCGAGCTCCCGCGCGAGCATTCGGAGGCCTTCCTCGTCAGCTCCGCTCCCCGCCGCGGCACCGGGCCGCACGTCACCTGGCCAACCATCCGCAAAACGCACGACGAGCTCACCAGCAACGTAGGATCCGGGCGGTCCGAACTGCCTGCCGCGGCCGCTGCGGAAGATGAGCAGATCGCGCTCATCGACAGCGCCGGAGCGATCGATGTCCGCGCTGCGCGTGTATCCCGGCTCGGGCCAACGCGAGCCCACCGCGCCAGCAACGCTTTCGATCACGGCCTCATCGACCGTCCACAGAGTTGACCGCTGCGGGGCGCGCGGCGGTGCCTGCGCCGGGGATTCGGCGGCAACGATATCTGGAACCACGACGGTCACGCAACATAGCACCGCTCTCGCCGCGACGCCCACCGCCCAGATAGCGCCCTGTTCACGTCTGCTCATCAAAGCCATTCCTCGGCCATCGCTTTTCACCTCGCGCGAGATCATTGCACCGCCCGGCTCTCCGATGCAAGGCGGCGACAGCCCCTGAGTCCACCGCCCCCCTCCCTATCCTCCCCACACCGCGGGGGAGACAGCAGAGGGGAGCAGGACGCCGTTCGCCCTGTGTGCTGGTGGATCCACCTCACCTCCCGCCGCCGGTGGGGGGAGGTGAGGTGGGGGGCCTTCGTGATGCCCATTCCGCAAGGTGCTCGGCGGTCGCCAACCGGCGTTTGACCTCAGGTTCCGCGGGGATATCCTGCGCCGCAAGTTTCCAGCACTGGACCGCACGGGATAGATCCCCCAGGCGCTCATGAACATCTCCGAGACGGAGATTGCCCCAGCCACGCCAGCGCGCCGTGGGGGGGCGGGCGACGAATCCCTCGAGGTAAGCGCGCGCGCGGTCCAGCTCGATACCCGCGGCAAGCCGAAAGCGTCCGGCGAAGAACATTGCCGGTCGATTCGTCGCGTCGATCGCCAGCACTTCGTCAAAAAGCTCCAGCGCCGTGAGGTACCGCCCGGAGTCTCCCAGAGCGCGCCCCATGAGGAGCCGCACGAGGATGTTTTTGGGGAAGCGCGCGAGCACCTCCGCGCCGGTCCGCAGGCAATCGTCGGACCGCTGCTCGTGGCCATAGACAAAGGTCAGGATCACCTCACTGATATACGGGGTGTATACGCTTCCGTGCCGCGACGTCTCGATCTCGGCAATGCCTTCCTCCCGCCGATCTGGAAAGAAGGGAAGCCAGGGCAGCTTTCGCGTGACCATGGACCGAAAATAGACGTAGACGCCAAGGCCCATGTGCAGATCCGTGAAGTCGCTCGCCAGCTCGCGCGACGCTTTGATGGCGCTCATCGCCTTCAGACCCGCGCCCAGAGCGTGCCAGTAGCGCTCGCAGCGCATCGAGTGCAGCCCATCGATGCCGAAGATTGCGCCTTTGAGAAACAGTCCCCAGGGTTCTGCACCGCTCTGCGTCAGCGCTGCCTCCGCGCGCTTCCTGGCCTCGTCGGCGGCGGCGACAAAGGCCTCCGATTGGTCGAAGTCCAGGTTCTCCAGCATCTGCGTCTCATACAGAAGCATCCGCCCTAGCGGTCCAATCGGCGACTTCGGGTACCGCCTTTCCAGCGCCATAAAGATCTCCAGCGCATCGCCGTAGCGCCGGCCGAGCAGCGCATTGCGGCCAGCATGCAGGTGAACCTGCAAGTCAATGGGCACGCGAAGCGCCCCAGGCAGCAGCGGCAGTGGCCCGCTCAACTCCGCGGAGCTCACCAACGGCGCGCGCTCCTGCGCGCCCACCGCCACCGGCAGGGTCACCAGCATCACCACCGCACAGAGCGCGATGCCGGCGACATGCACCGCGGACGCTCGCAGCGAAAACCTCAGGAAGCCGCCCGTACCCAAACTTCCTCGGCGCGATCGACGGCCCGCGGAACGTGCTGTGCCTCGCGAGCCGCGGGCGTATGGCCGACGTCTGCAACGTCCGCGGGATTCGCCACGACAAAGCCCTCTGTCAGGCGCTCCGTGTGTCGGTACATGTGTTTGTGCACGATAACGTGCGACAATACTTCGTCGAGGTAGGCTGGTTTGCGACGTAGACATGCCACGATCACCTTCCAGAACATGCGCTGCCGTCGCCAATCGGTCGTCAGGGCATAGTAGCGCAACGTCTTCAGAAGCGTCTTGACCTGTTTCCAGGTCGGCAGACCCCGCGTTCTCACCGGCCGGTCTGCTGGTAGCAGATCAATCATCCCGAGCAATCGCTGCGTGTAATTTTCGTAGGTGTACTGCTCTGCCATGATCCAGTGATATCCGGCGTAAAGCTGCTGCCGGGTCATGTTTTTCGGAATGATGTTCGTCGAGCCGTGGTCGGACCAGGTGTCGTCGATCAGCCGACCTTCCTCCCGCAGACGCTGCCACAACGGCGTGTTGATCGGTGCGGAAAGCGGTCCGGTGATACTGCCAATGATCTTGTTCTTCTGGATGAAGTCGAACATTTCGCGAAATACGTGGACATCATCGTGATCAAAGCCAACGATCATGCCGGCCCAGATGAAGATCCCGTGGGATTGAATCTTCTCGATGGAACGTTCCATGTCCCAGCGCGTATTCTGAACCTTCGCAACTTCGTTGAGGCTTTCAGTTCGCGGCGATTCTATACCAACAAAAACACGCGTGAAGTTTGCCTGCACCAGGAGATCAAGAAGATCCTCGTCGTTTGCAAGCGTTATCGTCAGCTCTGTCATGAAATGAATCTTTCTTGACAGGCTATTATTAAACGATATGATCTCCTTCAGCAGTTCTTTTGCGAACTTCTTGTTTCCGATGAAATTATCGTCGGTGAAAAAAATATCCTCGCGACCTGCTCTTTCGAGAAGCGGTTGCAGGAAGCGGAGCTCCGCCATAACCTGCTCAACCGTCTTGGTGCGCACCTTCCGACCCAACATGACGATGATGTCACAAAACTCGCAGTTGAACGGACAACCCCGCGTTGTCTGCACGCCAACTGAACCGTATCGGTCGATCTTCATGAGATCCCATCGCGGGATCGGCGTATCCTTGATGTCGACCTTCTCTACCTGCTCGTACAGATTGCTGTAGGTTCCCGCGCGATATTCCTGAAGGAATCGCGGCCAGGTGAGCTCGGCCTCGCCGACGAAGAGGACGTCGACGTGGTCACGACAATGTTGAGGGACAAGAGTAGCGTAGGGGCCTCCCATGACGACGAGCTTGCCGCGTTTGCGGAATTCCGCCGCGATCTCGAAGGCGCGATTGGACTGGATGTTGAACGACGTAAGGCCAATGATTTCCGCATCCGTTTCGAAGTCGACCGCCTCGACATTCTCGTCGCAGATCTCCACCTCGACGTCCGCTGGGGTCAACGCGGCAACTGTCGGCACGGAAAGATTGGCGATGCAATACTGCATTCCGTTGAGATCGTTGACGTGGCGAAATCCCCAGAAGGTATCCGGGTAACGCGGATTGACGAGGTAGACTTTCATCGTCGGGTCTCCGGCGCGGAAACCACCGGGTTCAGCCGGTGGAAGAAACGCCTCTTTCTCTGGCTGTAGGTGTAGCCATCCGCTCGCTGGAGCAGACGACAGTGTTTGTGCGAAATGCCTTGAACCGTACCCGCGTCTGTTTGAACGTTGAAGCTACCCGAGGCCCTTACGGCGACGCGCCCTACGTAC
>JACPHN010000035.1 GCA_016188575.1 Candidatus Schekmanbacteria bacterium
AGGTTTCGCCGCAGCGTTTCGCAACGCTCCATCGCGTCCACGCCCGACAGCACATCCGGAGCGTTCGCTCCCGCGATCGCGATGTGCACCGGCAGGTCGGAACCGGCAATGGGTGCCATGAGCGCGGCGACGAGCTCAGGGCGGCCCTTGAACATCGCCGCCCATTCATTGAACGAAGTCAGGCCCAACATCGCCATCAGCACGATGCCCCGCAGCATGCACACCGGGTCACGCGGCCGGTGCTTGACGAGCTCGTCGCGCGCTTTCGCGCGCTCTTCGACCGCTTCGACATCCTGCACGGGTACATTTCCACCGAGGACTGGTCGATTCTCCACCGGGAATTCAGCCGCTGCGAGGAGCTCTGTGAGGCTTGAAGGGGCTGGCACGACCTCTTCTGCCCAATGGAGATGGGCACTTCTCATGGGATCCAGTACGGCCGCACCCTCAAGGTGAGCGGCATCTTCTGGGGGAACTTCCTGCGGGCGGGGCACGCCGCCGCTTTCGCGGGCGACCCACGGCGGCTTTCGCCGGCGGATTGGGTGGTCGAGGAGCTGTCCGAGGGACGGCTGTTCATCCACGAGCCGCAGCACGTCTGCGACGCCCGCGGCGAGGCGCGGGGCCTGGACGAAGTGCTACGGCGGTCGCTTCCGGTGCGGAACCGCGACGCGCGCGAGGAGCCGCCGTACCGGTGCGCGGCGATCATAAGTCGCGACCTGCTCCGGCGCATCGGCGGAGCGGAGCTGCTGCGCGCCTCCCGGGCGGTGCGCGCAGTGCACCCCATCGGAAACGGCGACGTGCTTGCGATCTGGGTTGGGGCGACCGTGGCGGCGTCGTCGGACCTGCGCGAGGCGCTGTGGCCGATCTGGCCGATCGAGCGCAACAATATCGCCCCGTATGAAACCTCCGTCTCTGCGGAGAGCGTCAGCGAGAAGCACGAGGTGAGGCAGATCGAGTGGGTGCGAGAGCGCGTCGGGAAGCGCAAGGCGCTCTTTGGCCTGCTTCCCGGCGTGCTGGACGAGCCGGTGGCGGCGACGATCTCCTGCCATCTCGTCTGCACTACCGCGCCGGCGGAGCTGCCGATCGAGGGTGCGCTCCCCGACCGCACCGTCAACGCAAGAAGGGTGGGCCCGAAGCCCGGATAGGGGGTAGATTCACCGCCAACCTCTTGCTAACATTCAACTTGTCTCCAGAGAGAACAAGCTTCCCGCTGCGACGTCAGGGCGGCAGGTGGGTTTTTGGGCGCTTGCCGCCTTCCCATTAGCGGCGACGCCATCGACATGTACGTTGCCCTCGCCATGCCGCTTTCACCCCTGCACGAGTCCATTCTCCCGACGCACTTCAGGCCACGTCTCGCCCACGCCCGCGTCACCTGTGCCTGAGGCTCAGCCGCAAGCGGGCGGAGGTGAGGTGGGGGGTCTTCGTAACTGGCGATCCAACGTTAGGCTTGACATCCCCGGCGGGCGGCGCTATGCCCGACTTGTCCCTGAATTCAGTTCGATTGCTGATCCAGATTCGAGCGACCGCCATCTCCCCTCTCCGACCAGCCGCGAGGTGACCTTGTGGAGTTCTCACTCACCGAAGAGCAAGTCGCGTTCAAGCAGGAAGTCGTCCGCTTCGCTCGCGCCGAAATCGTCCCGCGCTGCCGCGAGCATGACCTCAAGGAGGAATTCGACTTCGAATCCTTCCGCAAGCTCGGCGAATTCGGCATTCTCGGCCTGCACTTTCCCGAGGAGCTCGGCGGCTCCGGCGCCGACGTGCTCACCACTGTGCTTGCCGGCGAGGCTCTTGGCGAGGCCGGTGTCGATGGCGGCCTGACGCTCGCCTATGGAGCCCACTCGTTTCTGTGCGCCGACACGATCCTGCGCAACGGCACGGACGAGCAGCGCCGGAAGCTCATCCCGAAGCTCGCTTCCGGCGAGCACATCGGCTGCATGGGCCTGACGGAACCGGACGCCGGGTCCGACGTGGCGGCCATGAAAACCACGGCGCGCCGCCAGGGCGATCGCTACGTCCTCGACGGCGCGAAGATGTTCATCACCAACGGGCCGATTGCCGACGTCGCCGTGGTCTATGCCAAGACCCAACCGGAGCTTGGGCACGGCGGCATCTCGGCCTTCATCGTCGAGAAGGGGACGCCCGGTTTCACCGCCGGTCCGCCGCTCGTCAAGATGGGCGTGCGCACGTCCGTGACCAGCGAGCTCGTCTTCGCGGGCTGCGAGGTGCCGGCGGCGAATCTGCTCGGCCGCGAGGGTCAGGGGTTCCTCATGGCCATGCAGACTGTGGAGTGGGACCGGAGCGCACTACTGGCGCCGTTCGTCGGCTCGGGCACCTACCTGCTGCAGAAGTGCGCCGCCTACGCGAGCGAGCGCACCCAGTTCGGCCGTCCGATCGCGGCCTTCCACGCCACCAAGCAGAAGCTCGCCAGCATCCGCGTCTTCACCGAGGCCGCCCGCAGCCTCGTGTATCGCATCGCCTGGTGCAAGGACCAGGGTCGTCCGCTCAATCACCTCGAGGCGGCCGTGGCCAAGCTGTTCATCGGCGACTGGAGCCTGTCGCCCATAAACGACGCTGTCCTGCTCCATGGGGGCTACGGGTACTGCCACGAGTACGACGTGGAACGCGTTTTTCGCGATAGCCGACTGGCGCCGATCGGTGGTGGCACGTCGGATATCCAGAAAATGATCATCTCCAAGCTCATGTAGGCCTTGCATCAGCGGAGGACGACGCCATGGACTTCGATCTCAGTCAGACCGTGCGCGAGGAGCTGCGCGTGCTCGAATCACTCGACTTTCCGGCCAGCGACGACGCGCAGGACGGGAATCCTCGCCCCTTGGCAGCGGCATTGGGCCGCGCGGGGTATTTCGGACCGGGCTCCCGAACCGGAAGCTCGCCGGATGGCGCCATTGGCGTCATCGCCGCCATCGAGGCATCGACCTGTCGCGCCGCTGCGGGGGCGCTTGGCATCGAGGCGGGAGTGCGCTTGTTGGCGATGGCGGTTGACACATTCGGCGGGCCGGAACCGCGGGCGGCCTTGCTCGGGCCCTTGCGCGCGGGCGAGATGATCGCGCCGGTCGCGTTTCGCGAGGCTGCGTCCGCGAGCAAGGCGGCCGTGCTCCAGACCGCGGCGACCGCGTGCGACGGCGGTTATCACGTGACGGGAACGAAAGTCGGCGTGGTGTGGCCGGGAGAGCCCGACGCCGTTGCCGTTGCGGCGAGCTGTGGCGAGGGGCGGGCGGGGCTGTTTGTCGTGCGCTCGCCCGGCACCGCTGCCGGGATTTCGGTTACCAAGGTGGGTGGTTTTGGCGCCGGCGTGACTGTGGTGAGAGTGGCCTGCGAGTCGTGTCACGTGGCAGCAGCCGATGTCATCGGGCCGGTGCCCGCACCAGCGCTCTACGGGGCGCTCGAGCTGTGGGAAGACCTGACGTTGTTGGGGGTGGCCAACGGGTTGACACGTCTCGCCACGACGCGCGCTCTGGCGCATGCCAAGCAGGCGGTGGTAGCGGGCAAGCCGCTGCTCGCGCACCAGTGGGCGGGCTACAAGGCGGCGGAGCTGCTCGCACAGCAGCAGACCGCGCAACTGCTCGCCTATCGCGCGGCCTGGTCGGCGGCGTCGGACCCGAGCGCCGCCCGCGCGCTCGTGGACTGCGCCCGGGTGTTTTGCACGGAAACCGCGATCCGGGTGACGCAGGAGGCGGCCCGCATCGCCGGCGCGGACGGTGCCGGGCTCGACGCCGATATCTCCGCGGCCGCGGCGCTCGCGTTGCTCTTGCAGATTCTCGGGACGCCGGTCGAAAACGCCAAGCTGCGCATCGGCGACGACGTGCTGCGGTCGTGGGGGAGCCCCGCGGCCTGAGGAGCGCAAGCGCATGGCGGTGCCCTCGGCGTCGGCGCTCGCCCGCCGCGCGCAACGGCGCGAGCGCGAGCGGAATCAGCGGCTCGAGTCCATTCTCCGGGCGGCGGAGGCGTTTTTTGCCGACGTCGGCTACCAGGCGACCAACATGACGCAAATCGCCGACGCCGCTGAGGTCTCTGTCGGCACCGTCTACTTCTACTTCAAGAACAAGGAAGAGCTGATGGTGCGCATCCTGGCCGACATCGGCTACTTCCTCCGCAACTTGCTCGGCCACCAATTTCGCGAGGCCGCCGATCCGCTCGATGGCTTCCGCCGCGCGAGCCACGCCTTCTTTGCGGAGTTCTGTCGCGACAATCGGCAGAAGCTCATCATCACGTACCGCGAGTCGGTGAGCCAGGGAGAGGCGGTCGAGGCGCTGCGGCGTCAACTGCTCGAGAAGCTCACGGCCGATGTCATGGAGGCGCTGTCGCGGCTCGCCGCCAGTCGCCGCTGGCTCGGCGCTTCGCGCTACGCGCTCGACACCACTGCGGCCGGCATTCTCGGTACCTATGAGCGCCTCGCGTACCGCTATTTCATCTGGCACGATGCCGCCGAAGACGCCGATGCGATCGCCGCCGAGGCCTTCGCCTGGATCGCGGGCGGCATCGAGGCGGTGCTCGGCGCAAGGAGCGGCGATGCACCTTAAGGGCGCGCTGCACGCACACACCACCTTTTCCGACGGCGCGCTCGCGGTGGAGGCCGTTTGCGAGACGTACCGCGGGCTCGGTTTCGACTTTGTGGCGATTACCGACCACGACTTCCTGGTCAGGCCGGATTACTGGGACTGCCTCGCGCGCGTGCGGACCGATGTGCTGCTCTTTGCGGGGATGGAGCTGACGGTGTTCGAGAAAGGCTACGTCCACGTCAACCGCATTCGCGGCGAGCGCGACGAGCTCCACATCTTCAATCACCCTGCGGATCTGAATCTGCCGTTGCGGCGGATAATCGAGCGCATCCTGGCCGTGGCGCGGCGCCTGCCGATAGACGCTGTCGAGCTGACCGCGCGGGGCACCCGGATCCCCGAGCTCGAAGCCGCCAAGCTGCCATTCCCCAAGGTAGCGACGGATGACTCCCACACGCGCGCCGGGTGTGGGCGAGCCTGGGTCGAAATGGACAGCCGGCGCGACAAGGACGCGATCATCCGCGCCATTCGCGAGGGAGACTTCTGGAACTGTTATGCTGATGCCGGCCGGTACGGCTCCTGACGATCAGGACCGCGGCGCGCCGGCTGGCGAAAAAACGAGAGCGGGCAAGGAGGTGACGCAAATGAGCGGACGCGTGGCGATTTGCGCAGTGGCGCAAACGAAGTATGAGCGCAACAACTGGTATCAGCGCTTTCAGGGAATGGCGCTGGAGGTGGTCACTCCGCTACTGGAACAGACGGGTTTGAAGTTCGATCGCCGTCGTGGCATCGGCATCGACATGGCCGTGAGCGTTTCCGACGACGTTTTCGACGCGCGCACGATCTCGGACAACGCGCTGACCGACGTGCTGGGCGCGCATTTCGGTTGCGAGGAGAAGGTCGCTCAGGAAGGCGCACAGGCGATCTACTACGCGGTCGCGGCGATTCGCTCCGGGCACGTCGACGCCGTGCTCGTGGTGGGGCACTGCAAGGAGTCGCAGAGCCAGAGCCGCAACATGGTAACCCATCTCGCGTTCGATCCGTTCTACACGCGCCCAGTGGGTCTGGACTTTTGTGCGGCCGCGGGGCTTCAAGCGCAGGCCTACGGCGCGCGCACGGGTTTGTCCGAGGAGCAGCTCGCGCGGATTGTCGTGCGCGCCCGGGAGCAGGCGGCGCTCAACCCGGCGACCGCGGGGCTGCCGCCGGTCTCGGAAAGCGAGGTCGCCGCCTCGCCGATGCTGGCGGACCCGATCCGCACGCTGCACGCGTATCCGGTTTCAGACGGCGCGGTCGGCATGATCCTCGCCTCGGAGGAGCTGGCGCCGAAGCTGTGCGCGACTCCGGTATGGGTGACGGGGGTGGGGAGCTCCATGGACGTCTTTTTTCTCGGTGACCGCGACCTCGCCGACCCCGCCTGTCTGCGCGCCGCCGCGAGCCGCGCGTATCGCCGCGCCGAGGTCACCGACCCGGCGGTAGACTTCGATGTCGTCGAGGTATCCGATCAGTACGCGTATCAGCTACCGCTGTGGGCGGAGGGGCTCGGCCTTTGCGCTGCCGGCCAGGGACCCGCGTGGGTCGACGATCCGCGCCGCTCCCGGCCGGTGGTGAACCCGTCGGGCGGCATGCTCGCCGGCAACCCGCTGATCCTGGGCGGGCTCGTGCGGGTCGCCGAATGCGCGCTACAACTGCGCGGCGAGGCCGGCGGGCGCCAGGTCTCGGGAGCGCGGCGTGCGCTTGCTCACGGCGTCATGGGGCCGGCAGGACAGATGTGCTCCGTCGTCGTGCTCGCGCGCGATTGACGGCACCCAGGCAGAAGGAGCTGACCATGAAGCGAAATCGCAATGTTGGCATCGTCGGCGTGGGGCAGACCGTGCACTCGAGTCACCGCGAGGACGTCAACCAACCCGAGCTCATCTACGAAGCCGTGCGCGAGGCGCTGGAGCACGCGCACCTCAAGATCGCCGACGTCGACTGCATTATCCACGGGAACATGGAGCTGTTCGAAATGGTGCATCAGCCGGACCTGTGGCACTCGCTCGGGACGGGCGCCGCGGGCAAGGAGGTGCTGCGCGTCACCACAGGCGGCACGACCGGGACAACGCTGATGTGTGCGGCCGATCACCTGGTGGCCTCCGGCTTGCATGACGTGGTCATGGCGGTCGGCGTCGAGAAGCTCCAGGAAGGCCACACGACCGGCGGCATCACGAACATGGCCGACCCGCTGTGGGCGCGCCAGCTCCAGACCGGCGCGCTCACGGGGTTGAGCGCCGACGCGCTCATCTACGAGTTCGGCGCCGAGCGCGCCCGCCGCGCGTCGATGATCTATAGAGTCATCATGGACCGCCACGCCGCGCTGAACCCCAAGGCCCATCGCCGCTTCGGGTTCACGATGGAGCAGATCGACGCGCTCGCCGCCAGCTCGCCTCGCCTGGTCGGCGAGCTACGCATGGTCCACATGTGCTCGCAGAGCGACGGAGCGTGCGCCGTCATCGTCGCGAGCGAAGAGCGCGCCAGGCGCATCCGCCCGAACCCCGCCTGGATCGAGGACCACGCCACCGTCCATCGCGAAGAAATGTTCGGCGTGTTCGGCGGGTTGCCGATACGCAGCACCATGCGCCACGCCGCCGAGGAGATCTTTGCGCGCCGCGGGATTCGCGAGCCGCGACGCGAGATCGACGTCTTCGAGATGTACGATCCGTCGAGCTGGTGGGGCATCGAATGGCTCAAGGAGTTCTTGCTGCTGGAGGGGGACGCCCACCTGCGCATGATCGAGGACGAGGCCATCGCGATCACGGGGGACTTTCCCGTCAATCCATCGGGCGGCGTCATCGCTTCCAACCCGATCGGCGCCACGGCGCTGGTGCGCGTCGGCGAGGCCGCTCTGCAGGTGATGGGTGAGGCGGGAGCGCATCAGGTGCCGAAAGCGGTCGAGCGCGCCCTGGCTTCGGGCTTCGGCGGCACCCTGTGGACGGTGCTTTTTCTGCTGTCGCGAAAGCTGCCGGTATGGTAGCGAAGGCGGAGGAGGTCAACATGAGCGACATCGCGATACCGGTAACAGTCGACGACATCTTCGGAACCATGGAGAAGCGCGTCAACCCGGACGGCATCGCCGGGGTGTCGGCGCGCTACGGATACGAAATCACCGGCGAGGGCGGCGGCACCTGGACCGTCGCCGTGGACAAGGGGAAGGTCGCCGTCACCCGGGGGCTCGAGAGCGTCAACGTAAAATCGATCATTTCGGCGAGCGACTTCATCGCTCTGAACCTTGGCAAGCTCGACGGCATGACCGCGTTTACCACGGGCCGCCTCCGGGTCGAGGGCGACATGGCGCTCATGCTGAAGGCGCCGCGTTTTTTCAAGAAATACGTGCCGCCGGCGCCGGCAGGCGTGGCGGCCGAGGCCCCGCGCGCGGAGCTCGTCGTGCTCAGGCAGATCCTCTCCATCCCGCAGCGATTTGCCACGGGGCCAATCATGGGCAAGTTCCTGAGCGCTCTGAAGGAGCGCAAGATTCTCGCGATTCGGTGCTCGCGCTGCGGTAAGCGACTCCTGCCGGCGCGCGAGGTCTGCGCGGATTGCGTCGCGCCGGCGACGGATTGGGTCGAGGTGGGTCCCGGCGGGAAGCTGACGATGTACGACATCACCTACTACGCGAGCCCCGATCCACTCACCGGGGAGAGCCGCGAGACGCCATACGTCTCCGCCCACATCCTGCTGGATGGTTGCGAGGGCCAGGAGACGTTCTGGCACGAGGTCAACCCGGACCACATTCCGCGGATGCACCCGGGCGCGCGCGTCTGGCCCGTCTGGAATGAGCAGCGTCGCGGAGCGATCACCGACATTCGACATTTCGACGTCGTCGACGAGAACGACACCGCGGAAGGGGTGGCACTGTGAGCGCGGACACGCATGACTGCTTCGTCGTCGAGGGAAAGCTGGCACTGCCATATCAGTACTTCGCGGGCAAGACCGGCAGCCGCTTCCTGACCTCGCTGCGCGATGACAAGCGCATTCTGGGGCTGCGCTGCGAACGCTGCCGCAAGGTCTTCGTGCCGCCTCGCGAGACCTGCCAGGGGTGTTTCGAGCCGATCGCGGGAAACTGGGTCGAGGTGGCTGCTACCGGCACGGTGACCGGGTTCACCGTCGTGCGCTACGCCGAACCGCACCAGCCGCTGGCGCCGCCATACGTGCTCGCGCTGATCAAGCTCGACGGCGCGGACACCGCGCTCGTGCACCTCGTGACAGGGGTGAGCCCGGAAGACGTGCGCACGGGGATGAGGGTGCGGGCGCACTGGGCCGCGCAGCCGGTGGCGACGATCCTGGCGATCGACAGTTTTCGCCCGGCCGAGGAGCGGTCGTGAAGAGTGCTGAGGGCTGGGGGCCGGGAGCGTCTACCTCTCAAGACATTCTGCCGACGCCCGCTTTCGGCGGAAGTGTCGGGGTGGGGTGCTTCGTGATGTGCTTTCCGCACAGCTCGCAGTCGCACAGGCGGTGGATTTAGGGATTGCTTGCAGGTTGACAGGACCGGTTCGGAATGTCATCATCGATTCGCGAGGGCTGAAAGCAAGCAGTCCCCGGCGAAAGAGGGGAAGAATGGTGCTCCGAGAGGCAAATGCGAGGTTGAATCGCGTGAGCTCGACGGCCGTGGCTGCGTTCGCGGCCGGGGTGGTGGGCGATGCCGCGATGCTGGCGTGCTCGACCACGGCTGCGGCGGCGCCGGTGACGGCGATTTCCGGGCACGCCTACCTGAGCGGCGCGGCGGAGCACGGCGGGATCGCGGTCTCCCTAACGCAGGTGCACGTGGGGTTCTCCGGACCGGCATTGGCGGCGCTGCTGATCGCGCTGGCGGTGGTCGTGGCGATGGCGTGGCGGCGCGGAGCCGGCCGGCCAGCGCGTCTCGCGGTTGCGGGAGCGATGGCGCTCGCAATCGCGGGGGGGGGGGGGCGAGTTTGGGTTGCAGATGCGCTCGTCGATCCCCTCGAGGCGGTGACCGACGCGAGCGGAAGCTTTTCGTTCGTTGCCCCCGCGGCGGAGACGGTGTTCGCGCCGGGAAGCTACGATCTGAGGTATCGCCGGGAGGGGTACTCGGAGGCGCGCCGGTTTGTGGCGATCGGCGCGGATGACGGGTCGACAGTGGTCCTGGACGCGGTGACACTGGCGGCGGAGGGGGCGAGCCCGACGCCGAGCGCCACGGGAACCGCGCGCGCGACCGAGACGCCGAGCGTCACGGCGACAGCGACCGCGGAGCCGACCGCGTCGGGAACGGCAACGGTGACGCCGGCGGCGGGCGTGCCCAGCGCAACCGGCACAGCGACGGGTATTCCGACGGCGACTCCGACAGCGGAGGTGGCGTCGAGCCCGACCCCGACATCGACTGTTCAGACGGCAACCGCGACGGTCACGAGCGTGACCGCGGCGACCTCGACATCTACGGCGACGTCCACGCCAGCGCCTCCCGCGGCTACGGCCACCTCGACGGCGCTCCCCACCGCGAGCGCTACCGCGACGGCAACGCCACCGCTTCCGCCGACCTCCACGCCAACGCCCACATCCACGCGAACACCCACTCCAACCGCGACGCCGACCGAGACGCCGACACCCACGCCCTCCCTCACCCCAATCCCGACCGCCGGCAGCGAAGACGTCCTGCCGCCGCCCGGCGACGCGCCGCGGGCGGCAATCACCCTCGGCACGACCTTTGAGGAGCGCGCCGACTTCCTCTACACCGGGGCATCGCCGGCCCAGACCGGCGTCGCCCCGGGAACGCTCATCGCCGCGCGCCTGGCCATCGTCCGCGGCCGCGTCACCGGCGCCGCCGGGACCGGGCTTGCCGGGGTCGCGGTTGCGGTTCTCGATCACCCCGACCTCGGCGCCACCCAGACGCGCGCCGACGGCGGCTATGACCTCGCGGTCAACGGCGGAACGTCGCTCGTGCTGACGTTCGCCGCGAGCGGATACCTGCCGGTCCAGCGCCCGGTCGATGCCCCCTGGAACGTCATTACGCGTATCGACGACGTCGTCCTGACCGCGGCGCAGGCGGCCGCCGCGGCGGTGGACACCTCCGGTCCGGAGGCGATCGCGGTCGTGCGCGGCGATGTCGAGAGCGACGCCGACGGGACCCGGCAGGCGACGGTGTTCTTCGCCCAGGGAGCGGTCGCCACGCTGCAGCTCCCCGGTGGTGGCACGCAGGACCTCACCGCGTTTCACGTCAGGGTGAAGGAATTCACCGTCGGGGAGCGCGGCCCGGAGGCGATGCCGGGACCGCTCGGGCCGACGGTCGGCTACACCTACGCAGCCGAGCTGTCGCTCGACGAGGCCGATGCCGCGGGCGCGACAAGTGTCTCGTTCGATCGCCCTGTGATCTTCTATGGGGACAACTTCCTGGGCTACCCGGTCGGCGAGACCGTGCCCGCGGGGTGGTTCGATCGCGCGCGCGGCGTCTGGGTGCCGGGCGACAACGGCCTCATCGTCGCGATCATCGGCACGACCGGAGACCTCGCGGAGCTCGACCTCGACGGCAGTGGACAGGCGGCCGATGCGGCCGCGTTGGCGGCAATCGGGATCGGCGACGACGAGCGGCGGCAGCTCGCGGCGCTCTACACCGCCGGCACCGAGCTGTGGCGGGTGCCGCTCGGCCATTTCACCCCCTGGGACTACAACTGGCCCGTCGGTCCGCCGCCCTACGCCTGGTGGCCCGAGCAACCCGACCCCGTCAAGCCCGTTCCGACGCCCGAGAAGCCGCACAAGAAGTGCCAGTCGTCGGCGATCGAGTGCGAGGGGCAGGTGCTGACGGAGCGCGTCGCGATCCCCGGCGCGCCATTCTCGCTGGTCTACCGCAGCGACCGCGCGGTCGGCTACGCGGGCGAGCGGACACTCGAGATTCCGCTTGTCGACGTCGACGGCACGCTGCCGCCGGGCGTCGTGGCCGTGGCCGTGAACGTGGCGGTCGCGGGGCGGTTTTACGAGGAGCGCATCGAAACGCCCGGCGCACAGCGGACGTTTACCTTCCCGTGGCCGGCGTGGGATGGGAAAACGGCGCTGGGCGAGAGCGTCGGTTGCGGGGAGGAGACGGCGACCGTGGAGGTCGGCTACATCTTCGACGCGGTGCGCGCGGTCGGGGGGCAGGCGTTCGGTGAGTCTGGAGAAACGTTTGTCACCGCTGACGTCATGCGCAACGAAATCGGGCTGTGGCGCCGATCGTCGGTGGCGCTCGGCGCTTGCCCGGCCTCGACAGGCGGCGGTGGATACCGCTCGGGACGCGACGCCGCGCCGGTGCAGCCCGCCGATCCCTGGGCGAGCCTCGCCGGCTGGAGCCTGAGCATCCAGCACGCGTTCGATCCCAAGGCGCGCATTCTCCATCTCGGCGGCGGGGCGCGCCTGCGCAAGCCGCCCGCGACGGTAGGAATCGTCGCGGGCACGGGAACCGCGGGCGCGGGTGGTGACGGCGGCCCGGCGGGCGAGGCCGAGCTGAACGGCCCGAGTGGTGTCGCCGCCGGACCGGACGGCGCGCTCTACATCGCCGACACGGGGAACCACCGGGTGCGCCGGGTGCGGCCGGACGGGATCATCGAGACTTTTGCCGGCACGGACACAGCGGGTTACAGTGGTGACGGCGGGCCGGCAACGGCCGCGCGGCTCACCTTGCCCGTCGCGGTCGAGGTGGCACCGGACGGCGGCGTCCTGATCGTGGAGAACGACCTGCACGTCCGCGTGCGGCGGGTGGGTGCGGACGGGGTGATCGAGACGATCGCTGACTATCCATTCGGGGGCGCCGGACGTTCCGCGGGACCGCTGGCGACTGGCGGGTCCGCGGGTGGCGACGTGGCGGTCGCTCCGGACGGCGCCATCTACGTCGCCGACCCCTACCACGCGAAGCTGTACCGGATCGGCACGGACGGCGTTAGCCGCGAGGTCGCGGGCACCGGAGCTCCCGGTGACAGCGGCGACGGCGGCCCTGCGAGCGCCGCCGCGCTCAGCAGCCCGGAAGCCGTCGCGGTCGACTCCTTCGGGATGGTCTACATCGCCGACGCGCGCAGCCACAAGGTTCGCGCGATCGCGCCGAGCGGCATCATCTCGACGTGGGCAGGTACGGGGTCCAGCGGCGCCTGCACGGCCGGGGACGACGCGTCGTGCGGCGACGGCGGCGCGGCGACCGCGGGAGAGCTGAGCGGCAGCGGCGGGCTCGCCGTGACGCCGGACGGGCGCTTGCTGGTCAGCGATACCGAACAGGGGCG
>JACPHN010000036.1 GCA_016188575.1 Candidatus Schekmanbacteria bacterium
CGGCTACACCTACAACCAAGGAAAGAGGCGCTTCCTCCCCGGCATGAATGCCGAGGTTTCCGCGCCGGAGACCCGATGAAGGTCTCGAACGTCTTCCGGCGCTGCGGTTTCGCGGTGCTCGTGCTCGCTGGCGTTGCCTGCGCAGTCCTCACGGTCACCTTGCAGGCGGCCCGGGGCGCCGATTCCCCGACTCCCGCGGCCGGCCGAAAGCGCGACCTCGTGTACTACTTCCCGGACACCGTCGGACGGAATCGAGCCGACATCGCTGCCTTCTATCAGGCCTGGGTGACGGCCCATGTGACACCGGCGCTAGGCTCTCCGGTGGAAGTCGTCTACTTCTCCGAGCTCGCCGACCTCGAACGCTACATGGACATCTGCCGCGCCAAGGGTGACTGGCCGCTTGTGGCCGCTCTGAGTGTGGAGGTCGCGCGGGAGAACCGGGACCGATGGGGACTGGAAGTGCACTCGATTCCCGTCCGGACCGATGGGAGCCACACCCACCGGATCGTGGTGGCGTCGCGCCGCGGGGGCCCCGTGGCACATCTCGAGGACCTTCGGGGTCGCGTGGTTGCCGCACCCGCGTACTGGGGCCGAGACGTCGAGCGGTTTGAACGCAAGGTCCTCGGCGGGCGCCTGCGCCTCGCGGAGATCGGAGAGCTTCAGGCGACCAACTCCTCGACGTCGGCGCTCATGGCGGTCCACTTCGGGCAGGCTGATGCGGCTCTCGTCTCCAATCGCGTGTTCGAGGTTTTGCAGGAGCGGGCGGCCGCGACCTGGAGGTCGATGCGCGTGATTCACGAGTCCGAGGTCTTGCCGCTCGCGGTGATCGTGACATTCCCGGGTCTCACGGACCGGGAGAAGGATGTGACTCTGAAGGCAGCGCTCAAGATCCACAACACGATCGAAGGCAGACGCTTTTTGGACTACGTTCGCTTTTCCCACTTCGTACCGGGGAGCTTCGAGGACCTCTTCGGATCCGAGGACTCCCCCGCACGGCTTCCCCCCGCGCAAGCCGACCGATGAACCTCCCGCTGGTCTTCCGCCGCCACATCTCGACCCGATTCGCCGGGGTGGTGGTCGTCCTCGTCGTCGCCTTCGTCGTCGCCTTCGGGGTCCTCTCCGTAAGCGCCCAGCGGGCCCTCATGATCGAGGATCTCGAACGCAGCGCCCGCCTCCTCACGGAGAACCTGAGCGAGCTGATCACGGAGGCCATGGTCAGTCACTCGTACGATTTCATCTCGGGTGCCGTCGAGCGCACTGTAGACGGTCGGGACATCGTCTACGGGATCGTGCTCGACCGAAGCGGGCGGGTGGTGGTCCACACCCGACCGGACCTGATCGGGACGACCCTCGCCGATCCGGCGGCCCAAGCTGCGCTCGCCGCCACCGAGACCCTGATCCAGCCCACCCGCGAGGGACAGGCGGAGGCGCTCGAAGCCGCCGCCCCGATTCACGTGGTCACGGGGGAGCGCTACGGCGTGTTGCGCCTCGGGTTCTCGCTTCGCGGCGTCGACGCCGCCCTCCGGGCCGCCACCGCCACCGTGCTCCTCGAGTCGGCGCTCTTCCTCGTCCTGGGAAGCGCTCTCGCGTGGGTCTTCGCCCGTACGGTCACCGGTCCCGTCGCCCGCCTCACCGCCGATGCCGTCCGCATCGCGAGGGGCGACCTCGAGCGGCCGGTCCAGGCCGCCGGCGTGGACGAGATCGGCACCCTGGCGGCGACGCTCGACCAGATGCGGGTCGCGCTCGGGGACAAGATCGCCGACCTCGAGGCGCTGAGCCGCGACCTCGAGCTTCGGGTCGAGGCCCGGACCCACGAGCTGTCCGAGCGAACCACGGAGCTCACCACGGCGAACGCGCGGCTTCGCGAGCTCGACGCCATCAAGAGCCGGTTCCTCGCGAACGTGAGCCACGAGCTCCGGACCCCGCTCACGCTCGTCCTCACTCCCCTGGAGTCGCTTCTGGAAGGGAAGCTCGGCCTCACCCCGGAGGAGACGATGGCGGCGCACCGGACGATGCGCACGAACGCGCTCCGGCTCTACCGCCTCATCGACGACCTGCTCGACTTTGCGCGGCTCGAGGCCGGCGCCATGCGAGTGAACCTCCAGGAGGTCGACCTCGTGCGCTTTACGCGCGAGACGGTGGCTTCGGTCCAGTCGTGGGCCTACCGCCTGGGTCTGCAGCTCGAGAGCGATCTCCCGGAGGTCCCGGTGCTCGTCCACGCCGACCCGGAGAAGCTCGAGAAGATCCTCCTCAACCTGCTTTCGAATGCGATCAAGTTCAGCCCGAGTGCAGGCCGCGTGGAGATCGAGCTCCTCCCGTCGAACGACGCCGTCACGGTCGCGGTCTCCGACCAGGGCCCCGGCATCTCCGCGGCGGAGCAGGAGGTCATCTTCGAGCGGTTCGCGCAGGCCTCCTCGGCCGAGGCGACGAGCTACAAGGGGACGGGCATCGGTCTCGCGCTTGCCAGGGAGCTCGCGCAGCTCCAGGGCGGCGATCTCGCGGTGCGGAGCGAGCCGGGAAGGGGAGCGACCTTCACGCTGGCGCTTCCCGTCGGGGACGCCGGGACGCCGGGCGAGCTCGCTCCTCCGGACCGCCGGAAGGTCATCCGGCCGGCACCGAAAGGCCTTTCGCAGGCGGCGCTGCACGCGGCCGATCACGACCTCATGAACGATGCGGCGACCTCCGTGGAGGTGAGCGAACGCCCACCGGAACCCGGGGCACGCCTGGAGGGTACCGTCCTTGTCGTCGAGGACCACCCCGACATGCGGCGCCTGATCGCCGACCTCCTGCGCCGGGAGCTCCGAGTCGAGGTCGCCGCGGACGGCGAGCAAGGTCTGGAACGTCTCCGAGAGCTTTGGCCGGACCTCGACCTCGTGATCACCGACGTCATGATGCCGAGGAAGGACGGCTACGAGTTGCTGCGCGACCTCCGTCAGGACCCTGAGCTGGCGGCGCTACCCGTGATGATGCTCTCGGCCAAGGCGGACGTCGGGATGCGAGTCGAGGGGCTCGAGCGGGGCGCGGACGAGTATCTCGTCAAGCCCTTCCACCCGCAGGAGCTCCTCTGCCGGACGCGAAACCTCGTCGCCCTCCGTCGAGCGATGCTCGCCATGAAGGACCGGAGCGCCGACCTCGAGCGCGAGGTGCGGGAGAAGTTGCAGGAGCTCCTCCGCGAGGCGCGGCTCCACCGGTACCTCCCGGCGCCGCTCGTCGACGGCCTCCTTGCCGGCAAGGTGCCGGATCTTCCTGCCTCCGAGCGGAGGTGGGTGACGGTATTCTTCTCGGACCTCACGGGCTTCACGCCGCTGACGGACCGGACGGAGCCCGAGCGCGTGAGCGGGCTGCTCAACGACTATATGACAGCAATGGTCGAGACGGTCGAGGCGTGGGGTGGGACGCTCGACAAGTTCATCGGGGACGGGCTCATGGTCTTCTTCGGGGCTCCCGGGGCGATGGAGCCGAAGGAACAGGCGAGGCGCGCGGTCGGAATGGCGCTCGCGATGCAGGACCGAATGGCGGAGCTCGGCAAGCGGTGGCTCGCGGAGGGGCTCGACCACGACGTGAAGATTCGCATGGGGATCAATCAGGACTGCGTGACGGCCGGCAACTTCGGATCGCGGGACCGCATGCAGTACACGGTGATCGGCCGCGGGGTGAACCTGGCAGCGCGGCTCGAGGCCGGCTGCACGCCGGGGCGGATCCTCGTGAGCTTCGCGGTCTGTGCACCAACTCGTGAAGAGTTTCCCTACGGACCACTCGAGGAGCGGGCGTTCAAGGGATTCTCATCGCCCGTGCGGGTGTGCGAGCTCGATCCGGCGGCCTGCCGGGCGGAGACACGAATGGCGACGCGCTGAGCTGTCCGAGAGGATGCGCGAGCACGAACCCGAGAGAACGTAGACCGGATGGAGGCCCTCCTTCGAGCATCCGGTGTGCCTGAGCAGCAAGAATGCAAGGAGGGACCGATGCTGAACGAGAAGAAGTTCCGGACAACTTCCCTGTCGACTCGACCGTTTGCCGTTGCTGCTCTCGATGCTCCAGTACCAGAACGTCAACGGCGACGACTGCATCTGTCGTGCGGATTTCGAGCTGATGTCCGACGGCGAGCAGGCCATCCGCTCTGGTGTCACGGGAACGAGGAGGTGGCGAGACAGTTCGTCGTCTTCGGACAGACCGGCGAGGGCTCGCTCCATGCGTCGAGGAACGGGGGCACGCGGATTGCCGTGAGTCATCTGCCACCGGGCACGAGCAACTGCAACAAGATCGAGCACCGCATGTTCCGCCACATCACGGCCAACTGGCGCGGCCGTCCACTGGAGAGCCGAGAAGTCATCGTCAGTCTGATCGGGAACACGACGACCGTCCCCGGACTGCGGATCCAAGCGTCGATGGATCCTGGCGAGTATCCGACCGGCATCAAGGTTGCCGATGCGGAACCGGAGGCGATCCGGATCGAGCGATCGGACTTCCATGGTGACTGGAGCTACAGCATCCTTCCTCGTGGGTCTGCCAAGACGACTCGCCGAAACGGATGATTTGCAGACTTTATTCCCTCGCGCGTCCTTTTGTGCATGGCCTCCTCAGGGCCGTACGAGGGCGCGGGCGAGGCTCTCCGGGAAGCCGCGAGCGATCAGGAAGCGGTAATGGCGCGCCCGCTCGCGCTCCCCCCACGCCGTGCCGGCCTGCGGCCGTCGCGCCTGCAGGGCGCGCTCCGCGAGTCTCCGCCAGAAGTCGTCGGGCTCTTCTCCCGCAACCTGGAGCAGCGATGCTTCCACCAGATGTTCCGCAAATCCCTTCTCGAGGAGGTATCGGCGGATCTTGAGCGGGCCCCAAACAGCGCGCACGAGCCGCGCCACCTCGGTCTCGACGATGCGGCCGTCGTCGAGATAACCCGCGGCACTCAGGTAGCCCACAACGGACTCGATTTCGTCATCGCCGACGCCGCGATCGCGCAGCCTCCGCCTGAGCTCCTCCTGACCGTGGTCGCGCCGCGCCAGCATTTCCAGCGCCAGCTCACGGCCGGACCGCGCGGCGCTGCGGCGTTTCGCCCCACTGTCCTCGCCCCGACCCATCATGGACGGACTCGCGCCAAGAAGCGATTGCGGGTCGGGATAGCGCCGGCCAACAGGCCGGGCACCAGATACGGCCGCCAGACGTTGAAAAAAAGGTTCGTGGGCCGTAGATTCATTTTCATTTGTCGCCTCCGCTCGATGCAGCTCTTCCAGGATCAGGCTCGTGCTCCGTTGCCCAGAATGCGATACCGAAGCTCCGGAGGGGAGTCGGTTCTGTCCCCAGTGCGCCACGCCGATCCCCGGTCACGCAAAAGACCAAGTCATCACCGACGAGCTCGCCAGGCCGCTAGGGTTATCCGCTCTCCGGCCGGGCAGCATGGTGTTTGGAAAGTATCGGATCGAGCGCATTCTCGGTCAAGGGGCGATGGGCGTCGTCTATGCCGCCACGGATACCTACATCGACCGGCGGGTTGCGATCAAGACGATTCGCTTTGACGCGGCGCCGACGCGACAGAAGGCGGTAACGATGGCGGAACGTTTCCTGCGGGAAGCCCGTGCCGCCGGGCGATTGACGCACCCCAACATCATCATCACCTTTGACGCCGGCGAGGCGGATGGTCTCAACTTCATTGTCATGGAGTATCTCGAGGGGCAGACGCTCGCCGCGCTACTCGCCGACAGCGGCCCGCTGGAAATCGGGCGTGCCGTAGGCCTCATGTTACAGATCGCCACGGCGCTCGCGGCGGCACATGGCGAGGGGATCGTTCACCGGGACGTCAAGCCCAGTAACGTGATGGTCCTGCCGGGCGACAAGGTGAAGGTCACGGACTTCGGCATCGCCAAGGTCCTGGAGGACTCTTCGCACGTTACGGGTTCCGACGTCGTCGTCGGCACCCCGCGCTACATCTCCCCGGAGCAGGTGCAGGGCTTGCCAATCGACGGCAGGGCGGATCTCTACTCGCTGGCGACCGTGTTCTACGAGTGCCTCACCGGCTTGCCTCCGCACCTCGGGATCTCCGTTCACCAGACGTTGTACCGCATCGTGTCGACGCCGCATGAGCCGGTCAGGCTCGATGACGTGACGATGTCGCGCGCGTGCAACGCCTTTTTCGACCGTGCGCTCGCCAAGGAGCCGGCCAAGCGGTACCCCAATGCCGCCGCGTTTTCCGCGGCGCTACAGGAGCTGCTGCACGTCACCGACACCACCGAGACCGGCCGCCGCCGGAGTCGCACCGCGGAGCAGCGCGGTTTTTCGCCCGTCGAAACGGACCCGGCGACAGCCGCGGCAAATCCCGGCGAGCCGACGATCACCGTGGGGCGCATGCGCGCCGTTGACGGGGAAACGGGTGGCGCTGGCGCGAGCCTCGTGCCTGGTGAGCGCTACCTTGTATTGAACGACGAGAGCCACATGGAGGCGCCAGCGGTGCCCGGCCGCTACCTTTTTCAGGTGCTTATCAGCGTGGTGGCAATCGCTGCCGTCGGGGCGGCGTTGTACGAAGGCACCCTGCTCGGGGCGGGGCGACCCGCCGCGGATCTGCCGGAGGCCGTGGTCGTGGCAGCATCGCCGACGGCCGCGTGGAGTGAGCAGGCGACGTCTACCGCCGCCGACTTCGCGCTGGCTCCGCTTGCCTCGGCGACCCCGTTAGCTAATCCGGCGCTGCTGATTGTGACACCAACGGCGTCTCCGTCAGCTCCAACCGCTGGCAGCTCGGCGCTTCCCACGGCCGCGGCCCTGAGACAGGAAACCCCCGCCGTTGCCGCGTCGGCGGAGAGCGGCGAGGTGTACGTCAAGATCGATCCGTGGGCGCTCATCTCCGTGGACGGCCGGCCATCGGGGTACTCGCCACCGGCGAAAGTGCTGGCGCTGCCCCCCGGTCCGCACACGGTGCGCATCGAAAACACGGCGTTGAAGGTCTCGCTCGATCGGCCTATAAACGTACGGCCGCGAGACAGAGTGAGCATCGTCATCAACTTGAATGAAGGCTGGTTATCGGTCAAATCGACACCGGCATCCCTGGTGCTCATTGACGGACATGAGCTCGGTTCAACGCCGGTGGAGGGACATTCGCTGAACGCGGGCCGCTATCGCCTTCGCCTCGCGGCGCCGGGTTATCGTGATTACGACGCCGTCATCGAGATCCTCCCCCAGCGCTTGCTGCCGGTGGATCAGAAGTTGGAGCCATTGCCGTGAGGAAGGCTGCGCTACTTTCCCATCGCCGCGGAGGAATCCCCGACCGCTCGATCGCGATTTGCTGCCGCGCCGGTCCGCGCACCAGGGTTCTGGCCGCGGTGACTCTGCTGTTGGCCGCAGCGTCCGTGGGCGGCTGTTCGCGGCGGGCGCCGGCAGCGACACGGCCGTCGCTCTCCGGGGCGTCGTCGGCCACCGCCATGGCGATGCGCAGCCACTTCGTCTGTTCGTCGCTCGTCTCGTCTGCCGATGGTCCGCCGGCGTTCGGCGTTTCCGGAACCAAGTTCTACACGACGGAGCAGCAGCTCGTCGCCGTGGTCGAGCTCGACAACGTTCTGGGGGACCACGAAGTGCGTTTCGTGTGGTATCAGCCGGGCGGCACCCTCTACCTCGAGTCGGAGTCGCGGCGGGTGCCGCGCACCGGAGCCTATCACCGCTACGCCGCAATGTGGCATTCCGTAAACGTCACCGGTGAGCGCGCCTCGGCCCTGCCGGGTGAGTGGAAGGTGGTCGTTTTTCTCGATACCGCCATCTTGACGACCATGGATTTCAGTCTCGTCGCCGGGGTGGAGCCGGCTCCGGAGGCCCGCCCATGAACGCCCACCACGTGCTCGGAGCTCACGCCACACGCCTTGTCGCACGCCTGCTCATCGTCAGCGCGGCGCTCGGGTTTCAGCCGCTGCGCTGGGGGGAGGTGGCGGTCGCGCGCGCGGAGCAAACGGTGACAGCCGGATTGTTGGCGCGCGGGCAGGATCTGTTTGGCGACGGCAAGCTCGCGGAGGCGCTCACGCTGCTCGAGCAAGTCGCACACAGCGAGGCGCCGGCGCCCGTTCGCCGGGACGCGTGGCTGTATATCGGCTTTTGCCGCATCAACATGGACCAGGTTGCCGAGGCGTCAGAGGCCTTCCGCGCCGCGCTCACGCTTGACCCGTCGCTGCGTCTGGATCCGCGACGTTATCCCCCTAACCTCACGGATCCCTTCGAGCGCGTTCGAAGTGAGATTGTCGCTGATACCGCGCCCTCGCTGATCACGGTGAACGACGTCGGGGCCTATGTTTCGCCACCGGAGAAACTGCCGGGACCCATGCGACAACCCTGGTTCAAGAAATGGTGGGTGTGGGCGCTTGCGGGTGCCACCGTGGCTGCGGCTACCCTCGCGGTCGGTTTTGCCGCCGGGAGAAACACCTCCAACGTCGTGAAGATCACTTTCAAAGCCACGCTGCGCTCGGCGATCGAAACCGTAACACTCAGCGAAGGCCAGACGGGGGCCGTTGCTACAGGAGGGCTCGGGTCGACGGTAACCGCGACGTTCCAGGTACGCGCGCAGGGGGGGCGGCCGCCGTACGAGGTGGTGATCAACCCTCAGGACGGCTCGCAGCTCACGTGCAGTGGGCTTGGCGAGAACAGCCTGTGCGAGCGCAGCGTCACCTATGGTTTCCGCCTCCCTGGCGATTTTCGCTCGATCGCGATCACGGCGAGCGTGCAGGACCGGGATGGACGCAAAACCAATGGGGTGATCTCGGTGACCTTTACCCGCTGACCGCGCGGTGCTGCGATTCGTCCCTCGCGCCGCCGCGCTTGCATGCGGGCGGCATCGCGCGGGCGCAAGTCGCAAGCGCCGCTGTCATTCCTCCGCTTCGTCGCCCCCCAACGTCGCTGATCGCAGCCGTTTGACGCTCGCGCGGCGGTGCTTCCTGCGGAGGCGAGTGGCCTGAATCTCTTCCGGGATCGACGTGGGGAAACGGTCTCTTGGGCGCTCGAGAGCGCCGGCCACGAGGTTGCGGAGTCGCGCCACGGCGGCAAGGCGATTCTGAAGCTGGCTGCGCTCCCCTTCGCTGACGACGCGAAGGTCGCCGTCCTTGTCGACGCGACTTGCGAGGCTTTGCAGAATCAGCGCCCGCTCCTCGTCCGTTATTCCCTTGGCGGTGTGAACATTCCAGACTACCTCGACGCGCGTTGCCGTCTTGTTCGCGTGCTGTCCCCCCGGACCGCTCGAACGCGAGGCCCGGATGGTAAGCTCGTCGTCTCGCACGATTTCGCGATCCGCATTCTCGTCCGCCATTGCCGTGTCTCTCCGCGATGCGCCGCTTCCGGGTTGCTCCGCACGGTTCTCGGCGCGACAATGAACCAGAACCAGCTCCCCGTTCCCACCCGGGAATCTCGATGTCCCCGCAAGTCGGTCTGTATGTTCACATTCCTTTCTGCCGCAGCAAGTGCTTATACTGCGGCTTCAGCTCAGTTGCCACCGCCAATCCGGCCTGGCGGGACTATCTCGCGGCGGTGCTTCGCGAGCTCGCATCCTATGCCGAGCATCCGTTCAGCGCGGACACGGTCACCTCGATCTACGTAGGCGGCGGGACACCCTCCATGCTGCCGCCTCCGTTCTATGCGGAGCTGTTCGCGCGGGTTAGCGCCAGGTTCGCGATAGCCGCGGACTGCGAAACGACCCTGGAAGCGAATCCGACAGAGCTCCCCGTGACCTGGCTGCGCGCCTTTCGAGCTGCTGGTTTCAACCGGGTTTCCTTCGGGGTGCAATCACTTGCTGCCGAGAGGTTGCGGCGTCTCGGGCGCAACCACACCCCCGATGACGCTCGGAAGAGCGTATCGGAGGCCAGAGAGGCGGGGTTTTCTGAGGTATCGATCGATTTGATGTTCGGGCTTCCCGGCCAGACCGTTGCGGGATGGCGAGCGGAGCTCGAGGAAGCGATCCTGCTGCCGATCACGCATCTGTCCGCGTATGCGTTGACGGTGGAGCAGGGGACGCCGCTCGCGCGCCTGGTGCGGTCGGGCACACAGGTGCCGGCCGGGGAGGAGGATTGTGCGCAGATGTTCTTGCTGACGCGGCAGATCCTGCGAGAGCGCGGGTTTCTGGCCTACGAGCTCGCGAACTTCGCGCGCCCCACGCCATGTCGGCACAATCAGCGGTATTGGCGGCGCGAGTCCTACCTCGGGCTCGGGGCCGCAGCGCATTCATTCTGTGCCGACGGGTTTGGCCCTCCGGGAGCAGAGGGCAGCGTAGGCGCAGGCGGGTGCCGCTGGTGGAATGCTGCCAGCGCGATCGAATATCAGCAAGAAGTGAGCCACGAGCGCCGCCCGGCGCACCGCCTGGAGTGGCTGAGCGCGGAAGAAGCGGTGGAGGAGCTGTTGCTCACGGCGTTGCGAACCGACGCCGGGGTGACTCTGCAGGAAATCAAGCGCACGGCCAGCGGCTCGGTGTCGCCGGCTTTTCGCGCGGCGTGTGACGCCCTGCGGCGCGGCGGCTTGCTCGCGGTGGACACGGACCGGCTGCGGCTTTCTGACCAGGGTGCGCTGCTGGCCGACACGGTGATCCTCGAGCTGGCGGGCGCCGTGAGCGGGCGCCAAGGCGCGGTGACCGGGCGCTAAGGCGCGGTGACCAGGGTGCCGATAGAGGAAAAATCAATCCAAGGAGGTATGCCGTCATGGCGCTCTTCGATCATGCCCACCAGCGAGTCGTGTTGAAAATCGTCTACTGCGGTCCCGGATTCGGCGGCAAGACGGAGAATCTGGCGTATCTGCACCGGCATGCGTGGCGGCATTCGGCCCCCGGCAACCTCATCGCGCTGGCGACGGACACGGGTCGAACGCTGTTTTTCGATCTCTTGCCGCTGGCGCTGGGGCGAATTAACGGTTACGAGATCGCGTTGCAACTCTACTCGGTGCCTGGGCAGACGTTTTACGAGGCCAATCGTAGCCGGGTCATGCAGGGCGCGGACGGCATCGTATTCGTCGCTGACTCGCAGGCATCCATGTTTGCGGCCAATGTCGAGAGCCTGTACGATCTGAACAGGATGCTGCAGAGCTGGGGAATGGGCGCAACCGAGTTTCCGTGGGTCATCCAGTACAACAAGCGCGATCTGGCCGAAGCGATGCCCATCGCCGATCTGCAGGAGGGGCTGAACCCCTGGGGCGTGCCGTGCGTGGAAGCCACCGCCAGCGCCGGGACTGGAGTCGTCGAGACGCTGCGCGCGATCACCCGCGTGGTGGTCGGTGGCCTGCAGACGCGGGCGGCGCTGCAACAGGCCATCGGCGCCGCGCTGGCCGTCTAGCCCAGGTGCGGTCTGCGCAGGCCCCCTGGCCCAACGGTCGTTTACCCGCTGAGCTCGCCCACAAGCGCGATGTTCCCCGTCCGCCCTCCACCGCTACGGCCCACGCCTGGTCCCAGCCTGCTTTCATGGGTAGGTATTTGGAAGGAAGCGCTTGGCCATGGCGTTGTCGTAGACCTGGGCCTGGCCGTAGCCTTCGCCCTCGGCGTGTGCGAGGGCAATCCCGAGATCTCATGCAACGCTCATCCTTACGAGCATGGAAAGCCGCCTCTGCAGCCGTGTCACGCTAGCTTCACCCTTTACACCTGCTGCCTAACTACTCGTTGGCCGAAAGGATGGACGAGGCCAAAACTCCCGCTCGCGAAGCCGCGATCACTTTCTCCGAGCATGTCGCGACCGCGATGACCGGGCCCATCGCCCATCTGGATCGGAAGAAAAGCCATCGCCGCCGTCACGGCACGACCTCGATCGTTTGGGGATCAGCAGCGCGGATGTTCGTGCCGGCACCAACGCGTGGTCAGTCGCGTACGCGCGGTTGGGCGGTGACCCCACTGGAGCAGTTGCGCAACTCGTGGGCGGCGCGCTCAAGGTCCCGCCCCCGCCGCCGGGCCAGGCCGGCTCGCGGGCTGTGGACAAAGATAGATCGTGGGGTCGCCGACGCAGTCGAAGGGCGTGTAGCACGGCTGAACGGTCCAGCGTCCAGCGTCCAGCGCTTTCCGGTGACGATGTCTAGCAGGTAGTATGCGGCACCACGCCTGGCCGATCCGTCTGGCATGCGGCAAACCTTGGATATCAAATCCACTACTTCATGGCTGTTCGCTATTTCCGGGAAGTGCATGGAAAGGAGATCAACTATTCTCAACAAGTCTTCTATCGCGTACTCATCGTCAGTGCGCATTATTCTATCTACAATGGGATCTAGTATTACAAGACCTTGTGATACTATCGAGCAACTGTATATGCAGGGAGGATGACCATACTCGCATGTATAAAGATAAATATCTAGCTGTAATTCTATCCCTAGAGACAAAAACATCTCTTTGCTCTGTTGTGATAATAGCCCGCTTTTTCTTAGCGCGACGTATATTTCTGATGGATCTCCAGACTTTCGTCCGTAATTCATGACGAGTAAAGCGACAGGACCGCAGCTTGATGTGATAAGCCCTATAAATAAGAGTGTGATCGCCAGAGATGCCTTACTTGCAGCCGCACGGCCCATCTGTCTTGAATTCACTCTCTATATCTTTCATTATCTTGTCTGCCCTCTTATCTGCCGCCTCCTCAAACGGTATTTTATCCGGATCAGCACCATGCTTCTTGGCGTCTGACTGTTGCCTCAAGTATATCCGGAGAAAGTCTATCTTCCCGAGAACCGCATATTGCTCGACGTGATGTAGCTCATGGATAATGAGCTCGATACCATTCCTGGTTGACGGATTGTATTTCCCTTTTTCAAAATAGATGTTGTCTCCTAACGTAAATGCCAGCTCGTCCCCTTCGAGAAATGGCTTCGACCACGCTGGGAAACCCTCGTAGATGTCCACGTCCTTCACGCTAGTGCGGTCGAATTTCCGTTCCAGGTAATCGGCCAGACACTCCGACAACCCCTCGAGTCCCCACGGATCCGTCAGATTGACAGGGTCGTTTCGGACGTACACGAACAGGTTTACCTGGCCGCCCTGGAACAAGATCGGATCTCGAGCCGTCCAGCGCCCCACCTCAGCGTCGTAATCTCTCGCTGCGAAGCGCACGAGCCCGGTGTCCGGGTCGTATAGCCCGCCCGCGAATCCGAACGGCTGAAAGCCCGGGTTCGTGTCC
>JACPHN010000049.1 GCA_016188575.1 Candidatus Schekmanbacteria bacterium
CCAGAAGCGGACGCTTCCGGATGCGAGCAGCTCGAGCTCGACCTCCAGCACCGCCGCGCTCCCGTCCGCGAGCGGCGCCGAACGCGCCGCGTAGGTGCCGTCGGCCGCGTCACCGGCGATTACCTGCCACGACCCCGCGGGACTCGCTTGCCACGGCATCGCGGAGAAATCACCGGCCTCGAAGGACTCGATCGCGGCGCTCGCCGCCACTCCAAGGCAAGACCCCAGAGCGAAAGAGAGAGACATGACGCGCCGCGGCATTCGAAACTCCCAGGACATCGAGGACGATCGCCCACTACGATTGTGCGGCGAAGCGGCGCGCGGCGCAAGGGGCTTCAGGGGCCTGATTCCACCGCCGACTCGACGCCAATGCGATAGCTCCCCGCCGTCCACTTCCACGGGTAGGTGCTTGATCTGGGCACTGGCCGTAGCCTCCGCCCTCGGTGTAGGCGTGGGCGACCGCGATGCCGGGATCTCGTGTAATGCTCATCTTTGTGAGCATGGAAACCGGCCTGGGCAGCAGTGCTCTGCCTTCGCCGTACCGCTCCCGCGCAACCGTTCCGACGATAGTGGGCGTCGCCGCCCGGTTGCGCATCCTCTCCTGATCATCTACAACAAGACTTCCCTTCCCTCTCACGGGGACGAACCATCATGTCGGCGATGAGCTCCGCGGAGACGAATAAAACGGGTGAGGACCGCAATCCGAGGCGGCGCAGAAAGCGCTGGCTCGATTTCTGGATCTATTTGTGGCGCGTGCAGTCGCGCTTCTGCCCGCGCTGGTACGCACAGCTCTGGGCGCGCGCCATCGGCCTGTTGACCTTCATCGTGTGCCGCCGATATCGGCGCAACGTGTGGAGAAGCTACCGCATCGTCGCAGGTCCCGAGCTGCCCTGGTGGAAGCTCTGTCTGCGGACGTGGCGCGCCTTTGACAACCTGTGCCGCGGACAGTGCGATTTCTTTCTCTACGCCTTCGGGGGCGGACGCGATCCCGCCGCGGTGCTCGGGTCGGTGAAAGGCGTGCAGCACCTGGAGCCGGCGCTCGCGGCGAACAAGGGCCTGCTGCTGATTACCGCGCACGTTGGCGCCTGGGAGCTGGGGGCAGTGCTGATGCGGCCATACTTGCCGCCCGACCGGGAAATTGTGGTCGTGTACTACAAGGACGTGGTCGCCAGTTACGAATCCGCCCGCTCGGAGGCCCGGGGGCTTGGCGGCATCAAGCAGGTGTCCGTGGGCAGCTCGATGTTCGCGGCGCTCCCGGTGCTGCGCGCGCTGCGCCAGGGGAGCATCGCCGCGGTTCAGGGCGACCGAGACTACACGGGATCGTCCCTGGAGGTCCCCTTCTTTGGCAGGCCTGCGCTGTTCTCAAGTGGGCCGGTGCGGCTCGCCACGGCCGCAGACGTGCCGATTTTTCCGGTGTTTGTGCTCAGGGGAGCCGATGGCAAGTATCATGCGGAGGTCCGCCCGCAGCTCGATCTGGTGCGGCTACCCGATCGCGAGGCGGAGACCCAAGAGAACGTCAGGCGCTGGACGGCAGTACTCGAAGAGGTGATCCGGCGCTATCCGGACCAGTGGTACTGCTTTTCGCCGGTGTGGGACTTCTCCGGCGACCGGTAGCGTTGGCGCCCGAAGGGCGTCAAGACGGCGATTTTGCGTTCTGCTCGGTCCACGTCGGGATCACGCCGTAGCGGCTGACTCCCGGCAGCGAGCGCACGAGCCGCCAGACGCTCGAGGGGCTATCCCACCCCATCTTGACGAAGTTGAGCGCAATCTCGGGCCGGCGGTAGAAGGAACGAAGCAAGTAGCCATAGGCGTCGTCCAACTCCTCCGCGGTCCAACCCGAAGCGACGAACACGGGGCGAATCCCGTTCATCTTCTCGAAATCCTCGTCGAAGCTGCCCAGCTCGCGGGCGATCGGGTAGATTTCGCAGCCGGGATACGGGGTGAAGATCGTCAAGTTCATCTCGTCGAGGGGCACGCGGCGCACGAAGCTCGCGGTCTCCGCGACGGTCTCCTTCGTTTCGCCGGGGAAGCCGAGAATGAACAGTCCCTTGGAGCGGATGCCGGCGGCCTTGGTCAAGTGCACCACCTTCTCCACCTTTTGCGGGGTCGTTTGTTTCTTCATGGCGTCGAGAATCCGCTGCGAGCCGCTTTCAATGCCGTAGTTGATCAACCAGCACCCGGCCTCCTTCATCCGCGCGAGACTTTCCTCATCGACCGTGTCCACCCGAGCGTCGATGTTCCAGCCGATCTTGATGCCGTGGCGGAGGAACTCGTCACAGACCTGATAAAGGCGGCGGCGATTGAGATTGAACAAGTCGTCGTAGAAGATCACGTGGCGAACACCGAAGCGCGCGATGAGATGCTGAGCTTGCTCGCGAACCCACTCGGCGCTCTGCTGGCGGTATTTCTTGCCGAGCGCCGCGCCGTCACAAAACGCGCACGGGTAGGGACAACCGCGCGAAGTAAGCATGGTGCCTACGGGCTGGGCGCGGTAACCGAAGAGCGGCGCCCGATAGCGCTCGAAACCACCGGGGAGGAGGTCCCAGGCGGGCATGGGCAGGTCGTCGAGATCTTTCAACAGGGGCGCCGTGCCACCGAAGAGCACTTCCTCGCCGTCGCGTAGGATCACCCCAGGCTGCGGCGGTGACGCCAGCCGACCTTCGGCCTCCAGCTCGCGCAACATATCGATGAGCACTTCTTCGCCTTCGCCGGCGCCGCCGTAGTCGAAGTAGGGAAAGTCCCGCAGCGTCCGCGTGGGCAGCGCCGTCACATGCGGGCCACCGACCAGCACCTTACAGGTGGGTCGCGCGGCCTTGACCTGTGCCGCGACGCGATTGGCGGCCACGACTGTCGACGTGAACGCGCAGATGACGAGATAGTCGGGCTCGGTGGCCAGAACCGCACGCGCCGATTGGTCGACGCCCCACTGATCGGGAACCGCGTCGAGCAGCGCGGGCAGATGGCCCGCCGCGCGCACGCAAGCGGTAAGCTGAAGCAGGCCGAGCGGCGGTGTAGCGGTCTGCAGGTAGCGAAACTTGCGATCCGCGGTATCCCATAGCGAGAAGGGGGGGTTGAGCAGAGTGACTCTTGCCATGTTCTATTCCTGCGCTGCCTCCGCGGCACGCGGCGGGCGACAAAAATCCGCACGCGGGCCGAGCCGCTCGGCAAGGCGCCTGGCGATTCGGGACGCGACGGCCATGATCGTAATCTGCGGGTTGACACCGAGCGACGTGGGAAAAAGGCTGCCGTCGGCCACGTACAGGTCGTCCGCGCCGAACACTCGACCCTCGCCGTCCACCGCGCCGCGCGATGGCCCCGCGGCCATGCGGCACGTTCCAAGCGGGTGAAACGCGCTCAGCTCGATGTCGCCGGCGGCGATGGGCGCGGTTCGCAGGCGGCTGGTTTCGTCTACGGTGTGAAAAGTCCCCAGCGGCTCGATCGGTGGAATCACCTCACAGGCGCCGGCGGCAAAAAAAATCTTGCACAGGATCTCGAGACCTTCGAGCAACATGCGCTGTTCGCGGCGCTTCAGGCGATAGTACAGGAATGGTTCGCCGCGGACGCTGAGCACGCGGCCGTTTGGCTGATCCGACACCAGGAAGCCGAAGATCGCCGTGCGCTCGAAGGCATCCATGCGGGCCGCGAGGTCGGAGCCGAGGTCGGTGAACCCGATGGCGCCGACTTCAGGCGGAACGGAAGCGCCCTCGAACATCATGCCGTCGTTCTTGAACTGATCCACGCAGTATCCCTGTGGGATCGCTTCCCAGCCGCGCACGGGCTCATCCATGACCGCCAGGACCTTCACGGCGGGATGGATCGTCAGGTTGCGCCCGACGTGGCGCGAGAGCTTGAGGGCGCGGCGATGTTGCCGTAAGAGCCGGGGTGTCGCCAGCGATCCGAGCGCGAGCACCAAGGCGCGCGCGCGAACCGTCACCGCCGCGCCACCGGCCGCAGCGGCAATGACACCCGTGGCCTGGCGCCCGGACAGCATGAGCTGCGTAACCCGGCAACGCGTCAGCAGCCTGGCGCCGGCATCGAGCGCGCGGGGGACATACGTCAGATCCATGCTCAGCTTGGCGCCCTCGGGACAGCCGAACGCACAAACGCCACTGCCCACGCACTGGGGCGCGTTGCGCGACAGGGGACCATGGGAATACCCCAGGGCCTCAGCGCCGCGACCAATGATCTCTCCGACCCGGCCGCACAGCGCCACGGACGCTGGCGCCACGCCGAGAAACTGTTCCACTTCGTCAAAGAAAGGCGCGAGCTCGGCCTCGGTCAGCTCATGCAAACCGTACTCCTGGCGCCAGCGTTCCAGGACGGCATCCGGAGTACGAAAGCAGGTGCCCGAGTTGACGGTTGTCGTCCCTCCGACCCCCTGGCCATAGGGCACCATCACGGGAACGTTACCCAGCGTAAAGGATGCGCCTCCGTCCTTGTAGAGCCGATTCATCATTTCGACCGGACGGCGTGTGAAAAAGCGGCGGTCGGGATAGGCACCGGCCTCCAGCATGACCACTTCGAGCCCGGCTCTCGCGAGCTCTGCGGCGGCAACAGCGCCGCCGGCGCCCGTACCGACGACGACCACGTCGCAAACCAGGCGCTGGTCACGGGTAAGCTCGCCGCCGTCGGTAACACCGCGAGCAGGTCGCGGGTCGGGAGCAGCGTCACCGGGAGGGGCGGGCGGGTCGAAGCCGAGTTGGCGGGAAATGTCGGGCAGACTGAAGTACGCGAGCTTGGCAATCGTCATCAGCAACCGCAGCAGGTGCCGCTGCGTGCGCAAGGAGCTTCTCTGCTTGCGGTGCAAGTGTGCCATTGCCGCTTCGGGAGAAACCGCGGCGAGGGTCGAAAACCGCTTGCCCGCGCTGGGGAGCGACGAGAGCTCCAACCCCCAGAGCACGCCGAGCACGGCGCGACGCTGCAGCGGGGGCAGCAAGGCGACCATGCGCTCCGCGTTCTCCAGCGCCGCCTCGTAGTCACCCGCGAACCCGTAGCGAGTGCCGCGCGGAATCGCGGTGCGCATGAGACTGTGGAAGACCCTCCGGGTGGAATCACCAAAGGCGCGCTGCGCAACTGCTTCCATGAGTGCCTCTCCTGAGAGCGTGAGCGGAGGAACGGCAAGCACCGGCCGAGGAGAGCCTCGTCGCCGGCGGGGCTACGCCGAAATGTTGATGATCGCACCCTTGCCGTCGCCGGACGGCGCAACCGCTGCCATGCTTTGCAGGAGAGCAGCCACCGTTTCCGCCTCAAGCTTCTGGGCCGAGTTCGTCACGGATATGGTAATGGACTGCTGAAGCTGCTGCTGGCGCAGCGCCGATGCCGAGGCGAGCATGGACGCAGGAACTCCGGCGATGTCCACTTCTTCAGTCCGGGGACGGGGTTGGTTACGGAGAATATCATAGTGCCGAGGCCGGGGCGTGCCAAGAGCGCTCCACCGTTCGCCGCCCGCGCGGCTTCCGTGCTGCCGCTTTCACACGGACAGCAGCCCGATGCGGTCCCGAACTTCGCGCAGCGTTTCCGTCGCGATCTGTCTGGCGCGCGCATTACCGGCGGCGAGGATCGCCTCGACCCGCCCGGGCACCGCCGCAAGCTCCTCTCGGCGCTCGCGATACGGCCGCAGGAACGTCATCAGCCGGTCGGCGACTTCCGCCTTGAGGTCCTTGTACATCAACTTGCCAGCCGCATACGCCGCCTCGAACTGGGTAACAGCCTCGTGAGCCCCGACCATCTTCAAGATCACGAAAAGATTCTGAACGCCCGGGCTCTTCTGCGCCGAACCCTTGACCTCGTCGAGCCCGATATCGGTCACTGCCGAGCGGATCTTCATACGAATCGACTTCTCGTCCTCAAACACGCCGATCACGTGCCGTTCTCCGAGGCTCTTGCTCATCTTCTGGGTCGGATCGGCGAGGGACAGGATGCGCGTCGCTTCCGACAGGATCGGCTCCACCTCGGGAAAGAGCTCGCCGTACGTGTAATTGAACGACCTCGCAATGCGCCGTGTCAGCTCGAGATGCTGCAACTGGTCCTCTCCGACCGGAACTTTTGCCGCCTTGTACAGGAGGATATCGGCGGCCTGCAGCACAGGGTACGCAAAGAGCGCGGCGGTCACGGGCAGTCCCTGTTCCGCTTTGGCCTTGAACTGCGTCATCCGCGAGAGGTCGCCGAAGCCGGTCAGGGTGCAGAAGATCCACAGCAGCTCGGTGTGCTCGGGGACACTGGACTGAATGAACAGCGTGGCTCGTTCCGGATCGACGCCGCAGGCGAGAATGTCCAGCGCCATGCTGCGCGACATGTCCCGAAGCTTTTGCGAGTCGGTAACCGACGTCAGCGCGTGCAGATCGACGATGCAGTAGAGGCAGTCGCACTCGTGCTGGAGGCGCGCCCAGTTGACGAAGGCACCGAAGAAGTTGCCCAGGTGAGCGTAGCCGCTGGGTTGAATGCCGGAAAGAACGCGCGCTTTCGTCTTGTCCATGGTCCGAGTCCGTTCCCGGCGGCGGGCCCTTGCCGGCGGCGCCGTGGATCGCAGATGTTGCTGGTGAGCGAGAGATTAGGTGTTCTTACGGCGCGGGTCAGGCGGCTGTCAAGGGGCGCCCGCAGCCCAATCTCACCACACCACTTGCGGAGCTGCCGGGGTGCAGGCGTGCGACCGCGCGGTCACTACGCCGGAACCTTCGCGTGTGACCGCTATCGCCAGGCCACCGCTGCCGCCAACGACGCGGAGAAGTCGTCTGGCAATGGATGTATCAACGGCCACGTTACCGCCATGGGAAGCTCGGAGTCATGCCGCACGTACGTGGCGGGGCCACGAAACCAAAAGGCGCGCTGGTCCATTCGTCTTCCGGTCCGCAACCCCGCCCTTCAGCGCGGAGCCCAAACGCAAAGTAGGCCCGGTGGATTGCTCCACCAGGCCCCTCACCAGCTCCGGACAAGGAGATTTGCACCATCAGGTTCTGCCGCTGGCATGTCTCGCAGAGTTGTTCTGCTACCTTCCAAGGTTCCAGTGGTGTCCCATGTTGGCTTCAGGCACTGAATCGGGTAGGTCGCCCACTCGGCAATGGTCCAGGGGTGATCGGCCAGGCCGGCGGACATGGCCGGTGTACACGGCCCCGATCTGTCTTTTCTGCGCCGAAGCGTGCGCACGGGCCAGCAGACGTTGCATCTATAGGCCACGAAATAGGTGACGGCGTCGTGAACATGGGGTTGCTTCGAGAAACTGTAGGTCTTGCGCCGCCTTCGCGCGTTTTGGTGGCGGTCGGTGCCATTGTCCCGCTTAACGAGATCGGTGTCGATCGTGCGGCTTGCACTCGAGCGCTGAAGATCGGTGCCGAGGACGGCAAGGACGCCGCAGACCAGTGTCGTCACGATATCGATGACTCGGCATAGGACACCACCGCGGATTGTGACCCCCGAGCGGATGCGGTTTGCGCGGCGGCAGAAATGGCTCTATCTTCTCCCAAAGCTCGTCCGAGATACGCCAGCCATCATCTTGAGTAATCATGCCCATGGCGATCCTCCTGATAGTCAGATACGTCTCCGTACCATATGGGCTCTGGTCGAGCTCGATTCCGTTACTATTGGGATAGGTTCTAAAGGAAAAAGCAGCACGGACTCGTCACGCGGCACGCTTCCTCAAGCCGACGTGACAGTCGACGACGTTCGACGGTGCGCCCAGGATGTGAACCCGGAGCCCCACTGTGGCATTGATGGCACAACGCACGCGCACTATCCTTTTTACCATCCTTCCGCACCGCCATCGATTGTTACCTGGCGATGGCGAGGCGGTTGCATAACGGAAGCGAATGCAACAAAACGGACGACATCTCGAACAGCTCATGGCCCAGCTCGCGGCCTCGCAGATCGCTCTCAGCGAACACCAGGCCGCTACGGATGCCCGCATCGCGGACATCGACGCGCGCTTCGCCGAACGCATGACCGCCAGCGATCAGCGTTGGTTTGATCTCAAGCAGCAGCAGCAGGACCTCGACGCCACCATGAAGAAGGTCATCCTCGTCCTCAACGAGCACACCAAGACGCTGGACGAGCACACGCGCATGCTCAAGGCCCTCCCAGACGCCATTCGGGACAAGATCGGCTTCGGCCGCGGAGACAAGCCGTGAGCCGCGCGCGCCTCGCCTGGGCCATCCCGATCGCCATCCTCGCGGGCGCCGGGTTCTGGCTCCTCGGGCACGGCCCCGACGAAGGCACCTTCGCCAGCACGCAGCCAAACGGCCGTAGGAACGCGTTCACCCAGGGGACATCAAACCCCGGTCCTTCCAGGCCAGCCACGGTCCGTACAGCGCGTCCTGTGGCCACACCTGAAAAGGTGCCGCCCCTGCCTTCCCCAAGCCCCTTCTCGCAAGCCGAGTGGGATCTGTTCGAGCAGACCAAGCTCGCCGCCGAATCCCTCCAGATGGAGACCCGTCGGACGCTCGATGCGCTCGCCCAGGAAGGCGCCACGCTCAGCCCGAGCGCGGCCCGCGCCATCGAGGATCGGCTCGCGTCCGCGCCGGACAACCCGCACGCCCGCGTCCGCCTGCTCGGATACTACGCCTCGCATCCGGACGAACCCGGCGCCTGGGACCGCCGCGACGAGCACCTGCTCTGGCTCACCGAGCACCATCCCGAGCTGCCCTTCAGCGGCTCCGCGTGGGGCAACCTCGTCCACGGCGACGACCCCGTCGCCTACGAGCAGGCCGAGCGCCTCTGGATCATCCATACCAACGCCGCCCCGGACGATCCCGCGATCGCCCTGAACGCGGCGCTGTTTTTCGCGGGGAGCGATCCCCGCTACGCCGGCGAGCTGCTCGCCAAGGTTTCGTCCACGCTGGAACAATCGAGGAGAGGATCATGAAGGCACGGGGCGTTGTTGTGCTCGGCGCAGTTGTTTGTCTTTCGCTGGTTGGAGGAATGGCCGTCGCCGGCCCACCACCCGTCCGCGACAACGTCTTCCTGCGGGGCGGACCCGCCGAGCCGGAGTGGGCCGCGAAGCTCAACGGCGGCACCAGCAGCCTGCGCTCGGGCGACGGCGCCACCGACCTCGCCGCGAGCTCCACGGTCTTTCAGGTCCGCGTCTTGCGTTTGTATAACGGCGGCTGGGCCGCGTGCAGCGGCTGTGTCGTGCTGGTGTACAGCGGCACCGCTTGGCTGGGCACCTATACCACGGATTCGGCGGGTTATCGCAATATCACCGGCGCACAATACCGCGCGGGCACGCCCTACCTGCTCGTCGCCGGGTGGGCCGCAGCCGATAATTCATGCAACAATCCGGACTGGAACAACACCTGGTCCGGGCAGATCAACGCCGGGGTGCGAAAAGCCAACGTCTCCAGCGTTACCGTTTACGTTAGCGAGATCAAAGGGATCTCAAATACGCGATGGAACAAAATGACGCCGAGATACGACAACCCATTTGCAGACAATATCTATGGAACAACAGAGCATCCTGTTCCTGGTCCGTTCGGATTCGAAAACATGTTAGGCCATGCAGGGAATACCTTGGGAATCTATCTTACTGGACCATACGATAAACCGCGAGCGATTGGACGACAGCTTGCAGCCGATTACCACGTATATCCTATGCAAGAGGAATTGCGCGATAAGGTTCTCAATTTCATTACCATAACCTGGGATATCGATGGCAGCATAGCTGGTGGTTGGAGTGTTAAGACATGTAACTCAGACCCCGTTAAGGCTACCTGCATAAAGAAAACGGAGTCTTGCGATATCCCGGCAATAGGATATTTACCAAAGATATCATGTCTAGACGACGAACGACTTTGCTATAACGACGGTTATCCAGAAGATCCGTTGATAAATAATGTGGACATTTTGAATCCAGGTGCAAGATTTATTGAAAGAGAAACGGGAACAATAAATAGCGAAATTTCCCGTTGGAGACGCTAGCGCCTGCGCTTGCAAATAATACACGTTATCGCCAGCAGAAGGACCAGCGCACTCGTAGGCACTTTTGGTAGGGCAAGTGCGGCCGCGGGATCGACCTGGCCGTAGCCGCTCACGCCATCGAAGCCGGGTTCTTCGAGATCGGCCGCGGTGCCGGTCAGCAGCGCCTTGATATCCGCCGTGCGCACGAAACCCTGCTTTTCCTGCACGAGCGCCGCGATCCCCGTCACCACCGCGGCGCTGATCGAGGTGCCGCACTGCGATAAAGTGTACGGCGTTCCCTCGTAGGGGATAACGTACCGGCTCTGGCAATCCGGCGCCATGAGATCCGGTTTTGGCCGCACTTCGGTCGTTGGGATGGTGATCTCCGCCGGGCCACGCCCGCTGTAGGGCCGCACCGCGTACCGCCCGGGCGCGACCTCGGTCGTCTGATCCAGCGCCCCCACCGTCAGCACCTCGGGTAACGCCGCCACTCCCACGATCGAGCCTTCGTCCACTCGAAGTCCTGGCTCGATCGTTGCCGAGATGCCACCCACAGGGCCAGGGAAGTAACAATCGAAACGGATATCGAAAAGCAGCGCAGGTGCTTCCGGCGCTTTCCATACGGAAATCCATTCCTGGCGATCATAGGAAGTTGGTTCCAGGAATCCGGTCGCCATGGGTTTCACGCCATCGGAATAAAGCTGACCGAGTGGATTATGAGCTTGATCATAGAAGCGAATCCGATAGTCGGAAAAATCACTGGCTTGTGGCTCGCTCCACGCAATGGTCGGAAGTGCTTCACAGTCGGCAGGAACGTTCACCGTCATGACCGTATTCCCACCGCCAAAGTCATGCTCGCCATTACCAGAATCGACAAACTCTCCGCGATAGTGGGCAGATCCGTAGTCATCGGCTGGCGAGATGATGAGAGTACCGGATTGAGACGCAGTTATGGCATCGGTTAACCATTTTTCCTCAAATACAAGACCACCGAACATCTGATCATCCATGAAAAAAATGATGTTCGCGCCAAGGTTCATGAGCTCTTGTGCAGATTGATCTGGAGGACCTCCACCGTATTTGTTAAACAGTAGCTTTGCCCCGGGCGCAACGTCGTGGATAACTTGCAAATGGCCGAGGCTCAGGCCGCTGCCTTCGTCACCCTCAACGAACTGAATATCACTCGGCAAATCACCGCTGGCGACATAGTTTCTCCAATCATGCGCCCCTTCACCCACAATGCCGATGGTAACGCCCGCGCCGGTGAGCCCGGTCTGTTGCCGTAGCGCGGCCAGACCGAGCGTCTGATCGACCTCGGCGGTGACGGCACCCACCGCCCAGGATAGTGCTGGCAGACGCAAGACCAAGGTCAGAATGAGACAGCCGCGAATCAGGCGCATATCGTTCTCCAGGAGGCGAGGAAAACTTGTTTGTGCTCGGGATCGAGATCGGTAGCGATGGCGTCCGCAAGGCGCTTGCACCGCCGCTCGTGCTCGATGCCGGCAAAGCGCTCCGCGAGCGCGACCGCGGCTTCCAGGGCGAAAGGCAACATGCCGGACTCGAGCCCAAACCTCAGCGCCTGTTGCAGCAACGCCTCGGCGATCGCCGGGTCGCTTTCCAGGCGCGCGAGCAGCACCCGCCGCACTGAGTACCAGCGGCCCGCGTCCGAGATCTCGGCGAGCCAGCTCAGCGCCCGCGCTCGCTTCTGGGGATCACCATCGCGCTGCCACAACGCGACCGCGACGCGCGCCGCGACCGTGAGCGCGTTGTAGCGCAAGTCCTCCGTTGCCTCGATCGGCACGTCGAGCGCCGTATCGGCCGCCTGCCGCGCTTCTTGGAGGCGGCCCTGCCGCAGCAGGATACGCCCGAGCGTGAACCAGGCCAGACAGCGCACCTGCGGCGTGCCATGATCGAGATGAGGCACGGCATCGCTGGCAATGCCAAGGTCACAACCGATGACGAAGTGCTTGAGCTCGGCAAACGCTTTTGATTGTACACCCAGGTGCGTGGCTTGTTTCAAGCAAAGTATCGCCAGCATGTATCGCCCTCGCAATCTCTCATATTCTGCGAAAACGCTATGTATATTTGACGCCCGTTGCGGTTGTTTGCAAAATACCAAGCTCATAGCTCGCGCGTACCTGCATGCAGGGATTACGTGCCCCGCCAGGACGGCACTGGTCTTGGCGGAATTGAACAGCATATTCCATGTCCACGGTTGCGCGGAACGGTGCAACCGCCTCGCAATTGCGGCGAGCTTTGTGTACGCGAGGTCGTACCGTCCATCCGCGGTATTGAGCTCCGCTTCGATGGCGGCCAGCCCGTTCTGCGCCCTCGTGGCCCACGCCGGGACCTGGGCGAGCGCCCGGACGAGAAACAGCCGGGCGGCCGCCACCTGCTCGGTGGTGGTGAGAAACGTGACAACATAGCTCAGCGCGCAGACGAAGAGCCGCAGCGGCACCCTGGCGAGGTCGAAAGTCGCGAGCGCGGCCATAAACCGCCGCCACGCGTCGGGCATCAGCGTATGGTGCCAAAGCGCGAAGACGCGACCAAACTCGCCCTCGAAGCGCAGGTTCTCGTCGCCGGCGCGGACGAGCACGTCCACCATCGCGTCCACCTCCGCGAGGTCGCGCGGCTCGGGCAGTGGCGTCGCTGCCATGCGCACGAGCGCCGCGCGGGCCACGGCGAGGGGATCGCCCAGCTCCCGCGCGATGACTTCGAGCTTGCCGAGCGCGTCGTGCAGCCCGGGCGCGCTCGCGTCTCGAAACTCGAAGTACGTCCACGCCCTGGCGTGCTGGCCGATGAATCGGTCGGCGGCGCTGAGCCAGAGAGCGTCCTGCTCGCAGCGATCCGCGATCTCGATCACCCGGTAGGCCGGCAGCTCGCGCTCGTGGCTGTCGGCCAGCAACGAGGCGCCCAGCCGGCCGGCCTCGCGCCGCGCGCTGAGGGAGCCATCCACGGCGCACAGCTCGAAGGCCCGCTGGGGGTTTCGCGTTTCGACGATGGCGGCAATCGCGGCTCGGTCCAGTCCGTCCGGTGGCCGGGCGCGCAGCGACGCGGCCAAGAACGCTTCGCCAAGCTCGGCGGTGCTGTCTCCAAGCACGACCCCCGGCAGGTCCCAATCCGGTTCCGCCACGCCCAACGCCCGCGCGAGCCTGTCCCGGTCCACCGGCCCCGCGGCCAGGGCGAGCGCCCCGAGTAACCGACGCGCGTCCGTCCCGAGCCCTGCCACCAGCGTCTCGCGCCGCGCGAGGATCTCCGCGTCCGCGAGCGCCGCCTGGTCGATCTCCACCCAATCGAGGTACCACGCCAGCGTCTCGGTGCGCCTGGCGGTACCGGTGGACACCATCGCCCGCAAGAGCCGCACCGCGAGCCCGGTCTTGCCATTGGCCGCGAGCACCAACTTCGCCGCGCGGTCCTCCGCCTCCGCGACCTCGCCGAACGCGGCCCCGAGCAGCTCGCGCGCGCCCTCCACCGTCAGCGCCGGGATCTCCACCCCCTGCGCCGCTCCGTCGGCATCGCCGATCGCTACCCGCGACTCGGCATCGGGCACGCCCTCGATCGCCGCCAGGCTCGCGATGGTCGCGAGCAGCCGCGACCGGCCGCTCTCCGCCGGCCCGCGCAGCCAGATAAGCGCGCGGGGTTCATGGCGCAGGATCTCGATCGCCGCGTTGGCGACCGCCCGCGCCGCGCTTGTGAGCGCGGGCGCCCGCAGGTGACTCGCGACGATCGCCGGCCAATCCGTGGCGTCATCCCCAAGAGCCTCGTCCCAGGTCGCGAGGATTTCCATCGCCGAGCGCGGGCGCTTCTCGGGATGCGGATTGAGGCACCGAAACAACACCGGTTGTACGTCCCGCGGCGCGCCGATCGCGTCCTCGATGTCCGGCATCCAACTGAACCGCGCCTCGAGGTCGCCGTCCGCGAACGGCACCCGGCCCGCATAGATGCGCAGGGCGATGAGCCCGAAGGCGTAGTAATCGCTGCGCGGCGACGGCATCATGGCGGCGAAGTCCGGGTGGCTGTCGCGGCAGGCAGGCACCAGGCGAGCCAACATCTCGGGCGCGGCCCAGGCGAGCGTGCCGCCAGCCCCACCGCCGGCCGCCGCGACCTGCCGCGCCAGGCCGAAGTCCGCGATCTTCGGCACCGGCGCGCCGTCGGTTCCCCGCTCGATGAGGATGTTCGCCGGCTTGAGGTCCAGGTGCAGGATGCCGCTGGTTTCCAGATAGACCAGGGCCGCCAGCGTATCGCGCAAGAACCGCGTGGCGGCCTGTCCGCGCAAGGCCGCGCTTCGCTCCGGGTCGTCCAGCCATTCCTGCAGCGAGCCCGGCAGGTATTCCATGACGAGTCCGACGGCGGCGAGCTCGGGGTCGTGGACGACATCGAGCATGCGGACGATGTTGGGGTGCGCGAAGGCGCTGAGCGTGCGCATTTCGTCGCGGAAGCGTGCCGCGGCGCGCGCGTCGGCCATGCGCGTCACCTTCACGGCGACCTGTCGGCCGTCCAGCTCCCCGCGAAACACCATCCCCATCCCGCCCTGGCCGAGGAAGGACAGCAGTCGACAGGAGCCGATGTGGCCGCGGGCGAGAAGCTCGTCGGGGAAGAGGGAATTTCGCGTTGCGCGTCGCGGGTTTGGAGCTTCGGGTTGCGCGTTCAGCTCCGGGCCTTCCCGGGCTCGCGGGGGGAGGTGAAAAGGGGGGCCGCCAGGCGGTGGGCTCAGGGTTTCCTGGGTCACCTCGGAACCGGAAGCCGGGAGATCGGCGCACGGGGCCGACGACCGGCGGCCGGAGTCTTCGCGCGCGAAGCTCGAAACCCCAAACACGGAACCGACCTCCCACGTCCCGTCGTACCCGCGCCGCAGCCGCCCCGCCGCGACCTGCTCCCCCAGCCAGTCGATCAGCGTCCCCGGCAAGCGCGGTGCCGCCGACATGAGCTCCGCCGCGTCCGCCGCGAGCGGCCCGCCGAGCACGGCCCGGCTCAGCTCCGCCGCCGGCCCCGCTGCCAGCGCTTCGAGCCGTCGCACCCGCGCGCCCAGGCCCACCAGCGCGTCTTCCGATTCCGCGGTCACCAGGGCCACGCCCGCGAGGCGCGCCAACAACGCCTCGACGAATGCGCGGGTGGCCTCCGACGCCGCGTCGAGCCGTTCGAGAATCAGCGCCGACGCGCTCTCCCAGGTCGGCGCCAACGCCCGCGCCACCGTCTCGGCCGCCCCGGCGTCGAGCGCCCCGATCCCCGCGGCCGCGAGCTCCGCGCCGGGATGCACCCGCCGCACCCGCGCCACCAGCTCCTCGGCAACCGCGCCTGCCGCGACCCGGTCGAAACGCAGCCGCACCACCAGGAGCGACGCGCGCTCCCACGCCACGCGAGCCTCCGTCGCCAGGCGGTGCTTGCCACTGCCCGCCGGGCCGACCAGGCACAGGCGCGGCCCCGCGTTCCCCGACCGGCAAACCGCCCAGGCGGCCTTCGCAATCTCGGCCAACTCATCCTCCCGCCCGACGAGCCGCGTCGCGGGCAAGTCCAGGTAGCTGATCGCCGCGGGCGGGAGCAAGCGATCCCGCTCCGCGCCCAGCTCCGCCCACGCCGCGAGCCGCGCGCCCAGCACCCCTGGAAACGGCCGCGCCTCTGGCGCCAGCGCGAAGCACTCCCGCAGCACCGCTTCGAGCTCCACGGGAAACGGCGCCACGATCTCGCCGGGCCAGCGCGCCGGCTGGGCCTGCTCGGCGCGGCCGGCGGCGTCGAACGTGCGCACCGGAAACGCCGCCCGACCGCACCACAGCTCGTACAACACGCAACCGAGTGAAAAGATGTCGCTCCGCGGCACGGCGTCGATCGCCCGGCGCGACTGCTCGACCGGCATCGCCCCCGGCGTCCCGAACATCTCGCTCTTGCCGGTCTGCCGCATCGAGCTCCAAAGATGCGACGCCGGCAGCTCCGCGACGATGCCGAGATCCATCAGCGTCGCGTGACACCCTGCGC
>JACPHN010000050.1 GCA_016188575.1 Candidatus Schekmanbacteria bacterium
ACTTGATGCGCTGCTCGAGACCGTAGGCCACGACGGGATCATCTGGATCGAGGCGACAGGGGATGGACAGACCGAGCCATTCGATGCGGCCGTGGCGATAGCGAATGCCCTGCTTGTTACTCTTGCCTTCAACGCTGAGCATCTCGCCGGCGCGCTTGAACCGGGGCCGACCACGTTGTCCAAAGGCGAGCTGCTCGACCGCATCAAAGGCCCGCGTCGCGATCTTCTGGACCGTATTGATGTCCAGATGGTCGCCGATCCAGCACGATGACTTGATAGAACCTGCGTAGGCGTGCAGATCGTATTCGGTGAAGCCAAACTTGGCACAAAGCGCCTTGAAGGCCGCCGTGCGCTCGGGTCCTTTTGGCAACTGTCGTATCCGTTGGAATTCCCGCGACTGATTGCGCAACCCAAGACGGCGCAGGGCCTCTCCGAGACAGGCGTTGTAGAGGTTGCGTCCTGCTTGCTCGATGCGCTTGAACAGCTTCTCGCCGTCTTTTGCGGTGGTCGCGAGATCAAGCTCGAGGATGAAACTGGGCCCGCGGCTCTTTGGCATGGATCAGACGTTTTTCTGGTTTTCGATGTACTGCTTGATCACGGCGAGCGGAGCGCCGCCGACGGTCGAGACGAAATAGCTATTGGTCCAGAGGTTGGGCAGGCGGCTGCGCAGCCAGGGGAATTCCTGGCGAAGCAATCGAGAGGACCGCCCTTTGATGCGCTTGATGAGGGTACGGATGCCGAACTGGGGATCGACCTCGACAAGAAGATGGACATGATCGGCCATGACTTCAAGCTCGAAAAGCTCGGCTCGGCACTCCAGGATAGCCGCGGAGATAATTTCTTTCAGCCTGCTATCAACTCCGCCTACAAGGACACTCCGGCGGTACTTCGGGCACCACACGACATGGTACTTGCAGGAAAAAACGACATTCAGGTTGGACTTGTACTCAAGATCGAAGCGCATGAGCTAGAATATACCATGATCGCCAATCTAAGGCAAGAGAGAAGAGCCGCTTCCGCCCCAGGGCTAAAGCCCGGGGCAACCGCGGCGAGACTTTGGTGTTGATCCTCTGTGGTGATCATCAGGCTGGCTGTACCTGGGTCCACCGCCTGTTCGGCGCCGGCGTGACAGTGCCCCCTCCGCCCCTCCCCCCGCAAGCGGGGGGAGGGGCGGAGGGAGTCTTCGTGATGCGCTTTCCGCGCAGCTCGCAGGCGGGCGGGCGGTAGATTCACGTATAGTCGTCTCATGGGTCGATTGCAACAGCCTTTCCACCCGCCACGAGGCCTCCCGCAGCGACGGACCGCAGGGAGAGGGAAACGGTTCTTGCGGCGGAGCGCGATTCCCCCTGTCCGCCGCCTTCGCCAGGCGCGGCGGGGGGGACGGAGGGGGAGATCAGGAATGGCGCAAGAACGCGCTCGCGCCCGCTGTCTGAGAACCGAGATGACCGACGCTGAACGACCTTTCCGGCGCCTGCGGGCATCGGCCCTAACGCGCCAGCCACACCCGCAGCAGCGACAGGAGCTGATCCACGTCCACCGGCTTGGCGACGTAATCCGAGGCGCCCGCCTCCAGACACTTCTCGCGGTCGCCCTTCATCGCCTTGGCCGTCAACGCGATGATCGGGAGCTTCCGGAACCGCTCGATCCGGCGGATCTCCCGTGTGGCCTCGTAGCCGTCCATTTCCGGCATCATGATATCGAGGAGCACGACGTCCACGTCCGGGTTGCCCTTCAGCGCCGTGATCCCGTCCTTGCCGTTCTCCGCGTAGATGACGCGCATCCCCTGCTGCTCGAGCGCGCTCGTCAGCGCGAAGATATTGCGCAGATCGTCGTCCACGACCAGCGCCTTGCGCCCTGCGAGCGTCTCGTCGAGCTGGCGCGCCTGCGCGATCATGCGCCGCCTCCCCTCCGGGAGGTTCGCCTCGACGCGGTGCAGGAACAGGACCGTCTCGTCCAGGAGACGTTCGGCCGCGCGCCGGCCCTTGACCACGATGGCCTCCGAGACGCGCCGCAGCTCCGTTTCCTCGGCCATGGTGATCTCCCGTCCCGAGTAGACGATGATGGGCGGCCGCGTGAGCCCCGCCGTCCCTTCCATCTGCTGGATGAGCTCGAATCCGCTCATGTCCGGCAGGTGGAGGTCGAGCACCATGCAATCGTACATTTCCCGGCCGAGCGCCTCCAGCGCTTCTTGCCCTGACCCGACCGCGGTCGTCACCACGTCGCGGTTGCCGACGAGGTCCACGATCGCCTGCCGCTCCGCCTCGACGTCCTCCACCACGAGCAGTCGCCGCACCGCGCGGTCGACGAGCGACTTGATGCGGTCGAGCGCCGCCGTGATGGCCTCGCGCGTGGCCGGCTTGCGCAGAAACGCGAGCGCGCCGAGCTTCAGGCTCCGCTGCTCCTCATCCGCCACCGAGATGATGTGCACGGGAATGTGGCGCGTCGCCGCATCATGCTTGAGCCGATCCAGAATCAGCAATCCGTCGCTGTCGGGAAGACGCAGGTCCAGCGTGATCGCATCGACCTTGAAGTCCCGGACGAGGCGGAAGGCGCTTGCCGCGGTGGTCGCAACCATGCCCTTGAAACCGCGCTCCCGCGCCGCGTCGAGCAGGATCTCCGCGAATGCCGTGTCGTCCTCGACGATCATCAGGACGCGGTCTCCCGCAGCGATGCGCGCGCGGTCGTCATCGATTTCGCTCTCATCCCAGCTCGCGACGACTTCCTCGAGCTCCCGAGAGACCCCGCTGCTTCCTGCCTCAGCGCCCCGCGCCCGCGCCGGTGCGCTGCGCCAGGCGCTGGCGCCTGCCGCGTGGACGGTGGCTCCCGGCCCGGCCGCAGGCGCCACCTCGGTCATCGGGAGAAACAACGTAAAGGTGCTGCCCCGCTCAGGCGCGCTGTCCAGGCGAATCTCTCCGCCGAGCAGGCGCGCGATCTCGCGACTGATCGACAGACCGAGCCCCGTGCCGCCGTACTTCCGGCTCGTCGAGCCATCGGCCTGCTGGAATGCCTCGAAAATGATCCGCTGCTTGTCTTTCGGGATACCGATTCCCGTGTCGGCAACCGCGAACGCCACGACCTGCCCGGCCGCTCCGAGCACCTCGTGCCCGTCGCTCCATCCCCCGGTCGCGCGGCTCACCGTGAGCGTGACGCCGCCTTGAGACGTAAACTTGAACGCGTTCGACAGCAGGTTTTTCAGCACCTGCTGCAGGCGCCGCCCGTCCGTGCTGATCGCGTACGGCAGGTCTTGGGCGATCTTGATCGCGAAATCGAGGCTCTTCGTCGCCGCCGTCTGCCGGAACGTCTGCTCCATGAAGTCGCACACCTGGTTCAGCGAGACGTCGGAAAGCTCCAGGGTCACCTTCCCGGATTCGATCTTCGACAAATCCAGGATGTCATTGATCAGCTCGAGCAAGTCCGTGCCGGAGGCGTGGATGGTGCGCGCGTACTCGATCTGCTTGGCGGTGAGGTTCTGCTCCGAGTTGTCGCCGAGCATCCTGGACAGGATCAGCAGACTGTTGAGCGGCGTGCGCAGCTCGTGCGACATGTTGGCCAGAAACTCGGATTTGTATTTCGAAGTGAGCGCGAGCTGTTGCGCCTTGTCAACGAGCTGCTCGCGCGCGCGCTCGACCTCGCGATTTTTCTTTTCCACCTCGCCCTTCTGCTGGGTCAGCAGCTCCGCGCGCTCCTCGAGCTCTTCGTTGGCGGCCTGCAGCTCCTCTTGCTGCTGCTTGAGCTTTTCCTCGGATTGCCGCAGCGTGCCGGCCTGGATCTCGAGCCGCTTGTTGGTCTCGGTGAGCTCGTTTTGCTGCGACTGCAGCTCCTCGGTCAGCGCCTGCGACTGCTTGAGCAGCTCTTCGGTGCGCATCGTCGCGGAGATCGTGTTGAGCACGATGCCGATCGATTCCGAGAGCTGCTCGAGAAAGGCGAGCTGGACGTCGGTGTAGGTGCTGAACGAGGCGAGCTCGACGACGGCCTTCACCTGGCCTTCGAACAGCACGGGGAGCACGACGATGCTCTGGGCGCGGGCCTCTCCGAGCCCGGAGCTGACGGTCACGTAGTCCGCCGGGGCGTTGGTGACGAAGATCCGCTCCCGCTCGAGAGCGCACTGTCCGACCAGCCCTTCGCCGACCCTGTAGCGGTTGGAGATCCCCTTGCGCTCGCGGAAGGCATAGCCTGCAAGCAGCCGGAGCATGAGCTCGTCTCCCGCCACGGTCGCGGCCCCCGGCGCCGCTCCCGCGTCGTTCGTTTCGGTCTCCGCGATGTAGAACGCCCCGTGCTGCGATCCGGTGAGCGGCGCGATCTCCGAGAGCAGACTGCGCGAAACCGCCATGAGGTCGCGCTGCCCCTGGAGCATGCGCGTGAGCTTCGCCAGGTTGGTCTTGAGCCAGTCCTGCTCGGTGTTGCGCCGCGTCGTTTCCTGCAGGTTGCGGATCATCTGGTTGACGCTGTCCTTGAGCGCCACGACCTCACCGGCTGCCGCGACGGTGATCGAGCGCGTGAGATCGCCCTTGGTGACCGCGGTGGAAACCTCCGCGATGGCCCGCACCTGCGAGGTGAGGTTCCCGGCGAGCTGGTTGACATTGTCGGTGAGGTCGCGCCAGATGCCGGCGGCGCCGGGCACGTTGGCCTGCCCGCCGAGCTTGCCGTCGATGCCGACCTCGCGCGCCACCGAGGTGACCTGATCGGCGAAGGTGGCGAGCGTGTCGATCATGCCGTTGATGGTCTCCGCCAGCTAGGCGATTTCACCGCGCGCTTCGAGCATGAGCTTGCGTTTCAGGTCACCGTTGGCCACCGCGGTGACGACCTTGGCGATGCCGCGCACCTGCGTGGTGAGGTTGGAGGCCATGGAGTTGACGCTGTCGGTGAGGTCCTTCCAGGTGCCGCCCACACCTTTGACCGTGGCCTGCCCGCCGAGCTTGCCGTCGGTGCCGACCTCGCGCGCCACGCGCGTGACCTCCGAGGCGAAGGCATTGAGCTGATCCACCATCGTGTTGATGGTGTTCTTCATCTCGAGAAATTCACCCTTGACGTCGACCGTAATCTTCCGCGAGAGGTCGCCGCCGGCCACTGCCGACGTGACCGCGGCAATGTTGCGCACCTGTGAGGTGAGGTTCGACGCCATCAAGTTGACGTTCTCGGTCAGGTCCTTCCACGTGCCACCCACGCCCTTGACGAGGGCTTGCCCGCCCAGCTTCCCCTCCGTGCCGACCTCCCGCGATACCCGCGACACTTCCGAGGCGAAGGCGTTGAGCTGATCCGCCATCGTGTTGATGATGTTCTTCAGCGCCAGGATCTCACCTTTGGCGTCGATCGCGATGCGCTTCGAGAGGTCACCGGTGGCAACGGCCGTCATCACCTCCGCGATGCTCCGCACCTGCGTCGTCAGGTTGGCCGCCATGGAGTTGACACTCTCGGTGAGATCCTTCCAGACGCCGGCGACGCCGCGGACGGAAGCCTGTCCGCCGAGCTTGCCTTCGGAGCCGACCTCGCGCGCTACCCGCGTGACCTCCGCGGAAAAGGCGTTGAGCTGATCCACCATCGTGTTGATCGTGTTGCGGAGCTGCAGAATCTCGCCCTTGACCGCCACGGTGCTCTTTTTCGACAGATCCCCGTTGGCGACCGCGGTGGTGACCTCGGCAATGTTGCGCACCTGGGCGGTGAGGTTTCCCGCCATCAGGTTCACGTTTTCGGTGAGGTCTTTCCAGACGCCGGCGACGTCCATGACGGACGCCTGTCCGCCGAGCTTGCCCTCGGTGCCGACCTCGCGCGCCACCCGGGTCACCTCGGCCGCGAACGCGCCGAGCTGGTCCACCATGGTGTTGATCGTGTTCTTGAGCTCGAGAATTTCGCCGCGGGCTTCGACACTGATTTTCTTCGCGAGATCGCCGTTGGCGACCGCAGTCGCTACCTCGGCGATGTTGCGCACCTGGGCGGTGAGGTTCAGGGCCATGCTGTTAACGCTATCGGTAAGGTCTTTCCACGTCCCGGCCACGCCCCGGACCACCGCTTGCCCACCGAGCTTGCCGTCGGTGCCGACCTCGCGCGCGACGCGCGTGACTTCGGCCGCGAAGGAGCCGAGCTGATCCACCATCGTGTTGATCGTGCTCTTGAGCTCCAGGATCTCGCCCTTGGCGTCGACGGTGATCTTGCGGCCGAGCTCTCCGCGCGCCACCGCCGTCGTCACGTCCGCGATGTTGCGCACCTGCGAGGTCAGGTTCGACGCCATCAAGTTGACGCCGTCGGTCAGATCCTTCCACGTGCCGCCGGCGCCGCGCACCACGGCCTGCCCGCCGAGCTTGCCGTCGGTGCCCACCTCGCGCGCCACGCGCGTCACCTCCGCCGCGAACGAGCTGAGCTGATCAACCATGGTGTTGATCGTGTTCTTCAGCTCCAGCATCTCGCCGCGCGCGTCCGCGGTCATCTTCTTGCCGAGATCTCCGGTCGCGATCGCCGTCGTGACCTCGGCGATATTGCGCACCTGGGTGGTCAGGTTGGACGCCATGCCGTTGACCCCGTCCGTGAGGTCCTTCCACGTCCCGCCGACGCCGCGAACCACGGCCTGTCCGCCGAGCTTGCCGTCGGTGCCGACCTCGCGCGCCACGCGCGTCACCTCGGCCGCGAACCCGCGAAGCTGATCGACCATCGTGTTGATGGTGTCCTTGAGCTCGAGCAGCTCGCCCTGCACGTCGACCGTGATTTTCCGGCTCAGGTCGCCCCGCGCCACGGCCGTAGTGACGTCCGCGATGTTGCGCACCTGCAAGGTCAAGTTCGACGCCATCAGATTGACGCCGTCGGTGAGCTCCTTCCAGACGCCGGCGACCCCGCGCACGTCCGCCTGGCCGCCGAGCTGTCCGTCGGTGCCGACCTCGCGCGCCACGCGCGTCACCTCGGCCGCGAACGAGCCGAGCTGATCCACCATCGTGTTGATCGTTTTCTTGAGCTCCAGAATCTCTCCCGCGGCATCGACCGTGATCTTCCGGCTCAGGTCGCCGCGCGCGACCGCCGTCGTCACGTCGGCGATGTTGCGCACCTGTAGGGTCAGGTTCGACGCCATCAGATTCACGTTTTCGGTAATGTCCATCCAAACGCCGCCGGCGCCCTTCGCTTCCGCCTGGCCGCCCAGCTTGCCCTCGGTGCCGACCTCGCGCGCGACGCGCGTGACCTCCGCCGCGAAGGCGCGAAGCTGATCGACCATGGTGTTGATCGTGTTCTTCAGCGCGAGTATCTCGCCGAGCACGTCGACAGTGATCGTGCGGGACAAGTCGCCGCGCGCCACGGCGGTGGTCACCTCGGCGATGTTCCGCACCTGCGCCGTGAGGTTTTCCGCCATGAGGTTGACGCTGTCGGTGAGGTCTTTCCAGACGCCCGCCGCGCCCTTCACCTCCGCCTGCCCGCCCAGCTTGCCCTCGGTGCCGACCTCGCGCGCCACCCGGGTCACCTCCCCGGCAAAGGCGCCGAGCTGCTCCACCATGGTGTTGATCGTGTTCTTGAGCCGCAGAATCTCGCCTTCCGCGCGCACCGTGATCGTCCGCGAGAGATCGCCTTGCGCCACGGCGGTGGTGACCTCGGCGATGTTGCGCACCTGGCCCGTCAGGTTCGACGCCATGAGGTTGACATTGTCGGTGAGGTCCTTCCAGACGCCGCCCACGCCCCTGACCACGGCCTGTCCGCCGAGCTTGCCCTCGGTGCCGACCTCGCGCGCCACCCGGGTCACCTCGGCCGCGAACGCGCTGAGCTGTTCGACCATGATGTTGATCGTGTTCTTTAGCTCAAAGATCTCTCCTTTGGCCTCTACCGTGATCTTGCGCGTGAGATCGCCTCCCGCGACGGCGGCGGCGACCTCGGCGATATTGCGTACCTGCGCCGTCAAGTTCGAGGCCATGGAGTTGACGCTGTCGGTCAGGTCTTTCCAGGTGCCGGCGATGTCGGGAACGGCGGCCTGTCCCCCGAGCTTGCCGTCGGTGCCGACCTCGCGCGCCAGGCGCGTCACCTCGGCGGCGAAGGCGCGGAGCTGATCCACCATTGTATTGATCGTGCTCTTCAGCTCCAAAATCTCGCCCTTGGCATCGACCGTGATCTTCCGGGTCAGGTCGCCGCGCGCCACCGCTGTCGTCACGTCGGCGATGTTGCGCACCTGTGAGGTCAGGTTCGAGGCCATGGAGTTGACGCTGTCGGTGAGGTCCTTCCAGGTGCCGCCGACGCCGAGCACCACCGCTTGCCCGCCGAGCCGGCCTTCGCTGCCCACCTCGCGTGCCACCCGCGTCACTTCCAGCGAGAAGGTGCGGAGCTGGTCCACCATCGTGTTCATGGTGTCCTTGAGCTGCAGGAGCTCGCCGCGCACGTCCACGGTGATCTTCCTGGACAGGTCGCCATTTGCCACCGCCGTGGTGACCTCGGCGATGTTGCGCACCTGTGAGGTCAGGTTCGACGCCATGGAATTGACGCTCTCGGTGAGGTCCTTCCAGATGCCGGCGATCTCGGGCACGGCGGCCTGGCCGCCGAGCTTGCCTTCGGTGCCCACTTCGCGCGCCACGCGCGTCACCTCGGAGGCGAAGGCGCCGAGCTGTCGCACCATCGCGTTCGCCCGCTCCGCCGTGCGCAGAAACTCGCCCCGCAGCGGCCGGCCCTCGATCTCCAGCGCCATCTCCTGCGACAGATCACCGCGCGCCACGGCGCCGATGACGCGCGCCATCTCGGTCGTGGGCCGGACGAGGTCGGAGATGAGCGCGTTGATCGCGCCGACGTTGGCACCCCAGCCGCCCGGGGTGTCATCCGTGGCGACCCGCGAGGAGACGCGGCCCTCGCGGCCAACGGCGTCGGTGACCGCCTTGAGCTCGATGCCGAGACGCTCCTCGCGCTCGATGATCGCGTTCAGCGTGTCGGCCACCTTGCCGGCCAACGCCGTGTGGAATTCCGGCATGCGGACCGCGAACTCGCCGCGCCGGAACGCGGTCAGGACAGTGAGCAGTTGTCTGACGTCGAGATCGTCGGATGCGGGGGCGGTGGAAGAAGATTCGATCGACATGGTTTCCTCCAGCGGCGGCGGCGCTTGCGTATCGGGCTTCTCGATGTACCGATGAGGGGTTCTCCCCGGCACGCCGGAATGTACTTTGGGTTCCGGAGCCCGCGCAAGGTATGAATGCCCCGCTCCCTGCCTCCCGCCGCAGGCCGGGGAGGCGGTGATGAGCTTGACGAGGTTGTCGTAGACGCCTCGGCCTTCGTCGACCGCCGCTTCGATGGACGCGAAGTCGTCATCGGTGAGCACCATGTCGGCGGCCTCCTTGGCAACCTCGGCGCGGGCCACGGCGGCGGCGGTCAGCGCGTGATCGCCCGCGACTCCTGAAGGTGGCCGATTACCGCGTTGACGGCGACGACGCCGAAGATCACCGCGGCGTCAACCACGGCGCCAAGCCCGGCATCGATATCTACACGCAATGAGCGCAGAACATCATCCGCAGAACTGCTGTGCCAGCTCTGTGTTGCCTCAATGCTCATTGTCTGTTATCAGATGCTGCCGCGTTACCAGCGTGCCCCGTAAACCATGGATGGGCTGGCCGCGCGCCCGCTGCGATGGCGAGTGTGTCTTTCGAAGAAAGAACGCTCACCTCAATCGCGCGGTGCTTCCGGAATGAGGTAGCGAATCCATCACCGCATCCGAATAGTCATTCACCTCATCCTCGAATACCCAGGCGATGACGACCGAACAATCCAGAACGATCGTGCTCAATACCGGCGTCCTTCTTCGATGAGCTCGCGTGGGTCCAGCCCTGCGAGTCTCATCCCGCGGCGAAGCGCGCGAATCTGGCGAATTGTCTCCTCTGGATTGGCCGGTCGCTGGCATGGCGCCAGCACAGCTACCTCCCGGCCGTGATGGGTAACGACGAATCGCTCGCCGGCCTCAACGCGCTCTAGAAGCTTGGCGAGATGAGTCTTCGCTTCGAAAGTCCCTACGGACGTTGCCATGGCACACCTCAAGCCGGTCTGAAACTAGTCTGATCGGGGCATGGCGATTTCGTACAACGAGTCGCGTGCGGGCGCAACGGTTTGGGTCAGACTGAATGTAGAGTAGGCCCGGTAGATTGCTCCACCAGGCCCATCACCAGATCCGTACAAGGAGATTTCCATCATCCGGCTCCTCCGCTGGCATGTCTCGCAGTCTTCATCTCCAGATTAGGACGGTGATGACCCCCGAGAAAAGCTGAAAGAGGTGCGGGCAGGCGCCAGCCAGGCTGCTGTACACCCGCCACGCGCGGGGGGCGGAGCCCGGCGCGGCGCGTCATCGGCATCGCCGCGCCGACCGTAGCCAGCCGGGCGATACGTCCTTCACCCGGAGCTGGCAGATGCCGCGGCGCGTCACACGCGTGAGACGCCGGAGCACGAGTGTCTCAAGAACGTGACTGTCCGCTCGTCGTCCTGGGGCCGACCAGCCGACAAGAACAAGCAAGCAAGCGCGCTCCAATGTCGTGCTATCCACGGCCTGTTCGCCGCCGGCGCGACAGTGCCCCCCTCCGTCCCATAAGCGGGGAGGGGGACAGACAGCCGCATCCGTCTTTTTCGATCGCGCATGTCCCTCCGACCCTCCCCCCGCAAGCGGGGGGAGGCGAGGTCTGGGGTCTAATGACACCTGGTGCACGTCGACTCGCGATCGAGGCCGTCTCCGTGGCACGCCGCGCACGCAAAGATGTTGGCGCGGGCCAGGCGACCGTGGAATCGCGGCGACAGCGGGTTCATGAACCCCAGCGGATGCATGGTGACGCTGCGCCGCGCGAAGTTGACCTCCCCGTCCAACCCGACGCGCTGGTGGCATTCGGTGCACGATTCGGCGCGATGGCAGCTCTCGCAGCGGCTGCTCCCCTTCATTACCGACACCCCGTGGGAGTCGATCCATCCCGGATCGTGAATCAAGCGCCCCGAGGACATGTTGTCCGCCGGCCGGCTGATGCCTTCTTGACCCGCGTGGCAGTCGGAGCAATCCGCGGTGGTGTGACAGGAGGAGCAGCGCGGACCGCTGCTCGCCATCGTCGCCGCGCGATGGTTATCGCGGAAGCTCCCGTCGTGGCTCGGCGGCTTGACGTCCTGCAGCGCCACGTGGCAGCGCTGGCAATCCTGCCCATAGGTCCGGTGCTTGCGAGCGCTGAACTCGTCCATGCGCTCTTCCTGCCCGGCGCGCGCAACCACCACCGTGGCCGCGAAAAGGAAGCACAGAGACACGATCATGACTCCGATCTTTCTCATGGCGCTCTCCTTATTCCTCTTCCCGGTTGGTGAAGCTGTAGCGCAGCTTCACGCTGCCCTGGAGCTGCCGCTCGCTCGTTTCGAGCCACTCCACGCCACCGCCCACGCTGAGATACAGCTCTTCGCGCAGTGCCCAATCGATGCCGACGAAGGCGGCGCCCAGGTTTCGCTCCTCTTCTCGGTACTGGATAAAGAAGGGCAGATCGTGGTTCATGACCAGGTAGTCCCCGCGAAAAACGGCGCGCACGACCGTCTCGTAGACGTATTGGGACCAGCGGGCCCGCACCGCGTAGGCGTCGTCGCCGAACCCAGACTGCACCTCGTAGGCAAGCGATATGCGATTGGCGCGGTTCTTGCCGTAGCTCCATCCGGCCCCGAGCCGTCCCTCGACGCTGTCGTCCGCGAACGTGCGCAGCACGTGAAAACCGCCGTTCAGGCTCAAGCCGAGCCGCGGCCGGTAGATCGCATCGATGCTGTAGTCGTCGAGCGCTTCGAGATTGAACCTGGCGAATACGCTCTGCTTGCCGAGATAGGAGTGCGGCACGCGGCGCGTGTAGCCAGCCCCAAGGCTCAGAGCCGGCGTCGGGTCAACGCGGACTGCGATGAGCGAATCTCCGAGGATCTTCAGCAGATAGTCGTAGCCCACCTCCGCTTCGGCGCTGACTTTTTCGGATAGCTTGACGGCGCCTTCGACGCCAGCAAGGCCCCGGTCGCTCTCGGAGTCGCGCGTGCTGTAAAACCCTGAAAGCCCAAACGTGATGGCGTCATATACCTGAAATCGACTCCTGGCGCCGCCGAGAACGATGTCCGTGCTCGTGCGGTGGAACGGATCGACCTCCCACCCTCCATACACCTCCAGATTGAGCCAACCCTGATCGACGGCGAGCTGAGCGCCGTCGAAGTACGAAGGAAGCGGTGGGACGAGGCGGAACATGCGACCAGCGTTGAGCAAGATGCGGTCATCCTTGTCGAGGTGGAGCGACGCGTAGCCGTACAGAAGGTCCAGTTGGTCGCGTCCCTGGGGCCCTTCGTCGGCCATCTCGTACATGCCGGATCCGTATGCGTGCAGCGAAATCCACCCTTTGGCCCAGCCATCGACGTCCATCTGTAGATATTGCCGCAACGTCTGTCGCGTCTGCGGTGACACGTAGTTGAAGAAGAACTTTTCTTCGTCGTAGCCATAGATCGTGGCGCTCGTCACGTCCAGTAGCGTCTTCGCGGCGGCCGATCCCGAAAGACCCGCGACAACGACAATGGAGGCCAGGAGCGCTCTCTTCAGTCGCCAACTCATCGGTTACCCCCTTTGTGGCGAACATGCCGGCCCGCGCGGGAGGCGGCGGCGCCGCCTGGCCCGCGAACGGGAGAGCGCGGCGTTCTTACAGTTTGAGCGCGTCCAGGGAGTCTTCGATCAACTGCCGGAAGTAATCGTAGTTGTGCACGCCGAAGCTCTTGTCCGCGAGGACGAGCGTGTAGTTGTGGCGCGCGCCCTTGTAGGCCTTGACGGCGGGATTGTCGGGATCGGCGTTCGCGGTCAGGTTGATGCCCTTGGCCGTGGCCCAGGCGCCCAGTGCGCCGCCGGTAGCCCCTTCGTCGGGCTCACCGGGATGCTCGGCATCTTCACCGCCGAGGCGGATTAGCAGGTGCTTCATCTCCTCCTGGGTGGGCTCGACGAGCTGCTCGACGCTGCCGCTGAACGGATGGCACTGAATGCACGCTTCCAGATCGGGTTCGAGCATATCTTGGGCGTGGGATTCGGCGCCCGTATACATGTGGCAGGTAACGCAGGAGTTGGAGATCTCAACGTGCCGGTGGTTGGTGTAGACCTTCCCTGGCCACTCGTACGCGTATGTTGCGGCGACGCCGTAGGCCTGGGGGTGATGCACGGAGATTCTGCCGGGGACGCTGTTGTAGAGATCCTGATCGGTCCGTGGATTGGCACGACCTTCGCGGATGTCCTTGTAGCTGGCGACGTGGCAATCCCAGCAGGTATCTCGAGCATCGGGGACAAGATTGATGTTGGTGACGTCGTCGCCGTGATTGGCGCCGGGGCCGTGGCACTCTTCGCAGCCGATCCCCTCGAGATTCTGATTCAAGCCGCCGCCGGCGTTGTAGCCCGAGGTCTCGTTATACCCCGTGGTGTGGCACGGGGCGCAGCTTCCTGCAACCAGGTCACGGCCGCTCGGGTGGTGGCGAAAGTCCATTCCGTGGACTTGCTGGGCGTACTCGGCGGCTTTCTTGACGTGGCAGTCGACGCAAGCTGCTTGACCCGCGTATTGGGCGTTTGCCGGGCTCACCTTGTGGCTCGGCGTCTTGGAAGGATCGTCGAAGAGTGTTTCTTCGTCGTCATCGCACCCCCCTATGCCCAAGACGAGGATCAAGCTCCCCAGTAGCAACAGGATTGTCAAAACGCCTTCCCGCTTGTTGAACCTTCGGTACGACATCTCGGTCTCCTCATGGTTTTGACATTGGGCCGGATACGCATGTCGAATCGTGCCTATCGTTCGACGCCGCACAGATATGCAATTTTCGAGCCAGGCGCTCGCCGTGGCACTGCGGCAGATGGGCTTGCATTTCTGGGCCTTTACCGAAGGGTCAAAGTCGATGCTAAAGAGAGCAAAGAGTCCAGATAGCCTCCCGCGCACGACACCTCCCCAATCGCTTTAGCGGGAGCTGCACTGCGGCTCATGAGAGGCGGCAGTTTTGTCAAGTCATGGACAAATGATTGCCACCGGCCCCCGTTCGCCCCGACTCCCTGTCGCGCTCACGGCGGCCTCTTGCGGTTCTTCCTTCGGCGCGGTGCGGACGCGGTTGGCCTGATTGTTGCTTTGAGTTGCGCAGCGCGGAGCCCGAACCGGGGTTGACACTCGCCGCCGGTCGCTCCAAGCTTACGGCACCCGTGATCAGCCCGACGGGACGCGCCGCGACCAGCGCTCGCGGCGTCCTTGCCCTGGGGCCGATGCGTCCATCGAAACCAGTTCTTTTCAGGGGGAGCTACCCTATGCGTACCAAGCCTCTAGCGCTTCTTGCGACCAGCGCCTTCCTGCTCCTCGCGGCGCCGCACCTCGGTGCGGTCGGCCAGGCGGAAGCCAGGCAGGGCCCCAGCACCATCACGGGTTTTGTCTATCTGAATGGGGACACCGAGCACAGCGGGACAGGTGTGCAAATCGACTCGGTCGCCGTCCCCGTCCGGCCATACATCGTCGCGGCTCTGTTGGTCGCGTGCGGCGTCCTGCTGTTTCGCGGGCGGCGGACGAAAATCGCGGTCGCGGTCAGCGTCGTGGCATTTACGGCCCTTGTCAGCCGCGCCGCGGACAATGTCATTTCCGACAGTACCGGGCGGTTCACGCTCACCCCTGCCCAGGGCCCCGAGTTTACCCCCGGAACCTATCGCATCACCTACACTCACGAAGGCTACGAAGTCGCCTACTTGCAGGTGGAGGTGCATCAGGACGACCCGAGCACCGTCACCGTGAGCTCCGTTACCCTGGATGACGCGGCGCAGGAAGTCACCATCGAGCCGCCCGCGGACGTGCCGGATCTTTCCGACACGGCAACGACGAGCCTCGAAGCCGCCGTCTCCTTCTTGTACACGGGCGAAAACGCCGCGCAGGTCGGAGTTGTCGAGGGGACGATCGACTCCGAGCGCATCGCGGTGCTTCGCGGTACCGTCACGGACCGGAATGACGTGGGGCTGGAGGGAGTGGACATCACCGTTCTTGCCCACACCGAGTACGGGAGCACGCTGAGCCGTGCTGATGGCGGCTTCGATCTGGTGGTCAATGCCGGTGGGCCGCTCGTCATCCGCTACGAAAAGAACGGCTACATGCCTGTGCAGCGCGCCATCCGCCCGATGCAGCAGCAGTACCAGTGGCTGCCCCCGGTCGCGATGCTCGCGTACGATTCGGCAGCGACGCTCATCGATCTGGGGAGCACCGCAGGCGGGTTGCTCGTCCATCGCGGTACGCGAACCACGGGCGACGTGCGACCCGATCGCCAGGCGACCTTGCTCTTCACGCCCGGGACAACCGCGACGGCACGATTCGGCGACGGCCGGGCGACCCCGCTTGCGCAGATCACGGCACGCGCGACCGAATTCACCATCGGCGCCAACGGCGCCCGCCGCATGCCCGCGGAGCTGCCGCCAAATACCGGCTACACCTACGCCGTCGAGCTCAGTGTCGACGAGGCCGCGAGCCAGGGTGCCAGCGAGGTCACGTTCGACCAAACCGTGCTCTTCTACCTCGAGAACTTCATCGGCTTCCCGGTTGGCGGCATCGTGCCGACGGGCTACTATGACCGCGCGCAGGGCGCCTGGGTGGCGTCGCCAAACGGCCGCATCATTCAGGTGCTGGGCATCACCGGTGGGGCTGCCACCGTGGACGTGAACGGCGACGGCCAGGCCGACACCGGCCAGACTCTCGCCGATCTTGGCATCACCGACGAGGAGCTCCAGACGCTGGCCTCGCTCTACACGGCGGGCCAGAGCCTCTGGCGCGTGCCGCTCACTCACTTCACGCCGTACGACTGCAACTGGCCATACGGTCCACCGCCGGATGCCGAGTCACCCGACGGCGACAAGAAGGACAACAAGGACAACGACTGCAAGAACCAGCAGTCCGGCTCGATCATCGAGTGCGAGGACCAGACGCTTGGCGAGCAGATCGCCGTGCCAGGCACGTCGTACACGCTCAACTACCGCAGCGACCGCGTCCGCGGCCGGCAGGACTACTACGAGCTCGAGATCATCCTGCGTGGGGACGAGGTCCCGGATAGCCTGAAGCGCATCGACCTCGAAGTGGAAATCGCCGGACGGCTCTACTCGTACAGCTTCCCGAAGACCAAGACGACCTTTACCTTCGAATGGGACGGCAGGGATGCGTACGGCCGTCCGGTACAAGGAACCCAGGTCGCGCAAATCAACCTCGGCTACACCTACGACGCTGTGTACTATGAGTCTTCCGAGGCGTGGGAGGCAAGCTTCAGTCAGCCGAGCGAGTCGGGCGGCACGATCACGGCCGACGAGGGAGCCGGGGAAATCACGATCTGGACGACGATGACCTCGACGCTCGGCGTGTGGGACGCGCGAGCCCAGGGACTGGGCGGCTGGACGCTGAACGTCCACCATGCTCTGGAAAGCAACAGCGGGATCCTGCAGTACGGGGACGGATCCCAGCGCAGCCCTGAACAGGCGGACGCGCTGTTGGATACCGTGGCGGGCACCGGGGCTGCCAACGGTGAGCCCGGCGACTATTGCTGCGACAATGGACCGGCAACCGAAGCGAAGCTCAACTACCCGACCGGCCTGGTCTTCGATGCCGACGGTAACTACTATGTCGCCGACTCGGACAACAACCGGATCCGCATGGTGGATACTACGGGCGTGATCACGACCTTTGCCGGGACCGGGCAGACCGAACCCGACGTCGACCACGTCAACGCCCAGCTTTCCGCGCTCTATAGCCCGAGCGACGTCGCGGTGGATGCGCTCGGCAACGTATTCATCTGTGATGCGTTTCACAACAAGATTCGCAAGGTGGACACCGGTGGAACCATCACAACCGTGGCGGGGACGGGCATTGCAGCCTATTCAGGCGACGGCAGCCAGGCGCGGTTCGCAAGTCTGAACAACCCGCTCGGCATCGACGTGGACAAGGAGGGCAACCTCTATATCGCCGATACGCTCAACAACCTCGTCCGCCGGGTAGGCACTGACGGCATCATCACCACGGTGGTCGGCAAGCGGCCGCCGGTCGCGGGCGACACAGGCGACGGTGGGCCGGCCACTCAGGCGCGGCTCGACCAACCAATGGATGTCGTGGTCGACGACGCCGGCGCTCTGTACGTGTTCGACGAAAATAACTGCCGCGTCCGCAAGGTCGGATCCGACGGCATCATCAGGACGTATGCCGGCAGCGGCACCTGCGGTGACCCCACGGGCGATGGTGGGCCCGCCACTCTGGCCACGCTCAATCACGCGACGTCCGGCGCCCTGGACGGCATGGGGAACCTCTACCTCACCGACACGGACAATGACGTGATCCGCAAGGTCTCCGCCGCCGACGGCATCATCACGACCGTCGCCGGGACGGGAACGGCGGGCTTCGCCGGTGATGGCGGCTCGGCGCTGGCGGCAAACTTCAACCACCCGACCGGGCTTGCCGTTACCTCAGGAGGCGCCGTGTACGTGGCTGACGCCGCCAACAACCGCATTCGCGCGTTTGTAAGCTCGGCTTCCGGACCACCCTACGTTTCCAGCGATGGCCGCGAGGTATACGAGTTTGACGGTCTCGGACGTCACACGCGCACGCTGGACGCCCAGCGCGGAACCGAACGCCTGAGCTTCAACTATGATGTGGCCGGGAGGCTTACCGAAGTCGTTGACCGCTTCGGCAACACCACCACCATCGAACGGAGCCCGACCACCGGCAACCCCACGGCCATCGTCGCGCCGGGCGGACAACGCGTCAGCCTCGAGCTGAATGCGGAGGGCTATTTGACGACCGCCGGGATACCGAGTGGCGGCGGTTATGCCGCAAGCTACGGCACGGGCACGCAAACGGGCCTGCTGGCGTCGTTCTCGACGCCGAGCGGGTGCACCTCGCAACTCGGTTACGACAGCGACGGCCGGCTCGTGACCGATCGCGGCTGCGAGGAGGTTTCCATCGACCTCGCGCGCGCCGAGACCGAAACCGGCTACGTCGTGTCGCTCACCAATGGCGGCACCGAGACGACCAGCTACGAGCTGTCCGCGGATGCGGAAGCGAGCACCTCGACGCGCACGGTAACCGACCCGGCGGGCGCGACGTTGGTGACGACACACGGCAGCGATGGGACGGACACTTTCGCGCTTCCGGACGGCACCGAGCAGACCCTGGTCCGCAGCGGCGATCCACGCTGGGGAATGATGGCACCGGTGCTGTCGACGTTCACGAGCAAACTGCCGTCCGGCCTGACCTTCACCGCCGAGCGGACGCGAACCGCGCTGCTGGCGAACACGGTCGACCCGTTCACGCTCATTCGTCTCACCGACACACTGGCGATCAACAACAAGGTGTACAACGTCGACTGGACCTACTCGGGGGCCGGCCGCACCGCGGGTGAGAAAGCGAATGCCGCGGTCGGCGAGCTCGCCGTCACGACACCGGAGGGCCGCGAATTTCATGCTGGGGTCGACGCCGACCGCAGGCCGACATCGGTGACCGAAGCCTTGGGGCTCGACGCGCGGCTCTACGGATACGACGACGCCGGTCGCCTGACGAGCATTGCTCAAGGCTCCAGCTCGATTGCGGGCGCCTACGACACGCAGGGCCGGCTCACCTTCCTGCAGAACGCGGAAGGTCAGCGCCTCGATTTCGGCTATGACGCCGCTGATCGGCTCACCGCAATGGCGCTGCCGTCCGCGCGCGCGTACACCTTTGGCTATCGGGCCGACGGCCGCCTCACCTCGGTGACCATGCCGAGCACGGCGGTGCACGGTCTCGGGTATGATAACCTCGGGCGGCGGACCACGTACTCGCTCCCGGGCGGTGGCACCTATACGGACGACTACGACGGCCACGGCCGCGCGGTGTCGACGACGTTGCCGAGCGGCCGCAGTGTGACTCGCGCTTTCGACACCGGCGGGCGACCGACCGGGTGGTCCTACCCCGAAGCGTCCACCTCGTTCACCTACAACACGCCGACGCAGCGCATTTCAGACGCTTCCTGGACGCGCGCCGGAGCCGCCACGCCGCAGGCGATGAGCTTCACCTACGACGGCAAGCTTGTCAGCAGCGTCAACGCCACCGGCACGACCAACGGGCGTTACAGCTACGACTATGACGCCAGCTTCCGCGCCTCGAGCCGGCGGCTGGACACCAACGCGAAGGTGTCGATCGACCGCGACAATGACGGTCTCATCACCGGGTTCGGAGACTTCACCCTCGGCAGAACCGGGCCAGGTGGAGCCGTGAGCAGCGTTACGGACGGTACCATGACCGCGGAGTATGAGTACGACACGGCGGGACGGCTGCAGACCCGGCGCCTCGCGATTGGCGGGCAGACCGTCTATGAGCTCGTCCTTACGCGCGACACCGCGGACCGCGTCACGAGCACGACGGAGACGGTAACTACCGGCAGCGCGGTGACGCGGAGCTTTACCTACGATGACGACGGTCAGTTGCTCGGCGTCACGCAGAACAGCAGCGTCGCCGAGACCTACCTGTACGATGTCAACGGCAACCGCACCAGCCGCAAGGTTGGTTCCGAGGGCACCATGGCGGCGAGCTACGACCTCCAGGACCGCCTGACCGGGCTCGGCGGCACCAGCTACAGCTTCAGCGCCGACGGTTATCTGACGGCGCGGGGTAACGACGTGTTCTCGTACGGGACACGAGGCGAGCTGCTCGAGGCGGACCTGGGCTCGGGTCAGACGATCAGCTACACCTACGACGCCTTTGGCCGGCGCGTCGCGCGCACCGATGTCGAAGGCACGACGCAGTTCCTCTATGGCAATCCAGAAAATCACTTCGAGGTTAGCGAAGCTCGGCTCCCCGGTGGCGAGCTGATGTCGATCTACTACGATGACTACTGGGCCGCCTACGCCTTCGACCGCGGCGGCAGCCGTTACTACGTCGCAACGGACCACGCCGGTAGCCCGCGCGTCATCTTCAGCAATACGGGCCAGATCCTGCGGCAAGTCACAAGGGACAGCTTCGGCCGCATTACCGCCGATACCAACCCGTCGGTGTGGTTCCCAATCGGTTTCGCCGGCGGCCTCGAGGATGAGGATACGGGGCTCGCGAAATTCGGCGTGCGCGATTACGACCCCGAAGCCGGGCGCTTTGCAGCGCGCGACCCGCTCTTCTTCAAGAGCGAGACGTTGAACCACTTCGTGTACGTGAACAACAATCCGGTGAGTTGGCGAGATCCGCTCGGGCTGACAACGCTCGGCGGAGGCATCTGCGCGGGCGGATGTCTCGGTGGTGAGATCCAGATCGGAACCAACGGGACTACCATCTGCTTCGAAGTCGGAGTGGGCACTCCGGGAGCCTCGGTGTCGCTCAATCCCTTCAGCAGCACGGCCGACCCGTCGGGCGTCAAGTTTGGTGCGGAGGCTGGTGTCGGCTACGGCGTGTTTGGCGCGACCGCCGGCTACGAGGTCAGTATCGATCAGAGCGGCTGTGCGAAGGCCGGTCCCAAGGCGGAGGTGCAGTTTGGTCTCGGCAAGTACGACATTCTCAACCAAGGTGCCAAGTTCGATTACGGAGGCGATGTCGACTGGAAGTTCCAGGCCGGTGGGAAGCTGTCGATGACCGTGTGCAACCAGCTCTGGTAGCGGTCGCGGCGGCGAGGAGTCTGTAAAGCGGCTCCTCGCCGCCACCGCCACTCCCGATTCCGGCGTTGGAGGCTCGGAGGGGCGCTGTCGCATCGCCGGCCAGCAGGCGGTGGATGCAGGCGCTCCACCTGTCTTGCGCTCGGCGCCGATTCGCTCTATGCGGAAGTGGCTACGGCTGACGGCAGCCGGTTCCCTCTCAGGAAAGCAGGGTCGTGTCTCGATTGCAGGCGGCCACGGCGTTCGTGGCCCGATTTCTGGTTCTGGTTCTGGCGGTCGGGACCGCCATGATCGTCGTGGGTGCGACGGCGTACCTGGTGCTTCTGCACCGCGCCGAGACGCAGGTCCCGGACGTCTCGGGGCTGACGTTACCGCAGGCATTCCGCGAGCTGCAGCGCTTCGACCTGTATCCTGAGCTCGCGGCCGAGGAATGGAACGACGCCCAGCCGCCCGGGACCATCATGCGGCAGGAACCCGCTCCGGGGGGGCGCGCGCGCGTCCGCAGCGAGGTGAAGCTCGTCATCTCCAAGGGCGCCGGCAAGGTTACCATCCCGGACTTGGTCGGGTCATCGCGGCGCCAGGCCGAGCTCGTACTGCAGCAGCTCAAGCTCGGGCTCGGCCGGGTGTCGCGAGTGCCACGGCGGGGCGCGACCATCGACGCCGTCCTGGCTCAACAACCGGCAGCAGGGACGGCCGTAGGTCCCGGACAAACCGTGGATGTGGCCATCGCGGCACCGGCGCCGGAGCTGCTTTACGTGGCCCCGGACCTGCGGGGCATGGACTTGCGGCAGGCGTATGCGCTCATCGAGCGCGCCGGGCTGGCCGTGGAGCAGGTTTTCGAGGTCTCAGCACCGCTTCCTGCCGGGACAGTGACCGACCAGGAACCGGCGGCGGGGTTTTTGATCCACGCTGGGGCCGCGATGACGCTGCATGTGGTGGCCGGAGCTGCAGGGCCCGCGCCTGCGCCCGAGGATTCGGAAGCAGCCGAGCCGGCTCCACGCTTCGCCGGCGATAGTGATTTCGTCTTCGCGGTCCCCGACCTGTTTGCGGGCGAGACTCTGGAGATTCTCGCGATCGGCAAGCAGGAGAAAGCGACCGTGCTGTTTTCGGGAGCGGTCACCCCTGGGCAGCGTCTCGAGGTTTCATACATCCGGGCGGACGTCGATCACCTCGAAGTGCGAAGCGGAGCGGAGCTGCTCTATCGCGAAGACCTTCCTGAGGAGTGAGCCGGATGACTGTCAAGATCGCTCCCTCGCTGCTCTCGGCTGACCTGGCGCGCCTGGATCGGGACATTGCGCTTGTCGAGGCCGGTGGAGCGGACATGCTCCACCTCGACGTGATGGACGGCCACTTCGTTCCCAACCTCACCTTTGGCCCGCCGCTGATCAAGGCCGTTCGTGCGGTTACTCGCATGCCGCTCGATGCTCACCTGATGATCGTCGACCCCGAGCGCTCTCTGGACGCCTACGCGGAGGCGGGCGCGAATTCCGTCACGATTCACGTCGAGACCGGCTACCACGTGCACAGGTCCTTGCAGCGCCTCCGCGCCCTGGGCCTCCGCGCGGGCCTCGCGCTGAACCCCGGGACGCCGCTGGAGCTCGCCTCGGAGCTGCTGGGCGACATTGACCTCCTGCTGATCATGACCGTCAATCCGGGGTTCGGCGGACAGTCCTTTATCCCTGCCACCAGGGACAAGATTCGCCGCGCGCGACGGATGCTCGACAATGCCCAAAGCCAGGTGGAGCTGCAAGTGGACGGTGGGGTCAAGATTGAGAACGCGGCGGAGCTGGCGGCGCTGGGGGCAACTGTGTTAGTCTCGGGCTCCGGAATTTTCGGCCGCCCCAACCCGGCAGCGGCGATCGGAGCGATGCGCCGAATCCTGTCCTGACCGCCCGGCAGCCGGTGCAGGCGCTGGCGCACGTGCGGCGAACAAGGAGCGAAAACGTGAGCGAAATCGGCAAGATCCGCAGAGCAATCCTCAGTGTATTCGACAAGACCGGCATCGCCGCGCTCGCCAAGGAGCTGGTGGCGATGGACATCGAGATCCTGTCCTCGGGTGGCACCGCGGCGGCGCTGCGCGCCGCGCTGGTGCCGGTCACGGAGGTCAGCGCGGTCACCGGCTTTCCCGAGATGATGGACGGTCGCGTTAAGACACTGCATCCCGCGATTCACGGGCCGCTCCTGGCCGACCGCTCGAAGGCGGCTCACCTGGAGGCGTTGTCGCGCCACGGCATGGCACCGATAGACCTGGTCGTGCTCAACCTCTACCCATTCGAGACCGGGCTCGCGAGCGGGCGACCGCACGACGACCTCGTCGAGCTTATCGACATCGGCGGCCCGACCATGCTCAGAGCGGCGGCGAAAAATTGCGCTTTCGTGGCGGCGGTGGTCGACCCGGCTGATTACGCGGCGATCGTCGCCGAGCTGCGCGCGCAGGATGGCGGCCTGACGGCGAGCACTCGCAGGAAGCTGGCGGCAAAAGCGTTTCGCCGCGTGGCAGCGCTGGATGCCGCAATCGCCGGTTACCTCGACGGGGTAGTTGCGAGCGAAGAGCGGCAGGGCGCGCCGGCGCCGGAAGCACCCGCGCGGCTCCTGCCGGAGACTTCGGCGGAGCGCGAATTTCCGCACACCCACGCTCCGCGCTATACCCTCGTCCAGACGTTGCGCTATGGAGAAAACCCGCACCAGCGCGCGGCGCTTTACAGGTGCGACCCGCCGGCGACCGAAGTGGACCTGGCGGGCGCGACCGTTCACCAGGGCAAGAGCCTCTCGTACAACAACTTCGTCGACATCGACTCGTGCCTCCGCATCGCACGCGATCTCGACGAACCCGCCGCGGTGATCGTCAAGCACAACAATCCCTGCGGTGCGGCGACCGCGGAAACTCTCGTCGAGGCCTTTCGCGCCGCGCACGCCTGCGATCCGCTGAGCGCCTTCGGCGGCATCATCGGTTTCAACCGCACGGTTGACGCGGGAACCATGCAGGTGGTGCTGGAGTCCGGATTCATCGAATGCCTGGTGGGGCCGGGCTACACCGCGGACGCGCTGCACCTGGCAGTGGCAAAGAAAAACGTGCGGGTGTTGTCGTGCACCTTCGAGGCTGCCGCAGCGGCGCGGCGCCAGACGCGGGGGCTGGCTTCCCGCACGATCGCCGGCGGGCTGTTGCTGCAGGACGAGGACGACGTCGATGAGAATCAGACCTCGTTTCATTGCGTGTCCACGCGGGTGCCGACCGCCGCGGAGGAGCGGTCGTTGCGGTTCGCGTGGCGCATCGCCAAGAGCGTCATTTCCAACGCGATCGTCTTCACCCGAGGCACGGCCACCGTGGGCGTCGGTGCCGGGCAGATGAGCCGCGTGGACAGCGTCGCACTGGCGGCCCGGAAGGCTGGAGAACGGTCTCGCGGCGCGGTACTGGCGTCGGACGCCTTCTTCCCATTCCGCGACGGCATCGATGCGGCGGCGGCCGCGGGAATCACTGCCATTATCGAACCGGGCGGGTCGGTGCGCGACGACGAGGTCATCGACGCCGCCAACGAGCATGGCCTGGCGCTGCTGTTTACCGGTGCCAGGCACTTCCGGCACTGAGAGGGGCGGGCATGAAGGTCTTGCTGATCGGCGGAGGTGGCCGCGAGCACGCACTGGCGTGGAAGATCGCGCAAAGCCCGGAGCTGGGAGAGCTTGTCGCCCTGCCCGGCAACCCGGGCATCGCCGCCATGCCGCGCTGCCGCTGCGTCGCCGGCGCGGCCGAGGATGCGAAACTCGTGGTCGAGCTGGCGCGAACCATGGGCGCTGACCTGGCGGTCGTGGGACCGGAGGCGCCGCTGGTCGCGGGAATCGCGGAAAAACTGGCGGGTGCCGGCGTGGCCTGCTTCGGGCCGGGCGCGGCGGCCGCGCGGCTCGAGGGCAGCAAGAGCTTCGCCAAGGAGATCATGGCATCCTGCGGTGTGCCGACTGCCGCATTTGCGGTGTTCGACGAGGCGGTGAGAGCGCACGCGTACGTCGAGCAGCGGGGTGCTCCAATCGTCGTGAAGGCTGATGGCCTCGCCGCCGGCAAGGGGGCCATGGTGTGCGGGTCGGTGCCGGAAGCACACGATGCGGTGCAGCGCATGCTGGAAAAACGCGAGCTCGGTGCTGCCGGGCGACGCATCGTCATCGAAGAGTGCCTCGCCGGCGAAGAGGCCTCCTTCCTGGCGATCGTGGACGAGGAACAGGTAATCCCCCTCGCCTCCAGCCAGGATCACAAGCGTGTCGGCGATGGCGACACCGGGCCGAACACCGGCGGGATGGGCGCCTACTCCGCGGTGCCGGTGCTCGGCCGCGAGCTGGAAACGTGGGCCATCTCTCACATCGTTACTCCCGTCGTACGCGAGCTGGCTCGGCGCGGCCTGTGCTATCGAGGTGTGGTCTATGCCGGGCTGATGATCGGCGCCGGCATGCCCCGCGTGCTCGAGTTCAATGTGCGTTTTGGCCTGGGCTCGGTCGCGCCCTTGACCTGGCGCGAGGAGGCCGCCGCGTGCGTCGTTGCTGCCGCCGCGGGCTATCCGGGGGCCTACGCGAAGGGCACGCCGATTTGCGGCCTGGAGCACGTACCGGCCGGCGAGCTCCTGCAAGTCTTTCAGGCCGGGACCGCGCAGCGGGAGGGACGGCTCGTCACCGCCGGTGGCCGGGTTCTCGGCGTCACCGCCTTGGGCGGCTCGCTGCGGGGCGCGCTCGACCGCGCCTACGGAGCACTGCGGCTGGTGCGCTTTGCCGGCATGCAGTACCGCCGCGACATCGGTCACCGCGCGCTAGCGCGCGAGGAGGAGTGCCGATGACGGCCGCAGCCAGCGCGCGCTGGCGCGTTCTGATCCTGCTTGGAAGCGAATCCGACCTGCCACAGATCGAGTCCGGCGTCGAGCTCCTGCGGGCGCTCGCGATTCCCTTCCGAGCGACAGTCGCCTCGGCGCACCGCTCTCCCGAGCGCGTGCGGCAGTTGGTGATGGAGGCCGAGCAGGGGGGCGCGCAGGTCATCATCGCCGTGGCCGGGCTGGCGGCGCACCTGGCCGGTGCCGTGGCCGCGCAGACAATCCTGCCGGTCATCGGCGTCCCCGCGGCCGGCAGTCTCATGGGCGGGCTCGACGCGCTGCTGTCTACGGTTCAGATGCCGCGCGACATTCCGGTTGCGACGGTCGCGGTGGGGCCGACCGGTGGATACAACGCGGCGGTGCTGGCGGCGCAAATTCTGGCACTCAGCGACAAGCGCCTGGAGAACGAGCTCCGCGAGCGGCGCGGCGCGCAGGCACAGGCGGTCGAAGGCGCGGCGCGGCGCGTCGAGGAGCGCCTCGCGCAGCACAGTCCTGGCGCGGCCCCGCACACCTCCCCGTGACGCCGCCGGGCGGCACAGGCGCCGGAATCACCTGATTCCACCCCCTCGCCCGCCGTCCCAAACGGGTGCTACAATCGCCGCAAGGCAGTATGTCGCGTGGCCTGACGGCACCGGAGTGATCTGTTACGGCGGGAACGGCCCGCGCGCGGCAAGGCGTCGGCGGAAAGCGAATACCGCATGAGCTTTGCACCGATGCAAAATAGGAACCGGCCATGAAGATCGAATCCATACGCCTGAAGAACTACAAGGTGTTTCGCGACGTGCATCTGAAAGACATTCCATCTTTCCTCGTCGTGGTCGGCGCTAACGGTTCGGGCAAAACAACGCTGTTCGATGTGTTCGGCTTCCTGCACGATTGCCTGAAAGGCACGGTGCGCCAGGCGCTGGACAAGCGCGGTCGGTTCCGCGAAGTGTTGAGCCGCAATGCCGATGGCGACACGATCCTGATCAAGATTCAGTACCGCATGCTGATTACTGGCGTAGAGCGACTGGTGACGTATTCGCTGGAGATCGGCGAACAAGGCGGCTCGCCCGTCGTGCAGCGCGAATTGCTGCGCTACAAACGCGGGCGCTATGGCAGTCCGTTCCATTTTCTGGATTTTGCCGGTGGCGAGGGTTACGCCATTACCAATGAAGAGGATTTCAATCGGGAAGATGAAGACCTTGAGCGTGAAGCCCAGCGGGTGGGTGCCGATACCTTGGCGATCAAGGGCCTGGGCCAGTTCGAGCGCTTCAAGGCGGCGAACGCCTTCCGGCAGTTGATCGAATCCTGGCATGTGTCGGACTTTCATATCAGCGCCGCCCGCGGCCGCAAGGAGGCGGCGGGCGATTCGGAGCATCTGTCGGAGACCGGGGACAATCTGCCGCGCGTCGCGCAGTATCTGTTCGAGCAGCATCCACAAACCTTCCAGCGCATCCTCGATACCATGGCACGGCGAGTGCCGGGCGTGGCTTCGGTGGAGCCGCGCCTGATGGATGATGGCTACCTCACGCTGCGCTTTCAGGATGGCTCATTCAAGACGCCGTTCCTGGACCGTTACGTGTCGGATGGCACCATCAAGATGTTTGCCTACCTGGTCCTGCTGCACGATCCCAAACCCCATCCATTGCTGTGCGTCGAAGAGCCGGAAAACCAGCTATATCCCCGCCTGATGGGCGAGTTGGCGGAGGAGTTCCGGCTTTATGCCCATCGTGGCGGACAGGTGCTCGTGTCGACACACTCGCCGGACTTCCTGAATGCGATGCGACTCGACGAGGTGTGCTGGCTGGTCAAGCGCGAAGGTTGCGCTGAGATTCGCCGCGCCCGCGACGATGCGCAGATCGCCGCCTACATGGCCGAAGGCGATCAGATGGGCTTTCTCTGGAAGCAGGGCTTCTTCAAGGGAGCCGATCCGGCATGAAGGAGCTCGTGTTTCTGCTCGAAGAAGAATCTGCGAAGGCCATGCTGGAGAGCTTGTTGCCGCGCATCCTCCATCCCGATATTCGGCCGCGTTACGTCCCCTTCGAGGGCAAGCAAGATCTTGAGCGGCAGATGGTCAGGCGCCTGCGCGGTTACGCGAATCCGCATGCACGCTTCATCGTGCTGCGCGATCAGGACAGCGCGCCGGATTGCGGGGCGGTAAAGGAAAAGCTGATCGAGCGCTGCCAGGAAGCCGGGAAAGCAGGGAAAACCCTGGTGCGCATCGCCTGCACGGAATTGCAAGCGTTCTACCTGGCCGATCTGCGCGCTGTCGAGCAAGGGCTTGGGCTCGACAAGCTGGCGAGCCAACAGGGCTCGGCCAAGTTTCGCTATCCGGATGGCCTCGCCAATCCCAGCAAGGAGTTGACGACGCTGACTGCAGGCGAATACCAAAAGGTCAGTGGATCACGCTCTATCGGGAGGTTTCTCGACCCGGCGAATGAGCGCTCACCCAGTTTCAGGAGCTTCATCAAGGGCATTCGGCGGATGGAAAGCGAAATGCTCGCGTTGCCGGATGCGTAGGAACCATGAGCGACATCAAGCTCTTCCGCCCTGGCAAAGACAGGCCGCCGAGCTCAAGGGCGACGCATCGGCGCCTTACCGCTGGAGAGCACCGAGTACTCCCAAAATACCGCGAAGCCGCCCCACATCAGTTTTCCACCGGCTCGACCGACCCGCGCCGGATGAAACGGACGACCTCGTAACCTGAGTTTCCCACCAGACGCGGCGACTGCATGTGTGATCCTCGGTCAGCATGTGACTATGTTGACACCGTCTTATGTTTCAGTGTATAGCGCAGTATTAGTGCTCGGCCCTTCGCTCGATCCCGGTCGGGGCTGACGACACCAAGTGTCAATATGGCCCATCAAAGTAGGTTTCCTTCATCCAAAGCTTGCGGTTACAGCAGGCTCGCCGTCGAGGCCATTGTGGGGCTTACCGATGTTGTCGAAGCCATGCACCACACGATTTCTCAGTCACCCGGCATCCTTGGGCGCGCGCCGCAGGGCCGCACCAGCGGGATCACGGGGTTTGTCTACGAAAGCACTCGTCAAATTTCGCGTTGGGTGGGGAGCGGAGTCGAATTGAGCCTGGGCCAACTGGCACCTGACACATCGGGTGAGTCGAGCTGTTCTCCGGTCAATGAAGCGGTCATCGCCGCGATAAACGGGGTGTTGGGTGACTATCTGGCCGAAACCCAAAATCCACTTGCCATCCCCATGCAATTTCGCAGGAACGGACGTGCGCTTCGCCTGGAACCCGATGCATTGGCAGCCGCGCTGGAACAGCCAAACGGTAAGATCCTGATTATGGCCCACGGTCATTGCATGAATGATCTGTTCTGGGGCCAAACCGGACACGACCATGGCGCCGCCTTGGCAGCCGATTTGGGATTTACACCGATCTACCTTCGCTATAATTCCGGCCGTCACATTTCAACCAATGGCCGGGAATTCGCCGGTTTGATGGAGACGTTGCTCGGGATTTGGCCGGTCGCCATCGAAGACGTGGCCATCGTTGCCCACAGTCTGGGAGGGCTGGTTTCTCGCAGCGCCTGTCATTATGGGGAATTGGCGGGCCATCAGTGGCCGCGGCGGGTGGGTAAGATTGTCTACCTCGGAACGCCCCATCATGGCGCTCCCCTCGAACGGGCCGGAAACTGGTTGACCCTTGCTTTGGGGGTCAGCCCCTATTCCAAGCCGCTGAGTCGCCTGGCGAAGATCCGCGGCGCCTGCATCACCGATATGCGTTACGGTACTATTCTCGATTCGCACTGGGAATCATGCGATCGCTTTGAGCATGTCGAAGCTCCTGGCGCGGCCGTCCCTCTCCACGAAAGCATTCGGCATTTCGCCATCGCGGCAAGCTTGGGCAAGCAGAACCGAGGCTGGAGTGGGCGTTTGATAGGGGATGGACTGGTACCGCTGGACAGCGCCTTGGGCCGCCACGCGAGTCCCGAGCTGACGTTGCCGATTCCCGAAGACCACCAATGGATTGGCTATGGCATGGGGCATCTCGAATTGCTCCACCGCGCAGAGGTGTATGAGGCGATCCGCCGGTTTCTGTCATCCTGAACGCGATACGCGATGACGGGAGTCATCAGGGGCTTCCCATACCGCGCCCAAGCGCCTCGCAGCACCGGGCAAGCGACGATCGAGCGCAAGCGGCACATGATGCGAAGGCCGCGTGGGATGCCGGCACGGAATGATCTCACGACGCAGAGCCATGCCCTGTTCGAGATGGCCGCTCAGGGGACGCGAGCGCTCCTTGGTCGCGAGGCTCTGCGATGAACGAGGCGCAGATCCTCTTGGAAATCGACGCGGACCTCCGCAAGGCGAAGTACGTCCGCTACCTGGAGGGCAAGCCGACCCCCAGGTGTTCTTCGCGCTGTCCGGAAGCTACCTGCAGTCTCTTTCCCGCATGAGCTTCGGCGAAACCGCGAGCGCGGTGCGGCTGTCCAGTCGCGGAGACATTAGCAGGTGACATCCTTGTCGGCGGACCAGCTTGCCGAGCAAGCGCGGCGATATCTGTCCCACCCGCCGCACCCGCGTGTGGCGGCCCTGGCGATCCCGCTCTTTCAGCGAGCGGTGGCGCTGGCGCCGGCGCGTATTGATCTCCGCCTTGACCTCGCGACAGCCTATTTCAGGCTCGGGCAGAGCGCACAGGCGATCGAAACTTGTGACGAGACGCTGGCGCGGTACCCCGATGCGGTCGAGGCGCGGCTTTTTCGCTGCATGTACCAGATCCGGATCGTCTACCACAGCGCCGCGGAGGTCACCGCCGCTCGCGAGGCCTACGGATATCAGCTCGCGGCACTGACTGCCATGATCGATCGCGAGCCGGCTCGCCTGGAGCGGTTGGCAGGCTGGATCCACAGGGCCCGCCCCTTCTATCTGCCTTACCAGGGCGAAAACGACGTGGAGCTGCAGCGAACGTACGGAAGCCTCGCTTGCCGGGCCATGGCGGCCGCGTGTCCGGACTGGACAGGCACCCGAGCGATGCCGCCGGCGCCGCCTGGATCACCCCTGCGGGTCGGGGTAGTGTCCGGATACTTTCGCAATCACGCCATCTGGAGCGCCATCATCCGCGGCTGGCTGACGGGGCTCGACGCCAGCCGCTTCGCCCTGCACGGCTACTCGCTGTCGGCGCGACAGGACACGTGCACCGCCGAGGCGCGCCACCGGTGCGCCCGATTTCATGCTGGCGAGCGGTCCTTTCGCGACTGGTGCGAGACGATCTCGGCCGACCGACTCCACGTTCTGCTCTATCCGGAGGTTTGCGAGCATGCGCTGGCGACGCGCCTTGCCATGCTGCGTCTGGCACCGGTGCAGGGGATGGCGGGCGGCCATTGCGTGACCAGCGGGCTGCCGACGATGGACTACTATCTCGGCGGCGACCTGATGGAACCTGCAGATGCAGCGAGCCACTACAGCGAGCGCCTCGTGCGACTTCCCAACCTGGGGTATGCGTACCGCCAACCGCTCGTCGCGCCTCCTCAACGCATTCGCGAGGACTTCGGGTTGCGGCCCGAGGCGGTCGTCTACCTGAGCCCCCACTCGGTGTTCAAGTACCTGCCTCAACACGATGGCGTTTATGCGGACATTGCGGAGCGGGTGCGCGACAGCCAGCTCGTGTTTGTCAAACACCTCAAGGTCGAGGCGCTGAGCCGCCAGCTCGAACGGAGGATCACGGCGGCGTTCACGGCGCGGGGACTCGACCCCAAACAGCACCTGGTATTTCTGCCGCGCATGGGGCCATCGGCCTACAACGACATCCAGTGTCTTGCCGACATCTATCTCGACGCGATCGGCTGGAACGGCGGAACCACCACCGCCACGGCCTTGGGCTATGGGCTGCCGGCGGTGACGCTGAGCGGGCCGGTGTCCCGCGGGCGAATGGGAACCGCCATGCTGCGGCGCCTGGGCATCTTCGAGACCATTGCCGGCACGCCGGCGGGTTACGTCGACATCGCCGCGAGACTCGGGCATGACAAGCACTTTCGGCGCGAGCTGCGCCAGCGAGTTGGCGCCGCGAACCATCTACTCTACGATGACCCGGCTTATGCCGGGGGCCTCGCCTCGTTCCTGGAGAAAGCGGTCGCCGGCTCCCCCGGCCTGTCTTCCTCCGCGAGCGGGAGCAGGTGCGGGGGCCTCCCCGCGCAAGAGGGGAAACGTTGAAGGGGACCTCTTGCGCCTCTCGACGGGTGCGGCTAGCATGTTTCCGGGTCGGCTACCGGGGCGCGGGGCGCGCCGCGAGAAGCGCGAGGCGTTTTCTGACTGCACGGCAGCAACACTCGACATGAGGATCGTCATGACCAACCCGGATCGCGAAGCCAACACCACACCCTCCGACGTAACCGCCACCGATGGCGAGCGCCAGCGAGCAGTGCAGCGCAAACCGTGGCCGGGCGCGCCTCGCCTGACCAGGCTCATGGTGGCGGACACGAAGTCCGGCGGCACGATATTCACCTCCATGGAGGGCACCTGCTCCTCTGCTCCTTCCTGATCACCCACGCCGGGCAATCCCGGCGCGACGCGTCCACCGGCTCAGCGGCAGCGCTGCTGCCAGTCCGCCGACAGCAAGGTGATCAGGGCGGCCTGTCGGTGCGCAAAGCCCCGCCGCTCGCGAACATCGGCGACCGTGGAGTGGGGCACCGGGTCGGACGCGAGCAGGCGTTTCATGGCAGGGTAATCGATCCACTCGAAAAGCCGCGGGGGGTCGACGAGGCGGGCGCGCCGGACCAGCTCGAGAATCGCCTCATCCGCGCACCGCACCAGGCGCCGGACTCGCTGTGATTCCGCCCTCTTGGGCGCGCTCAGGATCGCCTCCGGCACCCGCCCTGCAAGCGCCCGGCGAAAAAGTGACCGCTCCATGCCGTGGCGAATGAACTGCTCCGGCGGCATGCCCAGGCAGAGCTCCACGAGCTCGCGATCGAGCAGCGGGTAGCGATAGCGGATGCCGAGCGCCGCGCCGGCTGCCGCCCACGATTCGACGCGATGCGTGAGGCGGGTATCGATCAGCGTCGCAAGCTGGCTCGACCGAAAACCACCTGGCTGCGCGGCATAGCCCAGGGGCGCGAGGAGCGGGTCGGAAAGGATCGCGCGGTTGAAGGCGGCGTCGATGTAGGGCAAGGCCACGAAAGCGAGGGCAGAGGAACGTGAAGTCAATGGGCCGGGCAGGCCAACAGCTCCGAGCACATCGCGAAGCAGCCAGGAGGCGACATCCCGAAGCCAACCGCGGCGGCGGCGCGGAGCGTGCAGGCGGGACTCGCGCCAGGCCGTGCCCCAGCGGCCCTGGCGCAGCAGCTCGAACCAGGCGGCCCAGCGGCGCGAGGTGACGAGCTCGTCGCCGCCCCAGCCGGTAAGGATGACCCCGACGCCATCCGCCCGTGCCTGCGCGAGCACGGTGCGCTCGTACCGCATCATGTGCACAGGAAAGCGCGTGAAATCCACGAGATCAGTGCGCACGATCGCTGCCGCCGAGAGCCGCTGCGAGCGCAGGGGAACGCCGAGCTCCGCCGCCAAAAGGGCCGCGGCGGCATGCGTGTCATCGCCGTCCGGATGCGCCACGTCCGGCGGCGCCAGCCAGGTGTAGCCGGCAGTCAGGGCGCGCCCCTGGCGAGTCAATGCCCGGGCCGCCAGCACCGCAACCGCAGAGGAGTCCACGCCGCCGCTCACGTGCGCGCCGATCCTCGCCGCACCGGAAATACAGCGATCTACCGCCGTCTCCAGGCCGTCGCGCAGGGTTTCCGCGTACTCGTCGTCGCGCTTGAACCGGATCTCCGGAGCATCCTCCCAGCGTTGCCAGCGGCGCAGCCTCGCGTCCTGCCCACAAACGGTCAGGGCGTGCCCCGCAGGCAGCTTGCGGACGCCATCCCAGAAGGTCGCCGCGCCGAGACCCGGAAGGAGCTCCGCCGGGCGCTGCAGGTACGCCGCCAGCACCGGCTCGTTCAGGCGACGGGGCATGCCGCCTGCCGCGTCCAGGCTTTCAACGTCGCTTGCAAAGGCAACGCGGCCCGCGGTGACGCAGTAGACAAGCGGCCGGGCCCCGATCGGGTCGCGAGCGAGAAAAAGCTCCCGCGATGCCGTGTCCCATACCGCGACGGCGAAGTCCCCGAGAAGCCGCCGCGGGCATTCCGCTCCCCACCGGCCGTACGCGTGCGCAATGAGCTCTTCATCAGCACATTGCGGCGGCAGGCACAGCGCGCGCGTCAGCTCGGCACGATTGTCGAGCCAGCAATCGGTGAGCGCGCAGAAATTCCCGACAGCGCGCCAGCCACTCGCGCCCCGCGGCGAGGCGCGGCCTGCAGTGCTGCCATCGGCCAGCGGCTCGACCGGGCCTGTCGTGCGGTCACAAACGCCAAGGATCATGTTTGGGTCAGCTCTCCTCGCTGCGGCCCCGCTGTGCGGGCCGTCAGCTCCGACACCAGGCCTCCAGACGGTCGACACAAGCTTCGAGATGATCCCATCCCCACGGCAAGTCCAGGCGCTCGACCGGCACGCGCGCCGCGATCTGCGCCGCCCAGGACAAGTGTCCCACGCAATCGCCGCTGACTCGGCCGAGCTCGATCCCGGCAGTCAGCCGCCCGATGCCGTCGAAGCCTCTGAAGCCTCGCTTGCGGTCGGCGGCGAAAAGCTCCAGGTCGTCGCCCCGTTGCTCGTGCAGGAGCGCGATTCGGGACAGCGGCAACGGCGCGGGCGCGGCCGGGTGAAGGCAGCGCCGCAGATGCAACGATTCCCGCGCGGCGGCGCCACGTTCCAGGCCGCCAAAGGCCGCCTGATCCAGCGTGTCCGGCCACAGCAGCAGCCAGGGCGCCTGCGGGTGCGCCAGCAGCACTGCGCCGCCCGCATCCGCTGCCGCCGAAACCCGGAGCAGCCCATCGGCGAGCAGCGCGTGACCGCGCGCTGCCAGCGCGCCGGCCAGGGTCGACTTGCCGCTGCCGCTCGGCCCCGCCAGCGCCACGGCCCGGCCGCATACACCGACAGCCGACGCCTCGAGGAGCCAATCACCCCGCAAGATGCACGCCAAGGTAAACACCGGGTGCAGCAGGAACAGGCGGACCGCTGCTGCCTCCGCCCCGCCGGCGGGCTCCACCGCGATCTCACGGCCGCCGTCGCGCACCAGATAGCGCGCCACGCCCTCCAGCCGCCAGAGCGCCTCGCCCTTGCCCAACTCGCAGGTCGTCCGCCGGCTGCGCGCGCGAGCGAGAGTGGGCGGAACGTCCTCAAGGACAATCCGGATATCGGCAGCGGAGTCCGCGCACGGCATGGCGGCGAGCTCGGGAAGGGCAAGCTCGCTGTCCAAGATCAGACCGCAGTACCGGTAGCGGTGGTGCATCACCACGTCAGCTCAGAGCCCAAGGGCCGCCAGACGCGTCTCGACTATCGCGCTCTCGCGCTCGAGCGCCTGGCGAAGTGCCGGAGACAACAAGCGTGCTCCATCGCCACAGCCGCCGCTGCGAAAGAACCGCGGTACCGCGCGGGGAGCCTCGGGGAAGCGGTGTGCGGATTCCTGGGCCCGCAGGTTCTCGAAGCTCGACGCGGCGATGGCGGCCGCGATTGCCCCATCGCCCTGCTCGAGGCCGAGAAAACGCACCGCCGCTCGAAATGTGGGCAGGGGCGACTCCCGCATGGCGCGAAAGCGCATGAGGTGGATGGGCATGGGCGCCTCGATCCAGCTCAGCACGTGCGCGGACCAGGAAAGCAGCGTCTGCGGCAACTGGGCCGGCAGGCCGCGCCTGCCGCGAGCAAGCCCGAAGGTCGGGTCCAACATGCGCTCGGCGCCGCCGTCGGCCGAGCAGCCCCAATGATTGGCCGCGGATGCCGCAACATCGAGTGGATCGCGCAGAATGTAGATGGCCGCGAAGTCCGGCGCGCTCCCGAGCAGCGGCCGGCCGTCGGCGAGCCGGGTGTAGGCGTCGTGTACCTTGCGCAACAGCAGCGGGAGCGGATGTTCCGCCGCCACCTCCCGGTCGGCTTCCGGCCGCAGCCGCGCAATCTCCTCAGGCGTCAGGAAGGCCGATGGGATACCGAGCCTGGTGTCGAATAGCCGGCGATCGGCGGCGATGGGAGTGCGCAGGGGCAGCGACGCGATATCGACCGGCGCCTGCTCGGGAAACAGCAGATTCGCCAGGAACACGCGCAGCCAGGTGTTGCCGGACTTCGGGTATGAGGCAAGCCAGATCGTTCGGGGCATGTTGGCAGTGACGGCTCGCGAGCCACGCGGTGTGGTTCAGTATCAGACGGAGCGGTATGGCGCTACGCGCCCGAGGGCCTTCTCAGGTTGCTCCGCCCGCTCCACGGTCCACATGAAGTCGCCTGACGTGGGTAGATCGGGATGCCGGGCCGCGGCCTGGCGGGACATGGGCACGGCCACTGGCGAATGTACACCTGGCGGGACCCGCACACAAGGCCCATTGTGGGTCTGAATCCACCGCCTGGTCGACTGCGAAGCTCCCCGCACCTTACCTCCCCGCGAGAGCCCCGGGAAGGGACGAAGGGGGGCAGGCGTACCGCGGGATTGCGCTCCCGACCCGATTGTCCTATTTACCCAGAGGGAGCTTCGTGAACGAGTAACCTATCATGTCGAACACCATTCCCCCGGCCGGCCAAGGAGCCCAGAAGATCGCCGCGGCGATGTCCGTCACTCGGGGGTGGGCAACCATCGCACTGGTTTGTCTGCTTACCCCGATCTCAGCGCGCGCCGAACGGGCTCCGGCGATCGGGTTTGTGAGCCCAACCCGGAGCCAACCGGTCTCCGGGGCCACCCCCTTCGCCTTCGCGCTGAGCCGATCCGCGCCGGACATCGAGCGCATTGAAGTCTCCACGCGAAATGCCAGAATCGGCACGGCCCTCCCTCCCCACTGGCGCTTTACATGGACGCCGGAAGAACCGCTGGTCGACGAGGTCGTCATCGCCGAGGCCTTCGCGGGCGACGCGCTCGTGGAACGTATCCACATGCGCACGGCGGCAACCGCAGCGGCGGCCGAGGGGGAGCTGGTCTATGTGCCCAGCGTGATGATCTATCCGGTCGTGACGGACGGCCGCGAGCACCAGATGCGCGCGCTGACGGCAGCGAACTTCGCGGTGCTCGACGAGGGGAAGCCCGTAGCGATCGAGTCGTTCGCCAACGCGCGCGGGCCGTTTACGGCCGCGCTTCTCATCGACCGGAGCGAAAGCATGGAAACCGAGCTGCCTTTCGTCAAGCAGGCCGCAGCGCGGTTCATCGCTCGCCTTCAGGACGAAGACGGCGTGGCCGTGTACGGCTTCGACGAGACCGTGTCCTTTGGGCCACCGCCAAGTCGCGACAAGGCCGCCGCGAAGGCGGCACTCGACGCCATCCAGCTTGGTCGCCGCACCGCGATCTTTGACGCCATCACCCGCGTCGTTGTCGATCTCCAGTTGGCCACCGGGCGCCGAGCGCTGCTCTTGTTCTCGGACGGCGAGGACACGGCCAGCAGCTCGAGCCTCGGCACGGCCATGCGGCGTGCCCTGGAGGAAAACGTCATCGTGTACGCAATTGGCTTTGGCGCAGCGACGGAATCCGTGGCCGCGCGTCGCTACCTCACCTGGCTCGCCGACGAGACGGGCGGCCTCTACCGGTCGGTCAGCTCGCGCCAGCAGCTCGACTCCGCTTATGGCGAGTTTTTCACCGACTTGCGGGCGCAATACAGCCTCTCGTACCGGCCGCCTGCCGGCACTCCCGGCCCGCGGTCCATCGCCGTGAAGCTGCGCGACGTCAAGGAGGGCTGTCGCGTTCGCGCTCGCCGGTCGTATCTCTACAACCCACCTGCGGGCGCGGGCGCGAAATAGGCGGGCTCGCCGCCTCAACGCTCGACGCGCAAGCGCGCCGGTCGCCGCAGGTCCGCCTCGCGGTCAGGAGTCGTCGCTGCCGGCGAGCTCCGCCTTCCAGGACAGCATCTTGGCCTTTGCCTGCATCTCTTCCGCGAGCTGGATCATGCCCTGGCGCTGGTAAAGACGGGACAGATTGGCGTAGGCCAGCACGCACTCCGGATCGATCCGCAGGAGCTCGCGAAAGGCTTGCTCCGCGGCGGCGAAATCACCGGCATTCAAGTGGACGAGGCCCTTGACCTCGATGGCATCGAGGTATCGGGGGTCGAGCACAATCGCTTGCTCGAGCAGCGCCAGCGCCTCCGCATGCTGATTCTTGCGGGCCAGTGCCGCGCCGCGCAGGTAGAGCTCCTCGGCGTCCATGGGGCTAGCGCGTCATCCCCAGCGCCACTCGACCTTCGGGCGAGATCATTGCCGGGTTCCACTGGGGATCCCACACCAGGTCCACGCTGACGCGGTCCGATGAGATCCCGGCGCACACGGCGTCCCGAACCGTCTGTGTGAGTGTCTTCGCCATGGGACACCCGGCCGTCGTGAGGGACATCGTGATGCGCACCGAAGAGTCCGGCGCGATATCTATCGAGTAGATCAGCCCGAGATCGTAGACATTCAGGGGGATCTCGGGATCGTATACGGTCTTGAGGATCTCGACCACGTTCTGATCGCTTATTGCCATTGCCTTTTCTCCACTAAGAGCGCCGCGGCACGGCGGGTAGGGTCGCGTCGACGTCGACTGCCTTGCTGATGGGCCGCGACTTGTCGGCGAGTTGATGGGAAACTGATCGCAACCTCTCGGTAACGTTGCCGAGAAAGGCCCAAAGGAGCTTGCGCGCGATCTCGGCATCGGACTCGAGAAGCTCGAGCAGATCGTTGCGTTTGATGGTGAGCAGGTGAACGGCGTCGAGCGCGGTAACGGTGGCAGACCGCGGGGAATTGTCGACGAGCGCGAGCTCACCGAAATGTTGGCCGGCGCGCATGGTCTGCAAAAGGACGCCGCTGACGGTAACCTCCGCCGTGCCTTGCACCAGGATGTGGAAACGATCGCCAGGTTCTCCCTCGCGGATAATGATCGCGCCGGGCCGCCGATGCTCTTCATACACGCAACGCAAAACGCGGAGGAGCTCCTGGTCCGACATTTGATTAAACAAGAAGACGCCCCGGAGGTGCTCAACGCGCATCGTCCAGTCGAGCGGGCCGTTGCGCATGGCCGGCCGCACATTTTCAGGTTCGACGAGCACCACCGTGATATTGTCGCCACCGCCCCGCTGGTTGGCAAGGCGAATCAAGCGCACGACCAGATCCTTGCCGCGATACGACTGCACGAGAGTGCGGATGTCATTCGGCGTGACGAAGTCGCTCAGCCCGTCGGAGCAGAGAACGAAGAGATCTCCCGCCTCGACATTCACCCAGAACGTGTCCGGCTGAACCGCGGGGACAGGCCCGAGCGAGCGCTCGATGACGTTGCGGTAGGGGAACGTTTTCAGGTCCTCGCTCTTGAGCCGGCCGGACTTCACCAGCCGCTGCCCCACGCTGTGATCCTCGGTCAACTGGTACACCTTGTCGGCACGCACGAGGTACACGCGGCTGTCCCCGACGTGGCCGATGAACGCACCTTCTTCGAGAATCAACAGCAGGTCCATGGTCGTGGCCATACCGTAACACGAGAAGTCCTCCGCGGCCTTGGCGAAAATCTTGCCGCTGGCCTCGCGCAGCGCACCCGATAGCTCGGCGAGCACACGGCGGCGGAAAATCTCCTCGTTGTCCCGGCGATGCTGGACAAGGCGTTCGCGCGCCGTCACAAAGAAATCGTCCACGCTGCGAACCGCGAGCTGGCTGGCGACCTCACCCGCGTTTCCGCCGCCAACTCCGTCGGCCACAGCAAAGAGGCCAACCTCCTCGTTGACGAGGTAGCTGTCCTCGTTGTTCGTTCGCACGCGCCCCTTGTGCGAACCGGCCCAGGCGGAGACTTTCAGCATTGGGAGTCACTCATGGCGTGGGAACCGCGGGAATGTACTGTGTCATGCACGGTAGCTTCATCGTGGCGCCCCAGTCAAGAATGGATTGAAGAGGCACTCGATGCCCGCCGTCGTTGCCGGGCCCCGCCCCGGCATGAGCCACGTTTCCCACGGTACATGTGCGAGCAGCGCCGAAACGTCCTTCTTTTGCTGGGCTTCATCCTCGGGTCGCCAGGTCCCACCAAGCTCACCCGCCGCAATCGCCTCCCCCGGGAATACGTAGGGGCCGACACCATAGCTGATCGCGCCGGGCGTGTGGCCCCGAGAGGGATACACGTCGATGCGGATGCTTCCTAGCGAGAAGAACTGGCCTTCTGTGGACTCGAGCGGGAAAAAGGCGGCCAGGGCGTCGCGTTCGGAGAAATCCAGCATGGTTATGAGCTCGTCGATCTCGGGCTCCGCAACGAACACCGGCAGGCGAAAGATCTGTCTCAGCCTGGCGAGACCGCCGATGCTTTCGGGGTGAGCATGGGTGATGAGAATCCCGTGCAGTCGGTCGCGAAACTGGTTCAGCGCGCTGATCACATCATCGGTGGCTCGTCCCGGGTCGATGATAATGGCTTCGCCGGTGGCGGTGCGGCTGAGCACGTAGCCGCACTGGTGGCACTTGCTATTGGCGAGCCGGCGCAGTGTCCAGGCGGCAGAGGTGCGCCGGGGCGGGCAGATGGTGGTATCGCCGTCGGCGGGCGCCGGTTTCGCGGAAGTCGACTGGCCCTTGATGTAGCCAAGCGAGCTCGGGGACACCCGTAGTCTACTGTACCGGCATGCCGTCCAAAGCGAATCCGCGAGCTGTGCACGCTCGAGGGACGAGTCGGAAAGGGCGGCACTGGTGAAGTTGGCGGCGGTAAGGTCGGCCCCATCGAGGTCGGCGCTGATGATGTGGGACTCGGTCAGCCGAGCGCGCGGGAAGGCGCCGCCGCTCATTTTGGCCCCGACAAGGTTGGCACGGGAAAGGTCAGCGTCGCTGGCCGATACGCTCCTCAGGTCGGCGCCTCCGAGCACCGCAGAGAGCCAGACAGCGCCGGTCAGGTCCGCGCCGGAAAACACAGCAAACGGGGCCAGGACGTCCTCGGCCCGGCTTCCCGACAGGTTGGCGCCGGACAGGTTCGTTGCGGCGAGGCAGGCGCCGTCGAGCACGGCGCCGGACAGGTCCGCGCCGGCGAGGCAAGCGGATGACAGATCCGCATCGGAAAGATCAGCACCGGAGAGGACCGTGTCTTGGAGGTTTGCCCCCCGAAGGTCGGCGCCGCGCAGGTGGGCACGACGCAAGCCGGTCCCTTTCAGGTTGGCGCGGCGCAAGTCGACGTTGCGCATGCGGGCGCGATTGAGATCTGCGGAGATCAGGGTGGCACCTGCCATCCGGCTTTCGGAGAGATCCGCGCCGGGGAGCTCCAAACCGTCGACAATAATTCCTTCCAGACAGATCGGCCCGGCGGGAAGCTCCGCTTTCAGCCGCTGCGCAAGGCCTTCCGTACCTTCCCCGGCTCCCGCGTGCACGGCGCAGTAGCGCGAAAAGGTAACCGGCTGCCGAAGGCAGGCCGTCTGCGAACAATATCTATGGCTCGCCATAGCTCGCTGCCGATCGCCCCGTCGCCTCGGGACAGGGGAGGATGGAAAACGATGTACCTGTGGAGCCTGCACTCTATCGCGTTAGCCGGAAAACTGCCAGGCGGTGCGATCCGCCTGAATCCACCGCTCGTTCGCCGGCAGGCCGAGTGGAAAGTGCATCACGAAGACCCCGCACCTCACCTCTCCCCGCAGGCGGCGGAGGGGGGTGCTGCCGCGTTGACGCCGAGCAGGCGGTGCGAGACCGGGTCAGTCGGTTCCCCCGCGGAGGCGATCGGCACGCATCAGCTCACCTCGTAGCTCCTGGAGCTCACGCTGTACCTCATCCAAGCCCAGGGAAAGCTCGATTGGCAGGGGCGACGCGGACCGCCCGATGCGCTGGCGGACGGACTCGAGCTGCACCCGGACCTGCTCGAGTCGCGCGAGCGATTCTTTCCATGCATCCGCCTCATCGCTCTCACCCACGTCCCGCGCGGCGATTCGGCCGGCAGCGAACGCGGGATTCAGAACGTACATCCACTGTGAAGATCTCCGGCCCAGCTCGACGTTTCTCTGCAGCAGGCCTGAACCGCGTCGAATCGTCAGCCGCACGCGGTCGCCAGGACCTGCCGTCGAGATGCGGAGCCCCAGGTCCTTGTGCTCGGCAATGGGATGGTTATCGAATGCGAGCAGGACATCTCCGGGCACGATCCCGGCGGCTTCGGCCGCACTCCCCGGCTCGACCTGAGTGACCAGCGCGCCCAATCCGCCGCTGCCGACCTCCTCGGCCATTGCCGGCGGCACGCGGCCGATCGTCACCCCGAGGAAAGCTTCGCCCGGCACCGCCTCCAGGCTGCGCACCTGATAGCTCGGCTCCTCTCCGGGCTGCGCCATGAGCTGCGTGCGAACGCGGAGCGGCCGATTCCCCCGTTGCAGATCCAGGCTCACAAACTGTCCCGCGGCACGCCCGCTGAACGCGCGAATGAACTCCGGCATGGTGGCTACCCGGGTGTCGTCAATTCCCGTGATGATGTCGCCCGGCAGGATCCCGGCGCCGGATGCGGGCGAGGAGTCGGCGACTGCCTCGACCACGATACCGTGGTTTTCGGCCGCGAGGTAGAGCCCGAGCCACCCTTGCTCGCGGCTCTCACCGGCGAGCTCCGCTTTCAGCCACTCGTCGATGGCGTGAGCTGGAATCGCGAACGACAGGGGAGCGCCGAGCAACTTGCCCGGGACGACGCCAGGCTCGGGTGCAGAGGTGCCGGAAACCAACCCGACGACTTGTCCCCGCGAATCGATGACTGCGCCTCCCACCACGGCTTGCTCTGTGTTGGCCGCGATAAGTAGGCCGTCTCGCGCCGCTGACGCGAAGCCGGAGACCTTGGCGACCAGTTCCCCAAGCGTTCGGTGGGCGATGGGGCCGGCGCGGAAACCGAGCATGATGAGGAGATCGCCATCACGCGCCTCCGCGTCACCGCCAATTGCGAGCGGCGCCACGCCGGCTTGCGGAGGATCGAGCTGAACGATTGCCAGACCCGTTTTTGGGTCGCTTTTCGCGACGCGGCCTGCGGTTTCCCCGAGGCGCCCCGAAATCAGCACCGTGACTTCGTCGCCGGCTTTCCCGATCGCCGAGGTAGTCAAGACCGCGCGACCATTGGCGATCACCAATCCGCTAACTGGCGGAGCCGCTGCGTGGCCAGCACGCGCCGCCGCCGCCGGCTGCAGGCGAACGATGGACTGCTCGATGCGCTGGACAACCTCGGCGAGCCGCGGATCCAGGTCGATCACCGGGCCCGCCCACGCCACTACCCCATCGAGCCCGACCAGTAGCACCACGCAGGCGAGATATTCAATAGTTTGCCAGCTTGACCGCACCCGCCGCATGATCCGTTGCCGCCCGCGAAGATGAAGCACGCCACCGCCATCCGACGGTTCGACCCCGTTCGTCCAAGACCGGTGAAAATCGCTCCAGCGACGGGTCCGCTGGCGCTGACGATGCATTGCCTGTGGCCATTGGCGGCGCGAGTACCACTCTGGCTGCTTGCGGGGGCAAGCTCCATACCGTGCTTTCGGCACCCATTGACGGCCCGGCCTCTGCTGCCAGTGGTTGCGCGGCCCCCGAAGTTTCGGGCGCGCCGCCAAGCACTGCTGCGGCGAAGCCGCGACTGACCGATTCCCGCGTCGCCGAGATCAAAAATATCGGCGCCGCCACCACTATCGCGGCTGCAGCGAAGCGCTGCCAACCGCGCCTTCGGCCTCCGGTGCTCCGCCTTGGGCCACTTTCGGCACCCACGAGCGCGCTCGGATGATCACGTGGCGATTGCACCCTGGCCCCGCCGCCGCGCATCGATACGATGTTGTTTGGCAGCGGAGCCAAGTTTCGGGAACGTTCGACGATCAGCTCGGCCAGCGAGCCCGGCAGCTCCGGCGCTTCCAGCAAGCTCACCGCCCACGACGTACGCGCGATCCCGTCCCGGATCTTTCGACAGCGCTCACACGCAGCGAGATGCCGAAGGAACTCGGCAGTCTCCGCCGTGCTGCCCTCGCCGTCGAGAAAGGCCGAAATGTCTTCGGTTGTCCACTTACAGCTCATAGGAATGCTTGAAAGGTCTCTGGATCCTGGTTCAACAACATCTGCGCCGCCATCTTGCGGCCGCGGTGAATGCGCGACTTGACGGTGCCAACCGTGGTGGCTGTCACCTCACCGATCTCCTCGTAGGAGAACCCCAGCAAGTCTTTCAACAGAACCGGAATGCGAAACGTTTCCGGAATATTCGCGAGCTGGTCCGACAGGCGCTCACGAAGTTGCTGCCGCCACGTGGAGTCCTCCGGAGTTTCTCCCTCGCGATCCGCCGCCAGCCAATCCTCCGGGGAATCGTCTGAGCTGTCCGCAGCCGCCAGAAACTGCCGTTCATACCGGTTGCGAGCCAACCGTGATTCGTTGATGCCCAAGTTCGTGGCGATGCGGTACAACCACGTCGTAAATGCGGCCACCGGCTGGTACGAGCGGCGATTGGCAAATACCCGGAGAAACGTCTCCTGCGTGAGCTCCAGGGCCGTGTCATAGCTGCCCGTAAGCCGATACAGGTAGTGGTGGACGCCTTTCTGGTGCCGCCGAATCAGCTCCCGAAAGGCGTCGTCCCGCGTCGCAAGACAGGCGTCGTCGCGCACGCATTCCATGAGTTGGATGTCGCTAGTCATCATAGCTCTTATCTCACACCCCTCGCGAGAAGGAACCAGTGGGCTTTCCTCTCGTTAACATTCATCATTCTCGGCGGGTTCCCGCGCGTGACATGCACCCGCCGGTTCCCACCCTCGCTTCATACTATATGCCGAAGAATGGGGGCCGGGTCAAGGGCGCCAGAGTCGGGCCGAGGATATATAATCGCCGCAGACTTCGGCAATGGCCGCAGACTTCGGCGTCGGCGGAATGTGGTTTACGCCGTGGCGAGCGCAATGCGCGTGGACACTTGTGAAGGAGCATCACCCGATATTCGGCCGACGTCGATTTTCGGGGCGCCATCGAGAGTGGGGGTTGATCATGAATCGAACAGGGACCGGGTGGCGGGTGCGAACGGGGCTGGCGGCGTCGGCGGCACTGGTGCTGCTGGCGCTTGGAGCTGGCCCCCAGGGCAACGCGCTGGGTGCAGCCGCTGGCGGGGATAGGCGGCCGACCGCTGGGGTAATTGTGAAGCTGAAGGCCTCGACGAGCATGCTGGAAGCGCTGGCGCCGACAGCTCGCGAGAGTCTGTCGGAGCTGCTGGCGCGCACCCGGGCTTCCGCCGCGCGGCGGGTGTTTCGCGAGGCTCCGGCCACTGGCCCCGGGCTCGATCGCATCTGGATGCTCGAGGTGCCGGACGTGTCGGCGGCGCTCGCCGCGCTCCAGGCAGACACCCGGTCCAGTGGGCGGAACTATACAGATGGATGCGGATAGCCGGGACTCCCGATGATCCGGATTTCAGCGACCAGTGGGGGCTGCACAACACCGGGCAAACCGGCGGAACCGCCGGCGCCGATATCGACGCCCCCGAGGCGTGGGACCTCGAGACCGGGGATGCGAGCGTCCTGATCGCCATCCTCGACACCGGCGTGGACCTCGACCACCCGGACCTCGCGGACAAGATCGTCCCGGTAGCCGGCGCCGACGTGGTCAACGGCGACAGCGATCCGAGCGACGACAACGGCCACGGCACCCACGTAGCGGGGATCGCCGCCGCCGGATCGGACAACGCCGAAGGCGGCGCCGGGGTTTGCTGGGGGTGCCGGATCGTGCCGGTCAAGGTGCTCGATGCCTCCGGATATGGGACGTACAGCCAGATCGCGAGCGGGATCCAGCTCGCGGCGGACAGCGGGGCACGGGTGATCAACCTCAGCCTGGGGAGCACGGCGAGCTCGGAAACGGTGAGGCTCGCCGTCCAGTATGCGCAGGGAAAAGGCGCGGTCGTGGTGGGAGCCGCAGGCAACAACGACTCGACCTCGCCATTTTACCCGGCCGACTTCGAGGGGGTGCTGGCCGTGGCGGCAACCGATGCCGACGACGCGCGCTGGGGCTTTTCGAACCGTGGCGAATGGATGGACGTGGCCGCGCCGGGTCATCAGATCTGGTCCACGCTCTTGGACAACACCTACGCGTCGTGGAGCGGGACGTCGATGGCGGCGCCGTTCGTGGCCGGAGTGGCGGGGCTGCTGTTGAGCCAGAACCCGGGATGGTCGCAAGGACTGGTGGTGGAGCAGATCCGGCGGACGGCGGACAGCCTGTCGGACTCCACGCTGGGCAAGGGCCGGGTCAACGCGCGCCAGGCGCTCGCGACCACGCCCGCGCCGGAGGTGAGCTTGGTGGGTGTAAAGGTAGACGACAGCGTGGGCGGCGACAACGACGGGGAGGCCGATCCCGGAGAGTCGGTGGCGCTGATCGTGACGCTGGGTAACGCCTACGGGGACCTCGTGGACGTGACCGGGACGCTCGCCACGGTGAGCGCGGACGTGGTGGAGCTGACGAAGACGACGGGGACGTTTGGGGCGCTGGCGGCGGGACAGGAGGCCACGAACGAGGCGGATGCGTTCACGCTCACGGTAGGCGGCACGGGCGGGGTAGCGGCGAGCTTCACGGTGGCACTTGCAGCGGCGGGGGGCTGGACCGGGCAGGTCAGCTTCGAGGTGACGCTCGGGGGAGGCGAGACGCTGGATGACGTGTTCAGCGATCGGACGCTACTCGCGGGTCGCACTTACGAGATCGTCAAGAACGTCTCGGTCGTGGCGGGCGCGACGCTGACCATCCAGGCGGGAGCGAGGCTGAGGTATCGGGGCAACTACCTGGTGCTGGCGAACGGGGGGATCGATGCGCAGGGGACGGCGAGTGAGCCGGTGGTGGTGGATGCGATGCCGACGCATACGGGGTGGGCGCCGAAACAGGATCTGACGGTGGGGAGCGGTCGGTATGGCGTCGCGGTGGGCGACCTCGACGGGGATGGCGACAACGACATCGTCGCGGCGAACGGGGGCTCGGGCACGGTGAGCGTGCTCGAATGGCTAGGCAGCACCCCAGTTGCCGTCCCCGGTGACGGAGGTACCCTGCGCCTCAGCGGCGCCTCGGTTCTGACGCGATCTCTGCGCTACCTCAACTTCCGCTACGGGTCGGGCCTGGAAGTCACCGTTGGCGCCTCGGTGACGCTCGACAACCTCACGGTCGAGCGCAACACCTCGGGCCTCACCATCGACAGCGCGTCGACCGCCGCGGTCAGTAACGCCACCTTTCGCTACAACCAAGACCTTGGCCTGAGCCACCATGGCACGGGAAGCGTGCAGAACGTCACGGGGGTGGGCAACGGCGGCGACGGTATCGACGCCCCCGCCTTCGCGCTCAGCGGGACGAGCGCATCCGACAACGGCGGCACGGGGATCACGGCCACTTCCTGCACCTCGTGCACAGCGGAGCGAAATGGGGGCACGGGGATCGACGCCGGGACGGTGACGACCTCCACGTCGCGTGGCAAGTCCGGAGCGGGCATCGCGGCCACGGCCACGGTAACCGACTCGACCGCCGAGCTGAACGGCGGGGCCGGCATCAGCAACGCAACTTCCGTGGCCGATTCGTTGGTCGCGGGCAACACCGGCACGGGCATCACCGGTGCCACGGCGATCAGCGGGACGCTCGTGACCGGCAACACGGGCGACGGGGTGAGCGGCGGACCGACGATCACCGAAAGCACCGTGGCGGGCAACGGAGGCCACGGGGTCGTGTTCAGCTCGGCGGGCAGCATTGCCACCTCCAACCTCGATGACTGCGCCCCGGCCTCCGGCTGTGCGGCCTCCCCTGGCGCCACCCCTCCGGCGGCCTACACCGTGCACAATGACGGGCCGGTCGACGCCGACGCCAAAAGCAACTACTGGGCAGCCGACACGGTGGCCCAGATGACCGCCTACGACACCAACGGCAACCTGACGAACGACGAGAACCGCAACGTCACGGCGATCCGCGACTACTACGACGACACGACGACCTTGCGAAAGGTGGTTTACGACGATTGGGTCGAGGCGCCGATCGCGACCTCGCCAGCCTACCTGCTCTCGACAACGATCGCGCCGGGATCGCAGCTTTCCGCCGAACCGGTGACTTTCACGCTCACCTTCTCGGCGTCCATGGTCACCTCGACGGGAACGGTGACCTTTGGCACGGACCTGAGGCCGGATCGCTATGCAGTGACCGGGGATTGGAGTCAGACCCGCGTGGTGGACGATACCTGGAGTGGCACGTTCCCGATCCAGCGCTCGACGGAAGACGGGACGCACACGCTGCACCTGGCGGGGTTCACCAGCGCGACGGGGTTGCTCCTGCCGGACGCGCGGCCCCTGAGCTTCACGATCGACACGCCCTCCGAAGTGGCCGCGGGGGTGGCGGTCGGTGGCATCGTGGAGGGGATTCGCGTGACCTGGCAGGGCGCGATCGACGATGATCTGGCGGGCTATCGGGTCTACTGGGGGACGCAGTCGCGCAGCTATGGCACGCCGATCGATGTGGGGCTCGAAACGACCCGCGAGGTCACGGGCCTGACGGGCGGGGTGCGCTACTATGCGGCGGTGACGAGCTACGACACCTCGGGACAGGAGAGCGGTTTCAGCGACGAGGGGGAGGCGGTCGCGCTCGCCGCTGCTACGGCGACTCCGACCGCAACCGCGACGATGACCGGGACGGCGACTCCGAGCGCGACCACGACGATGACCGGAACGGCGACCCCGACCGCCACCGCGACGATGACCGAGACGGCGACTCGAACCGCCACCGCGACGCCGACCGGAACACCCGCGTCGGGCGAGGTGCCGTCTGCGGAACCGCCCGCGGCGCTGCTGCTCACGATCATCCTGGGCCTGCTCCTGGTCGCGGCGACCCGAAGGAGGCTCGCGGTCGATGGCTGAGTACCCCGTCTTCGCGCGCCGCTCGCGAACGGTGCGGCAGAGTGGTACCCTGGCTCTCGTCGCGGTGCATGGAGATGTGACCAACAGAGCTGAAGAATGGAAACCACGCCGATGGGAGCTCGCACCCGGACTTGCCACTCGCTGCAGGATAACGTCTGGAAGGAAATACTCGACGCCTACCTGGAGCAGTTCTTGAGCTTCTTTTTCCCGAAAGTCCATGCGGACATCGACTGGTC
>JACPHN010000008.1 GCA_016188575.1 Candidatus Schekmanbacteria bacterium
GCCGCCACCGTCCTTGACCCCGGCCTGGTCGAAGAACCAGTCCGGCGCGAAGGCGGCGAGATCCTCGAGCAGGTAGAGCACCTGGCTGTAGATGGCGATACGCGCCTCGGCATCGGTCAACCAGTCGTTGGCGGGGTCGCCGGCGAAATCGGCGTCGACCTTGGGCGCGACGTGCTGCCGCAGTTTGTTCTCGGCCGCCTGAAACGCCCCCTGAGCGATCTGGTTTCGGGTGACGTCGACTTTCTTGGCGAGCACGCACTGTCGCTGCGAGACGGGCGGGTCGGCGATGTCCCCGCACCCGGCGCGGGGGCCGGTGGGACCGGAATCGCGGGCGACGCCGAATGCGCTCGCCGGCAGGCTCTCAATATAGCTTATGTTGTCCCTGCGTGAGCAACGAGGTGATCAGTAGGCTCTCTGCTCGCCCATGTCGGGGGGGGGTGACGAAAGCAGCGAGATACAATAGCGCTACACGCGCCACCATGCTTCTCTTCCACAAGCTACCGGTCGTGCTCAGGGATACTCAGGGATATGCAGTCGCCATTCGCCGTGCTGCGCATCGTCGGTTCTCCCTCGCCCATCGTTGCGTAATCGCGCGGACTTCTCGCATCTCACCCATTGGGGGGTATGAGCAGAGTGTGCATGTACAGTGTGTGGTTGTCAAGCGCCCGCCGAGACAAGTGCTCGAACCGACAACACGCGGCGATCCGATGTCGCCGTTACGGTGCACCTGCAAGGTACGCCTCGATTGGCGTAAGAACTGAACAGCCGGGGGCATGAGGTCACTCAGCGCTGGCGGCGGGAAATGGGTGACGCAGTCTACCCGCACGCCACTTGCTTGCTGATCACAGCCGACTGCGGTGGGAGTAACGGCCACTGCGGACGCCTGTGGCGGCCGGAGCGCCAGAAACTCGCCAACGAGCTGCTTCTGCGGCGAAGTGGCGCGGGCGACCGCTCACCAACCGGGAGGTCGTGGTGAACCTGATCGGCAATGCCACCACTCGCGAGGGGCTCGAGATCGAGGCAGCGCTTGACGAACGACGTACGCAGCATGGGTCGAGGTTTCGGACGAAGAATTCGCGGGCCTTGCCGTTGAACGGGACGAGCTTCACGGGGGCGAGACTACCGGCTTGGGCCCAGGATCCCGGCAGCTTGACCGAATTGTTCCCGTTATTTTTTCCTGGTTCCCGAAAGCATGAGGGAGCTGTCCGGAAAATGCCTCATCTGGTGCCGCGCGAGGCATGTTCGTTGCGCGCGGCACCGCAGGCTCGCCGCACGGCCTCCAGGAGCCGGATAATTTCGCCGACCTCGGTCGCCGACATGCCCGCGAAGCAGGCCCCGACCGCTGCTGCAATAGGCTCATCCAGGGAATCCACGAGCGCCTTGCCGGCGGGCGTGATTCTTGCGATTACGACGCGCCGATCCGCCGAGCTGCGGGCGCGTTCGGCCAATCCCCGCCGGATGAGGCGATCCAGGAGGCGCGTAATATCGGGGTCACGCGTAACCATGCGATCGGCGATTCCCCCGCAGGCAATGCCGTCCTGTCCCGCTCCGCGCAGAATCCGCATGACGTTGTACTGCGTCGGCGTCAGGTCCACTCCGCCAAGCGCATCGGCCACTTCCCGGCTGGCGAGGTCCGCAGTCCTCAGAATGCTGAGGAACGCCTCCTGTTCGGGGCTCGAAAAGGTCTTGCGCTGCTTGATTTCGTTCTGAAGACCCATCGCGATCTTCTCCGAGCTTCCCGCGAAAGCGGGGCGGCCGGTCAGACTGCAAGCTGCGCGGACAGCGCATCACGAAGCCTTCCGCCTCACCTCCCGCCGCAAGCGAGGGGAGGGACGAAGGGGGCGCTGTGGCGTCGATGTCAAACCGGCAGTGGATTCAGGGCGTTACGAATCCCCTGGCCTCTACGGCTGCCGCCGAAGGATTGCAAGCGCACCTCCCCGGGCGCGCGGGGAGGTGCGCTTGCACTTCGGCGCGCGGACGTTGTAGTAAGCCTCCTGAGCGGTCCTGGGCATCGCCGTTGTGTGGAAGGAAAGGTAGAACCGCGTCAACTACCCCGGCCTGAAGGCCGGAGCTTGCTCCGGAGGAAGGTCGTAAGCCGCGAGGCTTGCATGTTGACCAGACCAAGTTGTTGAGATTGGCAATCGTTGAAACAGATGCGTTGGACAATCAGCAGAAGTAACATTCCGAGTTGCTTCCTCAGCCTCGGACCCTGTAAGTGCGCATTGCAGACAAACCGTAGGGTCGGCACGAAACAGATGTGCACAGAGGGCTGCTGTTCAACAGGGTCGAGGGGAGACCGTCGAGCGAGCCAGCTTGGCGGCGTCACAAGCCCTTTGCGGGGACCTCTAATGATGAATGCGGAGTGATGAATGCGGAATGCGGAATGCCGAGAGCAGAGGGCGGAGATCTGCCGGCAACGCTGCAAGCGCCGTCTCCCATTCCTCACTCATCATTCGCAACTCATCATTCTTCGGAGGTATTGGAGGTAGCGATGGTTTTCGTGTTAGACAAGCGCAAGGGGCCGCTGATGCCGTGCGCGGAAGGGCGAGCGCGCAAGCTGCTCGCGGCGGGACGTGCGCGGGTGCATCGCCTGCATCCCTTCACCATCCGCCTGGTCGATCGCGTCCTCGAGGACAGTGTGGTCGCACCGGTGCGCCTGAAACTCGATCCGGGTGCCA
>JACPHN010000043.1 GCA_016188575.1 Candidatus Schekmanbacteria bacterium
AAATAGCGCAAGCACGGTTCCGTGAGGGGCCGATGGCAACCGGGTATGGACTGAATCTTGTGGCACCGCCGGGAAACCAGGCGGAAACAGAGAAAACAAACGCCAGATCTGTCACACCGGGAGCCATCGGTCTACTCGACCACTCACTTCCTCCCGGGCGCGCTGGGGGCGACGGCGGCTGCACTGTCTGGTTATCTGACTCCTTGCTCCTGGTTCCACTCACAGGATAACAGCCCGTAAACAATAACGTCCCTGTATTCATTTCCATGCCTCTCAGCCTGAATCAGAGTCCCTTCCCTACGAAAACCAATACGCTCAGGGATCGCCTGACTTCGCGTGTTTTTCGCAGAGCACCGTATCTCAAGGCGATTGAGTCCCAATACCGAGAACGCATGATCTACCATAGAGAGGCAACACATAGACATGATCCCCTTGCCCTCGAACTCCACGCCAAGCCAATAGCCAATGAATGCGCTCCGATCTTCATTGGTGATGTCGTGAATACCAACCGTACCGGCAATCCGCCCTTGGTACCAGACTCCAAGAACAACATCTTTGCTTTCTGCAAAACTGCGGCGAGTCCCTTCAATAAACTTCAGTGTGTCCGTCACTGACTGAGTCCGATCGACCCAAGGAAGCCACTCTCCAAGTCTCGCTCTCTCCCGGTCGACCATGGCAAACATTGAAGGAGCATGTTTCGCTTCCAGAAGAGCAAGCCACAAGTCGTCATCTACAGTATGACAGAGCATCACGCGTCGATCCCTCTCAGGTGCAAGAACGACCCTCCAAGTCCGCGGCGGGGGGCAGAGGCAGCTTACTACCGCAGGGCGCCGCCCGCGACACCCGGTGGTTCTGCCGCGCGAATCGGCGCGGCGAAACGTCGGGGATCGGCAAGATGCGGGGCGCCGGCCGAATGTCCGGTTTCGTCCTTTACACTTCTTCCCGCCGCAGGCTTCGGTGAGCAGGGGCGCGATTCATCGCGCCCAATGCCGGGCCGGGGATCATCGGGCCGAGAATGATCCGCCCCGATTGCCGGCTGCGATGACCGGGCGCGATAAATCGCGTCCCTGCGTGGCGGCCTCAGGTGTAAAGCACATTCAGCCGACGCCAAAAAATAGCCGAAGATCTACTGCCGGGGCAGTTCCCACCGTCGGATCTCGACAAGTGCGCGTGGTACAAGGGAATCTGTTTTCGGGACGAGACGAGGATCCGTGAATGAAGGCTTCAGCGAGTCGATACCAGCAAGCATTTCCGGGCCACCATGCGGTACTCCCGGTCATTCACGTTGACACGTTGGAGCAGGCCCAGCGGAACGCGCAGATCGCACGCGAGGCGGGTGCGGATGGCGCGTTCTTGATCAACCACGGGATGGCCGACGAGGCGTTGCTCGATATCCACGCGGCCGTTGCGGGCAAGCAGACCGGCCGGGATGCCCGCGTCCCCGGTTGCGTCTACTTCGGCGGGGTGGCGTTCAAGTACCAGCGGCACGTCGAAGACTTGGAGGCGGCGTGCCGGGTCGCCGCCCGGTACATGGATGTGGTGACCACCAGTGGTCCGGGCACAGGGCACGCAGCCGAGGTGGAGAAGATCCGGCGGATGAAGCAGACTCTGGGCAGTACGCCTCTGGGGATTGCAAGTGGCATCGCACCGGAGAACATTGGCCACTACCTGGCACACGCGGACTGTTTCCTGGTCGCGACCGGGATCAGCCGCAGCCTCACCGAACTGGACCCGGCACGGGTGTTGGCATTGGTCCAGCGGGTTGCTAGGTTCAATGGTCAGTAAAGGCATGCCGAACCAGGCGCTGCATCTGACCCGGCGGGAATGTAGGTTGTTGGGAGCTCATGGCTCCCCGCACCTGCCGGGCCGGCTGATGGAGACGAGGGCTCGCACTGCGCCTCGCCAGCCTGCGGTCGCGGGCTGAGCCGCGAGGCCAGGCGGCCGAGGGCTTTCGGGACCAGCTTTTCGTCCCTTGGATCGGCGTGGTCGTTTTTCTCCACACCGGTCCGTGCGCACGGGGGGTCGGCAGGTGAGCCCCCGGGACATCGCCGGAGTCGCGCGCGAATTTGGTCCAGCCGTCGTGGCCTCGATCATCGTTTCGGTCGGGCGACAAGCACCATTATCGGGCCGCCCTCGTCGAGCAACGACCGGAAACGCGTGATGCATTCTGTTGTGCGCGCTGTGGGGAGCAGAGTGGAGAGAGGCGCGGGCGCGAAACGTCCCCGCGCTCGACGCCGGGGCGACAGGGGATGACGACGCCCCCGTCGACCCTGGCGAAGGTCGGCCGGCGCGATCCTAAGGCGCGATACTTCGGTGGGCTATCCGTGCGGCGCATCACATGTGAGCTTCGTTCCACATGCGGGGCGACCGCCCGTCGGGCTCGTCTCGCCTCCTTGGCCAGACCGCGCGATCCGCTCCAGCGGCCCACCGACCCCGCCGGCAACCGCCTGCATCGCCCCCTCTGTCCCCGCGCAGGCGGGAGGAGGTGAACACTTTCCTGGCATCGATGTTGCATTACAACGGCCGTTGCAAATCAGCGAAATAGCTCTGCTTCCGGAGAATTTACCATGTCGAACCATCGTGAGACCGGCATTTGCCAAAAAGCCCCGTACGCCCGTGAGCTACCCCAGCTCTCGTCGCCGCGGCGACTTCGACGGTTCCTGCGCCTCGGCGCGCTCCTGTGGGCGGGTGCCCTGATCGCTACGAACCTGGCATGCGAGGACGCCACCGCACCGGAGCCGCGGGCGATGCTGGCCGTCAGCTCGACCATCTGTGGGCCCGAGGGCATCTGCGCGCACGGGCAGCAGGTCGACATCGACCCGTTCCAACCGCTCGAGGTCGCCCTCCGCAATGGCGCCACCGCCGAGGAAACCCTCGCCGTCCACTCCAGTATGTTCATTCCGAAGGATTCCCACGGTGGCTCCTGGTCCTTCACGCAAGGCACCTGCGCGAACAGCGGCAACCCGCTGCCGCTGGATCCGGGGAGCGAGTGCCGCGCGCAGTTGAGCTGCGACCATCCTGGCGGCGACACAGGAATCGTGTCGCTGCAGATCGCGCACGACGACCCTGCCTTGCCGTCGCCCTTCGTGCTCAACCTGCGCTGCCGGCCCCTGCCCTTGCCATCCTCGCCCGGGCTGCGGGTGACGTCGACCCACTGCCGTGCAGAGGACGGCTGCCGCGACGGGGAGGAGCTCTGGCTTCGCATGCCTGACAACAGCGCCATCGAGCTGCGGTATGCGAACGAATCGACCGCGACCCGCACCGTTCAGGGGGCGATCGCCCTCGACGCCAGCGACACGCGCCCGGCCGACTGGATCGCGGATGCGGGCTCATGCGCGTCAGCGTCGCTCGCGCCGGGCGAATCCTGCGCGGTACGGCTCACCTGCACGAACCAGGACGGGTCGTCTGGCTTCTACTACGTGCGGTTCACGCACGACGATCCCAACCAGCCGTCACCGTACACCCTGAAGGTGTGGTGCGCGGACTGAGGTCCATCGGCAGGGTCGGCCCGAGCAGGACAACGGCCTGCAAAGGGCCTGCGGGAACCAGGCCGAGCCCGCCAGTGGCCGCGCGACCCGGTCGGCTCCCGAACGTTCGGGATCGACAGAATGGCGGGTGACGTTCTTTTGCAGGTGTCGCAGTCGCCCCTCTCCCTGCCTCCCCCCGCAAGCGGGGGGAGGTCGGGGGGCGAATGGCAAGCGCTTGTGCGCCCCACGGTCCAAGGGACATCTTGCCGAGGCCGGGACGCGCTACCGGGCGGCCGGCTCGATCCCCATCGGGGAAACGAGCGGGCGCGGAATGGAGCGGTCGATGGTGCCAAACCAGTCGCTCAAGAAGGGATGGGTACTGCCCTTGCGTCGGAGATTCCGCGAGCTCCTGGGAGCCGCTCCGCGGGGAGCCGCAGGAGAACCAGAGCGCGCGCCAGCGAATCGCTCCCCGCCGCGAGCGCTGGTAGCGCCCGAGCAGCGCCCGCTGGTTGGCGATCTTGCCGGCTACGAAGCGGCGTGCGAGAGCGCGTGCTCATGTCTCGTCGTCGAGCAGCCGGAACTGGTCCCGGCGCAGGATCACGTTGGGGCTCGCGCCCGAGGTCAACGAGCCGAGATACTGTCCGCCGGCGGTCAGCAGCGACACGTCGATGCCTCGCAGCAGGCACACGCGCCGCGCGGCGGTGTGCCGTCACCAGCGCACCCGGCCTGCAAGACGACTTCAGCTCCTCGATGGCTCCGCTTCCACCGCTGCGAGCGCCAGCGCCACCATCACGCCGTGCGCCAGGTCGAACCACCCAGGGTCGAAGTCGCGCGTCTGTCGGATCTGAAACAGCTCAGCGGCTCCGAGCGCGACTCCGCCCCAGGCACAGGCGAGCGCCGCGAGTTGCGGTGCCCAGATGACCGCCTCGCGGTGGGGAACCTGGTGATCGACGAGCAAGCCCCGGAAGCCCGGTGGCGCGCTTGCCGTCAGCCGTTGCCGCAAGCGAGCTATGCCCGGCCAGCTCGGCCAGTCGTCGTCGGCGTGAGCGCGCAGGAGCCGCTGTCGCTCCGACTCCAGGACGCTCAGCAGGCACGGAGCTCCCCCCAGTGAGGAGGCCAGCGCCAGCATGCCGTTCTCCGGCCGTTCCCGCAGGAGGCGCTGCTGGACCAGCTCCGCGACGATCGCCATCCCCGGTCGCCGCGCCGACGCTCGCGCTACGAAGGCTCGCAGTGAATCGCTCGCCAGAGATTCCGCGAGCGATGGCTCGATACCCGCCTCGGTCATGGTCGCCAGGAGGGAATCTCGGTACAGGCGGCACGCCGAAAGCCAGGTTGGTGCCGGCACGACGGACCAGGAAAACGGCAGCTCCTCGAGCCCGGACCACAGTCTGGCGAACGCATCGGGATCGCCGCTGCGCACCAGCGCCATGGCAGCCGCGGCGGGGCAGTGCGCCAGGCGTTTGATGGCGTCGAAGGTCGTGGCGGGCAGGCCGTCGAGCGTCTGCAGGTACCGTTCGAGATGCTCCCATTCCGGGTGATCGGGGGCCATCGCCAGGCTGGCCATGAGCTCGTCGAACGCCGGCCTGCGCACCGCGGAACGCGCGATCGCGGCGGCGGCCGCCAGCGTTGCCGGGCGATCGGCGGGCCCAAACGGTGCGGCGGGATCCGTAGACACCGAAAGGCGCAGCGGCCGGAACCTGGCGAGATCGCCCTCCCACGCCTGCACCAGCCAGTCGCCGCTGCCGGCGGCAAGGCGAGGTAGCACCCACCCCTCGCCGGCCGCTGCGAGCTCGACGCGCGCTTCTGGCGCCGTCACCGCAAAGGCCTCGACACGGATCGCCGCCCGCTGCTCCGGGGACAGCGGAAAAGGACGCGTCGCGGATTCCCAGCTCGAGGCTTGCTCCAGCCGAACGAGCTCGCCGTGGGGCCGCAGCACGCCGTCGTACCGGCAAACGTGGAGCCGCACTGCAGGGAACGCGGGGAGCTCGGGATGCTCCACGGTGAGCTCCAGGGCCGCGTCGATGTCCTCGCTCATGGCCAGCAACAGTCGGGCCCGCGCCTGGACCCGTCCGAGGTCAAGCGCAAAGCGGCCTGGTGCGATTTGCTGGAGGGGTTCGCGAAGCGTCCAGTCGCCCGCGATGAGCTCGCCTGACGGTGCATCGTAGCTTTTCACGTGACCGCCCAACAGCGGGGGTTTCGCCCCAGGCGCGAGCGCCGCCTCGGCGGTCACGCCGTTGAGGCACAGCACCTGAACCGGGCGGCTCACGGTCAGTGTGGCTCCCTCGCGATCGCCAAACCAGGCGCCGCGGCGCGGAAACGGGAGGTCGAGGAGCATGCTGGCGCCGTCCTGCCACCGCAGAAAAATCGGCACCGACTCGGGAATCGGGTCCGTCGCCTGCAGGTCGATCGTCCAGGCGCCGGTCGACGGATCCCGACTACAGTGAGCGGAGAAGCCCGCGCTGTCACCGTCGGCGTTGTCCGTAGCGCTGGCGACGGTCACGGCACCGGTGCCGGCCAGCCGGGCGACGCCGGTCGCCGTGCCCGGTGCTGGCGAGCGCCCGGGTTCGAGACGCAGCGTGCTCCCGGCGGGCAGCACCCGGATGCGCTCCTGAAAGCGCGTGCGATCGCCGTCGGGCCGGTGCGCCAGGATGCCTTCGCCCACCTGGTTCGCGTCGAGAGCCTGCCAGTCCCCGGTCGCCACTCTGTCTCCCCCCCTCTGTCCCCCCTGCAAGTGGGGGAGAGGTGAGCACCTACGCCAGAATAGCTCGGACTCCGGGACCAGTGACCGCGCTCCCGCGCCGGATCGGTGCTCGACTCCCGGCATGCCGAGGTACACCCGCGTGCCGGGCAGCCCGCCGAGGTAGTGACCTCGCACCGCGTGCTCGTCAGCATCGTCGCCATCCGCCCCGGTTTCGATGCGCCACTCGCCGCCGAGCGCGTCGGTAATTCGGACCACTCCGCCGACTTCGACGACATCGCGGGGGAAGCCGGACAGGAGCTGGCCGATCAGCCTGGCGGTGCCCGCGGGCGGCTCCGCGGCCCATTGCGCGCCGAGCGGTGGAACGAGCAGAACCGACGACGCGCGAAAGCGCCCGGCGCCCGCGCGCAGCAGGCGCCACTCCTGGCGCTCGCCCGATTCCTCGGCGCCTGCATTGGCGAATACCAGCGGAGAGTCGAGGAGCGAACCCGCGCCGGCGACGTCGAGGTCCCAGAGCTCGCGCGCGGCGCCGGTCGCGTGCAGCTCGATGGCCGCCATCGCCTGCTCGCCACCCAGACGATCAACACCCGGTGCCACCAGCTCGAGCAGATAGCTGCCCGCGTCGTCTTCCTGGAAGGTGCGAGTGGCGAACGCGAGCAGGCGAGCGCGGCCTCCACCCACCGCGGCATGAACCTCGAAGTGGCTCGGCAACAGGTCGCCGGGTCGGTCGAGCCATGTGGCGACCGCGGCGGGCGGCACCCTCCCCGGCAAGTCGATCCGGCGCTCGATCGTGTACCCCCCTGGCCCGCGGCGCAAGGCGGTGAGCACCCGCAAACGCCGCCCGACCCCCTGCGCCTCGGCTACCGCGTCATCGACGAGCCCCCGAAGCAGGCCCGATGCCACCTCCGTGGAGAGGTTGAGCGGCAGGGTATCCTTCCAGCCCGGGGTCGTGGCATCGAGGACGTCGATGGGGTCACGAGCGGTCGTGGCCAACGAGCGACGGTACGACCAGATGGTCGCGACCAGCGTGCCACACAGCTCGAATACGACGGGGTGCCGCAGGCTTCGGGGAAGCAACCCGGCGCACGCTGCCGCCAAGGCGGCCGGCGAGCTCGCGTCGCCGAAGAGCCGGATCTCCTCGAGCAGGGCGTGGAAGTAGCGCCGCAAGTGGGTGTGTTGCGCCGTGACCAGGCGCAGCGGCAGGCCCCCCTCGCAGGCCAGCGTCACCAGAAAAGCGCGGTTATCGCGGATGGTGAGCAACGGCCGTCGCCACCAGCGGAGGCCACCCAGCACGGCACGGTGGATCACCGAAAACGGAGCCGTCGCGCCGAGACCACCCTCCAGCAGTATGGGCCTCCAGGTCCAGGGACCGCCGTCGTGGTTGCGGCGCCACCATTCTGCCCCGAGCAGGCAGAAGCCCGCCTGCCACGCCTCATCGCCGCCGATCTCGACCTCCGCGCTGTCGTCGCGCAACGCCACGCCGAGCTGCGCGAGCTCCTCCTCGCCGCACCGGTATCGGTAGAGCGGATCTCCGGTCGGCGCGCTCAGCCCTCTTCGTCTCAGGAACGCGGTCACCCATGCTCGTGTTCGCATCCTTCACGCCTCCCTCTTGCCCCGAATCCACGACTGCGGGCAGCGCACCGCTCGGGGCGGCTGCCGACGGTCCACCCGACACGTTCGCGCGCCGGCTTCTTCATGCTACCGACAGGCCGCGCGCCGCAAGCGCCGGGCGGCGCGGCGGTCCCCACGAAGCCCGGGATCGCTACTCCAGCGTCTCTGTTCACCCCCCTGCCCCCCGCAAACGAGCTCGTCGCCACGCCACGGTGAAGCGGCGCAGCGGGTGTGACCGAGCGCCTCTCGACTCAGGCGCCGGCCCCGGTCTCGACGCGAATGCAGCGGGTATCGGGGCGCGCGCCGCCCCACTCGGGCCCGGGTATCCGCGAGAGCTCGTCGGTAACCACCCAGCTTATGGTTCCGGTCGGGCCCCGGAGCGCCACCGCCAGCTCGAGCGGTCGATCGCCGTCGTCGGTCTCGGCGACGCCGTGCAGCGCCGCGCCGTCAAGCTGAGCCGCGCGGAGGGCCGCAGCCGCTTCCTCCCGAGTATCGCCGAGCACGTGCACCGATACGGGACTGCCCGAGCGGAGCCGCTCCCGGAGCGCCGCCAGCGGTCGCCACGCCGCCAGGTCCCACGCCTCCGGCGGCCCCGCGAAGAACAGACGCACCGCGAGCTCACCTGGCCGATCCAGGGACCGCCGCACTGCGACATCGAGCGGCTCGAGCTCGAACGCGCTGCTGCCCTCGGGCCACTGGAGCTCGGGTGGTAGCGCATACGATTCGGCGCCCAGGGATTCGAGCAACCGCAACCCGGCGCTCCGATCCAGGCTCGGCATGTCAAACTGAGTATCAAACGAAAGCAAGCACCCATGGCAGGCGAGGTCGCAACCGCAGCTCGAGCAGCGCAGGATCTCCAGCGCGCGGGCCACGAGCTCCGGCTGTGCCGCCACCGCCATCTCCGCAAAGCCGGCGCCACCCTGCGCGGTATCGAAGAGCGCCACGGAGGTCGTGGCCGCCTCGGCGGGACAAGCCGCGCAAGACGGTAGGGCCGCGTAGCCGATTTCCCGCTCCGCGACGCCCGCGTGCTCGGCCAGGGCCAGGCGCAGCGCCACGGCTGCCGAGAGCACCGCGGAGTGCCTTGCGAGCTCCGGAAGCTGCGACGCGACGCCGATCTGCAGCTCGAATACGCCGGTATGCTGCGTGGCGCCGAGGCACAGATGGCGCCCCACGGCGTATGGCGATTCGCGAGCCGGGCACGGACCCTCCCCGCGCAGTCGGCGGTGGCCGAGCATGTCTTTGGGCACGGGCGGTGGCGGCTCCGAGGAACCGACCATCTCCGGCATCGCCCGCCCGCAGCTCAAACACACCGCATAGCCGTGACCGAACGCCCCGGAAACCTGGTGGAAGATATGCCCGTGGGGGTCGTAGCGGTAGCGGCCGCGGTCAGGTCGCAGGAGACACCGCCAGGCCCCCCCGCCTGGCGACAACCACGTCCTGGTGCGCCCCGCGGCCGCCGTTGCGCCGATGAAGTTGCAGGTCTCATAGCGGAAGTCGACCGCGAAACCGGCGGGCCGGAGAAATGTGCACGCTTCGGGGGCGGGCCGGCCGCAGGCGCGACAGGATGGGGGTGAGGCCGTGCCCGGGGAATCTCCGCCCGCACCGCAGGCCGGGCAGTGCCAGGCGCTGCGAATCACCTGGATCTCGGGCACCCCGTCGAGCGGTCCCGCAGGGAGGTGCCAGTTGAGCGTGACGCCACCGGACTCATACACCTTGCCGTCGAGCACGACGCGGGCACCTGGGGCGTACTCGCGGATTGCCAGGCTGCTTTCCCGAGTCGGGTACCCATAGCGTGCCCAGCGGCCGTCCTCGCGGTCGTTATCCGCATCCGCAGAGCCGATGGGAGCCGCCGCGCGACCGGTCTCCCGGGCGAGCTCCTCCTTGGTGGTAGTGACGAACGCGACCACATCCACGGGAAACCCGTGGGCCGGGAGAAAACCGCAGGCAACCAGCTCCCGGAGCAGCATTTCCCCCTTCGACCGCTCCATCTGGCGGCGCAGCCAGCGCACCTCCACGGACTCGGCCGCCAGCGGCGCACAGGTCGGGGACTGCGCCGTGGCGGCCGCCAGTTGTTGCTCGAGCGCGCGCCAGTTGCTGCGCCATCGGTCGCGCGCCTCGGCCGCCAGCTCCGCGGTGCGGCGAGCGAGCTGCGCCGGCTCGAAGCCGTCGAGCGAGGTTCCCGCGGCAATCCGGCGAAGGCCAGCCGCCAGCTCGCGGCGGAGCTCGAAGGCGCCGCTCTCGAGCCACTCGCGGAAGATATCGACCGGCGCCGTGCCCGTGCCGCCGGGGCTGCTCGCAGCCGGGAGGAAAAACCAACCTGCGGGCAGCCTGGCGACCTGGGCGTGTTCGGTGAGCAGGAAACGGGTGAGCAAGAACGCGTTGACATGTCGGATCGGAATCGTGGAGCTCTGCAGGGACACTGCGGGCGGGCGCACGGGGGTTGTCCACGGCCACGCGGGATTGGCAAAGACCGCGGCGTCGTGCGGCGCGCTGCGGCAGAAGGTGAGCGAGACCGAAGCCGCCTCGGCCCGCCGGCCGGCCCGCCCGGTGCGTTGCAAGAAGTTTGCCGGGTTCGGTGGCGCGTTGTTCAGCGCCACCGCCGTCAGTCCACCAATGTCGATGCCGAGCTCCATGGTCGTCGAACAGCTCAGGATGTTCAGCATGCCGGACTTGAACTGCGCCTCGAGCCGCCGCAGCCGCGCGGCGGACTGCTGCGCCGAATGCTCGCCGACCTGATGGTAGGCACTGAAACACGCCAGGCGGTCGCTGAGCTCGGTCCACACTGCGGCAGCGCGCAGCTTCTGGAGCTGCTCGTGGCGCGCGCACCACACGCGCAGGCGCTGTTCGCCCACCTCGTGGCCGCTCTCGTCACAACCAAACGGAAAGGCGAGAGCGGGGATGAGGACTGGGGGCGCGCATCGCGCCGCCGCAGCGTCCGTTTCGGGTCTGGCAAACGGGGTGAAACCACCGAGCGCCACGTCCAGAAGCCGTGCGGTTGCCGGGCAAATCCACGCCTGCGCCGGGGAAAACAGCTCGGCGGCCCTTTCCAGGTCCAGTCGATAGCCGCGCGCTTCCGACAGGGCGACGTTGGCGGCGAGCACCGCTTCCCAGGCCGCGCCGAGGACCTCGTCGATGCCGGTGCGGCCGGCGGCGGTGGCTGGGTCGAGGCCGAGATAGCGCGCCAGCAGACCGACGAGCCCGGTAGTGTGGGGTTGTTGGGCGGCGCAGGGCCAGCGGACCTGCCGGCTGCTCGGCGCCTCCCTCGCGGAGGGCGCCACCACCCACCGTGGCCGGATGGGCGTGCCGGCCCAGCGCGAGAAACGATCATCCATGACCACCGCGCTGCGTCCGCGAAAGACCCGGTCCACGGCAATCTTGAGAAACTGGCGCCAGTCGGCCAGCGGTTTCTCGAGCCGATTCCACTCGGCCGGCAGGGAAGATGCCGCGGCGGCCGCCAGGCGCGGGTAGCGCATTCCCACCAGGCCGAGGGTCTCCAGCGAGTTTCCGCGCCGCGGCCGGCGAGCGAGCTCGCGCAGCAGGCAGAAGCTGGCCGCTTCGGTCGGGGTCGAGTCGCGACCCAGGTCGCGCCACTGCTGGCACAACCAGCCGATCTCGGGCAAGCTCTGCATGATCTCGCGCACCCGCGGCCAGCAGAGCGCTTCATTGTCCTTTGCGGGGCTGCTTGCGGCCGCGAGCCGCGCGCGAACCGACGCGATGGCGAGGTTTCTCTTGGCAGGGGGAAGACCAGACGCCTCGAGCATGTCGAGCGTGCGTTGCAGGTCTCGCACGCTGCCGGCCGCCGCCCCGTCGCCCGCGGCAGGTCGGCTGTGTTGGGCCACGTAGTGGTAGATCCAGCTTCGCGCCCAGTTCCGCTCCGCGTCGAGCTGCGCCTGCAACGCAAACCGCGCCGTCGCCGGACGACTGTCCGCGAACGTGATCAGGCGGCGGCCCGCGAAGGGCACAGCCGCTGCGTCGTGCGCCTGCCCCAGCGCGGGAAGGTGAGAAAGGAGAGCCGGCACGGCGACGCGGAGGAAAAACGACGTGCCCGAGCTGGCGGGCCGCGCCGGTTCCAGCCGACTGCACCGGGTGCAGCGAAGGCGCTGCTTGGGGTCGCGGGCGTCCGGAAGCACCACGTGGACCGCAATCGCCGCCTCACCCTGCGCCTCCACGGCAGGCGCGGAGCCGCTGAGCCTGCCCGAGCCCCGAGCGACGAAATGAGGCGCCGACGCCTTGCCCTCGCCCGCCCCCACGAGCCGGGCCAGCGCCGCGCCTTCCCGCGGGAAGCCGGCTCCTGCCCCTGCGGGTGCTGACTCCGGCCGCAGAATGCGCTCACCTCCGCCACGCAACTCGAACGCTCGCAAGTGCTCGGCGCCGCAGTCTTCGCAGACCAGAAGCTCCGACACCGGCGACTCGCAGGCAGAGCAGCTCTGGCGGCGCTCCAGGTATACCCGTCCGAAAGGCCACTGCTCGCAATCGAGTGGCGTGTCGGCGCGCCCGGAGCACTGGCGGTTCCAACAGATCCACAGCCCGCTCAGGTCGCGGTGAAAGAAGTGGGCCCGCGCAGGCAGGAAGGCCTGCCCGTCCAGCGCGCTCTGGTGAGCCGCGTCGAGGAGCCGCAGGGTTGTGGCACGGCCGGCGGACCCGGCGGCCTCCGGCCGTGCCGCTGCCGTTTCGGCCCGCAGCAGGTCCGCGATCTCGCCGAGGCGCATCGGCGCCTCGCCCAGCCGCGCGCGTAGCGCCCGCCAGCCCGGCGCGGACGCATAGGCCACAAACCGCTGCTCCGGGCTCAGGCGGTCGAGGTCGCTCAGAACCGGGGGTGTCCCGCGCGTGGCCGCCCACTGCGCCGGCAGCGCCGGCACCTCGCGCTGTCCCTCGACTACGGTCACGCGGGCCTCGGCTATCCCGCCGAGGTCCGCCAGGAAGCGCCGCAGCGCCGCCCGCGCCGCGCCCGCCTCGCTCGGGGCGCGCCCCCCGGCCAGCGTCGCCGAGGTCGCCACGAAGCGGACGTCCTCCGCCCGGCATGCGAACGCTTCGAGCACCCGGCGCAACAGCAGCGACAGGTCACTCGCCTGCGACCCCTGATACGCGTGAGCCTCATCGATGACGATCCACCGCAGCCGGCCGCGCGACTCCCGGACGATCGCAGCGTCCTCCGGGCGAATCAGCATGTACTCCAGCATCGTGGTGTTGGTGACGAGCAGCGGCGGCGGCGAGCGCCTGAGCAGCGCGCGAGACAGCACCTGCTCGGGACAGCGCGCCTGCTTCGTCTCGTTGACCTCGTCCGGCGTGTTACCATTGTACAGACAAAAACGCAGACGCCCCCCAAAAGGCGCCGTCCACGCCCGCAGCCGCTCGCGCTGGCTGGCGATCAGGGCGTTGAGAGGGTAGAGAAACAGCGCGCTGACGCCCACGAGCGGCGACGCGCTCGCCGTGGCGAGCCGGGCGAGATCGTTCAGAATCGGCACGAGAAAGCATTCGGTCTTGCCGGACCCGGTGCCGCTGGCAACCACGACCGACCGGGCTGACGGCCCGCCGAGCGCCGTCCAGGCCTCCACCTGATGGCGGTAGGGATGGCGGCTCCGCGGAAATCGATACTCCGCGAGCTCGCCGGAAGGTGCGTCGAGCGCGTTCACGAGCTCCGCGCAGAGCAGTCGCTCGGCGAGCGCCTCCATCGTCGACTCGCTGCGGCGCCAGCCGAAGGTGCCCTCGATCACCGGCTCCGCGACCAGACTGCCAGGCTCGCCAGCCATCTGCCCGAGCAGATGCTCGAGATAGTTTCTCAGCACCGGACGGCGGATGCCGACGTTGGAGAGGTAGGCCCGCGCCGAACGCAACGGCAGCTCCGTTGCCAGGTCGTAAAAGAGCTCACGCCTCATGCCTTTGGCCTTCCTGTGCGCGTCGCCCGCTGTCTCGAGAGACCCGCGCTACCGGCACAGTGCGACATCCTGGCATTACCCGTGCCGTCGCGCAAGCGTACGTGTTCTCCTCCCCCCGGCCCATTCGTTCCGCAACGAACGCTTGGTTTGGCGATCCCAAACAGCTCGCCGGCCCAATGGCCGGCATCCTCTTGCCCCGCGCACGGACTCATCCGATGAGCTCCGCGGATTCCATATTGAGACTCTTGAAACGCCTTCTCATCAAGGGCGCGAGGACCAGACGATGGTTCGGCCACTTTCCGATGAGACAAAACATCTAACGAGAATTTGGCCGGAGAATTCCCAAGAAACCGGCCATAATCGCTCCAGACACGGCCATCTACGCGGAAAGTGGCCGAAAACGCGGCGAATTGAGGCCAATTGGCGGCCAGAATCGCCTCAGATGTTTTATCTGCGGCAAGTATGGCCGGTCCGGCCTCGACTCACCAGGCCCCCGCTGCCATCCACTCACCACCGCATCCAGGTAGTCGCGCAGCTCCGCCTCCGTCTCTTGCTGCGCCAGGTTCCACGGCCGATGCCCTTCGCCAGCTCCCCAAAACCCACAATGAGGCTTCATCGTTGCGGGACGAGTGGGCCCCGCGATGCCGGCCGGAGGAGGTGAACAGATACCGGCGCACAACCTCGCGTCCTCTCTCCGTCGACGCCGCTCTCGCCGAGGTGTTTCGCCGCGCGATCGGCCAGCTCACGCACCGCCTCCGTCCCCAGAAGAAAGACGCGTGAAGCCTTCAGTGCGCGTGCGGACACCACCACCGGGAGGGGGTTGGAACCTACGGTGAGGATCAGATCAACCATAGTCAACCTCCGATTGCGATCACCGGCGATCCGCCGGGGTTTCGAGAGAGGCAGATGCGCCCGCGGCGACGCCAGGATCCTTCGCCCCGGCCCCCACGCGCTACACGTCGCATCTTGCCGCGCCTCGCCGGCGCTGTCAAGAGCGCGGCATCATGCTGAATCGCGCACCTGCTGGGGACTGGATCGCGGCGAATGCTTCATTCGTGGATCCGCACCCCGGTACCTGCCGACGCCGGAAAGCCGGGATCATCGCCGGCGGACGAAGGCAGCGGCCCCGCCTTGAGTACGCGAGCGCTCCCCGGCGAACCTCCGGGCTTGGGCGCGGAACGAACGGCGCGCTACACTGAGCGACAGCCGGCGACTGCTCGCCGGCCCGAGTTTCCCAACCTCGAAAGGAGGCGTCCCATGGCCCATTCCGGCGGCGAAAACGACTGGCTCGATGCCGCGTTCGCCTGCCCGCCACTCGCGGGGCGGAAAGTCCTCGTTCTCGGCCTTGGCGGCGGGTCCGATATCATCGCGGCATACGCGGTCGCGCACCTGTTGCGCGCGAGCCGGCCCGCGTCAATGATCTACGCCAACACCAAAAAGCGCGACGACGGCACGCTGCTACCGGTCACGGCGCATATCAGCCGGGTCGCGGCGGAGCCTTCGTCGCCCGCTGAGGCCAGCGGGCCCATCCACGGCTCAACCCTCATCGATCGCGCCGTGCCGCGTGGCGATGAGGGATGCCCGTGGATCTTTCTACTCGGGGATAGCGGCTCGAAAGCGGAAATGGAGCTTCCCGGCGAAATACGGCAATGCGGGTTCGACGTCGTTTTCGGCGTGGACATCGGCGGCGATTCGCTGGTCCCGAGCGCGAGCAGCGGCAAGCACGGCCGCGACAAACGGATGCTGGAGGTGCTGCAGCACACACGCCTGCCCCTGCTCCCCGTGGTGGTGTCCCCCGGAGCTGACGGCGAGTCCACATACGAGGAGCTGCTCGACGCCTTCCGCGCCCATCGCCGCCGCGTCCGGGGGAGCGTGCCGCTCGACGACCCGGCGTTGGAGCTGATGCGGTCGCTGAGCGTCTTTCTGGACCCCGATCGCACCCCGCGAATTATCCTCGCGGCCGCGGAGGATCGGCTGCAGTGGAGCCCCCACGGCGGTGTCGTCGTGCCCCGAGGCCGCTACCCAAGCGTACCGCGGGCATGGTTGCTGCGGGCACTGGTTTTCGCGGACGACGACGCTTGTACCCAACTTTGAAGTTGCACGTACCAACACCATCAGGAGCTCGTCATGCGGTCAACGTGGTTCGTCCTTTCCCCCTGTGGAACCAGCCTGCTCAACAACGCCTGCACCGGCGACGAGGAGCGCCGGGCGGTCACTGACAACACCAACGTGAAGGAGCGGGACCAGGTATCACCCGCGGCTCGCACCGTCCTGGATACGCTGATCGAGCGCGTCGGCTCCAAGCTTCGTGGCGCGGACCGCGCGCAGGCGGCGCGGATGTCCGCCGAGCTCAACGGCATCACCGCGCTGTATCGCGAGGCCGGGGCAGGCGATTCACGGCCGGACATGCACCAGCTCCTGGCCACCGACACCTGGCTCGGTGAGACCACGGCCCAGCTCGTTGCGGAGTGGCTGCGCGGCGAAGGATTCACCGTCGATCTCCGCCGGCAAACCGATCTGCGAACGGTAGAGCTGTCGGAGTTTCAAGCGGCGCTATCGGACGTCGTGCGCTGGGCGGAAGAAACGCTGCCGGGCTACCGGCAAGAGAAATACCACGTCATCTTCAACCTGACCGGCGGCTTCAAGAGCGTCCAGGGGTTCTTGCAAACTCTTGCCACGTTCTACGCGGACGAGGCCGTCTATATCTTTGAAACGGGGTCGCTGCTTCGCATCCCTCGCCTTCCCGTCAAGATGGCGGGCGAATCGACGGTGATGGAGCATCTCGTGGCGTTTCGCCGCCTGTCCTCGCGGCTTGAGGTTGCGGCGCGGGAAACGGAGTCGATTCCGGAAACGCTCCTGATGAAGCTGGATGGAGGAATCTGTCTATCTGAGTGGGGAGAGCTCGTGTGGCGGCAAACGAGTCGGGCGCTTTATGAGCAAAAAGTATGGCCGTCACCCAGCGACCGGCTGCGCTACGGCGAGCGATTTCGCAAGAGCGTCGAAGGATTGTCCGGGGAGCGGTTTCGGCTGGTGAACGAGCGCATCGACCAGCTCGCAAAGTGCCTGGAGTCGGGTGGGACGTACAATCCCCAATCGCTCGACCTGAAGCCGCTGCGGGGCGACCCCGCGCCGCCCTCGACCCACGAGGCCGACGCCTGGGCGGACCAGGATGCGAAACGCCTCTTTGGGCATTACGTTGGCGAGGCGTTTGTTCTGGACAAGCTGGACCGCCCGCTTCATCACTGACGGCGCGGGGCATGCGATGCCGCCGTTACCCGGGGCCGATGGACGCCGGGGCAGTGGGCGGCGCGAGCAGAACGCGGACGCCGATTTCGCCCCGTAGCGCGTCGTTGAAGCCCGGCCGAGGGCCCGCCCGCAACCTGCCGAGCGTTTCGGTTGAGGCTCGCCCGCCCCGCGCCGATTGGCGGATGCCTGGAATCGGACGGGCACAGGTCAGCGGCGTGAGCATGTCTCGCGCCTCCGGTGACCGTGGGGGCAAGGTGACGACAACGCCGCTGTGGGTCGACGACGTCCGACGGTTTGCCGACGACCACGAGCGCGGAATACGCGATCTTGCAGCCAGTGCGGCCGCGGCACCTATTATAGCGCATACTATAATGGCCCGCGCTATAATATGCCGCATGCACTTCCTCAACCGCCACTCCGAACGCCTCCGACTCGACCGACTGCTCGCCAGATCCGACTCGGCCCTCGCCGTCATCTGCGGCCGCCGCCGCATCGGAAAGACGCGACTCTTGCTCGAGTGGCGGGCGGTTCATGGCGGCATTTACTTCGTCGGGGATCAATCAACCGCCCCCATGCAGCGAGAGCAACTCTCGCGTGCCATCGAGGAGTCCTTCCCCGGCTTTGCAAGCGTGGTCTATCCGAGCTGGCGAAGCCTTCTCAGCCGACTTGCGCGCGAAGCTGCCGCCAGAAACTGGCGAGGCCCTCTCATTCTCGATGAAATCCCCTACCTCGTATCCACTTCGCCCGAGCTTCCAAGCGTCCTGCAAGCGTGGCTCGACACGGAAGCGCAACAGGCTCGCCTCATTGTTGCCATTGCGGGATCAAGTCAGCGCATGATGCAAGGCATCGTACTGGACCAGTCAGCTCCGCTCTATCAGCGCGCACGCGAAATCCTCGATCTGCAACCATTGCCGCCCGTCTGTCTGCACGACGCCTTCGCGGTTGGAGACGCCGCCGCATGTGTGCCGCTGTACGCCGCCTGGGGAGGCATCCCCAAATATTGGGAGCTCGCCGCGGATCTGGGCATGAATGTCTTCGATCAGCTCGAGCATCTGGTTCTCGATCCACTTGGCGCACTGCACAACGAGCCCAATACGTTGCTGTTCGAGGAGGATCCACCTGCCATCCACGCCCGGCCTCTGCTCGAAGCCATTGGTGCCGGCGCGCACCAGGTTTCGGAGATCGCCGCACGGATCGGCCGACCAGCTACCGCGCTCTCCGAGCCCCTCGCTCGCCTCCAGGAGCTTGGGCTCGTGCGCCGCGAAGTGCCGTTTGGCAAAACTCCCCGCGGCACCAAGGTGAGTCTTTACCGCATCGACGATCCGTTTTGCCGGTTGTGGTTTCGCGTCGTCGCCGGAAACCGCGCCGCGCTCGTTTCGGGTACCAGGGCAACCCGCCTGCTGTGGCTCTCCCGACATTGGCCAAGCCTCGTTGCCGCTGCCTGGGAGGACTTGTGTCGTTCGGCCGTGGCGCGCCTCCCGCCAGATCATCCACTCGGTCGGCTCGGGCCTTGGATGCCGGCGTCGCGTTGGTGGGCAGGCCGCGGCGAGCATCCCCCAGGCCAACCCAGCGCAGAATGGGATCTTGTGGCAGACTCATGCAATGCCGACCAGGCTCTTCTCGGAGAGGTCAAATGGCGAGAAACGCCACTTTCAGCCAAGGATCTCAGGCATGAAATCAATCGGCTGCGCAAGCGCGTGCGGCCGCTCCTTGGTCCCAATTATGCCGCTCGCTCGGTGCGATACGTTCTTTGTGTCCCGCAAATCGAAGATGACACCGAACTGGATGACACCGAACTGGATGACACCTTCCTTCTAACAGCGGACGCCGTATTCTCTAGCTTCGGAACATGACGAGCTGCCGGAGCACCGCCGCCACGTGTTCGCCGGCGGCCGGGGATCCCTCCGACCACCTCGATGGCAGGGGTCCTCCGGCGCGGCGGCACACAACCTGGCTTGTAGGTATCGGCCTCCTCATCGTTTCGACCACGCCTGGGTGCGCGGGCCTCCGGTCCGCTCTTCTGACGAGCCGTAAGCGTGCCAGCCGAGAGCCCGCGCACCCGGAAAGTCTCACGCCGTATCGAGCGAGCCCGGCCGAAACCATGAACGAGGCCGAATAGAGCATGGTCCCTTCTCGCGGTTCACCTGCGCATGGTGCGCCGGATCCACCCGGCGACAAGCTCGCACTGCGCCTCGCCGGATGCAGTGGTGTCGACCCGCAGGGGCAGCGCCAGATTGTCGACGGCGTACCGCACGGCGATGACGCCGTGGTCGGCGTCGAGCACCTTGACCGCGGGTCCGCCGTAGGCCGCGTCATCGTAGGCGACCCGGCTCACGCAGTCGGCGTCGCAAAGGCGCTTCACGAGCCGTTCCCAGCCGTGCGGCCGGTGGTGGTCAATCACCGAGATTCCGTCCTTCTCCCGCGGCAAGCGGTCGGCATCAGGTGGCCAGGTGGCGCGCGGACCGCTGTCCCGGCGCTCGCGCGCCGCCTGGTAAAGCATGTTGCCGGCGGCATTGAGGTAGGCGTGGCCATCGGCATCCTCTTCCACGAGCGGCCGCAGCTCGGGGTTCGCCCGCAGCCAGCTTGCCACCTCGCCGCTGCGCCGCGGCTCGCTGTCGATCCAGGTGAAGAAATCCTCGTGCCGCAGCACCTGATCGATATCCCAGGCGAGTGGGAGTCGCGGCAAGCAGACGATTTTGCGGAACATCTCGTGCAAATAGTAGACCTCGACGCCGAGCAAGGCGCCGAGCAGGTTGAGAAACGCGATCTCGGCCTTGAAGCCGCCGGTCGCGCAAAACACCGGCTCCTCCGCGGCTGCCCGCGCCTTCCTTACCTCCGCGATCGCCAGGTCCACGAAGTGGCGCAGGCCGCGCTGGACAAACTTGTCCTGCTGGTAGCCGAGCGCCTCGATCTCGCGCACCGCCGCCTCCGCGCAAGGCACGACAGCTTCGTAGTAGCGCGCGAGCCGGGCGGCGCAGAAGCGCCCCTCCGCCGTCCCCGAGCACAGCAGTGCCACGCGGTCGGGGCCGCCCACGTCCAGCGCGCTCAGCGTGTTGGATTCGGCACACGCCTTGACGGGGTCGGCCTTTTCGAGCCACGCGTCGACGACGGCGGCGTCCGGCAGCGGCCGGCCGTCGCGGACGTTCCAGCCGCCCCACGGGCGCTCCTCGCGGTTAGTGAGCAACGACGTGCCGACAGTCGCGATCAGTCTTCGGGGCATGGCGGGCTCCCTTCGAGGCGCACGGCCTTGAGCTTTTTCTTCGCCGAACCGACCAGGTCCGCCAGCACCATGACCGGATGGTCGCGGGTCGCGGCGTCGAGGGCTGCCCGGGTAGCCGCATCGATGTCGACGTCCTTCTCGTTTCGGCTCACCACGCTGCCCTCATATTCCACGTTCACCGTGGGCCGCTTCTTGTCGTCCTTGCCAGGCCAGGCCGGCAGCTTCAGCACCAAAATCCCCGCCTTGGCCGGGGCAACTGGAAAATAAACAAGCTGCGCGCCGAAGCCGCCCGGCAGCTTCAGCACCGAAATCCCCGCCTTGGCCGGCGCTGTCTTCGGGGCCTCGGCGGTGGCCGGCGCCGCTTCCGCCGTCGCCGGCGCCGCCGCAACCGTGGGGATCAGCCCGATCTCGCGGCAAAACGCCTGCGTCTCCTTGTCCTGCTTCTTCGCCCACGGCCCCCAGAACTCGGGATCCTTGTCACGCAGCCTCTCCGCCGCCTCGCGCACGTCCTCCGCCTTCACCCCTTGCTTGAGCGCGTCCCGCAGCTTCTCGACGTGCTGCTTCGCCGTCCCCGCGCCGTGGTGCTGGCCGGCCAGCGCCAGGAGCTCGGTCCGCCGCCGATCCACCAGCGCCTGCCGCGCCGCTCGCGACGCCTCCTCCTTCTTTTCCTCCTCCGACAGCCGCGGCACGAGCTTCATTCGCCCATAGCCGGCCGCCGTCTTGGCCCCGATGCCGTCCCTCTCGAGCCCGATTCGCAGCCACTCCGCCGCCGCCTCGACCCAGGCCGCGGGTCCCGAGATCGCCACCAGGTAGCTTCCCGACGCCGTCGCGAAAGCCACCGGGTTGGGCTCGTCCCAGTCCGCCGGGGCCGCGTTGCCGCCGCCGTAGTAGTCGACGTGGTGCACGGTCATGATGTCGAGCGCCACCGGCAACCGCTTCTCGCCCCCGCCCGGGATCCACCACGCATCGTGAAACGTGACGATCCCGGCAACCGTCGTGTCGCCGAACATCTCCCGATGGTCGGCCGCCTCGCCGTGGCGGCGGGCGGTGGCCGCCGCCAGGCCCTTCAGCGCGCTGCCCGGCAGCACGGGCACGCCCCAGGTGTGCTGCAGCGCCAGGTTCGTCTCCCGCACCGACTGCGTGCCCAGGCCGATGATCAGCCGCCCGCGCGGCGCCTCCGCATGCCACACCCGCGTCACGCCGCCCGTCACCCCCCCGTCGAGCATCCGCAGCTCTTGCTCGCGCTTCTGCAGCGCCTCCCGGTAGCCGTCCGGCACCTCGATTTTCCCCGCGTCCTCGATTAGCTTGCGGATCGCCTGCTTGTCCTGGTCGCTCTCGCCCGCCATGACCCGCAGGTACTTGTCGAGCCACAACCCGGCGTGCGCCGTGGCATCCCATGCACCGCATTTCTCTAGCACCTCGCGCCGGCCGTCAGTCGCCATCGTCGGACTCCCCCGCCTCGATCTTCAGCTCGCCCTGGACGAATCGCCGGTACCATGTCACGCACGCGAGCGCCTCCTGCGTGAGGTGAAGATAACGCCTCAGCTCCGCCCCCCGGACCGCCTCGAGCAACGTGGCCGGGTCCTCGATCCTCGCGTCGACCCGCGCGAGCTGCCTGGCGAGATGCTCGAGCAGCTTCAGTTGGTTCTGGTCCTTGCGCGAGGCGACGAAATGGAGCGCCTGGCTCAACCCCGCCGAGCGCAACAGCGCGGGCATTGCGTGCACCATGGTGGCGTATTTCCTGCGCCCCGCCTCGTTGTTCCCGTTCTTCACCTCCTGTACGTGCGCGAACGCGAGCCGCGCGCGTTCCTGGTCGAGCATGGCCATGGTTATCCCTCCATTCGCATGCGGCACAGGCCGCGGCCGACCGTCGCGTTACCTCCTACCTGAATGGCCTTCCGGCAGGCGATGTCCCGCACCCGTTCCAGCAGCTTCGCCGCGTCGGGCGCCGCGCCGTTCTTTCCGGGCACCGGGGTGGCCACCACCAGCCCGACCAGGACGCTTTCCACCGGCAGCGCCTCCTCGGTCCACAGCGCGCCGGGTGCCACGGTCTTGGTCTCGGTGTCGAGCCGGATGCGGGCGGTGATCTCGGTCGCCGTCTGCAGCAGCACCGCCATCACGTCGTCGTGGATGACGCAGACGCGCGCGGCGAAGTGTTTTCGCTCCTCGTCCTTGTCCTTGTCCGTGCCGCACAGCCGCTTCGCGAGCTCGTCCGCGAAAGACCGCACCTCCTTCCTCTCGACAGCGGCAAAGTCCAGGTCCTCGAAGATTACCCGATCGCCCTCTCTCAGGCGCGTGCCGGTCACCCACGCCTCCCCCTCGCGCGGTTCGCCGGGCAGGCGTGCCAGGTCCTCGATGCCAGCGGCGCACGCATCGCGATGCAAGCGGCGCAGCAGCAGCGGCGAGGTGACCCAGGCGAAGGTCCCGCGCAGGCTGCGGACCGGGAGGAAGGCGAGCAGCGCATCCCCGAACTGGACGCTGCCGGCGTGATCGGCGGCGTTCTCCGTGTCGGGCCCGAACACCGCGAGGTGTAGCGCATCCACTTCGCCATCGGCGGCGCGCAGCACACCCTTGATGCTGGAGCCGGGAATCAGCGGCACCCCGGTCGCACGCTCGCGCGCGATCGGCAGGTCGATGCCGCCGATCGCCTGCCCGGTGCCGCAGTGGATGGGGGAGAGAGCATGGACGATGAGTAGGCGAGCGTTCATTGGATCTCCTCGAGAAAGCGCTGGATGGGGTCGGTAAAAACCTTGTCGCCCTTCACCAGCGGCGATGGGCGGCCGTTTGCACCCAGGCCACGCGCCTCTGCGTCCGTCAGTCGCGTCTTCACTCGCGTCTTCACTTCGTCGTCGCCGAGCACGACCGCGGCGGGCGCCGGGTGCACGAGCACGACGGCCATGGCGCGAACGGCGCCGTCGCCGGCGTGCGGTCGCAGGATGAGCCGCGAGGCCAGGCGGCCGTGGTCTTGGGGGAGCAGCGTGCTATCTTTCGGATCGCCGGCCTTGAGGTCCTTGAAATGAAAGATGATGGGCATGCCGAAGGCGGCGCGCGGGAAGGCGTCGACGATCGTCACCGGTTGGCCGTGAGCGCGGCAGGATTGGCCGGTCAGCTTGCGAATGGCGTCGGCCTCCGGCCAGTAGGAGCGCCCCGGGTGATTTCCGGCTCCGGACTCGGGGCCGGGCTTGCGTCCCATTGCCCCTTGGCGCAGCTCACGCAGCTTTCCGAGCAGAAAGTCCAGCGCTTTTCGCCCGTCAACCCAGTTTTTCGTGCCCCACACCGCCCCGTCCTCACGGCGGGCCGGCAGGTGGGGCCACGGGACGTCGCCGGCGTCGCGCACGAAATCGCGCCATCCCTCGTCGATCGTCGCCACTGCGGGCGCTCCCTTCTGTTGGATCGCGCCAAACCCGCGCCTCGTGCGGCCGCCGAGCCCCCCGAAATGGGTCCACGCCCACACCGCCGCGTTCACATCATTCGCAAGCGCTTCGGGATAGCGCAGCGAGATTTCCCATTCGCCATCGTAGGTGTGCAGCACGCCGTGGAGATTCTCGTCTTGGCCCCGAAGCGGAAAGGCTCCGTAGGCGAGCGCCTCGCAGCCTTTGACAGCGCCGAATTTTCCCTCGAGTACCGGGAGCGACGCGGGTCGCGCGGGCTGCCTGACGACCGTCACCACAAGCGGGCTCGGCGTCGTCACCGATCCGAAGACGAGCTCCTCGTTCGCGCGAAGCTCCGCGACGTCCCGGCAGCAGCGCGGGTTGCAGGCGCGCCACCAGAAGCGCAGTTGCCCGCGGATCGAGGCGACGCGGACCGGGGTAATCGGGTCGTAGGGTTTGCGCGCGCCGTCGATGGCGACGCCGCCGCCGAATACGGGAGTCAGGAAGCAGTAGCGGTAGAGATGCGGCGCGGGAGTAAGCGTCGTCACTTCCGGCACCAGGCCGGGATCGCGGGATGGAGGTGTTCTCATGCGCCGACTCCGATGGCGGCGAGCCCGAAACCGTCTCTGCGGTCCTGCTCGCCGTCGCTGATGTTGCTCATCCACATCTGTTGCGCCCACCGCACGCGGTCGTCCGGGCGGCCGTGCAGGTCGAGCCAGTAGACGCTGCCCGCGCTGGCGGCGCGGCGTGTCGCCTTCGGCCGACGGGTCTCGAAGTCCCACCCGGAGACGGTCTCGGGCCGCGGCACGCACGCCGCCACGAGTCGGGGCGTGACGCCGTGGCGTGGGGCGAGCAACTGTTCGCCCGCCGCTCCGGGCCGCCATCCGGCATAAAACAGCGCGGGCGTCAGGAGCACGAGGCGCACCCGCGCTGCCTCCCCGCGCTGCTTCTTCAGCCAGTCTCGAACCGGTTCGGGCATCCGCGGCAGCTCGAGCTCGGTCGCCCGGTGCCACTGCACCAGCCGCCGCTCGCCCCCCGCGGGTGCCATCCCCTCGCGAACCGCGCGCCGCCTCCCCGCGATCTCCGTCTCGGGCACGTCGACGAGCAGCGCCAGCGGGCGAGCCGCCCCCCAATTCACCTCCCCTCGCCTGCGCTGGGAGGTAGGAGGGGCCGCGAAGCGGAGCCCCACGGTCTCGAACAGCATGCCTTCCGCCGCCGTCCCGCTCGGCCCGATCGCGACGTGCACCCGGTTTTCGGACGGCAGCGGTCTGATGCCTTCGCGGACAACGGCCGCGGCGTCGAGGCTACCGGGCGCTGCCAGCCACTGCGCGAAGTGTGCCCATCGCCACCACGCTGGCAGCTCCCGCGGGCCCTTGCCCGGCGGTGCCTCCCCGGCAGGGAGCCCCACGAGCTGCAGCCCGCCGATGTCGTCGGTCGCGGCACCGTCCGGCAGCTCGATGGGGCGCACCGACCGCGCCTCGATTCGCCCGTTGCGCGCCAGCAACTGGCAATCCCGCGGCGCGGGCGCGAGCGCCTCGTTGGCCTCCGGGTCGGCCAGCAACGGCCCTCGTATGCCCGCCAGACGCAGCTCGTCGAGGTGTCCACCGAGCGCGAACGCACCGTCCTCGTCCGCGCCGAGCCGCGTCCGCGCCAGCCCCGCAACCGTGGACGGGTAGGGAAACGGGATGGTCCGGCTCTCGCTACGCCCGCGGTTCGGCCGGCCGTCGCGGACGACCAGCGGGTCGCGCGGTTCGATGAACCATAAGGTCATGATGTCACCTCCTCGCCCGCCTGTTCGGCGGCGCGCGCCAGCAGCGCGGCGACGTACAGCTCGCGCCCGAGCGCCTCCGCCGGATTGTCCTGGCCGTCACCTCTGAGCATCTTGCCCAGCTCCTCGAGCGTCTCCTTCGCGAGCGCTTCCCGTCCGTGGCAGGCGCGCTTGCGGCCGAGAATGCGCTTCGCCTCGGAAATCTGGATTGCCCTCATCGCCTTCCGGTCCTCGCCGGGCTCGACGTGCTCGAGCAGGCGCGCGAGCCCCGCGAGCTCGTAGCCGGCGCGGTCCGGCACCGCTTCGAGGCGATGGAGCGTCGCGAGCATCTCCAGCCGCGCGACGAGCCCTGCATCTACTTCCCACTTGCCGTGGACAGAAACCGCTGCCCCGCCGCGTTTTTTCACGATCACCGCGAGCGCGTTGCGCCCGGCATCGTCCTTCGCGGTACGTTCCGCCCGCCGCGCCAGCGCCAGCGCCTCGTCGAGCGGCATGAGATGGTGCGCCACCGCCAGTCCCACCGACAGCGTCGGCGCGTCTCCATCCTCCGCCTGCCAACCGTCGAGCGCTTCGCGAAACGTCTCGGCGAGCCTCGCCGCACACGCGACCGCCGTGTGCAGCGGCACCAGCGCGAGCACGTCGTCGCCGCCGGAGTAGATGAGCCCGCCGTGGCACTGTTCCACCACCGCTTCGGCTTGCCGGGCGAAGCCGTCGAGCGCCAGCGACAGCTCCCGGTGGCTGGCGAAGGTGCGCTGAGCGTCGATGACCGCGCCCATCTTGTCGCCGTCGCCGAGCAAGATGGCGTAGTAGGGAACCGGCTCGCCCCGCCTCGCGCAGCGCAGGAAGCGCCGATACGCGCCATGCACCTGCTCGTAGGCGGTCTGCAGGCCAAGCTCCTCGAGCTCTTCCTGTAGGCGCATGGGAAACAGCACGGCGCCGTCGATGCGGCCGAAAAACGACCGCCTCCTGGTGCTCTCCGGCAGGTCCGCAAGCGCTCCGCAGTCGGCGAGCGCGGCCGTGAAGCGCGCCCACTCGGCCGCGAGCTCGCCGCCGCGCTGCTGCTCGTCCCGTTCGACACCTATCATGAACGGCAGCGCCGCTACGTGCGAGGTGCTGGGGAAGCGTTGCCGCGCGCCGTCCTCGGCAGGCACGCCGTGGCGCTTGAGCAGCCCGACGCCGCACAGCCGCTCGCTGCCGTGCACGCCATAGGAGCGCCGCAGCCGCTCGCCGCGGGGCGTATCGAAGAGGCTCTCGTCGAGCACCGACTCGCGCACGCCGTCGAGCGACGACTTCGGCACGCCCGCCTTCGCCCAGGCTGGTTGCGACCACAGCTTGGTGTTCTTCCGCGCCGCCATGAGCCGCTCCGCTTCGGTTCTCGCCCGCGCGTATCTGTCGTCTCCGGGTCGCTCCGGCACCGACACCCAGCAATACTCGATGAGCGCGTCGACCTGGGCCTCCGCGACCTGCTCGTGAAAGTGCCGGACGCGCTCGGGGTCGCCGCGGCCGACCTGCGCGAACGCCGCCTGACGCAGCTCCTGCAGTCGTTCCTGGAGGGCGCGTTGGCCGGCCTCCGCCGCCGCCCGCGCCCGCGCTCCGTCGCCGGGGATGCGTGCAAGCAGGCGATTGGCCGCGGCGTTGTCCGATCCTGGTTCGAGGCTCTTGCGCGCCAGCGCCCCCGGAAAGATCAGGCAGTCGATCGCGGCCGCGCCGCCAAGCGCGTCGACGATGCCGGCAGCGGCCGCCTTGCCGAGCTCGCTGAGCAACCACGACCCATACCAGAAATCCTGGCACCGCCGCGCCGCCGCGATGAAGTCCTGGACCGGTCCAATGGTGACGAGCAGCAACTGATCGCTCATTGCGTTGTCCTCTCGGTTTCGTCTATCGCCTGCCGACCGACCCTAGGCCGCTGCCGCGCTCGTCGCAACCCGCGTCAAAACACCGCGGCCTTGAGCTTGATGAACGTGGCGTTGTCTGTCGTTGCCAGCAGCTTTCGCCGATCCTTGAACTGGGCCGCGAACGTCACTTGTTTGCGCCTACCACCGCCAAGGAGCCCCGCCAGCACGCCGATCGGGCCGAATGCAAAAAAGCCGAGAGCGCTCCATCCGAGCATTCCGGCCAGCTTTTGCTTGTTTTCCTCGCTGGCGACCTCCAGAGTTAGCAGCTCGGACACCGGAATGGTCTCGCCGACTATCTTGTGTGCTGCTGTTTTGAGCGTGAAAGAGCCAAAGGAAAAACTTCCGTCACCAACCAGGAAGTCCCCAGCATGAACCACGATCTTCGCCATTCCTTGTCCCTCCGCGGCGGCGGTGTCCGGGTGCGGACGATACCGGGCACCCGCCATTGGTGCTCTGACTGCCGGCGTACGCGGCTGTGCCGCGACAGTCGATAGCAAGCCGCGCGCCACTCCCCCGAACGGCGCGCGACCGCGGCACCGAGCTGCTGCTCGCCGGTCGGGGGCGACGCCGGCACAAGATTTCTGGTAGTGGGAGCAAGAAAACGAGCGGCGGCCGGGGCACTGAGATTCGGCGTCGGTCGAATGTGGTTTACACCATGGCGAGCAGATTGGGCGTGGCATGCGGCCCTCCACCTCACCTCCCCCGCTTGCGGGGGGAGGCAGGGAGGGGGCGCCTACGACACTTGTAAAGGAGCATCTCAAGAGATTCGACCGACGCCCGAGATTCGGCGGCCCCGAATTGTCGCTTGCAACGGCTGAGCGGGGCACCAGGTGAGCACCCGGTGCCTCGCTCACGGCGTGTAAGGGGCGCCACGTGGTCGCCGGGTGCCGCGCTCGAGCTTTGCAAAGGCCACCTCGTGGTCACCGGGTGCCTCGGTCACGGCTTGCAAGAGGCACCTGCCGCTCGGCCGGTGCCGCCTGCGAGCGCGGAGCGCTCCCCCAAGGCATCCGAGATGCCGGTTGCAAGGCGTGAGCGAGGCACCTCGGATGTGCCCGGCGGTTTTTGCGCGGCGCACACGCCCCGCGCCGGCCTACTCTCCCTCGCCTTCCACGGCAGACGGCGTCGTGGCCTTGGGAGCGGGACGGCCGTCCCCGACGAGAAAGAACCGGCCGGGCCAGTCGCGCCCGAGGCCGCGTTCGCGCCCCCGGGCGCTCAGCGCTTCGTGGACCCCATCGCGCTCGCGGGTGAGATCCTCGGCGAGCGTCTCGCGGCCGAGCCACAGCTCGCCTCGCCGGACCGTCATGGCGCGCGTCTCGACCACGGCCGCGTCGGCGGCATCGACCCACCGCGACAGCTCGGCCCGGTGCTTTTCCAGCACGGCGTCGCCAGGACCGCTCAACCATCCCCGCACCACCGCGACCTGCTTGCCCAGTGCCTGGCGAATGAACTGGCTCGCGGAGCGCGCGAAATACCGGCTCCAGCGGGGGCTGTCGCTGCTCTTGCCCGTGTCCAGCCAGAGCTCGTCGGCGAACCGGCTGCAGGCGTCATCCAGGCGGCCATTGGCGATCACCCGGCGGGCGTTGGTGCGCATCGCCGCCTGGCGCAGCTCGCGGTCCGCGCCGCGCACCTCGTCGAGCCGTCCCAGCCAACCGGCTGCCAGCGGTGCCAGGTCGCGGGCGTCCTCGTCGGATTCGAGTGCCGCCTGCGTGAACAGAATCTCTTCCTCAATCGCTTCCAGCGGCATCTGTGAGTGAATCTGTCGTGGCATCTGTTGGATTGCTCCTTTCTGGGTAGAAACGGGGGCAAACGGCTTGCCGGCTTGCGGCGCGTGGCGGCGCCGCGACTGCCGGACAGAACCGCGACTGTAGCACCCGGTCGCCGCCGCGGGCAACGTCGCGCCGCGCCCTGAATCCACCGGCCCGCGGACGACTTTGCTCGGTTGCGTCCAGCTTGTGCCAAACGCATCCCTGGGACACGCCTGTGAGGCGTGGGCAGACGTTATGGTGGAGGGTCTCTGCCACTTTTCATGTCATCCCTTCGTCAGCCGGTCCGAAACCCCGCCCTTTAGGGCGGAATCGCCGCGGAACCCCGGCCTGAAGGCCGGGGTTTCAGCGGTGGTTAGGGCGGGGTCCAAACCCCGCCCTAACATGTCGCCGGCCTAAAGGCCGGCATCCGTATTGGTTTTCGCCTCTTTTTCGCGTCGCGGTGTGCCTGATGGGGCGCGCCGCACACACCTGTCCGTCCCCAGCCTCGCCGGAGCTGCCGTGGATCTCGTCCCTGGGCCGTCAGAAGATTTCTTGTGCTCGCCGCGAGAGCGCTTGTGCTCCCCGTCCATGCCGGCGCGCGGCAAGCGGCCTGTGCATGCGTCGCCCGCCCCTGCCGCTGCTGGCACGCATCGTGCTGGTCTTCCGGTTGGACGAGTGGGTCTGTGACCCGTGGCGCTCAGGAGGGCGCATGCATGTTCTGCTTCAAGTGTGGCGCACCCAACGGCGATGGAGCGACTTTTTGTAACCGCTGCGGGACTCGGCTGACGGCAGGGCCGCCGACCAGCAAGTCGCGTCACCCCAGCATCCTGCTCGCAATCGGCATCGTTTTCTGTCCGTTCGTGTTCGCGTGGGCAACGCTAAGGCGAGGTCATTCCAACCTCTCGCGCGCTTTGGCCCTCGGGTGGCTGGGGCTCAACTTCTTCGTGTTGATGGGGCTCGGGACGTCCCAGACGGTCCGCCCGCCGCAGACCGCACGCGGCCGCGAGGCGACCGCGCGCAAGCACGTACGCCCCGACCTCGGACAAGCGCCGGCGAGGCGAGAGGTCGAGGATGCCCCCGCGAGCCCGGAAGGCGCGGGTGAGCTGTCGCGGAACGCGAGGGAAGAGCGGTCGGCGGCCCTTCGGCAGGCGTCGCCGCCGCCTGCGGCCCCCCCACGCCCGGCGCCACGCACCTACGTCCGCGACACATGCGCCGACGTCGCGAGAGTGTTTTCCGCGTCGGGCCCAATGACGGACCTGCAAAAGAAAGAGGCCTGGAAACAGTATTCGGGGAAGTGGGTATCCTGGACCGGCACCGTCGGGCAAGTCTCCGAAGGGTTGCTCGGCGGCCTGTCCGTGCACGTCAAGTGCCTGGAAACCACCCTGACCTCGGATGCGCACATCGCGTTCGGCGACGCATGGCGGGCCAGGTTGACCGGGGTAAACGAAGGTCGAGCGATCCAATTCAGAGCCCGGCTAAGGGACTACAACCAGTTGTTGGGCCTGTCCCTGAATGACGGCGAGCTTCAGTGATCGACCGCGCAGCGAATAGACCGGAGGACAAACATGGTACGGACAGCCGCCGTTTCTCTTGCATCGCACCTCACCTGGAAGCCCAGGGAAAGGAACGTTCGAGCCATTGCCTACATCGCTCTCAGCGCTGCCGCCGTCTTCTTCCCACTCGCGACGGCGAGATCGGAATCGGCAGGTGCGAGCTACCATGCACAGGTTGCCCTCGATGCCATGACGGCGGCTCCGCCGCAGCTCCGCGCGCCGTGGGCAACCTTCCTCGACGAGACCCAACAAGCGGCCATGGAGATTCACGCCATTCGCGGCCCGGACCATCCGGTGAGCGAGCTCCTGGACGAGGAGATCGACAGAGCCGCGCGCCTGCTGAAGGCCGGGGGCAATGCCTTCAAAGGCTTCAAGGCCATGATGCGCGTCGCCCACCTCGCTGCCGACCTCAACACGCCATGCGTCCACGATCCCGTTTTCATGGCGGAGCTCGACCGGCGGATCCGGGAGGCCGTGACGACCGGCCTGGGATTCGCGGTGGGTGTGGCACCACCCGAGCGGGATTCGCGTCCCCCAGCGCCGGCGCCCGGCGAATCGGCCTGCACCGTCGCGGCGGCGCAGGGCCGGTACGCGGGCGTGATCAGCGGCGTCTGGAACGCATGGGATACGATCCTGGAACGTGCGGGCCTGGAGCTGCGAACCACCCCGGTAGCGATCCGGCGATGGCCGGAACCGGAGAAATCCCTCGGTGCGGTGAGCGATGAGCTGGTTGAGCGCCGAACGGAGCTCGTTGGCGACGTCGCCGTGAAAATCTCGACCACCGTCGACACTTCCGTGCGGCTGGAGCCCAGACCCGACGAGAGCGCGGGATCGGCTTATGGAAAGCTGGACGACCAGGGGCGCGACGAAGCGTGGTGGCAGGAGCAGCTCGCGTACCTGCGGCGAGGAATCGATCGCGCCTATCGTCACTATCAGTGGGCGATATCGCACTACACCGAGTTCAAAGGCACGGCGGCGGAAGACGCCGCCCGCGCGGTCATGGAGGAGGCGGCGCGCGAATACGCGAGCGAAAAAGCGAAGATCCCCGCCCTACAAGAGGCCTGTCGGAGAGCAGGGTGCTTGCCGGGATGGGTGCGGTGAGGGCTGAGGGCGAGTGGCCATTACCGCGCAGGGGCGGGGAACAGTCGCTCGGGCCATGCCCGGGCAACCATGGACAATCGCGCCAGGAGCTCAACTCGCCGAGGACCTCGCCTGCAGGACATCTGGCCAATCGAGGCCGAGAAAACCAGTAAGGTCTGGGAGCTTCGCCAGCATGTCGCGCGCCTTCTCAACAAGGGAGCGCTCGTTGATTCTCAGCGCCTCATACCGTGCATCCGCCAGCACATAGCGGGCGAAGTCCTCCACACGATCATCCGCAAGATCGACGATTTCGAAGTGACGCTCTCCGAGGAAGGGATGAAGCGCTGTGCTGGGCTCCGCTCGGATCTCAAGCCGAAGAGGAGCGAGGCATTCATCCGGGATGAGGACGTAATCGACATCGGCGGGGTCAGGCCGGCACGTGATCGCGAAGATTACGGCGGCGGTGTCAGCCTCATCGCGGTTCTGAACACGGAAAACCGATTGGCCTCGCTCGCCCCTGCGCCTGAAGAGATCCTTGGCAACGGCGGCGACGTCCTCGGGGCTCGAGGCGCTTCGGTTTACGCGCCGAGGGGGATTCCCGGGCACCGATTTCGTCCATCGGCTCAGACTGCCCAACCTCAACAGCCACATCGATCACGACCGTCGACTCAACCTGAGCTCGAGCTCGTCCCGAATGACGCGTTCCGTGTCAGAATCCATCTGGATCTCGACCAGTGCGCTTCGCAGCAGTCCTGCGGCAACGTCCAAGCTCAGGGCTCGCGTCGCGTAGGCGGCAGCCTCGCTGATACCAAAATCGGGGTGCCTCAGGAAGCGCTCGAGTAGCGCAGCCAGTCCGTTCTGCAACTGCATGTCGCCCGGTGGAGCGATGCGTTTGAGAGCGAGCAGAAGAGTACGGACCTGATCATCGTTCGGAGCGCTGCTCAGCTCGCGGGCAATAGGTTCTATGCTCTCGAACCCGATACTGCCAAGGAAGTGGGCAATATCGTATTGAACGTCCGGATGCTCCTCATCACGAGCGCGCGCAGCAAGCCATAGAGCTCCAGACCGGCCCGAGCTCACCCAAAATGCCCGGATCGACCGCCGGCTGATATTGTCTGATGAGGGTCCCTTCCAATCCCCGAGAAGTGCGTACTCTCTCTCGAACATCGTCGACTCCGTCTGGGAACGCTTCTCGAGCAGGCTGAGAAGTGGTGCGGCGTCCGACATGTCCTGGCGTGGTGCTTCTGTGGGGTCGCACTGGCCCGCGGCATGCGGTCCTTGCGACAGGCGAGCTGTGACATGAGCACCGCACGGGAGAAGCTTGTTCCTCAGAAGGAACCCATACGCGCGATCTCTAATCTCGGCGGCTTTGTCCGACGTCTCCATGAAGCTCTCGTGAACCGGATCTCCCTCCGCGCATCTGTCGAAGGCCGAATCTCCAACCAATCGGTATTGCTCTCGAACTGATCTGAGCGCGCTTGGAATCGCCAGAGACATATCTTCTATTCCCGTGCCGATCTGTTGAGCAGGTCGACCATGTTGTTTGCGTGCGCAATCGCTTCGGACAAGTCGCGAGGAAATGCGGCTCCGATTCTTGCGCCGAGATCGAAGAGCTCGAACGTATCAGCCGTGATCTGGTAGTGGAAGTTGTTGGACACCGAAACCATGTCTGTCGATTTTTCGGACGATGCGATTGTGACGGTAACGCTTCTGTCCGGGGAATCCCGTTTCAGCACGATTCGCGCCGAGCCCACGCCTGGCGCGACCAGGACGGAGTGGAGCTCTCTGAGCATCGAAAAAAGCCGCGCGGGCACATCACTGAGAGCGGTCTTTCGTTGGAAATTGAAGTTGAGACCGAATGAGGACGTTGGAGTGTGCTCCAGCACCGCAAAGACACGCGATGAGATCGCTTGTATTCGTTCCGAAGCGTCCGGCTTCTCCGTCCGAATAGCCCACTTGCTTTCATCGCATACGATCTGGAACTGATCGGTCTTGAATTGCGCCATCGGCTGAAGACATACGGTGTCTGGGGCTCTCGTGGCGGCTTCCATCTGCTCGTGGTTGAGAACACCGATGTATTCGTACCAAAGGGGGTGGTGAATCCGCGGGTTCATGGCGCCTATGACGACGATGGAATAAAGTTGTTGTTCTTCAGCCATTGTTGTCTGGACCTCTGCACATTGAACACTGATGGAGGTGGCGGAAGAAACTCCCACTCGTCTCGGCGCATGTGGAAGGCGGACCGCCCGCTCGCCTACTCAGTTGCGCGGGGTTGCGCCATCGAGCACATGGCTGGCATTGGGGTCGAGCCGTCGCTGCATGAGTGCCGGATTCAGCGCCTTGGCCATTTCCTCCTCTCCGCGCCCGAGCATTCTAGCGCGAGCAACGGCTCCGATTCACCTGGTGCCGCGCGATGCGCCATGTCCGGCGCCACCGGCGAGCCCCTCGAGCGCGAGGCGGTCGTCGAGACCCGTAGCACCGCAGTCCGACTTCTCCTGGGCGGCCAACTGGCAATGATCGTTGTCGGGGATTTCCCTGGTCTGCGAGTCACACCGATCTGATCTTCGCCCGCCTCAGACCGGCAGCATCGGAAAAGCCACCAGCTCCGCTTCGTCGAGCCCGAAGAACCGCAGCGCCTTCGGGAGCAGCCGCTCGAAGGTCTCGAGCCCGACGTGGCGATACCCGTGTTCCCGCCAGCAATAGTTGCGCGCGTCCAAGATACCCTTGAGCTCCTGGCGCTGCGCCTGGTAGCGTTTGCCGTAGGCGTCCCCGTACTCGTCGAGCAGCGCGTAGGAGGCTTCCAGCGGGAGCTTCACGGTGACGCCGCCATCGTCCGAGTGCTTCTCCGAGAACGCCTCCCGCAGGCCACCGAGGCTGCTCACAGGGCACTTGCTGTTGTCGACTCCGTGGACGCTCAACAAGCGCCCACGCGCCAGCTTCTCGATGGCGGCATACAGGAGCATGACCCCATCTTCGGGGTCGGTCTCGCGCCGAGCGCGGCGGCAGGCGGCGGCGCACAGATCCCGCGGAATGGCCAGACCGTCGATTCCGGAAAAGAGCTTCGACGCCGGTGCGCCGGGTCTTGCTTCGTACAGGTCGAAGCGGTGCCACTCGGTGTGCACCGCGTCGAGCCGCGCCGCGGCCGTTTCCAGAGCGGGAAGCGCGGTGGCGATCGGCGGGTGCCCCCCCGCATCTGCGTAGATGCGGAGCGCCGGGAGGGCCGCCTGCATCGCCTCGTGGGCCGGGCGGTAGCGCTGGCGGTCCCAGGCCGCAATGGCGCGGAAAAGCTGGCGGAGCGTGCCGGCGTAGGCGTTGCGCCCGTCGGCGCGCGGTTCGGGCACCAGCGCCAGCGCCGCTTCGAATCGGAGCTCGTTGAACGCCGCGATCGCCGCGCGGATGCGGTCCTCGGCGAGCTGTTGCCAGGGGTTCGGTTCCAGAATCAGCCTCTCGCGCCCGTCGATGACCACGCCGACGCCGCCCTTGGACCGCGCCTCCTCGTCGGCCGAACCGACGTAGGAGAAACGGGCGCCGCGATCGGCAAAGGCCAGCACCGCCGCTGCCGACATGACCTTGGTGCCGCCGGTGAAGTCCACGCACGCATCGGCGGGGTCGATGCCCCAGCGCTCGAGGATTTCGGTTACCCGCAGGCGCAGGGCCTTGTAGCATTCGTCGAGCAGCTCGGCGGACGGCGTCACCACGATTTCGAGGCCGAGGTGGTGGTAGTCGGGCGGCAGCTTCGGCAGGATGTCGGTTTCGATGGATCCCGCGGTCTGCGGCGAGGCGAGAAAGATCAGCTTGCGCGGGCGCTGCCGCGCAATGGAGGCGATGAGCGGCGCGGGTGCTCCGCCGACGGTGAGAATCATCGCGGCGGGTGCCGGCGCCCGAGACTCTGGAGGGGACATCGCTACTTCCTTTGAGGTGGTGGATCCTGGTCAGGCGGGCTTGAGCCGCCTACTGGAGGTCGCCCCGTCGTGAAACCACTGGAACGTCGGATAGCGAAAGTCGCGGGGGTCGCTCTCGTCGAACACCATCATGCGGCGCAGCGCGGCGTCGAACGTCGGGGAGCGCGTGGCGCGGAAGCGCGCGGCCTGCTCCGCGTGCCACGCGTCGAGCTCGGCACCCCGCAGATCCTGTCGCGGCACGCCGCGGCGGTAGCGCTCGGCGCCGTCTCCGACGATCGAGCTCTGGATGGCGATCTGGCACGACCCGAGGCCGACTGGCTTGCCGTGTCCCAGCTTGTGGCAGAGGTCGCCGCGCAGGCGAATGGTCTCCTCGCGCGTGCCGTTCCAACCGGTCACCGAGGTCGCCACGTCGCGTTCGAGCACCACGGCGTAGAGCATCATGGCGAGCTGTTCGGGGGCGAGCCCGACGAAGCGGATGGAAAAGTCGAAGGCCGCTCCCGCCGGTGCAGGCTGTAGGGTCGCATTGGGTTTGATGCCGGCGTTCGGAGCCGCTGGTTTTGACATGCACTTCGGTTGATGGTGGTAGAGCTTGCGGAAGGAGCCGGCGTCGCCCGGGTAGAACGCCTTGTGAGTCGGGTGTGGCGTGGCCATGTAGATCTCGCGCTGCTCCCACTTCGCCGGTGGCGGCGCCGTCTCCGCGACCAGCCGCGCGTCACCGATCGTGACGTGCCCCCGGTAGAGCGCGCCGGTGTTGCCGTGGCCGACGAAGCCGAACAGCGCGCAGACCGGGCACAGCGCCCTTGGATCCCGGCAGGCGTTTTTCCCTTCGGCCTTCTCGTCCGCCACGATCGCGCAACCGGGCGCCACGATCTCCAGAAAGCTGCGCAGCATCCCCTTGAGCGAGGTTCCCGGAATGGTCGGCGTGCCGTCGTTCGCTTTCCAGAAGGCGCGGACGCTGCCCTGGCCACCTCGCTGGTCCGCCACGAGCAACGCTGTTTTCGCCGTCAACCGGCATTCCAGGGTACCGGACAGCCCGGTCAGACGATGGTGGTAGGTGGGCGCCGACCGCGGTGGTGGGGAAGGGGCGCTCACCGGCACAAAGCGATAGGGGTTCCAGAACTTCTCTTTTTCCGGCATCGCTCACTCTCCCTCGCCAAACTGGAACGGCACGAGCGCCTTCCAGCGGCAGAGCTGCAGCCCCTGGCCGGAGCGCCATTCCTCCTGTAGCAGCGCGACGCGCTCGGGGGCGTCGCCGTCGCCGTCGCCGTCGCCTCCACGCGCCTCGCCATCGCCAAGGCCGCCGGCCTCCGGCTCGTAACGCAGGCGGTGGGGAATCTGCTGCTCGAACCAGACCGGCTGCGACCCGCGCTCGAGCAAGCGACCCCAGAGCACCACCGGCGCCTCGGACCGCCGGCACCGCGCGAGCTCCTCGTCGCGCACGGCGAAGCTGGCGATCGCCGGCGGCGCGGCGTCTCCCAGAAATACCGCGCGCATGGCCTCTACACCATTTTTCGGATCCGCTCCGATCCGCCGCCAGCGCAGCTCACCCGCGCGGCTGAACAATCTCCCTTCCTCGGAATCCTCGGGCAGCGCCCCCGCGTGCCACCGGCGCAGGCGCCAGTCGCCCGCCGAGGTGCTCCACAACCACCAGCCTTCCCCGTCCCCGGCGAGCGCTTCCGCCACTGCGGCCAGCCGCTCCCGGTCGATATCCGCGCACCGCAGCACCGCCATCGCTCACGCTCCCGCGCGCGCGTGCGCCCGCTGCCCCTCGACCGTTCCGCGTTCCTGGAGAAACGCCTCCAGACCTGGCACCAGTGGATCGAGCTGCGCTCGCCACTGCCCGGTCACGTCGACCACGTAGCGGATGCCGCGCCGCTCGCCGGCGGGCAGATCGGGCTGCGACCCGGGCCTCCACTCCGACAGCGCGTACGCGTTCCGCGTGGCCGGTTCGCAGAGCTGGCCGATGCCGGCGATGCGCTCCTGTGGCCGCAGGTAGCTCAGCTTCAGCGAATCCACCTCGGCCTTCACCGCGCCGAGGCCGCGGCTCGTCCCGGAACCGATCGCGAGGATCCCGTCCGCGAAGTCCGCGAGCACGAGATCGAGCGCCGCGAGCTGCCACAGCTCGAAGTTGTCGATGCTGATTTCCGTCTCGAAGGCGCCTCCCTGCACGACCACCTGATCGAACTTCTTGCCGCTCGCCGCGCCACCGGTGAAGCGGTCGATGGCGACGTTGTCGCGCAGCTCGGCCACGGGCTTCGCCTCGCCCGCCTTCGGGTAGGCGTCGGAGATCCGGATGCGGCCGATGAACCGCAGCGAGCCGAACAGGCGGCATGCCGCGCAGGCGGTGCGATACGCGGTGACGCTATCGATGGCGGCCCCGCCTCTTCTCGCCGCCTCCAGACGATGGCTGCAGCCGATCCGCCGGTCGTTTCCATCCGCTGCAGCTTCCGCGCGCTCCAGATACGGTTCGCAAACGCTGTCCAGATGGATCGACCGCGCGATGCGCTCGACGTGCGAGCGGATGACCCCTTTCAGCGACGAGCCCGGGATGAAGAGCACTTCTTCGCCCGACCGATAGGTCGTCACCGGGGCCGCGTCGGGGCCGTGCACCGTCGCTCGGCCCGATTTCACCAGGAACGGGCCGTTCGGGCGAATGGTCAGCTTCGCGTTTACGTGGCAGAGCCAGTGCTTCAGCATGCGACACCTCCCAACCGCGCGGCGATCTTCGCGCCGGTCTGCTCCAGGAAAGCCCGGACGTCCACAACTTGCCACTGCCGGTTCACGAGGAAATCTTTGCGATGGTGGGGGTCGCCGAGATTGACCTCCTTCACCTCGAGCAGCTCGGCGGTTGCGTGGCCGAGCCCGCGGCTGGTCGCGCCCCCGACCCGCATGCCGTCCAACCACTCGAAGAGCGCGGCGCCAAGGAGCGCGCGGTCCTTGTCCGTCGGGTAGACCACCTCCACCGTCGTTGACAGCTCCACGCCCGATGGGGCGACCTCGAAATCGTAGAGCAGCCCTTCGCGGGCGGTGCGGCTGTCGCGGTCGAGCACCACCCCGCTGCGTAGCTCGATGCGCCCGTTGCCGGCGCTCGCCGCAGTCAGGTGCGCGTCGGCGATGGCGATGCGCCCGGCCATCGCGGTGGAGCCGAAGAGCTGGCACACGTCGCAAGTGTGTTGCTCGATCCAGGTCAACGGCGCCCCGGAGCTCCGCCCCGCGGCCTCCGCGGCGAGCTCCGCCTGCAGGTCGCGGTCGTCGATATCGCCAACGCAGCTCACGCCGCTGAGCCTCCGGTCGAGCATGCAGGCGGAGAGGCCGAGCGCCGATGCGAGCCGCTCGCAGGTCGCGCGCAGGTTCCCCTTCAGGCTCGAGCCCGGAATGAAGGGCTGCTGGCGCGAGTCGAGCAGGACCCCGAGGTCGCTGGTCTCCCCCTCGCGGCCCGAGCCGATCCGCCAGGCCGTCTGAAAGCGGAGGGCGAGTGAGATTCGCAAGCGATGCAGCGGTTGCTTTCTCGTAGGGCCGATCATCTGTTCATCTCCTCCGGACTGGCCAACAGATACTGCAGTCGCGTGCAGAAGCTCTGCGCCCACGGGCGCACGAGCTGGCGCTGGATCTGGCGGATGCGCTCCGTGAGCTCCCGTTTGTCGGATCTCGACAGGTCTTTGTTTCCGGACCGTCCTTCGGGGTCCGCGATCGAGGCGGCGACATCCCAGAGCGTTGGGTCGGCGGCGGTGGCACCGTTCTTTTCCTCCATCGTCGCCTTGACCCGCTCCCAGAGCTTCCTGACGTTCTCGTCGAGCGTGGCGCGCTCGAGCTGCTTTCTCGCGAGCTCGCCGACCCTCTGGGGTGCCGACAGCGCGAGCTGTGCGAGCCCCGAGAGCTGGGACGTGAGCTTTGGGCGGCCCCGCACCTCGTCGAGCAGTTTTTTCGCCTGCCGTCTGGCCATCGGAGCGATCCGTTCGTCGACCACCCGGTCGAGCCGTGCAGGTGTCGGGAGCTCGCTCATCGGCATGGCCTTCCCGGCACGGACTGCCAGTAGAGGTAGGCGGCGACCATGCGCCGGATCCAGGAGCGGGCGATGTAGATCGCCACATCGAAGTGCTCGTCTTGCTTCTCCGCCTGGTTCGCGAGCTCCTTGGCCTGTTTGCGGATCTCCCCGAGGCGCTCGAGCATCAGGTCGCCGAAACTGCAGCGACCACGGGCGGTGCCCTCGAGCTGCTCGCGCCACAGCGATTCTTTCTGGGTTTCGCGGCCCAGGCGGCCCATGATGTAGTCTTCGATGTCGGCGAATCGCGCTCCCGACATCGCCTGGACCTGCAGGCCGCGAAGCTGGGACATGACTTTTTTGGCGATTTGGTCATCGGTGCCCCGGCCGATCTGCTCGGCGAGCCTTTGTCCGAGCTGCATGGGCTGCTCGGCGTGCTCGTCGAGATAGCGGTCGGCCTGCTTGCGGCTTTCGGGGGAGAGATTCATCTGGCACCTCCTGGGTGCGAGCCTGGAGCGGCGGGGATGGCCGCGTCGAGGTGGAAGCGATCGCAGATGGAGACCGTGCCGAAGCCTTCCTCGCGACGCAGGCCGACGCCGTGCTCGGCGAGCGCCACGAGCTCGGCGGCGATTCCCGGCCACTGTGCGGCGGGCACGGTGTATGCGAACACCGAGCCGGAGAGGATGCCCATGTCGTCTTGCCGCGGAAGCTGATGCGCGACGTTCCAGCCGCGGACGAGCTGCAGCCGCGTGCGGGCGTACAGCGGGCGGATCCGGTCCGGGGGTGAGTCCCAGCGGTCGAGCGCCGGCAGCCACGGGATCGAGACGGCGGGATCGTTGGCGAAGCGCAGCACCTCGTCGACGAGGATGGCGCCGTTGGGGAAACCGAGCGTCAGGACCCGCTCGCCGGAGCGACGGGCGGCGGCGGCGAGGTCGCGAGCGGTGGCTTCGTAGTCCGCGGCGGATGGCGCGGCGAGCGTTTCGCGGAGTTTCAGGCACACCTTGCCGCGCCCGCGGCTGCGGGAGCGCCCGATGCGCACGATGCCGCCGAGGTCGCCGAGCAGGGCGTCGAAGTCCGCACGCGCCGCGTCGCCGAGCTCCACGACGCCTCGCAGCACGATCCGTGTCGGCGTCGGCTGGCGCGACGGCGCGCCCGCGTCGCCCGCGTCGCCCGCGATCGCCTCCTCGCTGGAGAAATCCGCGATGGCCTCCTCGCTGAAGAAGATGCTGTGGCGCGCGGCGCCCGTGTCGCGATCGATGCCGACGTGCATCGCGGTGGCCTTGGGGGCGCTGGTGCTCTTCGGGCCGGTAGAGGTGCGGTCGTACGCTTTCCCGAATGGTTTGAGCGGCTGGCCGCAGCCGGGCCGCGGGCACTCCTCGCGGCCTTCTCCCTCCGGGGCGCGCAGCACAGCGACGAGCAGATCCACGACGCCGTGCTCGTCCTGGCCGGAGAACCCGGGAGAGCGTTTGCAGCTCGCCGCGGTCAGCGGTGGCACGTGCAGGCCAGTGCGCAAGGTCGCCCAGCGCGCCTGCTGGGCGTCGAGGAACAGGCGTCGAAATGCCGCCTCCGCGGGTGTGCCTCCGAACCGCAGGTAGGCCCCGGCGAGCGCGCCGCGCAGGGTCGTGCCGGGGATGCAGTCGAGGCAGTCGGACCGCTGCGATTGCCGGTTTCCCTTGAGGACCAGCGGCGCGAGCAGCTCCGCTTCGAGAACGATTCGGTTTCGAGTGCTCATGCGCCTCCTCCTCAGTCGGCCGCCAGCTCGTCGACGGTGTCCCACGTGGTCGGGTCGTCCCACGGCCCTTCGCCCACCTCGTGGGCCATTTCACAGATCGCGCGGAGCCGCGACGGCCCCCTGTCGGTTCGGACCTTCTCGAGGCGTCCGAAGAGGACGTGGGCATTCGCCAGCCCCAGCGGTCTGAGCAGCTCCTGGGAGGCGATCTGCTGCCAGTCGCCCCGCCCGCGTCGCGCGCGCAGAGACTCGATGGTCACCGCGCACCCCCCGGCGCCGGTGGAACGGTCGCCCCCCAGGCGGTCGAGCGTCTGCAGAGCGGCCACGAGGAGGCTCCACTCCACCGGCCAGGGCGACAGATCCGGGACGGAAACCACGGACACCCGTTTGGGCGCGTGCACCGCGGTGATCGCGCCGCGCAGGGTCATCGCGGCGGCGTGCTCGGTGATGAACAGGCGGTGCTCTTTCGCCCGGCCGAGCGCGCGGTCGATGCTCACCCGGGTCAAGACCGGCAAGTTGTCGTCCGTGGGCTGCTCGGTGGGTAACAGGTTGTCCACGAACAGGCAGTCTCCCGCGAGGCAGGTTCCGAACAGACGTTCCGCGAGGTTGCCGCCGGCCGCGAACCCTGCCCGCCGCCGGGCGGCCGAGGCGTCGGCGACATGGGGGTCGGTCGCCTCGCATCCCAGCGCCAGCGCGATCTGCTCGCACCGATTGCGCAGCAGACCCTTGACGTGCGAGCCCATTATCATGGGCTTTTTGTCGGCCGAGCGCAGCACTGCGCGGTCGGCCGCTCCCCGCGACTCCCCGCTGCCCGAGTGCCAGCGATCGGCGAGCGCCACCGCATACTGAATGTCCAGAATATATGGCGGCGCGGCGACGGATGCGCGCGCCGCCGACTTCGTCTCGATCATCTCACCAACTGGTAGCATTCGTAGAGCTCCGTGAAGAACGTACCGGCACCGCTGCCGAAGGGGGGCAGGCCACCGCCGCAAAGCTCGTCCACCGCGTCTTCGAGAAGTCCTCGGTGGCTATCCTTCAGGTGCGCGAGCACCTCGATGGCGCGAAACTCGGCGGCGCGGCGCGTCGGGGCCATCGCGGCGCCGGCGAGCGCCGCGGCCTTGCTGTTCGGGAATTTTCCCTGGCGCAGGTTGCTGGCGAGCTCCAGCAGCGTTTTCAGCTTCGCCGGCTCGTACGGGCGCAGGGTCCGGAGAAAGGACCCTGTGTTTCCCTTCGCGGGGCCATCGAAAACAAACTCGGTCTTGCGAGCTTCCGTGACCTCGCGCACCATGGAGCTCTTGACGATCTGGAAGTCGACGCGCGCCTGTGTTCGCGGATCGCTCGCCCCGGTGGTGCGCGCCGCGTCCTTCTTCGCCGAATGGAGGAGTTGCTCCGCCTGATCGAAAAGCAAGTGAAAGGGGTGGCGGGCGCGTCCGACGGCGACCCCGACGGAGATGCTGAAGCCGTGGCGACACTTTTCCCGGAGCCAGGGAGTCCCGTCCTTCGCCACCGCGCGCCCGGAGCGGCGTTGAAACGCCTCCGGCAGCTCGGCCGCGAACCGCAGCGCCGCGCTGGCGGGGAGCACCATGACGACGTCGTCTCCGCCGAGCAGCAGCGGCAGGGCCTGCAGGTCATGTTCGCGGATCACCTCGTAGCTCGCCTCTCGAACCGAGTCGTCCACGATTCTTGAGAACGCCCGGTAGGACTCCTTGTCGGGAATGTCCTGCACGACCTTGCCCATGGAGTTGCCATCCGCGTAGACGACTCCGATGTAGCCATGCCGGCCCGAGCTCAATTCGCCGACCTCGTCGAGGGTATCGCAGGGGGGCCATCCGACCGCGTCCTCGAAGGCGCTCCACAAGTGGCTGTGCGCGGCGCCCGGCCGGCGAATCTCGTGTGCCTTCGCGAGCTTGCGGCGGGTGAGCTCGGATACCCAGCGCACGTCGTCGCCGCCCTCGGGGCGAGCGATGCCGGCGACGTTGGCGCACACGCGCGCCGGCCGAGCGCCGAGGCTCGCGCACTCGCGAACCAGCGGGGCGGTGGCGACGGCGGCGCGCACCGGCGCGGCCCACCGGCGGCGGCGCAGGTCGCGGTGCGCGGCAGCCACCGCTGCCTTGTAGCCTTGCCCGTCCAACCTGGCCAGACCGTAGACGAGCGCGATGCCACCCGCAAACACCTCGTCGACATCGCACGCCACCCGCACCAACCCCTCGTCGAGGCGCTGCTCGTCAGCGCCGCCCGCCTCCAGCACGAGCTGACCACCGCCGCCGTTCGCGTAGACCTCCTCCACCGCGGTCGCCCGCGGCAGGTGCCGGCGGATGCGCTCCACGAGCTCGTCGCGATTGAACGCGTCGAGTAGCGCGCTGGCTCCTTGTATCTCGCGCAGCGTATCAGTGGCGAAGACAAACTCCTTGATTCCGGGGAAGTCGATCACGACTACATGTTGCGACACGCTTCCTCCTCCTCCCAGAGCTCTCGATCATGCCTGCGAAGTCCAGCGATCACTGCATACCGCGATCTCGGTCCGCGCGCAAGAGCAAGCAAAGACTGCACCTCATGAAGCGGTATCTTGCAGTTTTCCACTCGACCCCGCAAGCAGATGATGCACCCAGAGAGAATGCCTGGTTTCTCCCCGGACCGTCTTGCATCTGGCGTGCCATGCCGCAGAGAATGGGCGGAGGCCAGAATGACACCGATATCAGACGCTGCCGCGGCTGCGAGGATAAGGAAGATCACAACAAACTTTGTGCCAATGGCAAGGCAATACGTGCAGGCAGGTCTTTGGTACCTGTTCACCGCTCCCTGCTTGCGAGGAGGGCAGAGGGGGAGAATGGGAATGGCGCAACAGCGCGGTCACGCGAACGGGCGAAATCGAGCGCTGAAGGGTCCACGGGATTCCGGCGATCCTGCTCCAGTGCCCGCCGGGAAAAAGGGAAAACCGCCTCCAACCCGCTGAACCGCTCCCGCCACCAGACCACGAGCTGCTGGCACCGTGGCCGCAAAGCAGCGGCGGTGTCGAAATCGCGGTTGCGGTTCCTCGCCCGGCTGCTGCTGGTCGACCAATAAATCGCCGCGCCGAACGTTCCAAGCCCCCCAGGGCCGGTCCGAATTCGTGAGCAGCGAGGTTCCGACGGTGGTGATCAGCAGTCTGGACATGATGCTGGCTCCGACAGGGTGAAGGATGGCGTCCTCTCGTGGCTGATGCCCTACTGAGCCGCCATTGGCGGCGGGAGCTGGACGGCCAACAGCTTGTTGTGCTTCGGGTCGAGCTGCGCGAGGACCGGCGCAGGACGCTCCGGGATCGCGGCCTCGGGCGCGCTCGGCCAAAGCCCCGCGGAGCTGCTCGACGTGCTGCCTGGCGGTCGGTGCTCCGCGATGCCTGGCGGCGAGCCCAAAGAGCTCGTCCCGAAGCGCGTTCAACTTCTGCTCCGCCTCCCGCTTCGCTGGCGCGCTGGCGCGCTTGCGGCGCGCGGTGCCGCGTGCGCTGTCGCCGCTGCCGGCCGGTGCGGTTCGAGGCGCATGCGGCCGTAACCCGCGGCGGTTTTCGCCCCGATGCCTTCGACTTCCAGGCCCAGCTTTAGCCAGCCCGCCGCCGCCCGCGCCGAACAGGAGCTTCGCGAACGCCTCGGCGAAGCGTTTCAGCCAAGCGCATCGACGATGCCGGCGGCGGCCGCTTTCCCGAGCTCGCTGAGCAGCCACGACCCGTGCCACAAGTCCCGGCACCGCCGCGCCGAAGCAATGAAGTCCTGGACTGGTCCGATGGTGACGAGCAGCAACTGTTCGCTCATGTCCCGCTCCCTCAGACTGGTCACACGCCTCACCCGGCCACCCTAGCCGGTACCGGCGCCCGTCGCAAACCGCTCGCGCGCCTTCGACCCCCGGGGCCGCTTCGACCATGCCCGCGCCTATCGCGAACCGGCCGGCACGGCGTGTAGTGTGCGAATCTCGCCCCGCGGGATTACCCGCGCCCTGCCGCCGACTTCGAGCACGACCTCGGCGACGCGTTCCTCGATGAGAAAGCCATCGACCAGTTTGCCATCGGTGAGCAGTGCTCGCATGACGGGGCGCGGTGTCGCCGCGGGCGCTGCCTTCCCTTCGGTGCGCGGCGGCGTGGCCGTGGGCTCGCCGGCCCGGCTCATGGCGTCGCTAATGATTTGCTGGACGCGCTCTTCCGCGGCGGGTTCCGGAGTTGGAAAACCGTGCAGGGCCATCACGTCACCCATTCTCTGAGCAATTTCATGGGGATCCGGGGTCGCGGTGCTCGCCGCCTCCGCGAAGCTGACCTGGCAATCGAGGATCTCGATGCGCAGGTTTTCGACGCTGTATGCCGTCAGCCTCGAGTACTGGTCGGAATCGTCGAACTGGTTGTCCTCAAAGTCGAACGGAGCCCGGCCCGTCGCTCCCGCGCCGAGGTCGGCGGTGCCATCGGTGAGGCGCGTCGTGAACAGCTCGTCGCCGAACACGTTCTTCAGGCGGGCGGTCAGCTTCCACGCCTTGATTCTGCTGGACGAGGAGTTGCGGAGAACCAGGAGCAGGACGGCGTGCTTGCGGTCATATTTGTCTTCCTGCGTCGTGGTGTCGAATCTCGTGATCTCGAGCGGGCAATCCGCAGGCGCCGGCGGCGTCTCGGCGGCGGCCGGGGCGGCGACCGCCGATGCCGCATTGGGCGTGGCGGCTCCGGACAGGGTCGCGGACGGGTCCGCCGACCGCGGGCTCGCCGGGGCCGGGGCCGTCAGGTGCGGGATGCCGTACCTGTCGGCGAGCAAGCGTTGCTCGAGCATGGCGACGGTGTTGGCGAGGGTCGCGACGCGGGTGGACAGGAGTGCCTTGACCAGGCCTCCGGAGTACCTTTCGTCCTCGGCGCGGGCGGCGGCCAGAGCGGCGCGCTGTGCGGCCAAGTCCGCCTCGATGGCGGCGACTTGCGCGGGTTGCTGCTCGCGCGGAGTAGCGCCGGGAGCTACGACCGCGAGATAAGGAATGCCGAAGCGAGCGGCCAGCAGACGCTGTTCGAGCATGGCGATGGTGTTGCTTACCATGCCCGCGCGCGCCGCGAGCAGCGCCTTCACCAGGCCGCTCTCGTAGCGGTCGAGCTCACTGCGCACCGACGCGAGCACGGCTCTCTGCTCGGCGAGCACCGCCTCGAGCGCGCGGGCTTGCTCCGGATTGGGCTCCGCGGCGGCGAGCGCCGGCCCCTCGCCCGCACAGGCGTCAGCCTGCCTCGTCTGGACTGCGGCGCGGCGGAAGCGCAGCATGGCGGCCGTGCTTCGCAGGTAGGCGACGCGCACCTCGGCGAGCGATTGGGCGAGCTCGCCACTGGTCGCACCTTCGGCCTGCGCTTCGGCGACCTCCTTGTCCACCCCGCGGATCGCTTGCTCCAGCTCGCCGAGCAGTCGGCGCTCCTCGTCGGTGTAAGGAAGCACCCAGGCGCAGGCCGCCACTACCCCGGTCAGCGCCAGCGCGGGGGCGAGCGCATGGTTTGGCCATCTCACGTGCTTCATCACAAAGGTCTCCTGGCGGTTGGACGATGCTCTCGGGTGGGCTCGGCCCAGACGCGCGGAGTTGCAGGAACTGTGCCAGCGGTCGCGAAGCGGGGAAGGCGTAGGTGGTGCAAGGGCAGCGACGGGCGCCACAAACTTTCTTCTCTCGAGGGTTATCGGCATGCGGTGAGCCGCGTCAGGAGCGTGTTTTCAAAGAGCCCAGGGCCGCCTTCAACCGGGAAAAACGCGATGGCTGTGCGTTATCGGTTTGCTCGTGGGGCTACCTGCTTGCCCGCAGGTTGGCCCGCTGGTGACCTCAGCATGGCGACATGACCCGCCACGGGCAACGCGGTTGCGAGGTCGCCACGGGTGGTACGAGCGTTCCGGATCGCGACGTGCTATCGTGCGTGCGTCATGGAAACCGTGCTCACATATCGCGGGCGCGACG
>JACPHN010000042.1 GCA_016188575.1 Candidatus Schekmanbacteria bacterium
GCGGGCATCCGCACCGTGGGCGGCACAGACGGCGGGAAGCTGGGGGAAGAGAACGCCGCCCGCGCGGGCATGATACGGCGCGATGAGCAACGGGCGGCTGGCGCTCGGAGGCAGCCGATGATAAGACATGCAGCCTCGCGTAGTGCCGAACCGTCGCAATAAATCGAGTATCGGCACGTGTGGCAAAGGCCTGCGCCCTCCCAGGGGCGTGGGCCTTTTTTGCGAGCATCATGGCAGGATGGCAGGGATAATTCCGGTCCAACGTCGCCGAACGCCCCACGCGGCGAGCTCCGAGCGGGCACGCTCGGGTGGCTACCGCCCCGCGGCCCGGCTACTGTCGTTCAAGCTGCAACGAAAACCCAGATCCACTGCCATTGGGCACGCAACGTAACAGACTGCCATTGGGCACGCAACGTAACAGACGTCGTTCGTCGGAATCGGGCAGCCCGACTTCTTGAGCTCATCAACGATTATCGCATAGCGCGCAGACGTTTCCTCCGTGATTTCCAGTACCTGCACACGTCGCGACGCAAGAAAACCATCCAGCTCGTCCCGGTTTCTCTTCTCTCTCGAACCAGCGCGGAAGCCAGACAGCAACTCCCCGATCACAACAGGATCGAGATGCAGCTCGTCTGCCCCTTGCACGGCACGTACGATCCTCGGGTGACCTCGGAAAAAGGCCGAATAGGCGGACGTATCAAGCAGAATCCGCCTCAACCCCACAGCTCCTTTTCGATGGTCCGTTGCTTCCGCACCGCTTGATCGAGCTCGTCCGCTTCCTCCTGCGACCAACTTCCTGCGAACCGGTCCAGATCGTGATGCAGAGTCTCGCCTCCTTGCGCCCGAATGCAAAGAAGACCTTCTTCCAGGAGACGGATGATCGTCTTGCTCAGACTCGTTCCCCTCTCACTGGATTCCTCCTCGATTCGTCGGGCCAGCTCTGGTGGTAGGTTCCTCAAGGTAATGGCTTTCATGTCCGAACCTCCGAGCGCATCGCGCTATTCATCGAAATGCCTCAATTACTCTATGATGATCGCATCATGGGTCAAGCGTTTCTGGCGCTCCAACCCTCCTACCGGCACTGCCAGGCGGGGTAGGAGAACGGCCTGATAGATGTGACCGCTGGCGTCGACGGTCCACGCTCGCTAGATCGACAGCCCTGTGCCGATGGCCTCGCGCGGAGTCCCTGAACGGGCTCGGCTTGGTCACGACCCGGCAGTCTGGGGCGTCGGCAAAATGTCGTTTACACTTGCCGGAAGTTGAAGGCGGTGCAACACCTGGCCCCGCGGCCACCTCGCCCTCACACCATCTGCCGCCGCACGAGCTCCGCGAACAGGCCTTCCTGCGCCACGAGCTCGGCGTACCGCCCGCTTTGCACGACGCGCCCACGGTCCAACACGTAGATGCGGTCTGCGTTCATGATGGTGCTCAGCCGGTGTGCAATCACGATGCGCGTCGCCTTCAGTCCCTCCAGGCTCTGGCTGACCACCTTCTGGGTCCGATTGTCCAACGCGCTCGTGGCCTCGTCGAAGAAAAGCATTCGGGGACGGGTCACGATCGCCCGCGCGATCATCAGGCGCTGGCGTTGCCCCCCCGAGAACGTCGCCGCGCCTTCGCTCACGAGCGTGTGCATGCCCATCGGCATGGCCTTGATGTCAGCCTCCAGTCCCGCCAATCTCGCCGCTTCCCAGGCGTCGGCCACGGTGAGCAGCGACGAGCCGACGATGTTGGTCATGATGTCCCCGCTCATCAGCTTGCTGTTCTGCAAGACGACGCCGATCTGGCGGCGCACCCCTTGAAGATCGAGCCCGGCGAGGTCCTGGCGGTCATAGTAGATCGACCCGGCTTCGGGAGTCTCGAACCCGAGCAGGAGCCTGAGCATCGTGGACTTCCCTGAGCCAGAAGGGCCGACCAGGGCGATAAACTCACCGGGCTCCGCGCGCACCGAGACGTCGTCAAGAATCAGCGGCCCATCGGCCTTGTAGCGAAAGGAGACGTGACTGAATTCGATCGCCCCCGACAGCTCGCCTGCGGCCGCACGCGCGGGGTCCTCTTCGGGTTGCTCGGCGAGAATCGGCTGTAGCCGCTCGTACAGTGGGATGATCTGCAGCATGCCCGAAAGCGCGCCCACCAGGCCGATGGCCGCAGCGACGAGCTGACCCAGCGCGGCATTGAACGCCAGGAAGTCGCCCGTGCCCAGGGCCGTCGCTTCCCGGTTCACGTAGAGAACCGCGGCGAATACCGCCATCGACGCCAGGACCGGATAGGCGGCGTTGAACGTGATCAGCCCATTGCCGGCGCGCCTGGCCGAGTAGGTGAGCCGCCGCTGCACGGAAAAGCGCGACGCCCACTCACGATAGACCCGCGATTCCAGCGCTGCCACGCGGATCTTCGAGATCGCGCTCAGGATTTCGAACAGAAAGCTCGAAATCCTGCCCTGGACTGTGTTGAGCGCGCGTTGATGCCGGAGCTGAACCCACGTCAACAACGCCGTCGTCGCGATCAGAATGAGCAGTACGGCGGTCGCCACGGCGGCCACGGATGCACTGTAGTAGTACAGCAGCCCGAAGTTGAATACGGAGAAGAGCGCCCCGAGAACCGCGTTCACCGTTGTCCCGGACAGCAGTTGCCTGATTCTGCTGATCCCCATCGTGCGGGAGGCGAGATCGCCCACCGTGAACCGCCGGAAAAAGGAGGCGGGCAGCGACATGACCCGATCCCACACGGCGGCCTGCAGGCTGGCGTCGAGCACACCCGAAATCCGGAGCATGCCGATCGATCGCGTCACTTCGAACAGGCTCGCCGCCACCGCCGCCGCGAACAGCGCCGCGGCGAGCTGAGCGAGCTGGCCGCGCTCGGCGCCCGGAATGATGTCCCCGAAGAGGTAGCCCGTCAGAATCGGCGTAAGCATGTTGAGCACGCCCCCGGCGAGCCCCACCAGGAGCAGCGGCACCAGCTCCCGCGACAGGCTGCGCGTTCCGAAGCGCCACAGGTCTTTGGCGCCGAGTGGGCGCGCCGGCAGCGCCGGGTAGAACATCGTGGCAATCCCGGAGAGGCGTCGCGCCAGCGGTTCGTCGACCGGCTGTCGTCGATTCTCCGCGGCGTCCACGAGCTCGTACCCCGTGGCGCCGACCGGGAGCAGCGCCACCGGGCGTTTCCTGTCTCCTTCGAGCTCCAGGAAGGCGAGCAGTGGGCCGTTGCTGCGCTCCCACCAATCACCTTTCAGCACCACAGCGCGGGTGCGGAAACGCGAAGCGCGCGCGAGCTCGCCGAGCGGGTCGCGGCGCCGGACCGGCGCGCCGCTGTCCTTCGCCGGCGGCACGACAGTCATCCCCAGTGCGCCGCCAACGAGCCGGCACGCCGCCAGCAAAGGATCCTCCACCGCGGCCGCCGGGACAACTGCACCGCGACCAGGTTCGACTACCGCCAGGAGGTCGCGCAGCGCGAGATCGGCGGCGTGCTCGTCAAGGTCCCGCCGCGCCGCGAAGCGGGCGCGGAAGCCTGCGAGTGAATCCTCGACGCGCTGCCGGGCGACGACCGCAAACAGCTCGTGGAACGCCCGCAGCGCCGCCCACAGCTCGCCGGACTCGAGCACCTCGGCCGTTCCCCGCGCCCGCACCGAGGCCGACTTTACGGTCGCGAGCGCCCAGGTTGCCGGCGTCAGCGGCACGCTCCCGCTGCCGTTGCGCGCGGGAATGTCCCACTGGCCGCAGTATCGGGCGGCTCCAGCCGGATGTTCCAGCCAGACCACGCCTGCGCCGCAGCTCATGGCGGCGCCTTCCTTGTCGGTAACGACGCTCCCGCCCGCTTCCAGGGTCCGGGCATCGCGCGGTGCTCCGCTTCCACCCACCGCCCCTGCCAGCGCCGTCAGCCACGCGTCCACCGCGGCGCACAGGCCGGCGCGCGCCACCCCATCCGACTCGCCCCGGAGCACGTCCGCGAGCCGGACCGGCGCCGCTCGCCCCCCCGGCCCCCCGGCCGCAACGAACGCCAGATCACCCGCGTATTCCCCGTTTCCGCCCATCGCGAACAGCAGGCCCCCGCTGTCAGCGGTCAGCATGAACACCCGGGCGGAGGTCTCTCCGCCTTCGTCTCGCCGCTCCGCGAACACGTTTATCGGCCCCTGTGCAACGTACCAGGCGCCTGCTTCGCCGTCGCCGTCGCCCCCGCTCAGATCCAGCGGCCGGTTGCTCGTGACCGCGACCTCCTCGCCCAGCGCCGCCGGATCCGGAGCCCACACCGCGCCGCCCTCTCGCTTTTTCGCCACTGCTTCCATCACCGTTACTCCGCTGCAATCAAGCGCGCGTACGTACCGTCCTGCCGGATCAGCTCGTCGTGGATACCGCGTTGGACCACCTTGCCGCGGTCCAGCACGATGATTTCGTCCGCGTCCCGGATCGTGCTCAGCCGGTGCGCAATGATCAGGCACGTGCAGCCGCGCCGCCGGATGTTCTCGTCGATGATGCGCTCCGTCGTTGCGTCGAGCGCGCTGGTGGCCTCGTCGAGCACGAGCAGCGCCGGGTTGCCTACCAGCGCTCGCGCGATCTCCAGGCGCTGCCGCTGCCCGCCGCTGAAGTTCGAGCCGCCCTCGGCCACGGGGCTGGCGTACCCCCCCGCTCGCGCCGCAATGTCGTCGTGGATGTGGGCGTCCTGAGCCGCCTGCACGATGACCTCCTCCGGGAGCGTCGTGTCCCACATCGCCAGGTTATCGCGCACCGAGCCCTCCAGCAGAAAGATCTCCTGGTCCACGAGCGCGACCGACCCGGCAATAACCCGGCGATCGTGCGCCCGAAGCGGCGCGCCGTCCAGCCGGACCTCGCCGGCCCACGGCGCGTAGAGACCCGTGACGAGCTTGGCGACTGTCGATTTGCCGCTCCCCGAGCCCCCGACGAGAGCGACGCGCGCACCCGGCCGCAACGAAAGCGAGAAGTCCGTGATCAGCGCCGGGGCAAGTCGACTGTAACCGAACGACACCCCTGCCAGCTCGAGCCGCCCCGAAAGCCGGACCGGGCCTCCGTTGCTCCCGCCCCTGCTCGCCTCGCCGCACGCCGGGTCCACCGCGTACCGCACGACGTCGTCGATGCGCGCCATGTCGGCCTCCACCTCTTGCAGGGTGCTGCCCAGGCTCACGAGCTGGTTGATCGGCCTCATGAAGCTCCCCATGAGCGCCTGAAACGCGATCAGCGTGCCCATCGTGAGCTCGCCGTCCATGACCCGCAGGCCACCGATTCCGAGGATCGCCACCGTGTTTACTGTCCCCAAGAACCCCGGCACCGCGCCCAGAAACGCCGACATCCTGCCGAGCTCCTGTTGCGCGTTGAGCACCTTCGCCTGGTAACCAGACCAGCGCGTGAAGAAGTCTCCTTCCGAGCCGGTCGCCTTCAGAGTCTCGATCATCATCAGCCCGTTCATCGCCGCGCCGTGCACCTTCCCCATATCCTGCTGCATGCGCTGGCTGCCGTCCTTGCGCCGGCGCGAAACGTAGCGCAGCGCCGCGATATTCAGGCCGGCCACCGACAGGCCGATGACGGTCAGCACGGCGTCGTAAACGAACATGATGGAGACGAAGAAGGCGATCTGGACCAGGCTGACGACTGTGGTCGCCAGGTCTCCCGAGAGAAGCTGAGCTACCCGGTCATTGCTGCTCACGCGCTGACTGATGTCGCCGGCGTAGCGCTGGGTAAAAAACTCCACCGGCAACCGTAAGACGTGCCAGAGAAACCGCCCCGTCGCGGCGATTGCGAGCTTGGTTTCCAGCCGCAGCAGGTACTTGCGCTGCAGCCAGGTCAGCGCCCCTTGCAGAAGCGCCGCAAGCCCCATGCCGAGGAGCAAGGGCGTCATCCAGTCGTGCCGCTGCCCGACCAAAATCTGATCGACGAAGGTCTTGGTGAAGATCGGAATGACCAGGCCGGGGATGACGAGGGCGAGCCCTACCAACACCACGTAGGTCAGCGCCGGCGCCGAGCCCGCGAGCCGGCTCCGCAGCGCTGGCCAGATCGTGCGCGGCTGCCCGCCCTTCTTGAAATCCGGCCCGGGCTCAAAGGTAAGCACCACGCCCGAAAAGGCCTGATCGAGCTCCTCCGGGCTGACGGTCCGAGGCCCCGCCGCCGGGTCGTTGAGGTAGACGAGCCCCTTTTGAATCCCCTCGACGACGAGAAAGTGGTTGAAGTTCCAGTGGATAATGAACGGCGGCTGCAGCTCCCGCAGGTTTTCGGGCGTCTTGCGAAAGCCCTTCGCCACCAGCCCGTAGGTGCGCGCGGCCTGCACGATGTTTTTCGCCGTCACGCCGTCCCGTGAGACGCCGGTCGCGAGCCGCAGCTCCTCCAGCGGCACATGCCTGCCGTGATGAGCGAGGACGATGGCCAGAGACGCGGCGCCGCACTCGACGGCCTCCATCTGTAGGATCGTTGCGGTGCGGATGCGCTTGAAGGTCGGCTTGGTCGCGGAGTTCGCGGCAGGTTCGGCCGTCGTGTTGGTCATGTGCCGCCTCCGCCTAGATGCCGAGCTTCTTGCGAATGGCGGGGATCAGCAGCGCGATGGGCCGGTCTCGCCGTAACACGATGTTCGCCCCGAACATGGTGCCGCTGCTGAGCCGCAGCTCGGGCCCCGCCGACGAGGACCACTGATAGCCGGAGGGTGTCGCCGGATCCTTTGCGAGCTCGACCTCGATCTCCAGCGGCGGCCCCTGAGCCGACAGCACCTTTACCAGCGCGTCGTTCGCCAGCAGGCGCATCATGCCCCGCGGCGTCGAGGGAAATGCGGAGACGCGGGTTACCTTTCCCAGCATGAACCCGTACTCTTCCTGCTTGACGGCGGCGGGCGAGATCTGCACGATCATGTTGGTTTCGACTTCCTTGCCCCCGCCAGCCGGCACATACAGCACCGCCTGTAGATCGCGGTTGAGCAGCTCCAGCGTGAGCAGCGATTCGCCCTGCCTGATGATCGAGCCCTCGACCTGCAGCATCTCGAGCACCCGTCCATCGTACGGAGAGCGGAGCTGGGCGTTATCTTCGAGCTCCTTTTGCGCCTGGTCGAGGCGGAGCTTGGCGTCAAGGAGCACCTGTTTGGCGGTCTCGAGATCGTAGTGCTGCGAGCCGCTCTGCTGGAGCTTGGTGGTCTCGAGCGACTGCAGCGCGAGGCGGTTGTCGTTGAGCTCGTTTCGCGTCGCGGACAGCGTTTTTTCCGTGGTCAGCGGCACCTGCTTGGTGACCAGGTTCTTTTCGAGCAGCTTCTGCTCGTTCGCCATTTTCTCCTCGAGCACCGCGATTTGCCGCTCGAGCCCCGCGATCTTCACGCGGTAGTTATCCTTTTGTCGGTCGATGTCGCGCCCCGAGAGCTGCTGGTGCTCCTCGGTGAAGCTGAGAACGTCCTGATACTTGATCTTGGCCTGCAGGTATCCCGCCGCGGCATCGTCCACGGCGTCCAGCAGCTTCGGCTGGTGCAGGTCAGCGACGATCTGGCCGGCCTTGACCTCGTCGCCGACGTTGACGTGGACTTTTTCGAGCGGGCCCGTCCCGGTGGATACCACGTCAAAAACGCCGCCGCTGCGGATCATGATACCGGTACCGGACAGCTTCATGGGGATCGACCCAAAGATTCCCCAGACCAGTGTTGCCAGCAGCACGGCCCCGAGGCCACCGAGCGCGAGCCACCCGGTCGGGTTGGTCACCTGAACGAGCTGGTCGAGCTGTTCGGGAGAGGACAGACGTTCCAGTGCTACCTTGCGAAAAATGCCTTGTTTCTCATCCGCCATCGGTCACGCCCACGCAGGAGTGCTGCCAAGTCTCTAGTTACTCACCCACGACAATCCAGCCGGCCCAGTTGACGGGCGCGGCGTACTGTCCGCTCGCCTCGTCCCGGAGGCGCCGCTGCGCCGCGACGAGCGCGGACGCGGCCGGCATGCCTCGATCCCAAAAGCTCTCGTAGAAGCTCACCATCATGCGTCTGGTCGCCTCATCGGGAACTTTCCACAAGGAGATCACTATACTGCGCGCGCCGGCCGCTGCAAGCGCGGCGCGGAATCCGAGCACGCCCTGGCCGGTCGCCTGGGTTCCCCGGCCGGTTTCGCACGCCGAAAGCGTGATCAATCGGAGCCCGCTCAGGTCCAGGCCGACGATTTCCTCGGCCAGCAGGACGCCGTCGCTCCTCGCAAAGCTGTTGGCGGCGGCCAGAGCGAGCCCGGATTCGAGGAGCGGATTGCGATCGGCGGCACCGGGTGGGCGCGACTCGCCGGCCGCCATCAGCGCCAAGACGCCACGAGTCGACGCCGCGGCGGTCGTCGTCTCCAGCGAGAAGAACCCGTGCGTTGCCAGATGCGCGTATTGCGCGGCCTGCAGCTCCGCCACGACGGTGCGTTTGTCCGCTTCGGCGCCGGTAAGGAGGCGCGCGCTGATACCGCGCCGGGTCGCGATCTCGCCGACCGCGCGGGCTTCCTCGGCGGTTGCGGGCAATGGCGCAAAGGGTGCCTCGGAGCCTGCGGCTCCGACCGCGCCCGCGGCCTCGTCGGCCCGGCCCCCAAAGTCGATGCCACCGACCACCAGCGCCACAGCGCCCGCACCGGTTGGGCCGGTGGCCTCGCCGCCGCGCGCGCGGATCATGGCCAGCTCGCGCGCCGAATTGGTCTGCAGCGTCAATCTCGGCCCCGCCTGCCCGCCGCCGTCCGCCTCGAAGAGCTGCCACGGCAGCCGGGCAAGCTCCGCGTCGGGGCTGACCCAGACCCGGCGAATCCGCGCCGGGAAGAGCTTCACGATGGGCGCCCACAGTCGGCCTTCGAGGTCGCGCCACAGCGGCTCTGCGCCGGGCGCCGACGAGACCGCGGCCAACCACGCGCCGATGGCGGTCTCGATTTCCGCCGCCGGCCCCAGGCGCACGAAGCGCGGGGAGTCGCCGCGCATGACGAGAAAAGCGGCGTATTCGGCCTGGCTGCGCGCTCCGTCGACCCAGCGGTCGTGGCGATACAGGTCCACCAGCGCCTCATCCTCGCGCAGCGCGGACTGGAGGCCCGCGACGTCCCCCGCGCTGACCGCGTCCGCAACCACCCCGGCCGCCGGCGCCTTGCGCGCCACGGCGCGCTCCCGCGCTTCCTTCTCCTGCGTCAGCTTCTCATACTGGCGGCGCCACGCGTCCAGTGACAGCTCGCCAAGCCGCCGATAATGCGCGGACAGCGCTGCCCGCGCCGCCCGGAGCGCGTGCACGTCCGCCGCCGCGGCCGGGTCGGCGGCAAGCCTGCCAAGCGCAGTCTCCCGCCGCAGCGCTTCGATCAGCAACCCCTTCCAGGAAAAGAGCAAGCCGTATGTTGCCGCCGGATCTTCTGCCGCCCCCAACGCCGAAAGCAATAGCCCCACCTGACGGGGAACGGTCGCGTCGATAAACAGCCGCTGTTCGGCGAAGGACAGCAGCGGGACGATTTTCTCCAGATGGCCGGCCACGATTTCGGAGGCCTTCCGCAGGCGCGGTGCCGCCGTCCCGAGATCGCCGCCTCGCCATTCCGCCACGGCGAGATCGTCGAGCAGGCGCGCGACGTCGGGGTGGGCGCTTCCCACCGCCTTTTCCAGGTAGCCGAGCGCGGTCAGGTAGCGGCCGCGGGCCTGCTCGAGCTTGCCAAGACCGACCTCGGCGGCCGCCAGGCCGGCTAGCAACCGCGCGACGTCGGGATGCTCCTTGCCGAGCCGTTTCTCCCACGAGGGCAGCGCCCGTTCGTACAAAGCGCATGCCGCGGCGAGCTCGTTGGCGTCCGCAAGCAGCCTGGCGAGGTTTACCAGGTCGAGCCCCACGCGCGGGTGGTCCTTCCCGAAGGCCTCCTCATCGATGGCGAGCGCCTGCTCAAAAAGTGGGCGGGCCGTGGCCGTCTCCCCGCGCGCCTGGTAAACCCCGGCCAGATAGCTCATCGTCGTGGCCACCTTGGGGTGCGCCTCTCCGAGCCGGTGGCGGCGGATTTCCAGCGATTCCTTCAGCGCCGACTCCGCCTGCTGATAGTCGCCTCGCGCCTCCAGCATCGTGCCGAGCTCATCGAGCACGTCAGCGACGCCCAGGTGATCGGCTCCGTATGCGGCGCGGCGAATCTCCAGAGCGCGCTCGGCGAGCGGTTGCGCCGCCGCGTAATTGCCCAGAGACTTCTCGAGCGCCGTCATCTTGACCAGTGTCTTCGCCACATCGGGATGAGCCTCTCCCAGCCGTTCGCGCTGGATCTCCAGAGCGCGCTCGTGGAGCTTCCTGGCCGCATCCGGATCGCCCTGCGCCTTGAGCACGAGTGCGAGATTGTTGAGGCTCTCGGCCACCTTCGGGTGGCGTGGAGCAAGGGTTCGCTCGCGCATGTCGGCGGCCCGCTGGTAGAGCTCACGCGCCGCCGCAAGGTTCCCCTGCGCCCAGCGCAATCCCGCCATGGCGTTGAGCGAGGCCGCCAGGTCTGCATGCTCGGGCCCGAGCAGTTCGGTGCGGATCGCCAGCGCCCGCTCGAACAGCGGTTCCGCCTCGGCGTATCGGCCGAGCGCCCAGAGCGTGGCGGCGAGCCCGGCGGCAGCGGCGGCCGTGCGGGCATCCCGCTCCCCGCGTCCGCCGCTCGCCAGGATCGCCTGAGCCTGCTGAAATCTCTGGCGCGCCGCCTCGAAGTGCTCTTCCGCGCGCTCGAGCTCCCCGAGCTCCAAGAGCACCGCGGCCGCCTCGGGAGAATCCGCACCCGCTTCGGCCGGCGCGGCAGCCAGCGCCGCCTCCAGCAGGCGCCGCGCCTCGGCAAACGCGCCCAGCTCGCGCTCCACCGCCCCGAGCTCGCGCTGCACGGCCACGGTGTCCTTGTGCTTCGGGCCGAGCTCGCGGGTGCGCGCAGCGAAAACCCGGCCGAGCTCCTCGCGCGCCTCCCGATACCGGCCCTGCTTCAGCAGCTCGGCCGCAGCCTGGGCAGACGTGCTCACATCCGCACACCCCCGCCCCACCAACAGAAACGCCCAGCAGACAGCCGCAGCACCCACAACAGCGATGACCCGCAGCCGCACGCCCATGCTACCCGCGGCGCTCTTGCTGTCGCTGCCGGCCGGCGCGGCGCAGGGCCACCCGGGCGCAAGCGGCAAGCGTGATCCCTGCCGCCAGCGCCATCGGCGCGGTGCCGCCGAGCGGGACCGGGACCTTGATCACCCCCATGTCCGTGTCCGCACCGCGATTACCCAAGAAGTCGCTGAGCTGCAACGTCAGCGCGTAGGACGTGCCGGGTCGCAACCCCACGAGCCACAGCTCGTGTGACATCTCGTCGCGCGGCGACGCGACGACACGAACCTGTCCCGGCAATGGCGTCGTTTCGCCGTCGCTTCCCACTTGCACCGCCAGGTAGCGAATCACCGAGCGCGCCGGCTCATCGGTCGTCCAGCGGACCCGCGCGACACCGCGCCGGTCGTCCGTCTCGATCGAAAAGGCGGAAGTGACCTTCGGCGAGATTGCATCGGGGTTCAGCGGCATATCCGCGCTGGCCGCGCCGCTCTCGGGAGAAACTGACGTCAGGCCAGCGAGATCCACCGCCACCACGCGGTAGTACACCATCTGATCCGCGTCGAGCCCCGCGATGTAGACGCGGTGCGAGCGTCCGATCCCGGAGGAGGTGGCGCTGTCGTCCAGCGCTTCCGAACCCCCGAATTCGACCATACCGGTGGTCGGTTCGTCCGTCTCCCAGCTCACCAGCAGCAACGTCGGCGACAGCGCCCGCGCGACGACGTTGCCGATCACCGGGGGGGTCGTGTCCGGGCTCGGCGAGGTGGCGAAATCGGCGCCATCGTCCGCGCCCGCCGCAGTCACCGTGCCGTCCGTGTCGACCGCGTTGACTTCGAACGCGAATTCGGTCGCGGCGGGGAGGTTCGGCCAGACCGGTTCCTGCTTCATGTCCGGTTCGCCGCGCCCCACCGAGTAGTCGTAATTGTGGGTCCTTGGCCCGCCTTGCGGGTAGCGCGTCACGTGAAGAAGCGACCGCATCGGGCGGCACAGCTCCCACTCGAAAAACGCCCAGGAGTCGGAAACGAACGAGACCGTTCCCGGGTTGACAAAGCACTGCTCCGGGAGCTCCTCGCTGGCCCAGGTCGAAAGCGACGCCGCGGCTTCGTTCTGGCGTCCGTACAGATCGGTGCCGGAGACGATGTAGGTGTAGTCGGACCCCGGTGTCAGCTCCGTAAGCACGACGCGATGACGGCGCCGCCAGCCGGGCAGGAAGCGCGTTTTCGTCGCGGTCCGGCGATCGGCGGCGGGAGGCGACGAGCGGCGCGCCGTCTCATCATCATAAGCGATCGCGCTGGTGGTGGGCCTGGAGGTCATCCATTCGACAACGGCCGTGGTCGCGGTGACCCGCCGGGCGTCGGCCACCGGCCCTTCGACGAACTGAAAGGCCCCGACAGGTGGCAGCCGGCGGGTGCGACACGTTGTGGAACGGTGCGCGCCGAGCTTTCCCCACCGGTCACGCGGCTCCACGTCGAACGTATACCGCGTGTTGGAGCCCAGCTCCGGGATCAGCAGCTCGTGTTTGCGCGCCAGCTCCAAGGAGACGATTCGGCCGGCAAGCGGCGAGCCTTCCGGCCCGTAGCGCACGGCCACCGACGCCGGCTGATCGAGCTCAACTTCGAGCAACGCGGAGGTGAGCGTCGTCGAGAACGAGTCGCAGCTCAGGTGCAACACCCACGGAATCCCTGAAGCGGTGATCGTACGAGCCGCGCTCGGCGGCTGTGGCGGGGACGTCGCCGGCCGGCGATCGTGAAACAGCACGGGCGGGGTAGAGAACGTGAAATCCGCGGAGGAGAGCGCGGCACTGGAGGGAGTCACGCCGCTCACGCGGACGTGGTATGTCGTCTCGGGATCCAGGCCGGTCAGCTCGATTCGCGGCTGGAGCGTCGCGGTAAGTCCAGTGAGCGACTCGCCGTAGGCTTGCGTTGTGCCGAGCTCGACGGTGGGAGTAATGAGCGTGCTCACCGGCCAGGTCAGGGTGGCGGCGAGCTCGCTGAGGCCGACTGCGATCGGCGCCTCTTCGAGGATGGGCGCCACCGCTTCGAGAGGATCGGGAGGACTGGCGGTGATCTTTGCCGCGCACGCCTCCTGGTCCCAGATATCCGTTACGCACACCTCGACGTCGATGCTGTCGGCCGGTGCCAGGCCGGCGATGACGGCAGACGCGCTTGTGGCGTATCCATCGGGGTCAAGGTGCTGATCGAGGATAACGCCAGTTCCATAATTGATGACGGCCGTGGCCGGAGTGGCGGTGGACCACTGGATCAGTGCGGTCCACGTGGAGCAGCCGGGCTCACAGGCCGTGGCCCCGACCAGCGGTCCCCAGACGAACAGAGGGCTTGCGGCGTGCGCATCGGTGTCGCCTGCTTCCGTGCGCGCAAAGCTCCCCACCGATGCGCCGATGCTCGGATCGATTTCCGCCAGGTCGATGACAAACGCGGAATAGGCGTAAGCAGTCCCGGCCAGCGCAGTGGCGTCCGTCAGCGCAAAACCGGCCGTTTGCCCGATGGCGTCACCCGCGAGCGGCGACATGGGATACCCGTCCGCGAAGACATTCCGCCGCACCGTGAAGGCCGTTACCTTGCCCTCAGTAGACGTTGCCGGCGGCGACCACGTCAAGACCACGCCGGAGGCGGTCACGGTGGCCTGAAACTGCGTCACATCGGGCAGGAGATCGGCCGGCTGTGCGGCCGATGACGCCAGGATCACGAGCCATGCGGTGGTCAGGAGAGCTGTGAGCCGGGGATGCGCGCGGGACGTCGCACCAACAGATGGGCGCGTCTGTGTTGCCAGGCGGACGACCTGTGATCGCCGGCAGTGGCTCATCACGAAGACCTTGTTCCTGTGGAGGGGGCGGACGCAACGATGTACCCACGTTATCATGGTGGATCGAAAATCCTCAACGGGGTGTGCCACAATTGCCTGCACGATCTGCGCCAGTGATGCGGGGCGGCTCGGCACTCATGTTGCATGCCCGATACAATGGGTCGGGACTGCCGCAACCTCCTCAGGGTGGAACAAGGGAATGAACCGCAAAGAGTTCGAGAGCCGCATCATCGGTCGCGCTCTCCGCGACGCCGCATTCCGCAAGAGGCTGATCGAGCGGACGCGCGAGGTGATGGCCGAAGAGCTGAGCGCGCTCGGTGAGGACGCGACGCTCCCGAGCGATCTTCGCGTCACCGTGCTTCAGGAAACGGCATCCCGCAAGTACATTGTGCTGCCGCGCACCATGGACACCCTGGAGGACGGCACGCTCACCATGGAGGAGCTCGGCGACATCGCCGGCGGCACGGCGTTTTCCGTCTTCGTGCTCGTATATACGGCGGCCTTCTCATGAGCTTCGACGCTCGGGGGTGAACCGCCGTGCGGACCCCGATGGCAGAGAGATGCCTGGTTCCTGACAATACCCTACAGGAGAGATGATCGTGCGCAAGAAAATTCTGGCTCTGGTTCCCATTTTTGCGTTGACGCTCGCGGCTGCCGCAGTCGCCGAGGACCGCGCCCCCGCGGGCGATAGCGCGGCCGCCGCGGCGGAGCAACCGAGCGGCATCGGCAATTATGTGCTGGCGACGGAGCTGCGGCGGTATGCGCAGCAAAACGAATCGGCGCTTGCATACGTGCTGGCTGCCGAGCTGGTGTCGGGTGTGACGGTGAACCCGGCAGCTACGGCCGCGGACGCCGCCGCCGGCGCCACCACGCCGCCGCTCTCGCCAACCTCATTGCTGGTGGAGGCGAGACGCCTCGCAGCCGGTGACGCGGACCTGCTCGCCTTGATTGCGCGGGCCGAGCATGCCGGCAAGTCGCGCGGCCGATCGGGGCAGAGCTACATCGCATCGACAGCCGTGAAGTATGACACGCGCAGCGCGGCCGCCGGAGAGACCGGCACGTTCTCGCTCAGTTTTTCTCCTGGTCAGCGCGCCGAGATCGCCGTGGCCGGCGACGGATCGAGCAATCTCGACCTGTACGTCTTTGCTCCAGACGGAACCCTCGCGGCGTCGGATCTCGACTCGACGGACAACTGCATCGCGCGCTGGTACCCGAGAGCTGGTGGGGCCCACCGCGTGGAGGTGCGCAACGTCGGGCCGAAAGCAAGCTCATACTACTTCTATTCCAGCGGGAAATGATGAGCAGGCGACACGGACGCGGCGCGTTCCGACATCGGCATCTCATTGCCGCCGTCGCGGTAGTGGTCTTCGTCGCCGCTTTGGCCGCGCCGCCCGCGGGTGCTGCAGGCTCGACGCGGCGCGCACTGATCGTCGCGATTGACCAGTATGTCGGGGCGCCGTCAGCGGCGCCGGCTACTCCACGCGCCGGGGGGCGCGGCGCCTGGGCAAACCTGGATGGTGCAGTCACCGATGGGGAATCCTTCCGGGACCTCCTCGTTGCCCGGTACGGGTACCGGAGCGAGGACATCATCTTGCTCACCAACGCGGCGGCCTCGCGGCACCGCATTATCGACGCGTTTCGCACGCATTTGCTCGGGGAGCGCGGCCGCGGCGACTCGGCGCTGTTCTTCTACGCGGGTCACGGCTCGCAGGTGCGCAATTCGAAGTCCGACGAGCCCGATGGCCTCGATGAGACCATAGTCCCCGCCGATGCCAACGAGGGTGCCGCCGACATTCGCGACAAGGAGCTGCGGCGGCTCTACAACGAGGCGTTGGACAGAGGCATCGAGCTGATCGTCATCGCCGACAGTTGCCACAGCGGATCGGTGTCGCGTGGCCTGCCGGTGCGCCTGAAGTCGCGCTACCTTCCGCCGCTCCTGGAGGACATCGCCGACGCCTCCGACCCCGGCCCGAGCCCCGAGGAGCGCGGCGCGCTCATTCTGTCCGCGGCCCAGGATTATCAGGAGGCACTCGAACAGATCGACGAGCGGGGGCAAAGTCACGGTGCGTTCACGTACGCCCTGATGCGCGCGTTGGCGAGCGCGCCGCTCGACGAATCTGTAGAGGCGACCTTCCTGCGCGTGCGGGCGCTGTTGCGCGCGGGCGGCATTCCACAGGAACCGGTGCTCGCCGCGGTGGCCGAGCGGCGCCGGCAGCCCCTCATGGTCGCGCCCGGAGGCGGAGACGGTGGCGCCGCCGCGGGCAGGATCGCGTTTGCCGTGTCGCGCGCCCTCGGCGACGATCTGCTCGAGCTCCAGGGAGGTGGCGCGCTCGGCGTCCACGAGGGCGCCGAGCTCGTTCGGCAGGGAAGTGCCGAAGAAGTCCGGCTTCGTGTGACAGAAGTGAAGGGGTTGAGCCGATCCATCGCTCGGGTGGTGGCGGGGTCGACCGCAGCGGTCCGCCCCGGTGACCTATTCGCGCTGGACAGGTGGGCGGTAGTGCCCGGGGATGTCGGCCTCGCATTGTGGGCACCACCGCTCCACGCGGACGCAGAGGCATTCGCGCGCGACGTGGCGACGTTCCGAAAGGCGGTCGCAGCGGCAAGTGCCACCTGGGTGGAGGATCCGACTATGGTATCGCCGACACATGTCGTCCGCTGGACAGGAGAGGGCTGGGAACTGCGCGGCGAGGCGGACCAGACGCCTGCAGCGGGACCGGCCGCCGTGATCGAGGAGAACCTGAAGAAGCTGACGCCAACAGGGGACGGACCCGTCCGTCTCTTCGTGCACGCGCCGCCGCTGGCGCCGATCGACCTCGCCCGCATCGCCTCGGGTCAGGCGGGAGCTGATGCTTTCTACTTCGTCCCGGACCCGCGCAGCGCGGGTGCGCACCTCGTCGGCCGGGTTACCGCCGCTCAGACACTCGAATACGCGTGGATTCGACCCCTGTCCGTGGCCGCGGATGCCGAAGCGTCGACGCTTCCGGTGCGGTCTGACTGGTTCGCGGGCCCGCGGCCCGGCGATCCGGCGTCGGCCCTGGAAACGCAGCTCAACGAAGCCGCCCGGCGCCTCGCCAGGATTCGCGCGTGGCTGGCTCTCAGCCCCCCCGATGCCGGCATCTCCTTTCCCTATCAGCTCGCGCTGCGGAACGCCACGAGCGGCAATCTCGTGCGCGAAGGCCAGCTTCGTTCCGGCGAGCAGTACGGCCTGGTCCTGCACCGGAGCGACGCGCAGGTTGCGGATGCTGCTGCCCCGGCGCGGCGTTGGGTGTACGTATTCGTCATCGATAGCTTTGGCGGCGCAACTCTGCTCTTTCCGCCCGCTGGCCGCGGCAACGTTGAAAACTACCTCCCGTACGCCGTTGACGGCCCGCCGCCTCAGGATATCCCGCTGGGGCCGCCCGTGGCCTTTCAGATCGGCCCTCCCTTCGGGCTCGACACCTACCTGCTGCTCAGCAGTGAGGAGGCACTGCCGAACCCTGACGTCCTGGCCTTTGCCGGGATTCGCACGCGCGGAGCCGCAGCCGGTGCCGAGGGCACGCCCTTGCAGCGCCTGCTGTTCGACGTCGGCGGCGCGACCCGAGGGGTGCACCCCGCTGTCCCGCTGAGCTGGTCTCTGGAGCGCATCTCCCTCCGCAGCGTGCCCGCGCCATGAGGCTCACCACCAGGTGACGTCACCCGCCCCCGAGGTGGCGCCGTACCTCAGCAAGCGCGGCGCGCAGAGCGACAGGGCTCGCCTCCTCGGCCAGCGCTTCGAGTGAGAATCCGGCGATCGCGAGGAGCTCCGCGGTGCGCTCGACCATCGCCGGCGGGTCGGCATGGTCGCGTTCATGAGCAAAGCGCTCGAGGTTGAGGGCGGCCTGGTGCACCAGACGGCATAGCACCCGGAACGCCGGATCGGATAGCGGCGGGTTTCCCTTGTAGTTTTGCAGCCTGCCGCCTTCGCGATAGTCCGGGAATGCCTCGAGACCGACAAAGCGCAGAAACCAGCTCGCTCGAAAGCGACCCAGCGCGGCGCTGATGCCGGCATAGTCGGCGAGGAGCTCGTCCAAGGCGTTGGTGCGCATCCGCCCGAAGACTCGCTTGGTCAAGTAATGAACGCACTCGTGCTCGACGCGGATCGTGGCGGTGAGATTGGCCCACCGCTCCGCGGCGAGGTCGAGCTCGGCGGCGGCGATACCGCTGTAGCCGCCGGTTCCGAGCACGATGAACCGGTCCTGGTACAGCTCCTTGTGCATGGTCAGCGAAGCAAACTCGGCCGCCCACGCCGCGTCGGAACGGTCGGCCGCGGTTTGTTCCCAGGCGCGGCGGTGCGCCGATATGCGGTCCCAATTGTTGAGCCCGGCCACCATGCAGGCGCCCATGGAGTCGGGCACCGTGGATGGCTCGTTGCGTTTGGTGAGCGCGCGCACGAGGAATGCGAAGTCCGCTCGACTCCCCGCGGTGAGCACCGGGATCTCGCCCGCCGGGCTCGCGTGGATGCGGAGCTGCAGGCGATCCGGCGCTTCGAGCTCGGGCAGGGGGGTGTCCGCCGGCGGCAGGATGCCCTTTCGCGTGGCGCTCACATACTCCGGCGATTGGCTCATGCCCGCGCCGATTGGAAAGCGGAGCTGGTACAGCTTTGCGCGCAGGACAGGCCAGACGCCGCCCGCGCGCGCCTCGGCCTCGTAGGCACGCCACGCCACCAGATGCGGCTCCGCCGGCAGCGGTACCGCGGGCGGCCAGGAGAAACCAGGCGTGCCTGCGACCGCGTAGTCCGGATGATTGTACTCGAGAAGCTCGTCACAAGTCGCGCCAGTCGCACCAAATCTCTCGAGCACTCGCCGGCGGGCGGCAGGATCATTCATGCGGTCGTCCTTTCGGGTAACAGTCGTCACTCATTCCGCCCGGCTCGACTTCCTCCCACCATTGCCCGAGGTCGAGCTCAATCGCCTCGAACGGCATCGCTCGCACTCGTTCGTCTCCACCGTGGACGGCGATCTCCTGCCAGAAGTCACCTACGAGCCGCAGCACCTCGAGCGTTTGCGCCCAGGGATCAACCAGCCACAGGAATTCTACGCGGTGGCGCGCGTAGATCCGCTTCTTCTTGGTCCGATCGACACGCACTGTCGAGGGGGACAACACCTCACAGATCCAGTCCGGAGGTAGTGTGAAGAACGCCGTTGGTGGCAGCAGGGGCATCCGCTCACGGCGCCACCCGGCCAGGTCGGGAACGACGATATCCCCTTCGAGGTGGATCTCAGGTTCCGCCAAAATCCGCCATCGGCCCGAGCCGCCTCCCCCGCCTGTGCGCGAAAACGGGCGTAGATCGCCGGTGAGAACGCTTGCCGTCGACGCATGCAGAGGGGCAGGCCGGGGTAGAACAGAGAGCTCACCGTCGATAATTTCACCGACGACATCAGGAGGAAGCCCGAGGAGATCCTCGTACGTCGCTTTCCGCCGCGCCGACTCACTCATGTGATTTCGCCATCCTGAATCCACTGCCGATTGCAGCAAGCGCCCACAGAGATTCTATGTCGTGTGCGGCACCGGATCAACTGCGACGCCCACGTCCTGAAGTCCACCGGCCTCCTTCGCCGCGAGCTCGGCGTCCGCTGGCAGCGGATCTTCCCTTCCTGATCCCAGCATCGACATGAAGTGGATGGAGCTGCGGTGGCGCTCCGGGCTCGACGACGCTGCTGCAGAGCCCACTGGCGCCGTGCACGTGCAATGCGCTCCTTGTAGCTGCGCGTGGCAGCACGTAGTATCATCTTCGCTGCCTTGCCATCGTCGCACCGCGCGCGCACGCGCGCAACCACGTGCCACCGATTGCGTCATGCCTGACCAAAACCGCATCTACAAGCGCCTCGGTCTCTCCGGCTATGAGCGCACCGTCGTTTCTGCACTGGAGCCCGCGGAGGTCGCCCGCCGCGGGTACCGCTACGAGCTTGTCGAATGCTACGATGAGGCCAGCGTGATTGCTGCTGCCGCGGACGCGGATGTTGTTGCCGTCAGCTCGACGGTGCCGATCTCGGCGCGCGTCGCAAAACGGCTCGAGCGGCTGCGGCTGGTCATCGTCTGCACCTCGGGATACGAAAACGTCGATGTCGCAACACTCAATGAACGCGGCGTCCGGGTCGCTCGGCTCGCCGGTGTCCGCCGCGACGAGGTCGCCGAGCACAGCCTGGCGATGGCGATGACGCTGCTCCGGCGGCTGTCCCTGCTGACGCGCCGGCAGGCGGACGGCGTCTGGTTGCGGTCGCAGTTGGGCGCGCTCGCCCCCGGCAGCGTGCGCGGCGCGGTCGTCGGCATCGTGGGCCTCGGCGTGATCGGGACGGCGGCCGCTCGTCTTTTTTCGGCGCTCGGTGCCACGGTCCTGGGCGCGGAGATCGCCCCCACCGCCGCCGAGAATGTGGAGACGGTGACGCTTCCGGAGCTCTTGAACCGAAGCGCCATCGTGTCCCTGCACGTCTCGCTGACGCCCTCGGCGCGCGGGCTGTTCGGGGAAGAGACCATCGCCAGGATGCGACCCGGCGCGATCCTGATCAACACGAGCCGCGGGGAGGTCGTCGACGAGGATGCCGTGCTCGGGGCGCTGGAGCGCGAGCATCTGTGGGGCGCCGGGCTGGACGTCTTCAATGAGGAACCGCCGGTTTGGTGCCGCGTGCCGAATGGAGAAAGCTCTCCGCGCGCCGATCCCAGGGACCGGGATCGCACGGACGCCCCGGACACGGCGCGCGCCGCGCGCTGGCGCGCCCTCGCCGACGCCGGCCGCGTGGTGCTGACGCCCCATGGCGCGGGGTTTTCTCCAGCGATGCCACGAGCGCTCGTCCGGGATGCCATGGCCGTCCTGGACGCCTTCGTGGCCGGCCTGCCACTGCCGCATGAGCTCGGGTGCACGCCACGCCAATAGCGAAGACCCCCGAACTCACCTCGCACCGACGATGTGGTGAGGGACGGAGGGGCGCGCTGTCGCGCCGGCGTCGAAAGGGTCGTGGATCCATCCCCCCCGACTCCCTTGCCGCGTCCGACCTGACCGGTCTAGGCTTACTCATGTCTCCCGCAAAACGACTGCCGCCTTCGGCCGGCTGCGAAGCCCGCTGGTCTTGTTGGTTGACTTCGGTATTCCCGTGCGGGTTCTGCGAGCAAGGAAAAAGCAGGGCGAGGTTTCGCAACGGCTCGGTCCGGCAACTCCAACACCGAGGAGCACCATGCCTATCCCTGCTATCGTTTTTCAAGCCGCCGAAAGACACTCCTGCTTTACCGGATGCTATCAATATGACAGCCAGATTCAGCTTTGCATCGATCCCAACCTGCCACTGGATCGCGGCGTCGTAGCTCAGTGCCAGGATTGCCTGTCATACCGCCTGGCGGTGCGCATGTCGGACCTGCCTCCAGGGATGGACGTCTACGGTTTCGGACAGGAACTGACGGAGCACGTGCGCAAGCTTCGCGGCTTCAGTCAGTCCGTTGGCGGCTATCACGCCCGCGGACCGGGTTTCTGGCTCAGCGCCATTTATTACGCCCAATGCGGTGTGTTCCTCGCGCGCGGCGATCGCAGCGTTTCGCGCAGCGGGGGCGACCCGCAGAAGGATCTGGATGCCCTGTTGGCGGGTTTCAAGCATGGGGTGATCACCGCCGCTGACCCGAAGATGCTGCGTTCGGATCAGTATCGCTTGCATCGAGTCTACGTCAGCTTCGCGCAATGGGCGCCGGTCAAGAGTGTCCATGACGTGTTTGCCTCGCCTCAGGTAAGGATGAAGCCGGCATCCGGCTTCGCCTCGGCCACAATGGCGGAATACCTCCCGGTCGCTTCGGCCCCCAAGGGACGGCATCTCACCACTTCACCGACGCCGGTCGTCGGGGTCGCGGCAGCCGCCCGGTCAAGAGCAGCGGCGCCCGCCGGCGCCGCCAGCCCCCCACCGCGAAAGCTCCAGATGGGCGAGTTCTGTCCGCTCTGTGGCGAGCGCGTCGAGCAGCGGCCGCTGCTATATGGATCCTATGTCGGGTGTCGGTGCTAGGTTGGCCGCATGGCCAGCGCGCCCACGCCCGTGCGCAGGTTGGCCACAGGCGGCCGCGATTGTGCGGGTGGGCGGCCAGGGCTATCCTGGGGAATAGCGGGCGCCGGTTTCCCGACGCCCGAGCCAGACCGGGCGTTCATCCGCAACTGCCAAGGAGCTCACCGCCATGGTCACCTTCTCCATCCAACCGCCTCCATCGGTATGGATGGAGCTTGGGGGAGACCCCAGGCTCCGAGGTGACCAGCCGCAGCCAGGAGGAGAAGGAATGACCTGATCTTCATCGGGCTACGTCAGGCGGGTGACGACACCCGGGAGTGCGAGCGCCAGCTCCCGGCTCTGTCGCTCCGGATCATGAGCGGCCAAGGAGACCACCGCGAAGGTCCGGGGTACTCAAGCCCGTCCGACATCGGCGAGGCGCACGTTACCGCCTCTTCGGAGGCGAGAAGCCAAGGTAACAAGGCCCTTTCGGGGGCGAGGGAG
>JACPHN010000047.1 GCA_016188575.1 Candidatus Schekmanbacteria bacterium
CTTTTGGGTTGTGAGAGAAATAAACCACCGTAGCCCGCCGATGTCAGCACCGCGCAGGCGTAGGGCTCCTCAGGAGACTCTACGCCTGGTTTCGCGTGCACTTTCCGTCACTCACAGCGACCTGGTTGCGCATCTCGTGGGCACTGCGAGGCCCAAACCAATACACGGAATGATCTTGAGTAGGTTGGCGACCCCGATTACCAGCCGGCTTCCGAAGATGGGAATCGCAAAGCTATGCACGATGCGCAACGTGCCGCCGGCAAGCCCCGGCATCGCCGCGAGCCAGAAAAGCTCCTTCGTGTCGAAATCGAAACCCACCGCGGGCAAACGAACCACCAGCACACTCATCACAAACCAGGTTGCAAAAGAAAATACGAGACTGGTGGTAGTAAGGGACAGGGTCCTCCACGCGATCTTGCTGCCAGTTTGGCGCCAAAAAGTGGGATTCTCCGGTTCCCAATTTGGGAGCCATCCACCCGGCCCGTCAGACGTCCGCGCCAGACGCGTAGAACCAGTCGCCAGTGTCGTCTTCATACCGCTATTCCTTGCGCCTCGAAAATCTGACAAGCGCGCGGGTCTAACCTTGCCTCCAGCCGCCGAACGGTGCGCATCAGCCACAGCAGACACACCACGGACAGGACGAATATGAACATCCAGCAGCTCGTCCACAGCCCCGTAGCATCCAGCAGATAGCCAAATGTGATCGGACCGAAAAAGCCGCCGAGCCCGCCGATTACTCCGACCATGCCGCCGACAACTCCGACCTGCTCGGGGAAGTAGTCGGGGATGTACTTGTATACAGCCGCCATCCCAATCCCCCAGATGGCTCCCAGCAGCAGCACCAGGACTGCGAAGATCCAGATATTTGCCTGAAAGAAAATCCGCGTGATTCCCTTTGCCAGAAGCTCGCGCCTTTGCACGGTCTGTCCAGCAATCACAGCGGGCTCCTGCCAGGCTTCCTTGGTGGGGAGGACGAGCAGCTCGGAATCGAGGTCCGCGAAGGTCGTGGGCTTTTTCGCCAGCGCGTAGGTATCATTGCCCACCGTGATGCTGTCCGCGGACACCGCCGTGACCATGCCGGGGCGCGTAGCTGAAATACCCCTGCCTGGCGAGAGCACTTCCATTTTCGGAATGGCCACGGCAAGGCTGATCAGGCATGAGGCACTGAGCACCCAGTACATGATCCGGCGGGCGCCCCACTTGTCCGCCATCCACCCACCCATGGCGCGGATTACCCCGGACGGAAAGCTGAAGATCGCGGCAAAGGTGCCGGCAGTGACCAGCGGCACGTAGTAGACGTTCACGAAGTACGGAACCAGCCACTGTGAGAATGCAACGAAGCAACCAAAGACCAGGAAATAGTAGAGCCCGAACCGCCATACGCGAACGCTGCGAAGCGGCATTAGTGCCTGTCGCAGCGTCCTCGCAGAGCTCGCCGGCCTGCGGTTCTCCGTCAGGACGAAGAACGTCAGCCCCATGATTACCAGCATCGCGGCGTACACCTTCGGTAACAGCCTCCAGCCGTCGAGGTTCGCGCCGCCGCCGATAAACGCGCCAAGCAGGGTCGGCGCCACCAGCGTGGTAAGGGCCGCACCGGCATTGCCCGCGCCGAAAATCCCCAGCGCCGTTCCCTGATTGCTCCTGGGGTACCAGACCGACGTGAACGCGATGCCGATGGAAAAGCTGGTTCCCGCCAATCCGAACCCAAAGCTATACAGCGCGAAGGTCAGCAAGCTGTCGGCATGGGAAAGCAAGTACATCGGCACGGCGCAGAGCAACAGCAGCGCGGTGAAGACCGACCTCCCACCGTATTTGTCGGTGAGGATTCCCGCAGGCAAGCGAAAAATCGAGCCGGACAACACCGGGATCCCCATCAGCCAGCCGATCTCGACTGGTCCCCATTTGAATACCTCATTGGCCGCCAGAAAAGTCACCAAGACCCCGTTGAGCATCCAGGCGGAAAAGCAGACCGTGAACGCGAGTGTATTCGCAATCAAGACCCTATGGGAGGTCCACGTCGCTGTCTCTTTCATGCTCATGCGCTCTTGTCAGTTGTTTTTTGGTCTCATTTCGCTCCACGGCGTCTCCGGGTTTCGTATCGCGGCGCGATCCCAGTTCCAAATCACGCGCTGATACGGCCGAGCGAGGTAATGAAGGGGTGCCACGAGCATGTGGACAAGTCTGGTTTGTGGGAAAATGGCGATGAGTAGCCACGCACCGATGATGTGAAGCTGAATCACCAGCGGCATGGCGCTGACAGCCGTGATGTTCGGGTCAAACGTGAACAGCGACATGAGATAAGGAGAGAGGTCGGCCGCGAACCACGATGAGCCCCAGCGGTAGCCAAGGGCAATCCACAGCCCGAGCACGACTTGCGCCAGGAGGAGCAACTCGAGAGCGACATCCATTCGCGTCGTCACCATCTTGACGCGGGGGTTTGTGAATCTCCTCACCAGCAACGCAACCAGACCCACGAAGGTGCTCAGGCCGAAGGTGAATGCGGTGACTTCCAGCACGATCAAGCGCACCGGGCTGCTATTCCAGAGCAACGTGCCACCCGGCAAGAGAAAAGCGATCAGGTGCCCAAGGAGCACCACGAGGATACCAAAGTGGAAGGGAACGGCTCCCCAGAACAGCGCCCGACCTTCCAGGAACTGCGACGACAGCGAAGACACCTTGAATCCGGTGTTGCGGTAGCGCTGCACGGTGCCCACCAAGAAAAGAAGTATCGCGGCGTACGGAAGCCCAACGAAGAGAAAGAGATGCGGTAGGCTCATCATATACCTCAGCTAGAGTTGGCGTCGCAGGGACGGCGATCCTCGATCTCCATCTCGGCATCGAGTGCACTCGCCACACGGGTTGGCGGCGCTATCGGCGGGCTGGCCGGCAGCGCGAAGTCGATCCGCAGCACCTCGAGCAGCGCCTCCAGGGCGTGGCGGTAGGCGGTGCGCCGTTCCCCTGCGGCGGTGTCAATCAACGTCTTGTGGTGCTTCTTGTAGAGCTCGTCCTTCGCGGTCAGGCGCTTCTCCTCGAAGTCGAGCATCATCTCGCGCACAGCCGGTGCGAGGAGCACGCGCACGAGCTCTTCGCGTAGGGCATGGTCAGCCATCTTTGACAGCAGGCGAAGCACGTTGGTGAGGTGGTCGGCGAGCTCCTCGCCGCACTCGATTCCGGCGCGCTTGTGCTCGGCGCTCAGGTTGGCAAGCAGGGCGCCGCGCTTGTAGTCCTCGCCGAAGAGCGCGTAGCCGATATCGAGCGAGGTAATTGCCTGCACGTCGAAAGTGCGGGTATGCAGCTCTTGCAGCGCCAGATGGTCGTCTGGCGGTAGCAGGTCGCGAAATCTTTGGAGCAGCGCGGCGGCCACGGGGTAGTGCTCCCGGCAGGCCGCAGCCGCGCCGGTGACATCAGTCGCATACGCCGCGCCGGGCTGGGCAAACAGCCTGGCGAGGAGCTCATAGTCAGCCATGGGCATTTCACAATCCTCGCGCAGGCCGTTCGCGGAAGCCAAAGCCGGTCGATCCCCTCGCGTCGCCCGTGAATTCCAACATCTCCAGGGCTTGCTCGCGATGGGCGGGCGGAATCACGAAACGCTCGTTGAACTTCGCAAGAGCGGTCAGGCGAAAGATTGCCTCCGCGGTTTCCTGCGTCAGACCCGTGTCGGCAAGGACCTTGGTCATTATCTCCTCGGAAACGTCCCCCACCGTCTTGAAGCGGCGAAAGATCCGCACGGCCATCAGCTTCTTGAGGCGCGCGGCGACGGCGCCGGTGTCTCCAGCGCTGAACAGGCTCGCCAGATACTGCAGCGGAAACCGGACCTGCTCCACAGTTCCCCACAGCTCCTCGGTACTGGTGTCGTACAGCCAGTTGTCCGGCCAGACCTTGGAAATTTCGTTCAGGCTCTTCTTTTTTTGTTCGTCGGCGACCTCCCGAACGGACGCCACGACAGGGAGCAACGGTGGCACGTAGAACAGCATGGGGAGCGTTCTGAACTCTGGGTGCAGAGGCAACGCCAGACGCCACTCCTTGACGAACCTGTACGTTGGCGAGTCCTGTGCCGCTTTGATCGTCGAGTCGGGAACCCCGTTTTTCTGTGCTGCCGCGATCACTTCTTCGTCGAACGGGTCCACCAGCATGTCGAGGTGCCGCGCCACGAGATCCGCGTCGGCGGCGGAAGCAGCGGCTTGGATTCGCTCGGCGTCGTAGAGCAGCACACCGATGTATCGGATACGGCCAACGCAGGAGTGCATACAGGCCGGGGCAAGACCTGCCTCCAGGCGCGGGTAGCACAGTATGCACTTCTCTGATTTTCCTGTGTACCAGTTGTAGTACGCCTTCTTGTACGGACAGGCCGTTACACACATGCGCCAGGCGCGGCATACTTTCTGATTGATCAAAACAATGCCGTCCTCGCCTCGTTTGTAGATTGCCCCTGATGGGCACGACGCGACACAACCCGGATTGAGGCAGTGGTTACAAATCCTGGGAAGGTAGAAAAACGCCATGCGCTCGAGCTGGAACATGGCTTCCCGCTCAGCCGGAGAAAGCTTCTCCAGATTCGGGTCGTTGCGGGCGTAATCGGGTGTGCCGCCGAGATCGTCATCCCAGTTCGGACCCATTTTCACGTCGATCGGCTCGCCGGTGATGAGGGAAACGGGACGCGCGGTTGGCTGGTCGTCTCCGGCAGGCGCTTCGACCAAGTTGAGGTAGTCATAGGTGAAGGGTTCGTAATAGTCCTCCACGGTTGGAAAGTTTGGGTTGTGAAAAATGTTTATCAACCCTTTCTTCTTTCCAGCTCCCTTCAACTGGATGCCACCGTTAGTGTCTCTTTGCCAGCCGCCTTTGTATATTTCCTGGTCCTCCCATCTTCCAGGATAGCCGGTACCGGGTTTTGTCTCTACATTATTCCACCACTGGTACTCTGCCCCTTTGCGGTCAGTCCAAATGTTCTTGCATGCCACAGAGCATGTATGGCATCCAATACACTTGTCAAGATGAAAGACCATCGAGATCTGCGCTCTGATATCCATCTCTTCGTCCCTCTCTAGAAAATGACCGTGGTCATTCTCTTGACGATAACGTGAGTATCCCGCTGCGGCGCGATGGGGCCCCAATAGTTGAAGTGATAGCTAAACTGTCCGTAGCCGCCGCTCAGGAAATTGGGCTTGAGGTGGATGCGCGTGAAGCTGTTGTGGCCGCCGGCTCGCCGGTTGCCGCGGACCTGCGACTTGGGGATGCCGACGGTGCGCTCGGGCACGTGGTAGACGATGCACACGCCCTTGGGGATGCGCGAGCTCACACAGGCGCGAGTGCAGTACACGCCATGATCGTTATAGACCTCGACCCAGTCATTGTCCTGGATACCGAGCGCTGCCGCATCAGCCTCGCTCAACCAGCAGGGCTCGCAGCCTCGTGAGAGTGTCAACATGCGATGGTTTTCCATGTACGTGGAATGGATGTGCCACTTGCCGTGCGGGGTCAGGCAGTTGAGCGCCAGAGCGTCGCCGCTCTTGAGCGTTTCTTTCAAGTCCCCGTAGGCCGCCGGCTTTGGCGACGGCTTGTACGTGGGCAGATTTTCTCCGTACGCGAGGTACATCTCATGATCAAGATAGAAATGCTGCCGCCCCGTAAGCGTCCGCCATGGTACCAGTCGCTCGTAGTTATAGGTGTAAGGCGCGTATGCTCTGCCGTTGTTCATCAGCCCGGACCAGAGCGGCGACGTGTTGTATCGCCGGGGTTGCGCTTGGAGCTCCGCATACGTCAAGCGCACATCCTCGCTGCCGGCGGCCAGGTCGACCAGCGGCAGGCCGGTTTTCTTCTCCATGTTTCGATAGGCGCGCGTAGTGAGCACGCCGTTTGTAAGTGTTGAGAGGTACAGCAAGACGTTTGCGGCATCGCTGTCTTCACGGAGGGACGGATAGACCTTCCCGCCAATGAGCTCCGTGGGGAAGTGATTGGAAGCGATCAGATGATCGTACTCCTCCGCGCAGGAGTACTGATTTCCATGCCCGCCGAGCCCCGTCTTGCGGATATTGTCGCCGAGGGCGATGTACTTTTCGTAGAGCAGCGTGTAGTCCCGCTCGACTACTGCCATCTTGTGCATGGTCTTGCCGGGAATCGCCGGGCCGTCGCCGCGGTACCAGTCCTTGATTTGGGGCTGTGTAATCTCATCCGCTGTGTCGTGCGCCAGTGGCGTCGCGACGATGTCCTTTTGCGGTTCCGCGAGATGCCTTCTGGCGCATTCGCTGGTGGCCTTGGCCAACAGCTTGAAGATTTCCCAGTCGGATTTGGATTCCCAAACCGGCGCGACCGCCTGCGATAACGGGTGAATGAAGGAGTGGAGGTCCGTGCTGTTGAGATCGGCCTTCTCGTACCAGGATGCAGACGGCAGGACGATGTCCGAATAGAGCGCCGAAGAGTCCATGCGGAAATTGAGATCGACGACCAGATCCATCTTGCCGACGGGCGCGACGTCATGCCACTGCACCTCTTGGGGATGCTCGTCCGAGTCCTTGCCGATCGCGTTGGAATGCGTCCCCAGGTAGTGCCTCAGGGCGTACTCATGCCCCTTCATGCTTCCCATGATCGCGTTGCCGCGCCAGATGTACCAGACGCGCGGGAAGTTTCGCGGGGCGTCGGGATCGCCGACGGCGTACTTGAGCTTCTTGCTCGTGAGCTGGTCGAGCGCGTACTGAACGATGTCTTCGGGGGTCTTCGCGCCTTTCTGCTCCGCCTCGCGTGAGAGTTGCAGCGGGTTCCGCTCGAACTGCGGGTAAAACGGCATCCAGCCCAGACGCACCGACTGAAAGATCGTATCGGCAGTATGCTGCGCCGTGAGCTGATTTTTTGGGACCGCGTTGTAGCGTGAGAACTGTCCATCGTATCGGTACTGGCAGGTGTTGATGTAGTGCCAGAGAGGCGCCTGTTGCAGCCGACTGGGTCCTTGCCAATCCTTGGCGAAGGCGATCGCGGCCCAGGAGTCGACGGGAGCGAGTTTCTCTTGCCCCACGTAGTGGTTGAGCCCGCCGCCATTTTTTCCAACGCAGCCCGTAAGCATCAGGGCCATGGCACCGGCGCGATACATCAGGTTGGCGTGGTACCAGTGGTTGATACCCGCGCCAATGATAATCATGCATTTCCCCTCGGTAACCGCCGCGGTGCTCGCCCACTCGCGCGCGAACTGAAGGACCGTCCTGGCGTCCACTCCGGTGATGATTTCTTGCCACGCAGGGGTGTAGGCGGCAGTGGCATCCGTGTAGTCCCGCGGATAGTCGCCGCCGAGGCCACGGCCAACACCGTACTGGGCCATGATCAGGTCGTAGACCGTGGTTACCGGGATCTTCCCCGCGGTAGTCTCCAGATAGCGCACCGGGACGTGACGGATGGCTATCTTGTCGAGCCCGAGCTCGGTGAGCTCGGTCGGCAGAGTGGTGTCGCCCTGTCCGAGCAGGGTCAGCATGGGATCGTAGGGCGTGTTGTCGATCGCGTTCTCGAACAACATGTTCCAGTTGCCGGGGGTCTTGTCCCAGCGGTGACCGACGCTGCCCTTGGGCACCACGAGCTGCTGCGTCGTGCTGTCGATATTGACGAACTTCCAGTCGCCGTTGGCGAGCTCCTTCCAGGCCGCGATTTCGTTGGCGCGCACGAGCCGACCCGGGCGATAGTGATTTCCGTCCTTTTCCAGCCGCACGAGATAGGGGCTGTCCGTATATCGTTTCACGTACTCGACGAAGTAGGGCGTGGCCTTATCATGGTGAAACTCCTTGAGAATCACGTGCGATACAGCCATCCAGAAGGCACCGTCGCTTCCCGCGTGCAGGGGCACCCACTGGTCCGCGTACTTGCATACCTGGCTGAAGTCCGGCGAAAAAACCACCGCCTTCGTACCGTTGTGTCGTGCTTCCGCAAAGAAATGGCAGTCGGGCGTTCGCGTCATGTTCAGGCACGCGCCCATGTCGGCGATCATTTTCGCGTTGTACCAGTCGGCGCTCTCGCACACGTCGGTCTGCTCGCCCCAGATTTCCGGAAACGCCGTGGGCAGATCGCAATACCAATCATAAAAGCTCAGGTTGACTCCGCCAAAGAGCTGGAGAAATCGCGCACCTGCGGCGTAGCTCAGCATGGACATGGCGGGGATCGGCGAGAAACCGAACACGCGATCGGGCCCATACTGCTTGGCAGTATGGATGTTTGCTGCCGCCATGAGCTCGAGGGCGACAGCCCACGTGGTGCGCCGGAACCCGCCCTTGCCGCGGGCTTGTTGGTACGCGGCACGCTTCGCCGGGTCGCTTTGCAGATTCTGCCAGGCGACAACAGCGTCTCCTTTCGCGGCGGCCTTCTCCTTCTCGAAGGCGTCGAGAAGGGTTCCGCGGATCAGCGGGTATTTGATGCGCAGTGGGCTATACAAGTACCATGAATAGGATATCCCTCTTTGGCAACCCCGCGGCTCATACGGCGGCAGAGATTGTTCGAGCAACGGGTAATCCAGTTGCTGCGTTTCCCAGACAACAATGCCGTCCTTTACATGAATCTGCCAGGAGCAGCCGCCGGTACAATTTACGCCGTGAGTGCTCCTCACGATACGGTCGTGTTGAAAGCGGTTGCGGTAAAATTCTTCCCACTGTCGTGTCTGGGGTGAAATGATGTCTTGGATCCAGCTCATACTTCTATCTCTCCAACTTCTTGCGGAAGGACTCGCTCTCGGCGTTGACGGTCCACCCAATGATTACTGGGTTCGCACCTGGCGCGCGAAGATCGCATGATTGACGGGATGCACTTTGCGCCGGCGCCAGAAGAGTCCGTATAAAGCCAGCAAGAAAACAAGGCCGGCAAGACCGCTCGTGAACAGCTTGAACCCATAATCGCGGGGTTTCTGAAACTGCTGGTGCTGATCAGCGTCCTGCAGGAAGGCGACGAGCGCAAAGATTTCGTCTTCGGTGAGCGGCCTGCTGGCGAAAGCCTGGTCCATCACCGGGAAAGGGGGCTTACCCAGGATCGCCTGAACACCGGGCCCGCCCATTTGGCCGAACACCGTGGTGAGCTCCTTCGCGAGGATGCCGCCGCCAATCACGGCGTCGTTGTTGACGTGATGGCACGAGTTGCAGGCGGGTCCCCGGTTCGCGAAACGGAGCGTGCCCTGAAACAGCTCCAAGCCCTTGCGCACGTCCTCAGGTGTCGTGGTGCGCAGCGCGGCGGCGGCGGGCGGTTGGGCAGCGCCCCCGGCACCGCCGCGCTTGACGAATTCGAGGATCTCCCGGATCTCGCTGTCTGAGTACGGGAAGTCGGGCATGGCGACCTTGTGCTCGGCAAAAAGCGCAACGGCGACCGGGTCACCGCTCTCGACGAGGGCTTGCGAGGAGCGGATGAACTTGAGAAGCCATTCCGCGGGGCGCCGATCGTTCACGCCGGCGAGGTCGGGACCCACGCGTTTGCCGCCGCCAATGGTGTGGCAGGCGGCGCACACCGAGCCAAAGGTCTCCGCGCCGGTAGCAGCTCCGGCGGGGGCAACCGGCGGCGACCAGACCGCGAACAGCGCGGCAAGCGCCGGAACCGTAAGACGCGCAAGAAGCAGCCTGCTCATGATAATCGACCCTCCGGGACGGCGTCGTAGGAAGTTTGGAAGTGAGCGGCAAGGGAAAAAACACGATGTTTGATCAGGATAGCGCGCGGCACTTACACCGCACTTACAGGGCCGCGGCGGCGATCGCGTTCGTTCGAGCGCAACTTCCGAGCCCCTGGGACAACGCGAAGTGAAGACAGACCTGCGCGCTGGCTTGATCGCGCGGCAACACGCAGCCGCACGCGCAGCGGTGCATCCGCTCCGCGAGCGTCTTCTTTTGTTGCCGGCCGCACGCCGGACAGGTTTGCGACGGCTTGATCATCCGCGTGGGCGCTTCTACCAGCGCGATACCAGCCTCTGCCGCTTTGTACCGCACCATGCCGAGAAACGCCGCCGGGGCGCCGTCAAGGATACTCTTGTTCACGCCGGCCTTCTGCCGGACATTCTTGGGCGTCGGCCGAATGTCCTTTACAGGTGCAGGCTGGTGGCACAGGCTTTCAGCCTGTGTCTAGTGGCCCGGTGCCGCGCTGCACAGGCAGGATGCCTGTGCCACCGAGCCGCAGGGCTGTCAAGCAGAGGGCCTTGGGATTCGGCCGACGCCCATTCTTGCCAGGGGACTCGACCGTCCCGCGGGCGCGGCGCGTCATGTTCTTGATGGCAAGCTTTTCGGTAGCGAGCAGCGCGGCGCGCCCTACCAGCTCGGCGGACTGCCGGTGCAGGAAATCCTCGCGGCGATTCGCGATGCGCTCGTGCTGTCGGCCGAGCTTCGCCACGGCCTTTTTACGGTTCTTCGAGCCTCGCTTCTTCCGGGACACCGCGCGCCCGAGCGCTTTGAGCTTGCGCTCGGACGTGCGGAGGAACCGGGGATTCTCCACTCCGGTGCCGTCATCCCTTCGTCAGCCGGTCCGAAACCCCGCCCTTCAGGGCGGAATCGCCGCGGAACCCCGGCCTGAAGGCCGGGGTTTCAGCGGTGGTTTGGGCGGGGTCCAAACCCACGAGTTGCGCAACGAGCGGCAGATTCGCTTGGTGGAGCGACCTGAGGCCGTGGCGGAGGCGCGAAATCCCTGTCAAAAGGTGTCCCGAGCGGGCAACTCGCCGTGGGAGAAGGTCGAAAGTGAGGAACCGAGCGCAGCGAGGTCTAGGCCATCTAGACACAGGCTGAAAGCCTGTGTCACCAGCCTGCACCTGTAAAGGACATTCGGCCGACGCCCGATTAGCGGTTGCAGTCGGACGCCTACTGACATGGGCTCCTAGTTGCGGCAGCAGATCGTTCCGGTAATTTCCGGCGTGTATTCGCAGCCGAAGTTCTGTCCGGCAGAGATTCGCCCGTCGCGACGGCAACCTTGACCAGTCGGCTCGCGCAGGAAGCACCCGGCGCCGACGCCCTCCATGTCGTTGGCCTCGAGCGATCCGGTACACGGCTGACAACCGCCGGCATCGACCGCGGCGTCGAAGATGTAGCAGCCGCCGAACGCCGTTGCCTGACTGTAGGAAATGTCGCGGATGCGGCGGTCGCTGTAGATGCAGACGTGCCAGCCCGTGGCGCAGAGGGAAGCTCCTGCCTGCACGTGGCCGATCCAGGCGCCCGCGCACGCGGCGACATCGGGGAAACGGGACGTATCGCTGAATCCCTCGCGGTGCCCATCGGCGCAACCGGCATCCGGCGGTGGCGTCGGAGTGATTGTGGGCGTTGCGGTGGCGGTTGGCGTGGCAGTCGTCGTCGGGGTAGCGGTGGGCGTTGGCGTGGGGGTCGGCGCTGGGGGATCGTCTCTCTGGTTACGCACCAGCAAGGCAATGGTCCCGACGGCCGCGGCGGCGATTCCCCATATCCACCACTTCTTGTACCAGGGCGTGCCGCGCTTCGCCTCGGCAATGGCGTGCTCCGGCCCGAGCATGACCTCTACCTTGCGACGCGTAACGACCGTAATGGGCCGCTTCGGGGCGACCTGCTCCTTGACTTCTTCGAACACCTCGCGAAGATCCGGGGGGTACCAAAGGGGGTCGAGGCGCAGCTTGGGATTGGCCGTAAGCACCGCTTCGAAAACGGCCCGCGCCTCGCCAGGGCGCCCGAGTCGGATCAGCGCAAAGGCCCGATACAGTTGCGCGTCCTCGGCAAGCTTGGGATCGGTGGGAAGCGCGGGAAGGGCGTCGAGGGTCGCCAGGCATTCCTCGAACTGCCCTTGATCGAAGCGGGTCTTGGCAGCTTCGACGGCAGCGGCTCCGGCGCTTCCCGCTTCCGCAGCGCCGGCGGTGACAGCAGGCGCCGCATGCTGCGCGTGGCTGGTGCGGGAAGGCAATAGAGGAACCGACAGGGCGATCAGGAGCGATACCGCAGTAACGCGAACAGGGACGGCCCCGTGGTGCATTCCAGCAATCATCGCATCAGCTCTCCGAGAATACTGAGGAGCTAGAAAGCATGTTCATGTAGTCGCCGTGCTATCGCGCAGGCCTCCCGCCTATCGCGGCGCGTGCACCGCGGCCCCGGAACGGATGCGCTATCTCCGCGGCACACGGCACGCACCTGACTTTACCGCTGAAGCGGTCGTAGCGTGCGGGCTAGCTCTACTTCCATCGCCCCTAGAACTTCAACTGTGCCCACCCAGGTATCGTAGCCCTCGCGGCGGACAGTGGCCTCGTAGGTGCCGACCTCCAGCGTAAGCGTGGCGTCGCGGATAACACCGTGGGATACGCCGCGCAGAAGAATTTCCGCGGGCGGATTGAGGCGGACGTGAAGCTTGCCGTGCAGCAAGTCGATGCTCAGAGTGAGATCATCGCCCGGCTTGAGGACGACCTCGCGTTCGACGCGTGCCCGCGCGTATTCATTCTCGACCACCACGACGTGTCGCCCAGGCGGCAGCGAAACCGGTCTTACCGGCGAGATGGCAACGAAAGCGCCATCGATGAAGATGCGTCCCCATGGGTTGGCGTTTACGGCGAGTGTGCCGGCTGCCGAACCCGTGCTTCGCGTGGGCTTTTCCTGCCGCGGAGTAGGTGTCGACGGCGGTTTGGTCGGTGCGGCCGTGGCGGTCGGGGCGCTGGGTGGAGGCGTGGGGGCGAGTGCGGGTGCGGTCGCCTGGAGCACGGTGCGGGGCGGTGTTGTCAGTGCCGTCGCGGTAGCGGCGCCGGGAGAGGGCGTCGGCAGTCCCGGTAGCGTTGGCTGGCGCGATCCGTCATTGAGAAGCACGACAGCAGCAGCGTCGACGGCGGTGGCGAGAGGCGATTGCGGCGGCGATAGCGCGGACTGCGATTCAGCCGGAATTCCGGCCTGGAATTCAGCAGACGGCGTAGCAGAAACGTCGCTCGCGGGAGGATGCCACGGAGCCGTGGCCAGGAGCGCTGCGGCCACCGCCGCCGTTAGCGAGGCCGCGAGCAGATTCCCCTTGCCCCGCGCCAGGCGCAGGCGCTTGCGGAACGAGCCGGGGACGGGCTCATGCCTTGCCGCTCGCTCCACCTCGCCAGCAGAGAGCACCGGTATCGCCGCGGTATTCGCGCTGCCCAGCACCTCAGGGGAAGGGTCGGGCAGCGGCGGCGTGGCGTCATCGCCACCACCTTCGGCCGGGGTCTCGGGGCTGATCTCGGCGGAGCGTTCGCGCTGGTCGAGCAAGGCCAGCTCGTGCGCGAAGCGCTTCGCGTCCGCAAAGCGATCCTCGCGCCTCTTGGCGAGCGCCGTGTCAAAAAACGCCTGATACGACTCCTGGACGCCGCGAGGCAGGGGGATCTTCGGCACGGTGCTGTCGAGCACCTTGTAGATGAGCTCGTGGTGGGACGCGGCGCGAAACGGACGAACGCCCGAAACCATCTCGTATAACACGCAGGCCAGGGAAAAGAGATCGGCTCGACCGTCGAGCGGTTCGCTCCGGATTTGCTCCGGCGACATGTACGGGGGCGTGCCCAAAGACACATTGCTGCCGGTAAGGTTGAAGGCGTCCAGCACCGCCTTGGCAATGCCGAAATCAGTCAGCTTGATGCGGCCATCGTCGCCGATGAGCACGTTGCCCGGCTTGACGTCGCGGTGGATGATTTCTTCCGCATGAGCGGCCTCGAGTGCCGCGGCGACCTTCATGGCGATGGCCAGCGCCCAGCGCCGGTCGAGCGGTTTTTTCTTTTGCAGCACGCTCGCCAGCGATCGGCCTTCGACGTATTCCATGACGATGTAGCTGAGCCCCTGCCACTCGCCGGCATCGAAAATCGTCACGACGTTGGGATGCGTGAGCCGCCCTGCAACTCGCGCCTCGCGGGCCAGTCGCTGAGCAAGCTGTCCCTGCAGCGGCGAGCTCACCTTGGTGTCGAGGCGGATCGTCTTGATCGCAACGGCGCGGCCAATATAGGTATCCTTGGCCTGGTAGACCGAACCCATGCCGCCGTGGCCCACGATCTTGGAGATGCGGTATTTGCCGAGAAATGTGGCGCCGACCACAGGTCCGGCGGCATCGGCCGCATCCGGCGCGCCGGCTTCGCCGGCTGGCGCCGGAGCGAAGATGCTGAGGCGTGCCCCACACTGCTCGCAGGAATCGGAGGCGAGGTCATTTGGGGTGCCGCAGTGGCGGCAGAACAACTTGGAAGTGTCCGAGGACAGCGGCGAGAGCATGCTGTGCTGAAGAAAACCTGGCTGCGAAGGTGCCCATGGCACGGTATCGCGTAAGCGGTTACGCTGTCAAGCGGCGACGACGCTTGGGCGCGGAAAGCGCATCACGAAGACCCCCCACCTCACCTCCCGCCGCGCGCGGGGGGAGGGACGGAGGGGGACACTGTCTCGCCGACAGAGAACAGGCGGTGGATTCGGCCCTCCCCCTCGCCTTGCACCTGTCGCGCCATGTGTACTATACTGCAAAATCGCTGTGCTCAACACCGGTGCCGACTCGCATAGATTGGCGGACGCGCGATGACCAAGATCCTGGTTGCGGAGGACGATGCCAACATCGTCGAGCTGATTCGGGAAATCCTGCAGGAGGACGGATACCATGTAACAACCGTCGGGAGCGGCACCGAAGCGTTGGCCGTGGTGCGCACGGTGGACCCCGACCTGGTGCTGCTCGATTTCATGTTGCCAGGAAAGGACGGCTACGAGGTGTTGCTCGAGCTACAGCAGGACGAGGGGCTGCAGCGGATTCCAGTAATCATGATCACGTCTCAGGACGGGATCTTGTATCCACAAATTTCTGTGGCTATTGGCGCAGTTCACCACTTGCAGAAGCCATTTCGGAGCGGTGAGCTTCTTGAAGTCGTGGAACGGGCACTGGAGGGTGGTCGATCGCAATGAACGGTAGGGAGCGGAGAAAGAGAAAGCGCTACAGCGCGCAACTGCCGGTAACCCTGGAAGGTCTCGAAGGGGGCGAAGGCACGCTGCGGACCCAGACGGCAAATGTCAGCGCGAGTGGCTTGTGCGTGAAGCTCGCCACGGAGATTCCGATGCTGTCGTCGATCGGTGTGCGCCTGGAGCTCCCCGCTGAGTGGAGCGAGCTACCCCGAGAGCTCGCGTGCTCGGGCGTCGTGGTGTGGACGGATGCGACCGTAGAGGCCGAGGGCCGCCCGGTGCACTATTGTGGGATTGCCTTCATCAACGATGACATGGTGCTGGAGGAGCGACTCGCGGAACGCTTGGAGCTCACCTATGTCGATCTCGTTACCTAGGGGCGGGCGTCTCGGGTGCCCCGCACGATCAGCGTGGGGGGGCCGGTTGCGCGAGCGGCCGCGAGCGGGGAAATGCTGACTCCCCCGGAGAGCGCCGGCGCGCCCTTGCCCGGAGTCGCCGCCTCGCCGGAAGAGGGGCTGGTGCGGTTGCGGGCGCTCATGCGCGGCTGCGAGCGCGTGGTGGTTGCCTACTCCGGTGGAGTCGACAGCAGCCTTGTGCTGCAGGTGGCATTTGCGGAGCTGCGCCAGGACTGCCTCGCGGTGACCGCCCGCTCACCGACCATGGCAAATGCCGAATACGAGGCCGCGATCAAGGTGGCGGCCGATATCGGCGCGCCACACGAAACGATTACGCTAAATGAGCTGGAAAATGCCGATTTTGTCGCCAACCTGCCTGACCGCTGCTTTCACTGCAAGGACGGACTGTATCGGCGGCTGACGGCGCTGGCGGCCGAGCGCGGATACCATGCGGTGCTCGACGGGACGAATCTGGACGATCTCGCGGGACATCGCCCGGGGTATCGGGCGATCCAGCTTCACGGCGTGCGCGCGCCGCTGGTGGAGGCCGGCTTGACGAAGAGTGCCATCCGCATCCTCAGCAGGCAGCTCGGGCTGCCCACGGCGGACAAGCCTTCGTCGCCCTGTCTATCGTCGCGAGTGCCTTTCGGAACGCCAATCGACGTCGGCGTGCTGCGCATGATCGAAGACGCCGAGACGGGCCTTCGCGGCCTGGGATTCGGTGAGCTTCGCGTCCGCCACCACGGCAGCGTGGCCCGCATCGAGATTCCGCCGGAGTCGTTTGCTCGCCTGCTCGAGCTGCGGTGCGAGGCAGTGGCCGCAGTGCGCGCGGCCGGATACCAGTTTGTGGCGCTCGACCTCGTAGGACTACGATCCGGTAGCCTCAGCGAGGGGCTCGGGCCGCCTACGCGGCGAGGATAAAGTCGCGGCCGAGAACGTAGCCGCGCGTTTCTAGCCAGCAGCGGTTGGCGTCGCGCGCGCCGCGCGAGGCGACGAACGGGACCACGAAACACGACCCGGGAGGGGGTAGCTCGTCCATGGAAAGCACCGGGCGGCCGTGCACCACGCGGCCGATCTTCTTGGCGTCGATGTCCACATAAGCCGTGATCACCACCCCTTCCGCCACCAGCAGCTCGGCCCGCTTCCGCGTCTCCCGGCCGGCGCCCCAGACGACCACCTCGGGGTGGCGCGGATTGTGTGCCCGTAACCACCGCGCCAGATAGCTTGCCTTGACCCGATAGAAGGCGCGTGTCGCGTATCTTTGATCGCAGCGCGACAAGCGACCCGGTGGGTCGTTCCACACCAGCAGCGTTTCCGGGATTTTGGCGGTAACGATGCCAGCCTCGAGCCAGCGCAGCCACAGCTCGTAATCTTCGGGAAACTCGCCGTCGTCATAGCCCCCGAGCGCACCAAGGAGCACGCGCCGAAAGCAGACCGAAGGGTGCGCGAAGGGCGACTCGATGAAGCGGTGGATGCTGATGTCGGCGTGCGTCTGGAGGCCGTTGATCCACGCGACGTGGGCAGCATAGCCGCGGCCGCGAGCGGCGTCCCCGCCATAGGCGACCCCGCAAGCCACGAGATCGACCTCCGGATGCCGGTCCAGATACTCGAGCTGAGCGGAAAGGCGGCGCGGATGGGACCAATCGTCTGTATCCATGCGCGCGATCACCGCCCCGCTCGCGCTCGCCAGGCCGGCGTTGAGCGCCGCGACGATGCCCGCGTGCGGGCGCTGCACGAGCACCAGGCGCGGGTCGCCGCCCGCGCTTTGCAACGCGTGCACGACAGTGGCATCGGTAGAACCGTCATCCACCACGACCAGCTCGAGGGCGCGGTACTCCTGATCGAGAATGCTCCGCACCGCCACGCCGATGGCGGGCGCTGCGTTATAAGCCGGCATTACCACGGACACGACGGGGCTGGGCACGAGCGACGTCCTTTGCATCAGAAATGTGGAGGCAGTATAACCTGATTCTACCGCCCATTCGCCGTCGGCGTGACAATACCCCCCTCCACCCCGCCCGCGGCTCGCGGGGAGCGGTGAGGTGGGGGTTCTTCGTGATGCGCATGCCGCACAGCTTGCAGTCGAACAGGCGGCGGATTCAGGATAAGCTCGCCCACTGACCCTAAAAAGAGCCCCTGGCTTGAGGAGGAGCGCTTGGATAGAAGAAGGCGTCGGCTGCCCGGTGTGCGCCGCGATATGCAGTTCGTGGCGACCGTATACGAGGGAAAGCAGGTCGTGGTAGCACAGGATCCTATCGGGCTGGGCACGGAGCCGATCGTGCTCACGCCCGAGGGTGCTGCGCTCCTGGGGCTCGTGGATCGCTGCCAGACGATGGGCGATCTCCAGGACCAGGTCACACTCCTTTTTGGCGCCCGTTCGCCGGCAATTGATGAGCTGGAGGCGCTGGTCACGGAGCTCGACCGGCAGCTCTTGCTGGACTCCGATCGGTACCGCGAAGCCCGTCGCTCGTTTGTGGAGTCTTTCGAGGTCGCGCCCTTGCGGCAAGCGAGCTGTGCGGGATCCGCATATCCGGCCACCCCCGGTGAGCTGGAAGCGCGGCTGGCCGGGATTGTGGCGAGCAACGGCAACGAGGCCGCGGAGGCCTGCCCGCTGGCGGTGGTGGCACCGCACATCGACATCCGCGTCGGCGAGGCGGGCTACGCGGCCGCCTATGGCGCACTGCGCGGTGCGCGACCCGAGTTGGTGGTAATCCTGGGCGTTGGACACGCGATGGGGTCCGAGAGCTTCTGCGCGACCGAAAAGGACTTTGAAACGCCGCTCGGCATGGTGCGGACAGACACCGCCAGGGTGCGGCGGCTTCGCGATGCTGGCGCCATCGCCTTCGCGCGGAGCGACTTTCCCCACCGCCGCGAACATTCCATCGAGTTTCAGCTCGTGTTTCTCCAGCACGTGCTGGCCAATCCGCGCTTCTGCATTGTGCCCGTCTTGTGCGGATCGTTTCATCGCGAGCTCACCAAGGTTACCCGGGCATCCGAGATTAGCGGCGTCCGCGAGGTGCTTCGCGAGATTCGCTCCTGGGTCACGGCAGCACCCGGAGAGGTCCTGCTCATTGCCGGCGTCGATCTCTCTCACGTCGGACCGAAGTTCGGGCATGAGAAGGATGCACAGGCGCTCGTCAGGGAATCCGAGGCGCACGACCGCGCGCTTCTGGAGGCGCTGCTGTCGGGTCGCGTGGAGGCTTTCTGGGGCGAGGCAAAGCGCGTGGAGGACTACTACAATGTCTGCGGATTTTCCGCGCTGGCGTGCCTCGCGGAGATCCTGCCGCCGGTGCGCGGGCGGCTGCTCCATTATGGCGTCTGGCACGAACCACCCACGCGCTCCGCGGTATCGTTCGCCGCGGCGCGATTCGACGCGCTCGAAGACTGACTGACAAGACCTGGGCAGCAAGCACCGGCATGATCGTGCGGCGCGGCGCGGCGCACCACCGGACTTGCGGCGGGGATTCCCGAACATCCATACTACCCTTTGCTCTGTACAGCCCGTCGACGATTGGTTTGACCAGTGAAAGATCCACACGTTAGCGGCAAATCTCTGCAGGCCGGCGGCGGGAAAACGCCCAATCTCAAGGGGCGCCTCTCCACGATGTCCCTTCCCGACATCATCCAGTGGATCCAGTTCGGGCACAAGAAGGGGACGCTGCTGATCGAGACCGATGACGTTCGCAAGCAGATCTACTTCGAGAGGGGCAACGTCATCTTCGCGTCGTCGAGCAAACCGCACGAGCGCCTCGGACAATTTCTGCTGCGCGCCAAGAACATCACCCAGGCCGACCTGCAGCGTTGCCTGGACATCTGGGCGTCGGAGCAAGGCAAGCGCAAGCTCAGCGAAATATTCGTCGATAGCGGCTTGATCACCGAGGCGGGAATGCTGGCGCGTCTCCGCCAGCTCGTCCAGGAAATCGTCTTTGACCTTTTCCTGTACGACGACGGGCACTTCGAGTTTTGCGAAGGATATGTGCCGCCGTACGTCCTCTGTTCCTTCTATCTGGATTCGCAAAACCTGTTGATGGAGGGACTCTATCGGGTAGACGAATATCGCCGCAACGTCGGTCGTCTGCCCTCCGCGAATCAAGTCCTCGTGCACACCGGCGCCAATCTCGCCAGGCTGATGGAGATGAGCGCAGAGGCACAGTACCTGTACGCGATGGTCGATGGTCGAAAGGATCTGCAGGAGCTCCTGGACTCGTCACCGCTGTCGGCATACGAGGCCCAGGTCCATCTGCTCACGCTGCTGCAGGAAAACCTCGTGGCCGTCAAGGCAATGGACGTCGGGGAGGTTCTGGAGCGCCGGCTGGCGCACATCCTCGAGCGGGGCGAAGCCTATCTCGCCGAAGGCAATCTGGACAAAGCGGCCTGGGCCTTGCGGGAAGGAAAGGAAGTCATCTACGGCAACACGAAGCTGCGCTCGTACATCGAAAAGCTTGAAACCCTCGTCACGGGATATGAGCGGCGGCTGCAGAAGTTCATGATGGAAGAAGTGAGTCGCCTTTCCGGCGGTCCGGACGTGCCGATGCGCGTGGCGTACGAGGCGCTGAACAGCCATCTCAACGAGAACTTGACCACGGAGCAAGGTTTCATTCTGTCACGAATCGGCGACTACGCAACGCTGCGCGAGATCCTGCTCACCAGTGGTTTGCCGCGAGAGAAGACCTACGAGCTGATGTTCTCGCTGCTGAGCTTGGGACTGGTGAAGCGGGCGCGCTAGGGTGCGGGTGCAGTGGGCGCCGGCCACCCGCTCGCGGGTGTTGGCGTGCGGCGCGCGAGCGCAAGCGCTATACTCTGCCGCACAGGCCTGATTGACTATCAAGATTGATTGTAGGAAGAGGATCCCGTGCGCAAGCGATTAACCAAGGAAGAAATTCGCCAGGACCCGTTCTTGGAGACGTTGAACGAGATCGCACGCGCCGTTCTGGAAAACGGCCGCGAGATCATCGTCGGCTTTGCGGTCTTCTGTCTGCTTTTCGCCGGCGGGCTGGTCCTGGTCGGATTTCTGGACCATCGCAATCTGGCGGCCAGCGAGCTGGAGGACGCCGCTCTGGTCAAGCTGCGCGCCGCCGAGGACGGCGCAGAGGCCGATGCCGCGGCGGACCAGGCGAAGCTTGACGAGGTCGCCAAGGCGTTTCGCGAAGTGATCGAGCAATACCCTCGCAGCTCGGCCGCGCAAACGAGCACTCTGTTTCTTGGACAGACGCTGCGGCTGAAAGGCGACTACGAGGAAGCGATCCGGGTATTCGAGTCGCTCATTCAGCGCGATCCCGACGACACGCTGGTCGTGGAGGCACAGCGGGGCATTGCCTACGCGCGCTGGGGACTCGGCAAGACAGCGGAAGCGGAGCAGGCGCTGAACGCGGCAATGGCCCGTGTCTCGGCGAAACCGGCGGACAAGGCGGCAATCCTGATCGAGCTGGCGCGCCTCGCGGAGAGCGGGGGTGATTTCCCTCGCGCCACGGAGCTGTTCGAGGAGGTCTCGGCCACGGCTCCGGATTCGCCGTGGGCCCGGGAGGCGCAGCAAGAGATGAGCCTCTTGCCCTCGCCAACCACCTCCGAAACAACCGCGGCGACCGCAGCCCGGGCGGCGGCCGAGCCAACGAGCACCGGTAGCGCGCCCAGCAGCGTTGGCGAGCAAGCGCCACCCGCGAGTGAGGCACCGCCGGCGGCCACGGCACCCGTCGCCGAGGCGACCGCGGCAGCCCCGTCTCCGGCAGCGGCCGCGACCGCCGCGGCGCCGGCGGAAGCGGCCACGACCACCCCCTGAGGCCTGCCCAGGCGATGGCGCCGCGTCCATGCCACCGCTTCGAGCGGATTCTTCTGGTCGTCCTCGACTCCGTTGGAGTCGGCGGAGCACCCGATGCCGCTGCCTTCGGCGACGAGGGGGCGAACACTCTGCTGCATACGCTCGAGCACTTTACGGGCAGCCTGGCGCTGCCAACGCTTCAGCGTCTGGGCCTGGGCAACATCGACGCCTATCCCGGGGTGCCGCCGGCGCGGGAGCCTCTCGGGCAGTACGGCGCCCTCGTGGAGATCTCGGCGGGCAAGGACACGACCACGGGTCACTGGGAGCTGGCGGGCCTGACGCTCGAGTCCCCGTTTCCCACCTACCCGACAGGTTTTCCCGATGCCGTCCTTGCCGAGCTCCAAGCGCGGATGGGGCGTCGCTGGCTCGGGAACGTGCCGGCTTCGGGTACCGAGATCCTCGAGCGGCTGGGGGCGCGGCACGCCGAGACAGGTTGGCCGATCGTCTACACCAGCGCAGACAGTGTTTTTCAGGTGGCCGCTCACGTCGACGTCGTGCCCTTGGAGGAGCTATACCGGATCTGCGCGATCGCACGAGAGATCCTGCGTGGACCCCATGCCGTGGCGCGAGTCATCGCCAGACCATTCGCGGGTGTCCCCGGTGCCTACGTGCGGCTGGCGGGCGCGCGGCACGACTACTCGTTGCCCCCACCGCAGCCCACGGTGCTGGACAGCTTGCGCGCCGACGGCGTCACGGTTACCGCGGTGGGCAAGATCAGCGACATCTTCGCGGGCACCGGGATCGACGAGTCGCACCACACGGGAAGCAATGACGAGGGTATGGATGTGCTCGAGCGTCTCGTAGCGACGGACAGTACAGGGCTCGTGTTTGTCAACCTCGTCGATTTCGATTCCGCGTACGGTCACCGCCGCGATCCGCGCGGCTATGGCCTGGCGCTGGCGGAGCTCGACCGCCGCCTCGGCGAGCTGCTGCCCAAGCTGAGCGCGACCGACCTGCTCATCCTCACTGCGGACCACGGCAACGATCCCACTTTTCGGGGAACGGATCACACGCGCGAGCGCGTGCCGGTCCTTCTCTATGGGCGCGGACTGGCCGGTGGCGTCGACCTGGGCGTGCGGCGCGGGTTTGGCTGGGTCGCAGGAACGATCGCCGCGCTGTTTTCATTGCGGTGGCCAGGTCAGCCCGGGTCGCTTGTGCCGTGAACGGGCAGCCTGCAAAGGGGGCTTGACAGCCCAACTCGGTGGCACTAATTAATACTTCAGAACGCGGTGACGATATTTCGTTGCCGCCCCATCCCACAGTCCGACGAAGAATGCCACAGTCAACAACAGCGAGATGCCTGGCTCGAAAGAGCGAGGAGGGTTATTTGGCGCCCCCCGCCGATAATTACTCCGGCATCGGCTCGCGCCGCCACGATGGGGCAAAGAGCTGGAGTCGCTGCTCGTGGATCGGGCTGTGTAAACCCGCCTAAATTCTTCGAACGCCTATCGAGACCCTCGCCTCCCCCCGGCGAGGGTTCTTTTTTTAAGGCCGCTTTCCAGAGTTTCCGCGGGGAACGGCGCGCAGCAAGCAAATCTTTCCGTGCGCCTCGTACGCCAGGTGAACGACGCCATGACGCACCGCGATGAAAGGCGTACTGACGAACGGCGCAAACCGATCGATCGCCTGCATGGCCCCCGAGCGACCGCCGTCGCGGCTCCAATACAGCGCGTTTTGCAGCAGACCCGACAGGCGCTGCTGCCCGGCGAGCGCCAGCTCGGTGTCTCCCGCCGAGGCCAGGAGCGGCCCATATCCTTGCGGTCGCGATACCTGCGGGCCGACCGGCGCGGACACTTCAAGCTCCGCCGCTCGCCTCACCACGGCCGCGTACGAGTCGCGGGAATCGCGGTCCAGCCAGATCACGCGCACACCGCCGCCAGGAAGTGCTTGCGCGTATCCCTTGTCCACCGCCCAGGTGTCTCCCCAGCCGATTGCCGCCTTGCCGTATTCGGGATTGACGCGAACGGCGTGTGAGAAATACGAATCGCCTTCCCCTCGAGCCACAACAAAGAGGTTCGCGGCCGTACCGACGTCCTCGTACCAGGCGAGGTAGATCGTGCCATCGACGCCGCTGGCGAGCTCCGGGTAGCCCTGCCGCGCATTGCGCATGTACGGCGGCGAGACGGGGTATGGCGCGGAGAAGCCCGCCTGGCCCGGCGTCATCGTCGCATAGTAGACCTGCGGCTCGCCAAGGCGACGATCGTGCCAGGCGACGTGCACCGTCCCGCGGCGATCCAGCGCAAGAGCCGGAGCCGATTGCCAGACGCCCAAGCTCGGCAGGTCGTCCACCGCAGCGTCTGCCGCGAAGCTTGCACCGCCGTCGCTACTGTGCGTGAAAAATATCCGCGGCGTGCTCCGGCCGCGCCGGAAGTCCTGCCACGCCAGGAGCAGGGTTCCACCGGTGCCGGCTGCGGCGGCGCGAAGAAACCCCCGCGGGCCGGGCGCGCGCGGGTCCGATACCTGCCGGGCGGCGGAGAAGGACAGGCCGGAGTCGGTGCTGGAAGCGGCCATGATGCGGTCCCCTTCGGGGTGGCGCGCAATCCAAAACGCCCACAGAAGGTCCCGATCCGCGAATGCGAGAACCGGTTCGGTGGCCACCACGGTCAGCGGCTCCGAGCCGTCGACCTGCCGCGTTGCCGAAAGCTCGGACGTGCCGTCCAGTACGCTGGCGTAGACGTTGGTGTCGGCCGTGTCGGGGGGCACGACTCCGGTCCAGGCGACGGCAATCGCACCGCCGGTCAACGCCGCCGCCGCCGGCGTGCCACCGCAGCTCTGCACACCCGCCGCCCGCACCGCGACCGGCGGACCAAACGCCAGCTCCGGCAGTGACGCGTAGCGCGTATGGATTCCGGCGCCGCTCTCCGTGATCAGCACCAGGTGCTGGTCACGAGCTCCCACCAGACGAACGGCGCGCGGCTCCGGGGCAATCGGGATCGTCGCCCTCACGGCGATGGTGATAGAGCCTGGGGAGAGCTCCAGCACGTCCAGAGAGCCTGGGGAGCTCCCGGCGGCAACCGCGTACGGGCGTCCCCTGGTGTCGACGGCGAGGTCGGGGCACAGCGGGGTCGCGCTGCCGAGCCGTGCCGTCGCCAGCGGCTCCAACGAGGCCGCTACCGCGGTGTCAAACGTCTCGACCCACGCACTCTCTCCGTCCGTGAAGGCGAGGAACAGATCGTCGCCGCTGATGGCGAGGCGGGGATCGCAAGCGCTGTCCGCGGCGACCACGGCTACCAGCCGATAGGTATCGCCGCCGTCGTCGCTCCGGGAGATTGCGAGGCGATCCTCGGCGGTAACCGCATCGCGGCCCAACCAGGCGACGAAAACGGCACCCGCATCGCTGGCCGCGACCGCCGGCGCGGGATGGAGGGAGTCCGCGCCGAACCCGTACGAGATCGCCTCAGGATTGACTCGGCGCGGTGCCGACGAAGTGTGCGGGCTGCTCGCAATGAGAACGCTGTAAAGGTTGCCGCCGTAACCGAAGACGGCGAAGGCGGTGCCGTCGGACGTTGCCGCCAGCACGGGCGGGTAGGCGTCGGCAAACTCGAAGCTGCTGATGCGCTCCGGGGCGGCGAAGTTGGCTGCTGCCGAAGGGGCGGTAGCGAGAAAGATGTCATCCGTGCCGCGGCGATTGTCGAGCCAGACGGCGACGAGCTCGCCGGTGGTGAGCTGGGCAAGGGCGGGGAGCGATTGGGAGGAGCCGCTTGCGCCGTCGACGCGGCGCGCCGGGTAGAAGGAGAAGGTGTCGGCGACCGCGGATTGGGCGGCGGCAACAACGCCCAGGAGAAGGAGCGCCAGGCAAGAGAGCCGTGCGGTGAGGAGCGCGACGCGATGGAGAAACGCAGGTCTCAGAGCGTTCATGAGGTTGTAGTCCCGGGGTTCATGGCCTTCGAACGGGAGCGGACGTGAGCCGTGGGTTGCAAGGGAAGTGCCACTTGCCTGGCGAGCGAAAATCGCGTGCTCCTGCAGGAGTGGTCGATCGCTTTCGCCTGGCGGGTGGCGTCGCGCGCCATGGCGCATGAATCTTCACACGTGTCGCGCGCCTGGCCGAGCTGACTCCCCCTCACCCACGGTCACGTGGCGCTCCGTCCCGCGCCGGGTCAGGCGCGCTCCGGCTCGGGCCCGGTGCGGTCATCCAGCGCCGCAGCGACTTCCTGCACTGGCCCCGACCGCGCCCGAGAAGCGAATCTTCGAGCGCGCCGGCGGATCTGGCATGACAAATGCTCAATCCCGTCCGACACAACTCCCGCGATCGTCTCATGCTCCTGCAGCAGCGAGCGGGACGCGCGGGTCCTGATGGGACGAGGAGAACCAGAAAATGAAAGCACAGCTTGATGCTCGCACTCAGCGAGTGCCGCGGCTCCTGGGACATGGGCTCCGATTTGCGGGAGGAAAAAAGCCGCTCGGGGCACTTCTCCAGCTCGCGTGCTGGGGCCTGCTCTCGATGATCACCCAGACCGCCGCCAGCGCGGGGCTCCCGAGCCAGAAGTTTCCGCTTCCACAGGCCCCATATCCCGACATGCTCGGCTACTCAATCGCGCTCAGCGGCGACCGCGCAATAGTCGGCGCTCCGGGAGGCACCTTTGCGCCGACCTCCGCCGGCGCTGCTTACGTGTATGTGCGCGGGGACGATGGATGGTCCGGGGAGCAAGAGCTTCTTGCCGCTGATGGCCAGGTCGCGGATCGGCTGGGGTGGGCCGTCGACATGCGCGGCGACATCGCGGTGGTCGGCGCCGATCAGCGCGCGGGGACAGGAGCCGCATACGTCTTCCGACGAGTTGCATCCGGGTGGCAGCAGGACGCGCTCCTCACGGCACCGGGTGCCGCCGCGCAGGATTACTTTGGGAGCGCGGTCGCCACGGACGGAGACCGGATCGTGGTCGGCGCGTACGGCGTCGATGGCGTCGAATATGAGGAGGGCGCCGCGTTCGTCTATGTGTGGGACGGGAGCTCATGGTCGTTCGAACAGAAGCTGGCGCTACCGCTGGCCGCGGAACGGCGCGTCATTGAGGGAACCTGGCTCGGATTCTCGGTCGCGATCGACGGAGACACCATTGTCGCCGGCGCGGATGGCGACGACGAGGGTGGCGATGATGCGGGCGCCGCCTATGTGTTCACCCTGCAAAGCGGCGTCTGGACGCTGCAGCAAAAACTCGCACCCTCGGCACCGTACGCCTACAGGGGCGCGGGTTGGTCGGTCGGGCTGCATGGCAACCTTGCCCTGGTCAGCACCCGGGAAGGCTCCGTCTACAGCTTTGTCAGGGACAGTGCGCACTGGACCGAGGAGGGGACGCTCACCGATTCCGCAGCGGGGCCGTGCGGGGAACACGTCTCGATTCATAGCAACCGGGCGATCATCGGTGGATGCACCATCACGGTGGATGGCGCATCGCAGTACCCAGCGTACGTCTTTCAAAGGGAGGCGGGCGCCTGGCGAGCCGTAAGCAAGCTTCTGTCCCCGGACAGTGAGCCGTATTTCGGGGCTGTGGTTGACATCGATGATTCCGGTATCATCGTTGGCAACGGCGACGACGATGTGTATGGTATCAGCATGCCCACTGTTCCGATCGTGAACGGAGTCGGTGCCGGCGTTGCTCTGCTCGTAACCAGTGCTGGGCTGCGAGCTCGCTACGGCAACGCGCAGGGGAGACGCCGCCGGAGGACGCCTGTGAATCATACGTGAACCCCGCCGCGGGGAGCCCGAGAAGGGGCGAGTGAACAGGCGGGCGTTCCCGCGGGGCGCCCGCCTGAGCGTGAGGTGACGGAGGTCCTCAGCCGAATGCAGCGTGTGATGAGCTACCGTCCACCGAGCTACGCAGGAGCGTACTCGGTGGCGGTTTCGTGTTTCGCCGGGGGCGGCGCCCCATAAGCACTAAACTAATGCCAAATGCCGGAGAAACTCATCCGAAATCTCGCGCCACGGCTTGCGGAGGCGCTCCGGATTCGCCAGCATCGGACCGAGCTCGGCCCCACGAGAAAGAAGTTGCGACGGCGTCAATGGGCGCCCCACCGCTTGCAGCACTGAGTCCCGGGCTTCAATGAATTCCCTCCAACGGCTGCGCCGAAGTGAGGTTGAATCCCCAGGGGGAAAAGAAGCGGGCCTCTTCCGCGAGCCGCTCGATGAGCATCACCGTCAATAGCTTGCCTTGTATCCAGGCGCGGGCGGAGGCGTCGCTGCGTTTTGGAAGGTGACCCAATTTCATCAGCGACTTGAGACGTTTGAAGCAAAGCTCGATCTGCCAGCGAGCACGGTAGAGCTCGAGAACCTCGTGTGATTCGAGGAGACTACGGTCCATGGTTGTCAGTACGAACACGTACTCAGCGAACTCGAGCGTTTCGGGTCTGAATTTCTTTCCCTTCTTATTGGCAACACGGCGAATCTTGTCCTTCGCCCGTTTCGCTGCCGCGACACTCTTTCGAATCGCGCACAGACGGGCTCCCCAGGTGCGGTCATTTGCTTGGAACTGCACCGGCCACTCGTCCGGAAGGTGAGCACGCAGGCTTCTGAGGCTCGCAAGAAGCGGAAATGGCTCATTCCGTTCCATGGAAAGGAGTGGGAAGTTGGCGCTGTTCATGCGAACTATGACATCTCCTCGCTGCTCCAGCACGTACGCCACACCTTGGCGGTGGCAATAGCCACGGTCCCCTAGAACGATGTCTCCGGCCTGGACCGGCAAGCGTGTAAAGGATTCTCCGCCCTTGACACTCGTGAGCTGATAGAAATCGCATGCCAAGTCCGGCAGACCAATGCAATAATGAACCCGCCAGTCCGTCCCCGTTGCTCCAGGTTCCTCGACGGTGCTCGCATCAATAGCGCGTAGTCGGCGACCAGAGGGTGCGCGAGCGGCATTCGCGAAGCGACTCGATTCGAACATGCGCCGCGACAATTCGCGAAGCCACCCCTCGGAAGTCCGGAGTCGCTTCAGCAGTGCTACATCGGTTAACGATGCCATGCCCTGAATCTCGGCTCGCGCAACCGCTTGCTTCAGCGACAAGCCCGTGGCTACATGAAGGAGCAGCAGTTGCAAGAGAAGCTCCGGGGTTCGGACCTCACCGCGCGCACGCCGCATCGCGCCCAATTCTCGGGCTAGCCCTTGCCAGCCATTGGGTAAGAGACTCGCCAGTACATGCCACTCTTCTTCCATCAGTGCAAATGAATTCGTCATGCCCGCAATCGTACAGAGATTTTCGGCGTGTGTCAAGCCTTAGGTTAGTGCTTATGGGGCGGCGCCCACTCCACACGTGGGCCAGTTCCTGGCCCCTGGGACAACGCGAAGTGAAGACAGACCTGCGCGCTGGCTTGATCCCGCGGCAACACGCAGCCGCACGCGCAGCGGTGCACCCGCTCCGCGAGCGTTTTCTTTTGTTGCCGGCCGCACGCCGGACAGGTCTGCGACGGCTTGATCATCCGCGTGGGCGCTTCTACGAGCGCGATACCAGCCTCTACCGCTTTGTACCGCACCATGCCGAGAAACGCCGACGGGGCGCCGTCCAGGATGCTCTTATTCAGCCCGGCCTTCTGCCGGACATTCTTACCAGGGGACTCGACCGTCCCGCGGGCGCTGTGTGTCATGTTCTTCGTGGCGAGCTTTTCGGTGGCGAGCAGCACGGCGCGCCCTTCCAGCTCGGCGGACTGCCGGTGCAGGAAATCCTCGCGGCGATTCGCGATGCGCTCGTGCTGTCGGCCGAGCTTCGCCACGGCCTTTTTGCGGTTCTTCGAGCCTCGCTTCTTCCGGGAAACCGTGCGCCCGAGCGCCTTCAGCTTGCGCTCGGATTTGCGAAGGAATCGGGGATTCTCGACGCCGGTGCCGTCATCGAAGGTGAGGAAGCGCTCGATGCCCCAATCGAAGCCGATGCCCGCGGTGCCGTGCTCGCGCTCTGGCACGCAGGCGACGACGATGGACGCCTGCCACCGGCCACGCTTATAGCTGATCGTCAGCGTCTTGGTCTCACCGAGCTGCCTGGGCTCGCCGCGCATGCGCAACCGGCCGATGCCGTCCAGCTCAAGCGCGCCGTGCTTCTTCTCGCCGGGGAAGAAGCGCCAGTTGGACGTGCTCTTGTAGGTCCACCCGGAGAAACGCTTCCAGCTCTTGAAGCGAGGAAAACCTGGCGTTTGCCCGGCCTGTACGCGGCGGAAGAAGGCCTGGAAGGCCAGATCCACGCGCCGCAGGGTTTCTTGGAGAGCGTGGCCGCCAAGCGGGATGAGCTCGGGCCGGGCTTCCTTGACGGCGACGAGCTGCTTTTCCTGGTCCGCCTTGGTAATCGAGATGCCGCACAGCTTCCAGGCATCGCGCCGTTCCTGGATCGCCGCGTTGTACAGCTCGCAGTGCAAACGCAAAAACTCGAGCATAAGCTGATGCTGCGCGGCGGTGGGATACAAGCGATAGGTGATACGGCGTTTGACGGCGTCCATGAACCGAAATATACTTCGGTTCATGGCAATTGTGCAAGACCTGAAGACGCTTCATCACTGCGTATACAAGCTGCAGTACCACTTGGTTCTGGTGACCCAGTACCGCCGGCCTGCGCTTACCGCGGCGATGCTGCAAGACCTGCAGGTGTGGCTCCGCGCGATCATCGAAAACCGTTGGCATGGTGAGCTTCTGGAGCTTTCCGGGGAGAAGGACCACGTGCACATTCTGATGGGCCTGCCGCCGACCGAAGAGCCGGCCAAGGCCGTGAATGCGCTCAAAACGGCGACCTCGCGGCGTTTGCGCGGCACCTATCCCCAAGAATGCGCAAGGCACTACTGCAAGCCGGTGTTTTGGAGCCGCTCGTACTGCATTCTGTCCGTTGGCGGCGCGCCGTTGGAAGTCTTGAAGCAATACATCCAGAACCAGGAGCGCCCGGAATGAGCGGCCAGCCTTCGGCCCTCCAACCTGGCAGGGCCAGGATGGAGCCCGTGGCCGCTCAGGATGGGTCGGTTTGACTCACCTGTGTCCCGGCTGCCGCAGCGTGGGCATGCGGCGATGAATGCGGATGCGGACAACAGCGCGCGAGGCTCAAATCGCGAAGTGGCACCGGAGTTGCTGTATAGTGAGGACGACTCCTCCAAGCTCCGGAGAACCCGCAATGACCGCCAAGAGATTCTTCGATATCTTCTGCTCAATCGCCGCCATCCTCATTTTCTCCCCCGTCCTGCTACTGGCGAGTGCCGCGATTCTGCTCGACGGCGGCCCTCCCGTCCTGTATCGCGCGCCCCGGGTCGGCAAGGGGCGGCAGCGGTTCATCTGCTACAAGCTGCGCACGATGCGGGACGGCAAGGAGGTGACGTCCCCCGGGCGCTGGCTGCGTGCGAGCGGCCTGGACGAGCTGCCGCAGTTCCTCAACGTCTGGCACGGCGAAATGAGCGTCGTCGGACCGCGCGCCCTCGACGACGAAACCGTCGATCGCCTCGGCTGGAACAGCCCCGAGCGCGGCTATCGCTGGTCGGTTCTCCCCGGCATCACGGGACTGGCGCAGCTTTATCCGGTGGGAAGCGCCGAGCAGTCGTGGTTGCTTGACGTGACCTATCTGCGCGAACGGTCTACAGGGCTCGACGCCCGGATCGTGGCGCTCTCGTTTCTGGCCAATGTCCTCGGCAAGCGTCGCGTGCGCGCGCTGGTGCGTCTCGCCGGCGCCCTCCCCGGCCGCATCTCCGAGGGGCGAGGGCGCCGAGCTCCCCGCGCGATGACCACCGCGCCGCGCCTGGACGGGGCGGCGGTGGTGGGCGCTCCGCAACCCCGCCGCGTTCTCCTCCTCAACCCCTTTTACTCCAAGGACCCCGTGGCGAGCTTCGGCAAGCACGTCCTCACGCCGTCGACCGCGCTCACGGCGATCGCCGCCGCCACGCCGGCAAGCTGGAACGTACAGTTTTGGGACGAGAACCTCTTGCAGGGACCGCCCCCCCGCGATCCGTTTCCATCCGTGGTCGGCATCACCGTCCACCTCACGTTCGCGGCGCGCGCCTTCGCACTCGCGGACTGGTACCGCGAGCGCGGCGCCAAGGTCGTTCTCGGCGGGTTACACGTGGTGAGCAACCCGGAGGAATGCGCCGAGCACGCCGATGCCCTGGTCCTGGGCGACGGCGTGCCGGTCTGGCCACGAGTGCTTGCGGACGCCGAGCGCGGCCTCCTGGCGCCGCGCTATGACGGCGCCTACCACCTGCCATTCGCCGCCAATCCGGAGCCGCAGCGGCGAGCTCTGCCGCGAGGGCAGTTTCTCACGACCGCCGGAATCATCGCTACCCGCGGCTGCCATAACCGCTGCGGCTTCTGCTACCTCGCCACGGACGGCCTGCACCTGCCTTACCAGACGCGACCCGCCGCCGAGGTCGCGGCGGAAATCTCGCGCACCGGAGAGCCCTACGCGGTGTTTATCGACAATAACCTGGGTTCCCGCAAGGCGTATTTGCACGAGCTCTGCCGGGCGCTCGCGCCACTCGACAAGATTTGGAGCGCCGCAGTATCCATCGACGTAACCGACGATCCCGAGCTGGTGCATGCCATGGCCGATTCGGGCTGCACGGGGGTGTTCGTCGGCTTCGAGTCTCTGACCCAGGAAAATCTTTCCGAAGCGAGGAAGAAGACCCCGCTCCCCGAGGACTATGGACGCCGGGTGGCCTTGCTCCACCACTATGGCATTCAGGTCAATGGCAGCTTCGTCCTCGGCTTCGACCACGATGGGCCGGAAGTATTCGCGGAAACGGTCCGCTGGATCGAGGCGCACCGATTGGAGTGCGCGACGTTCCACATTCTCACGCCCTACCCAGGGACGCCGTTGTTTCGGCGATTGGAGGGCGAGGGGCGAATCCTGCACCGCGACTGGCGGCTGTACGACACGGGTCACGTGGTTTTTCAGCCGGCGAAGCTGTCCATCGACGAGCTGGCGAGCGGCTATGCGTGGTGCTATCGCCGTTTGTTTTCGCCGCAGTCGATTGTCGTGCGCCGCCCGGCTCACTGGCAAGCCATTCCCGGTTATCTGGCGATGAGCCTGCTGTACAAGAAGGCCAACTGGCTCTGGCCCTTGGTGATTCGCCACGGGCTCACCAACGCTTTCTGGAGACCGTTGGTCGAGGCCGCGCGGCGCCAAAACGTGCGGGCGCGCAAGCGCCGGCAAGAGCCCGGCGGGGCACGTGCCGCAGGGGGGGCACCTGTCGCTCCGGGAGTGTGAGGGGGAGCTGCGGATCGCAGGCGCCCCGCGACGGAGCTTGCGTGTTCACCGCCCCCGCTTGCGGGGCGACAGAAATGGCGCAACAACGGTATCGAGCCCGGCAACCGAGAAGCTCGGTAACCGGCGCCCAGCGACTTCTCTGGACGAGATTGCGGCGTGGGCTTCCCTGACGGCGCCTGGTCCCTCATAATGGAGAAGCGGGCGCCCACGTGACAGGCTCACCAGGGCCGCCCATTCACCTCGGACAGCAGGAACTTGAATGAAGACGAATACGCCTCAGATCACCCGCCTGGCCCCGCCGATGATAAATTGCCCGCCTCCCTGCCTTCCCTTACGCGCGGGAGGAGGTGAGGTGGGGGGTCTTCACGCGACCGCACAGCAACAACGATCGACGGCCCGGCAGCGGTGGCCTCTGATCCTCGCGCTGTGTGCGGCGGCGGCAGCGATGGTGGTGGCAGCGCCCGGCGGCGCGCTGGCGTCGGAGCGGATCATCGTCGCCTTTCGGCCGGAGTCCGAGGTGGGGCGGGAGCTGGGATCGGTGGGCGTGGCAGTGCTGGAGCGCCGCGTCGCGGGTCTGGCCGGAGCGCGGCGGCTGTACGGTGGGGCCCCGCCGGCGGGGGCGCGGATCGGCGCCGCTCGGCGCGCCTGGCTGGTGCTTGCGGCGACCGTCGTGGCGCCTGTCGGGGGCAGCGACAACGCCGCAGAAATCGCTCACCGGCTCCGCGCCCGACCGGACGTCTTGTGGGCGGAAGTGGACGGCGTGGTTCACGCCGTGGATCTGACGCCGACGGATCCCGAGTTCCCGGCGCAGTGGGCGCTGCACAACGAGGGCCAGACCGGCGGCACCGTGGATGCCGACATCGACGCCCCGGCGGCGTGGGAGCTGACCACGGGCGCCGATCAAGTCGTCGCGGTGCTCGATACCGGGCTCGACATGCAGCATCCTGAGATGGGCGGTCGCATCGTCAGCGTTCCGGGGGCGGATCTGGTCAACGACGACAGCGACCCCGCGGATGACTCCGGCCATGGCACGCATGTCGCCGGAATCGCCGCGGCCACCGGGAACAACGGCGCGGGGATCGCGGGGGTGTGTTGGAGTTGTCGCGTGATGCCAATCAAGGTACTGGATGCCACGGCGACGGGGGCGTTCTCGACGGTCGCCGAGGGGATCGCGCTGGCCGCTGCCAATGGCGCGTCCGTCATCAACCTTTCGCTGGGCTCCGCCACGTATTCACAGTCGATCCAGGACGCGATCACGGCGGCGATCGCTGGCGGCGCGGTGGTGGTGGGCGCCGCCGGCAATAACGGCAGCTCAGCACCCTTTTATCCGGCCGCCAACGAGGGAGTCGTCGCCGTCGCTGCATCAGACAGCAACGATGGCCTCGCGAGCTTTTCCAATCGCGGCGATTGGGTGACGGTGGCCGGTCCGGGGACGGACATTGTCTCCACCTTGCCCGGCGGTGCTACAGGTACGTGGAGTGGCACGAGCATGGCGGCTCCTTTTGTGTCCGGGACGGCGGCGCTCGTCCGGGCGCAGCACCCGGATTGGGATGCGTTCCTCGTGTCGGCGCAGCTTGCCCACACGGCCGACGCGCTGGTCGCCTCGGGAACAGGATCCGGCCGCATCAACGCCTACGCGGCGCTGGCCGCGACGCCGGAACCGGATCTTGTCGTGGCGGGAGTCACCGTGGACGACCAGGATACGGGCATCTGCCCGCTGTGCGACGGCGACGGCGAGGCCGACGGCGGCGAGACGGTGCGCCTGGTCACGACGCTGCGCAACCAATATGGAGACGCGGCCGCCGTGACCGGGACGCTGGCGACGGAAAGCAGCCTGGTCACAATCGACAACAATAGTTCCTCGTTTGGAGCGATCGCGCACGGCGAAAGCGCAACCAATGCGTCCGCACCGTTCCAGGTCACGCTGGCCGCGGCAGCGGCGGGTCAGGAAATCGCCTTTACGATCGCCGCGACGGCCGGCGCGGGTGCCCCGAGCGAGGCCCCTTTCACGCTCGCGCTGGGTGCTCGTGACGTCGGCGGGACGATCTCCACCGACACCCTATGGGAGGAGGGCACGGTGGTTCGCGTCAGTGATCCGCTCACTGTCGCATCAGGTGCCCGCCTGACGATCGAACCGGGCGTCAGAGTACTGTTTCCGGCGATGTCCAAGGGCCAGCCGGTCAATCTTTTGGTCGACGGCGAGCTTGTGGCGCGCGGCACACGCCTGGCCCCGATCGTGTTTTCCGAGGCGACGCCGGGAGCCGGCTGGGGCAGCTTTTCTCCCTACGCACCGGGAATCCGATTCAGGGCCGGGCACGTTGCGGCCAGCTTCGATAGCGAAGGTGCCTATCAATCGGGGTCCATTCTCGAGTGGTGCATCGTCGAAAAGACGGGATCCAGCTCGACCATGCCTACCAGCGTCGAAGTTGATGGAACGACCCCGTCGCCGGACGGCTACGTCGGACCGTACATCGCGCACACGGTCATCCGCGACGGTTACCTTGGACTCGACACCGATGACGAGCCCATGCGGATCGAGAACAACGCGTTCTACGCTCTGGCGACCGCGGTCCAGCTCGCGAGCTTCGACCAGGACCCGCTGCCGGGCGGGACGTTCAAGGGCAATCTCGTCGGTGGCCCGTTGTATCTTTTCGCCGGCTACGCGCAGGTTGCCGCGACCGTATCCGAAAACACCTTCGTGGACCGCGCCGGGGGCGTGAAGTACGGATACATGGCGACCTCGACGGCGGTCGCTCCACCGCTTGCCGGCAACAACTTCGCGGGCGTGTACGGAGACGGAATCGGGTACGCCGTCAACGCCCCGCGGGTGGAGGTGCCGGAGCTCGACGCTCAAGGGAACTATTGGGGCACCACGGTCTCGGCAGAGATCGCGGCCAGGATTTGGGACGCGGATGACTGGTTCGATCGCACGTCGGTCGATTACACGCCATTCCTCGATGCGCCCGTCCGCAGCGCTCCCGGTTTCGTGTACCGCCGGACGCTCGACCCGCCGAGCCCGCTCAGCGCGGAGGCGGTGACCTTGACGATCCAGCTCAGCCGTTCCATGGACACTTCGGTGACACCGGCAGTGAGCTTCGGTCTCGAGTCGCCGTACGCGGACGTCGTGCTCACCGACCCGGTATGGTCAACGACGGAGGAGGCGAACGACACGCTCGGCTATGCGTTCGAGATCGTCCCCGCGACCAGGGACGGGACGCACACCCTGCGCATCTCAGGCGCCGTCGATGCGAGTGGATTCCTGCTGCTGGACGATGAGTCGTTCCAGTTCGTCATCGACACGCCGGTGGGGATCGCGCGCGGCGTTGCCGTCGGGTACGGCCTGTATCGGGCGCCCAACGGAGCATCTGCTGGGCGCCGCGCCGGGAATGTCGACGCGTTCGTGTCGTGGCAGCCGCTGGAGGAGGACGATCTCGGCGGCTACACGGTGCGATGGGGTAGCAGTGCCGGCAACTTGCCGTTCACCGCCGACGCGGGGCTGTCGACGAGCGCCATCGTGCCGGATCTCTCGCCAGGCACGACGTACTGCTTCGCGGTGCAGACGCGCGAGACCGACGGCGACCCCGGACCCACGACCGAGGCGGTTTGCAAAACCACGGCTCCCGAATTCAAGGTCCCGGCCCCCGGGCTGCCAGCGTGGGCGCTGGTGGCGCCTGGCCTGGCGTGGGCGTGGGCGCGAGCGCGGGCACAGGGGCTTGAGCGACGGCGACGACGGCCCCGCCGCCACCGGCTCATCGACAATTCGTGACCGACCGGCTACCCGCGATCCCCGGCTACGAGATCTTCGGGATCCTCGGCGAGGGGGCCATGGGCGCCGTGTACCACGCGCTGCACGTGGCGAGCCGCCGGCACGTCGCGCTCAAGACGGTAAAGGCGGTCTCGGCGACGTTGCTGCCGTCGTTGCGGCGCGAGATCCACGTGCTGACCACGCTGCGACATCCCGGCATTGTGCGGATCGAGGACCACGGAACCGCCGGCGGACTTCCCTGGTACGCCATGGAGCTTGTTGTCGGGCAACCGCTCGGGGCGTACTGCCTGGGATACTGGCACCCCCCGGTCGCGCGCCTGGACGATGATGACACGGGCGAGAAGACGACGCCCGGCGGCGACACGGACCGGACCACGGCGCATGCGGACGTCGGACGGACGGTCGACCACCGCGACAGGGAGCATGCCCCCCCCCCGCTTCATCTCCCCCCTCCCTGCCTTCCCCCGCGTGCGGCGGGAGGTGCGGTGGGGGGAGGCAGGGAAGCGGGCAGTGGACGAGCTGGCCGGGCCGCTGCGCCGCCGGAGCCCCGCACAAATTTGCCGGAAGTCCTGCGGGTGGTGCACCGGCTCGCGCTCACGCTGAGCTACCTGCATGGGGAAGGGGTGCTCCATCGCGACATCAAGCCGCAAAACGTCCTCGTCCGTGCGGATGGGGAGCCCGTGTTGACGGACTTCGGGCTGGCGCACCAGTGGGTCAATCAGAGCTCGCGGGAACGGCTTGCCGAGGAATACGCCCGCAGCGGCACGTTGCTGTACATGTCTCCGGAGCAGATCCGCGGCGATCTGCTCGATGCGCGCAGTGATCTTTATGCCCTCGGGTGCGTCCTGTTCCAGCTTCTCACCGGGCAGCCGCCGTTCGTAACCCTGGTCACCCGGGCGCTTGTCGACATGCACCTGCGGGCCACGCCTCAACCCCCTTCGGCGCTGGTACGCGGCATTCCACCCAAACTGGATGAGCTGGTCATCGGCCTTCTCGAGAAAGATCGTCGCCGCCGCGTGTCGCACGCCGACGTCGTCTGCGCCGTCGTGGAAGGTCTGGGGGAAACGGCGACTTACGCCGGGCCGCTTCCCGCATGCCGCCCGGTGCTGTATCGCCCGGGCATGGTCGGCCGCGAGCCAGCGCTGCGGGTAGCGGCCGAGCTCGTCCGCGGTCTGAGTAGACGCCGGGCGGCGCTGTGCCTGGTGCGCGGGGCGAGTGGAGTCGGAAAGACGCGATTTGCCTCCGAGTTTGGCCGCCTCGCAGTCACGCAGCGGGTGCTGGTGCTCCCCGGAGCCTTCGCCGCTCCCAGGGCGGACGGGAGTCCCGACCCGGACGGCGCTCATCCCCTCGGCGGCTTCCGCCACGTCTTCCAGTACGTGGCGGACAGGTGCCAAGAATGGGGCGTCGAGGCCGCAAGCATGCTGCTGGGCAAGGATGCCCCCGTGCTTGCGCCGTATTATCCCCGGCTGCTTGCCCTGCCAGGCGTGGCCGGCACGGAACCTCCGGAGGAGCTCGCGCCGGAGGCGATGCGGCTGCGGGCCTTTGAAGCGCTCGCGAAGCTGCTGGCGAAAACGAGCGAGGGAGAAGCGATGGCCATCGTCATCGACGACCTCCAGTGGGGAGACGAGCTGACCGTCGCTTTTCTCGAGCACGTGCTCGCTTCGGGCCGGCTGTGGCGGATGGAGATCGGCCTCGTCGCCACCTACCGCACCGACGAGGCCGGCGCGTGGCAAGATCGGCTGGCGCGCCTCGCGCAGCAATCCGGGGTCGTGGCGGTCGACCTGGGGCGCCTCGACGTCACGGCCGTCGAGAGCATGGTGGCCGACATGCTCGGGGTGCACCATCGGGTGGCGGATCTTGCGGTCGTGCTCGAGCGAAGTTGCGAGGGGAACCCGTTTTTTGTCGCCGAATACCTGCGGACGGCGGTGCTCGAGGGGGCGCTCGGGCGCGATCATCTCGGCCGTTGGGTGGTGCAGGTGGGAACCGCGCGCGCGTGTGGCGCTGGCGATGCCGGCGACTTTGAAGACGCCGTCGATCTGGAGGGCTTTTCCCGGTTGCCGACGCCCGCGGGCGTGGCCGAGCTGCTCCGCTCCCGGCTCGCGGGCGTACGGGAAGACGCCATGGCGCTCTTGCGAGCCGCGGCCGTAATCGGACGCGAGGTCGCGGTGGGGTTGCTGCAGAGTATTGTGGGGCTATCGGCGGACGCCTTCGATGAGGCGCTCGGGGCGTTGCTGCGCCGGCACCTGCTCGAAGAGCTGCCCCTGCTGCAGCGCCTGCGCTTCTTGCACGAGAAGCTGCGGGAGGCCGCGTACGCGGGCCTGTCTCCGGAGTCGGCAAGGGAGCTGCACCGGGCCGTCGCCGTCAACCTCGAGCGGCAGGGCGGAGATGATGTCGCCGTGGATTTTGCACCCGCCCTGGCACGACATTGGGAGGCGGCGGGCGAGATCGCAAAGGCGATCGACGCCTACGTGCGCGCGGCGGATCGGGATCGCGCGGCGGCTTCCCTGGAAACGGCCATCGGCTATCTCGACCGCGCCCTGGCACTCGTCCCGAGCCAGTGCACAGGAGAGCGGCTCGCACTTCTCGAGCGGCGCGCGCGACTGTTCGACCTGCACGGCGAGCACGCGCAGTCCATCGCTGACATCGAGGCGGCCAGGGCCATCGTCGCGGCGGCGCCGCGGCCGGACGTGCGACTGAAGGAGCTTTTGCTGCTGGAGGCGGCGACGCGAATCCGGTCTCGCGCGGCGGAGGCAGCGCTCGCGCCGGCGGCGCAGGCGCAGGCGCTCGCGCTTGCTCAGGGAGACACCGAGGGCGCATGCAACGCGCTGACCTATCTTGGCGTGTCCCGCTGGCAGCTCGGAGATACCGATCAGGCCCGCGACGACCTGCGGCGAGCGCGCTCGCTCCTCACCGCCGGCGCGGCGCCGGAGCTGGCCGTCCGCTTGCTGGGCTACTCCGGCCTGGTCGAGGAAGCCGGCGGCCATTTCGACAGCGCCTTGGGCTATCTCGAGAAAAGCCTGGAGCTGGCGCGCGCATCGGGGCACACGCGCGGCGTGGTGTCGACGCTGCAGAATCTCGGTATTCTCTGCCTGCGGCAAGGAGACGCCGCGCGTTCGCGCGGCTATTTCGAGGAAGCCATGGCGCGCTGTGAAGAAATCGGCGATCGCCTGCAGGCGGGGACGATCGCGTTGAACCGCGGCGCCGCGCTGCTCGACACGGGGCCGCTGGCGGAGGCGGAGGAGGCGTTCCTACGAGCGCTCGACGTGTTCGCGAGCATCGGCAGCAGGGCGATGCAGACGCAGGCCGAGAATAACCTCGGCATCGTCAAGCGCCAGCTCGGTCTCGGGCAAGAGGCCGTGGAGCTGTTGACCAACGTGGTGGCCAGCCACCGCGCGCGGGACGATGCCGTGGGGCTCGGTCTGGCGCTGTACAACCTCGGCGCCGCCCTGGTGGACGTGGGTCGCTTCGGCGAAGCGCGGGAGGTGCTCGCTGAGAGCTTGCGGCTGTGCTCGACGCGCGGAGATCCTTATCATGAGGCCGAAGTGCGTGAGCGACTGGCGTTCGCGGCGTATCTTTCCGGGGACGTGGAGGAGGCAGTGCGCGGTTACGATGCGGGGTTGGCGGTAGCTGCGGGCCTCGGGCTGGAGCTGCTGCAGCGGTGTATGAACGCGTGGCGGGCGGTCGCAGCGGGCGGCGGCATGTGGCCACTCGCAGCGGCGGCGGCGCCGCCGGCGGGGGCCGCGGTTGGTGCTGAAGCGGCGGAGATGGACCTCGAGCTCAGTGTCGAGGCCCTGCTTGGCGAGGCCACGCTGTGCATCGAGCGCGGGACGGAGGCGGGCGACTTCGAGCAAGGCCTGGCGCGCGCGGCAGAGGCGATCGGCCGCCTCTCCAGACTGGGCGCACGTAGCCGGCTCGCGGTGGCGCTGGTGCTCAAGGCGCGCGGTCTGGAGCGGCTCGGCCGGCCGGATGAGGCCGACGCCGCCGGCGCGGCCGCCGCCGCGGTCCTTGGCAGAGCGCTTCACGGCATGGACATGGCCTTTCGACGAGACGCTGCGGCGCATCCTCAGCTTGCGCCCATCTTGCGCTGGCGGGCGCGGCGGCAGGCCACGGCGGGAGCCGACCAGCACAAGGAGTGACGGCGGTGGGCAAATCCAGCGACACGGAGCCCGGACTCTGGGCGTTCACTGACGAGCTTTCCCGGATTCCGAGCGCCGCCTGGGGTGGTGCTCGCGCCGACACCCGGTGCATCCGCTGCTACCTCGCGGCGACGCCGCCACCGCAGTGAGCGATGCGCTCTCTCTAGCGCCGCGTCGCGACGAAAAACACCCGCTGAAACGGAAAAATCGTCCCGAGATCGCCCGACGGCGGATAGGCTCGCGCGAGCTCCTCCCCCACCTCCGCCAGGAACGCTTCCTGTTCCGCAGTGGTGAGCAGGTTCAGGAGCGGCCGCAGTGCCGTTCCTCGCACCCATTCGCGAACCGGATTGTCGCCGTGGAGCACGTGGAGGTATTCGGTCTCCCAGGCGTCGACCCCGAATCCCGCGGCAAGCATGGTCGCCGCGTACCAGCGGAGCGGCATCACCCCGGGGGGACGCTCCAGTGCGGGCGCCAGCTTGTTCTTCCAGCGATCGCGCGCGGCCACGGCGAGAATCGTCTGGTGCGAGGGCTGCGCGAAGTTGTTCGGCATTTGCACCGCGAAGCGGCCACCAGGCGCCACCATCGCGGCCAGTCGCGGGATCTGCACCTCGTGTCGCGGCACCCAGTGCAGAGCGGCGTTGCTGAAGAGCAGGTCCACGGGCTGCTCGGAGCTCCAGGTGGCGATGTCCGCCCGCAGCCAGCTCAGCCGCCCGAGAATGGCGTGCTCGCCCGCGCGGGCGAGCATTTCCGCGGAGCTGTCCACGCCGGTGACGACCGCCGCCGGCCACAGCTCGGCCAACAGGCGCGTCAGCTCGCCCGACCCGCACCCCAGATCGACGACCGGCGCCGCCGGCCGGTCGCGGAGCCGCGCAAGCAAATCATGGAAGGGCCGGGATCGCTGCCTGCTGAAAAGGGCATACTGATTGGGATCCCACATCGGTTTCGTAGCCTCTCACTCGTGGCTGGCAACCCCCTCCCCCCGCTTGCGGTGGGAGGGTCGGGGTGGGGGGCGGCAAACAGGTACTCGACTCCCTCTATTCGGGCTTCTTGATGTTCGGGTTGGTTTTGAATGGCAGCGGTGATTGCCCGAGCCGTTTCCACAGCTCCCGGCTGTTGCGAACTTGTTCGCGGGTCTCGTACGTCTGCCATTTGAGATACTCCTCCATGTCGTTATACGACAGGCCCTTGGGGTGGGACTTTCCGAACACGGACGGCTTGCCGTGATGTGTTGCCGCTCCGTCCAGGAGCCAGCGGACCCCGAGCGACCGGGTGTCGTACGCCCGATCCAGGTCGACTTGCGCCAGCATGCGCTTGTGCTTGGGCGCGCCGTCGGCCTTCAGCTTGTCGAGCACGGCCTGGCGCTTGCCGATCTCCGTATCCGCATTGGTCAGGAATTCGCGAAGACCTTCGTCGGTCACGGTGGACAGCTTGCCGGCCGGGATCCTCATCTTCAGCTTGCCCGTCTTGGGGTCCTTTTCGGCGATGGACGTCGTGGGGTTACCGCTACCGTCGTCCTTGGGAATAGTGAGCTCGCGGCCATCGCTGAGCTTCACGTACATGTTCTTGTCGTCTTCGCGGGCGGCGGTACCGTCTTTGAGCTCGGGCGCGCTAGCGGTCTTCTCCGCCGGGGCCGATTGTTTCACGTCCAGCGCGTCACTGGCCGGGCTGCTGCCCCCCCCATCACCGTCTCCCCGGCTCGCGGGGGGCGTCGCGGTCGGGCGCTTCGCGCTCCTGCCGCGAGACGGTAGGGCGTCGAGCGAAGCCGGACCGCCGGCATCGGGCTTGCCGGCCGGCTCGTCGCCGGCGCCCGTTCCCGCTGTCCCTGCCTTCCCCAGTAACTCCTGCCGCCGCGCGATCGCACCCGCGTCATCATAGGAATCGGGCGGGGCCTCGCCGGTCTCGGCGGCCGGTTCGGGCTTCGCTACCTCCTGGGCGGGAGTCGCTTCAGATGCTGCTGCAGGCGCCTGCACCGGATACTCCGGCGCGCTTCCTTGAACCGAATCGACGTTCACGAGGCTAACTCCTGTTCGGGGTAAGTAGGCAATGCTCATGCACTATACGGACAGCATGCGCGATTATTCAATCGGAAGGGGAGGTCACCAAACCAGAGCTCGTTCCGGTATCAGCGCGCGATAGATCTCGCGCCTACGCTCTTCGCGAGGCGGTAGCGGCGAGATTCATCGCGCCGAAATACGGGGGTGCGGGTGCGAAAATGTTCATCACGCGTTTCGGGCCGGGGTGGCAGCGGCGGTTCCCGAATGTGGTAGAGGTCCCCACCTCGCGTTGCGGGCTATTCCTGAATACGGTAGAGGTCCCCACCTCGCGTTGCGGGCGTTTCCCGAATACGGTAGAGGTCCGCACCTCGCGTTGCGCGCGATTCCCGAATACGGTAGAGGTCCCCACCTCGCGTTACGGGCGGTTTCCGAATACGGTAGAGGTCCGCACCTCGCGTTGCGCGCGTTTCCCGAACACGACGAGGGCCCGCCGCTCGGACCGCGGCACGCCACGGCGCGAGCCGTGCCACCTCGGCAGCCCCCGGCGCGGCCAGTCTGGCGCCGCTCCGTTCTTCGCTTAGAATGACGGACGCAGATCAGACCGCCGCCGCCTCACCACCAGCGACGGGTAGGGTCGCGGCGGAGAAGAGCTCCCGCCGCCCGCTACGCCCACACCTCTCCGAGATCGACGGCGAGGTCGGGCAAGGCGGCGCTGCGAAATGGTGAGCTCCCCTCGATGCGTCCCCGCAACGAGTAGGAAACGGCGTCAGGCTCCAGTACATACTCATCCACGGTGCGCGCGTCGGGATCGAGTATCCAGTAGTGCGGCACGCCGTGTTTCGCGTACACGTTCATTTTCACGGTGACATCCTGCCGCCTCGAGCTCGGCGACAGAATCTCGACCAGAAGCGTCGGAGCGCCCTGCAGGTTCTTTTCGGTGACGATATCCCGCCGCTCCGCGGCGATGAAGACGAGGTCGGGCTGGCAGACATTGGTGTCGCTCAAGATGACGTCGATCGGCGCGTTGAGGATCTCGCCGAGCCTCTTATGCGTGACGTGGTCGTGAAGAATCCATTGCAGATTGCGGCTCACGCGTTGGTGTCGGGTGGTTGGTGCGGGAGTCACGTAGAGATCGCCTTCCAGGATTTCGTAGCGCCGCCCGTCGTTCGGGAGCGCGCAATAGTCATCGTAGGTGAGCACCACCTCGACGAGCTCGCCGACTTTCGGTTCGCGAAGAAGCGGCATGGGGGACCTCCTCTGCGGATGAAATCGCGACCCGCCGCCGCCGGCCGCGAGCGATACCGCTCTTCATTCTATGGGCGCCGCCCCGATGCGGCAAGCGCGCGCCGGAGAAGAGCTCCCGCCGCCCTATTGGTTGCGTACCGTGATCACCTCGGCCTTGCGCAGGATCCGGTTTCGCGCCTGATCGACATAGCCAGGGCGCACCACGTTGAGGATCGTCGTATTCGGCAGCTCGGCCGCGGGTCGCGTCTCGACGACGGTGCACGCTTCCAACGTGGCCTTGCCTGCGGTGACGGACAGCTCGACGATGTGTTGCTCCTCGAGCGTCCTGAGCAGCTTGCGCCGGATGGCCTGCACGTTGCCGGCGAGCCGTTTCCCCGAGCGGCCCAGCTCGTCACCGCGGCGCTCGATGCTCGCGGCAAGACTGGAAAGGGCGTCGACGGCCTCGAAGATCCCGTTGTAGAGCGCGAGCCGGGCGGCCTGGCTCTCGTCCTCGCGCCGCCTCGATTCCTGTTCGAGCTCGACGATCCGCCGCTGGAACGTCGCCAGCCGGTCGCGGAGATACTGCTTGATGTCGTTCACGCGTCGCTGCGAAAGCGGCTGAGATAGGCAAGGCCGGCGCCGGCGGTCGTCGGGCTCGGGTCGGGGTGATGCGGCAGCTCCACGGCGGGTAGAGAGAAGCAGTGAAGAAGCTCCGCCAGTGCCGCGCGGCGTGGATCGAGCAAGGAGCGCTGGGCCTGCGCGATCTCAAGGCCGCCATGCCGTCGTTCCCGCAACGCCCGCGCTGTCGCCTCCAGGATCTCCTTCTTGGTGGCACCCACCGGCAAGCCGAGGATTTCAAAAGGATTTACCATTTCCGACATTGCGCCATCCTCACGCGAATCGCGGCCGCGGTGGGGTGATGGGGATCGAGGCGTTCGGCCCACCGGTGCATCTGCTCCAACGTCGGGATCTCGTGGGTACATTGCGCGCTGTGGGCATCGAGGTGCGCCAGCATCTGCCCGAGCTCCTCAAAAAAAGCGTCGCGAACGTCGCTCGAGCCCGATTCTGCCGCGATCGCGCAGGCCCGGTCGAGCTTGCCGCGATCGAGTGCCTTGACGAGGTTGCGCATGGTGCGATGCTGCTGTACTGCGTCGAGGCCCGTGCGCGCGAGCTGATTGGCGGGATCCAGCTCGAGCGCCCGCTGCAGGGCGGCGACGCTGTCCGCGATGGCCTTGGTGCCTGCCATGTAAGCGACAGCATCGCTGTAGGTGATGACCAGAGAGAGAGCGCGGGCCAGCTCGGGGCGGGGTCGCTCGCGATAAATGCGATCGAGCAGCGCTTCGTAAACCGCAAGGTGGGACTGCTCCACGGCGTCGCGGGCGAGCGCGACGATGTCGTTCTCGGCGCCGGGTGCCGCGGCCAGGTAGTCACTCGCGCGATCGTAGAAATCGGGGAGCACCGTGCGCCCGGTATCCATGCAGCACAGGCCGAAAAAGAAGGTGACCTTGTCGCGCGCGTAGCGCTGGACCTCACTCCCGGCGGCCGCGGGCAGGGACTTGTAGGCGCGCTCGTACTCGCCTTCCTCGAGCAGTAGCATGCTCGCCGCGGCCGTGGAGTAGAAGGCCGCCGTTTCGAGGAAGCGAAAGTGCGAGGCGAACGCCGCGGCGTGCTTGATCGTGAAGGCCCGCAGGGATTCCTGGTGCGGAGTGCCCAGCGCGAGGCGGGGCGACAGCAGCGGCAACGGCAGCGAGCTCCCTGCGGTGCCGGCGACGGCGGACAGCTCGGCGAGCACCTGCTTCTCGGCGAGGAATACCGCAAGCTCCGCGGCCGCGCCCGGCGCCTGCGCGTCCGCGTGCCGGCGCAGGATAGCCTCGCCCATTTGCACGAGCTCGTTGCGTAGCCACTCCCGGCCAGCGGGATCGAGAGCGGAGCCCGCAGCGAGCTCGGGTGAGAGCACGGCGCTCAACCAGAAACGCGACAGGGGAGCAACGAAGGTGGCGTCCATCTCGGCGAGGCGGCGGAACAGCTTGGCGTAGAATGCGAGCCATACCGGATCGCGTTCGCTGGGCTCGGGGTCGAGCAGGGCGGCGATTTCGGCGAAGCGCCCGGCGAGCCACAGCTCCCGAAAGTGCCCCACGCGGCAGTGGCGGAGCAACGGCCCGAGGCGCTCCGGATCCTCTCCGTAGGCGAGCAGCTCGCGCCCTTCCGCGAGGAGCTTTCCGAGGTCGCCGGGCGTTGCGGCGCGGGCGTACAGGTCCGCGGTCCACAGCGCCCTGACGGCCATCCGCTGCGCCGCAAGCTCGGGGTCGTCACCGGCGATCTGCCGCCACTGGACGAGGCAGTCGGCGTGGCGCCCGAGCCTGGCCAGGGCAAGACCGTACGCGTAGCGGTCCACCTCGGCGAGCTGCGAGATGCGCTCCAGGATCGCCAGCGCCTCGCCGTCGCGGCCGGCAGCGAGCAGCGTCTGCGCGGCGACGCGGCGGGAGCTGTCGTCGGCCAGGGCCGCGGCATTCGCCGCGAACAGCTCCGCGGCGCCGGAGAGGTCCCCAGCCTGCAGCCTGATCCGCGCCAGGTGCGCGCCCTGCTGCCGAGCGAATGCGTCCTCCAGAGCCGCGCAGCGCTCGCCGACCGCGGCGTCCTCCGGCAGCAGCGCGTGCGCTTCCGCGAGCGCCGCACGGGCCTCCTCCACCTTCCCGGCACTCTGCAGGCGCCGCGCGTTCTTGACCAGCCGATCCGCCGTCTCCTTGCGGATTTCGCGATCGCAAAGCGCGATCTTCGCGGTCAGCTCCGCGCCTGCTCCCAGACGTTCCGCCTCCTTGAAGCCGCGGAGCGCCAGCAGAAAGTTCCCTCGCGCCAGCATCTGCTCGGCGCGGGCGATCACCTCGCCGGCACTTGTATGAGTTGGCTTGTTCTTCTTGCTCATGGCATCTCGATGTCGATGCGTTGATCGCGGTTTTCAGGCCACGCCGCGCGCAGCTCCGCGGTCCGGCGGGCCACGTCGTCCGCGCGGAAAAAGCGCGCCGCCACGCGCTCAGGAGTGTCGTCAGGCCGGAGCGCAAAACGGCAGGTCAGCCGCGGGCCGGTGACGCGGCAGAGCTCCGCATAGACGGCGGCGGCGCGCCGCCGATCGGTCAGAATACGCAGGCTCACGCCGGTGCCGATGTCATAGATTCCCGCTTCCGGGCTGAGCGCGAGCAGCACGGGATAATATCGGCCATGGCCATAGAAGCGCTCGGCGATTTCCCAGAGCGTATCGTCCTCCCGGGCGTCGTAGGCCAGGGTAGCGGGCGGGGCGGAATCGCCCGCGGCGGCGGCGGTGACAGTGGTAGCAGGGGTGGCGGCGGCGTCCGGCGCCGGGGCAGGGACCGCCGGCGCGACAGGCACGAGCTCAGGCAGGGTCGCGGTTGGCGGCGCGACCGGCGAGGCAGTGGGGGCTGACACGAGCTCCGGCGGTGGTGGCACCGAAAGTCTGCGCACGTCGCTACCCAGACGCTCGACGCTGTCCTCGAGCCGGACCAGCGCCATGCCAAGCTCGGAAAGCTGTGCCGACGTCACCGCGCGGACCTGCCACAATCCGACCGCGAGCGCGAGCGCCAGGACCGCGCTCAGCGCCGCCAGCATCAGCGTCTGACGCCCGCCCGCCGGCGGCAACAAGGTGCCGGTCGCGCTTTCCGGCAAGGCCTCCAACAGGCGAAAGCACGTCCACTCCGCGTTGCACTGCGGGCAGTGGTCCCGGCCGGCGTCGTCGCACTCGCGCCCACAGACCGGGCATGCGGTGAGCAGCGCCACGATCTACCGTTCCCTGATGTCCTTGTGGATCGTCCGGGTGGCGGTGTAATCGGTGTCCAGTGCGTCATCGGCCTCGTGGAGCGCCTTCTTGAGCAGCTCGGTGAGCTCGTTCTCGTTCACGCCTGGACGCAACAGCATGTCCATGATTTCCGCAAGGGAGCGGTCAAGGCGATCGGAGCGGGCGGGATCGCTATCCGCATAGACCTCCACCGCCCTCTGAATCTGCAGAATGTAGTTGGCGACGCCAAAGTGGTCGTCTATGGCGTCGTGTAGGGCGTGGATAGCGGCCGCCGTGATGTCGTAGTCGCCTTCGTCCTCCGCCGTGCGCAGCTCCGCGATGCGCTGCCGCACGACGCGGTGCCCTTCCGGCGCGATGAGATCGCCGAACTCGTCAAGGCCGTGCTCCGCGTAGAAAATGGAGGGGCCGCACGTTTGGTCCGCCGCGGCGAGCCGGCTGGCAGTTTCGAGGTAGCGCGCGGTCTTCTGAAAAAGCTGCTCGTCGAGCTGCCCGGTATTCGGATCGAGAAGCTCATGGATGGCGTTGACGGCGGAGACCACGTGGCGCTCGATGTCGGTCATGACGTACTGCGAGTATCGCTCCTTGTTGGCCCGGTCGATGAGCGCTTCGAGCTCGAGCAGGAGCTTCTCGTCGCCGCTGCCGCGCGACAGCGTCTTGGTGATCGCGATTTCGGGATGCTCGCGCAGGGCGGCGGAAACTTCCAGGATGTTGTCGCTGTCGACGCGCAGCGCGATCTCCACGTGCCGCGGCTGCTCGGCGGCCGCCAGGTCCTCATCGGCGGTGTCGTCCGCGGCGTCCTCGTCCGCGCCGGCGGAAAACGCCAACCACAGGTCGCCCACCGGCTCTTCCACGTCATTGACCACGTTTACGAACTTCAGATGGGCGAGCTGTTGCTCGGCGTGGACGGTTTCGAAGACGGCGCTGGTCTCGCAGGGAAGGGGCGACCCTTTTTCGATGAGCAGCTTGCGCTCGCCGTTTTGCAGGTAGATGTAGTAGTCGTGCGCGGCCGAGTGAACGATGTCGAAGACGCCCTTTTCGATGACGTGGCGCTCGAGGTCGAAATCGCAGCGCTGGCAGCGGGTTTCGGACTGCTTGACGGCGGTGCCGCAGCCGGGGCATTCGTAGGTATCGGCAAGCCGATGGCTGAGGATGGCGGCGCCTTCGGCGACGGCGAGCATGGGCCGCGGATGCACCATGACCTTTTCCGCGCCGAATTCGCCCTGCACGGCAGCGACGATGCTGGGCACGAGCGACGAACCGCCGACCATGAGCACCTGGTCGATGAGATCCGGCGTCAGGCACAAGCTTTGCAGGAGATCCCGAGTGAGCTTGACGGTGCGCTCGGCGATCGGCGCCACGAGCCGGTCGAGCTCGGCTCTGGAGAATTCGACCTCGACGTCGAGCTCCTCGCCGTCGCGGTCCGTCAAGGCGCCGAGGATGTCGACGACGACCCGGTCGCGGCTGCTGAGCGCGATCTTGGCCTCCTCGGCCTTCTCCGCCAACTGCCCGAGAAAGCGGTAGCGGCGCGCCACCGGCTGCTCGGCGATGAGCGCGCGGAGGTCGTCGAGCTCGTGCGCCGCCGCGGTTTCGCGCAGCACGTGCTCGGCAACGAGGCGGTCGATGTCGGCGCCGCCCAACCACATGTCGCCTCCCTTGCCCTGCTCGAGGACTTGCCCGCCGCTGATCATCAGCACCGACAGGTCGAACGTACCGCCACCCAGGTCGAATACCATCACCGTCCGGGAGTCCTCGGGCGCGAGCTCATCGACGCCGAAGCAGATCGCCGCCGCCGTCGGCTCGGGCAGGAGCCGCTGCACTTTCAGCCCCGCCAGGGCCGCGGCCAGGCGCGTGGCGTGCTTCTGCTTGTCGTTGAAGTAGGCCGGGACCGTGATCACGCACAGCTCGATCCTGTCGCCGAGCTGCGCCTCGGCGTCCGCGCGGATTTTGTCCAGAATCTTCGCGGAGATCTCCTCGGGCGTGAGCTGGTCACCGTGCAGGTTGATCGCCAGCGAATGGACGCTGCCGCGCTCGTGGCGCTCGATCCGGTAGGGCACGCGCGCCTCGGCGATGATCTGCTGCACCTCGGGGCTGTCGAAGGGCCTGCCGATGAGGCGTTTGACCGCGACAACCGTGTTCTCCGGGTCCTGTTTGCGCCACGCGAGCGCGTCGCGACCGACGACGAGCCGCGGTTTCGCGGGCGGCTCGCCGGCTTTTTGGCTGCACACGCAGGACGGCGTCAGCAGCTCGCCCTCGGCGTTTTTGAGGATTTCGGTACCCAGGATCTTGATGGCGGCTACCGAGTTTGTCGTTCCGAGGTCGATGCCGATCGACTTGGCCATGAGCGTGGTCCTGAGGCTGGGGTCGTGGAGGAAACTTTGCGCGGGAGAGTATCAGATTTGGCGACGTCTGGCAATCCTGTGGCGTCTCGCCCTGATCTTCGCGCGCAGGCGGAGGGAGGGACGGAGCGGTGCGGCGTCGCGCGGATCGCGCATTGCAATTCGCGGCGCGGCGTCACCACAATTGGGCTATCTCCCCAGGGCGGCGGCAGGGGTGCGGCGAGTGCACGTAAAGGTCGGAGCGGGCAATGAGCGGTGAAGACGAAGGGGGCGAATGGCTGGAGCAAGTGCGGCGCGCCCGGGACGCGTGGGAAGCGGGCGACGCGGCGGCGGCGCGGGAGCTGGTGGCGCGCGAGGACATGCTGGAGCGGCGGGATCCGGCGCTGCACATGGCGCTCGGCGCGCTGGCCGAGGAGATCGGCGAGCTTGGGCGCGCGGTGCGCGAATACAACCTGGTGGTTCGGGACGATCCGGACAGTGTGGAGGCGTGGCGGCGGCTCGGGCAGTTGCGCGCCGACCACGGGCAGCTCGATCGCGCCGTGCGCTGCTACGAGCGTCTGCTGGCGCTGGCGCCGGAGGATGCCGAGGCCACCATGCACCTGGCGCGGTGGCAGCGGGATCGCGGCCATCCGGACGAGGCGCAGGACGTGCTCGCCGCGGCACACGGGCGCACCGCCGACCAGCGCCTCGGCGAGGCGCTGAGCCGCGCCCGCCGCGAGGCGCGAAACCCGGCCGCCGAGACCGACCCTCCGGCCGCCGGCGCACCCGCTGGGGCGATGCCCACCGAAGGAGACGCCATCAACTTCTGCACGCTGTTCGGCGGGCGCGAGGGCGTCTACGCCCGCCAGTGGGCGGCGCCGGGCGGGGCGACGGGGTACACGCCGGTGAGCGAGCCGTTCACGCCGGCGGTGGCGATGCAACACCTCTCGGGAAACATCACCGTCGGGATCTACCCGGTGCGCCTCGACCGCACGGTGAACTTTCTCGCCTTCGACCTGGACGCGGCGAAATACGCGCGCACCGGCGCCGGGGAGAGCGGTCGCGCGCGGGCTCGGCTCGACGCGCTGACGCACGCGGCGGCGGTGGCCATCGCCGAGCGCGCGGCGGCCTTCGATCTGCCCAGTGTCCTCGAGGATTCCGGCCAGAAGGGCCGCCACGTCTGGATGCTGTTCGCTTCCCCGATCCCGGCGCTTGCGGCGCGCCGCCTCGGACGCCTCATCCTCGACGGCCTCACCGGCCTGCCGGCGGAAATCACCGTCGAGCTGTTCCCCAAGCAGTCGACGGTCCCACACGGCGGGCTCGGCAATCTCATCAAGCTGCCACTGTCGATCCATCGCCGCAGCGGCCGGCCGTCGCGGTTCTTGCGCCAGGACGGCACCGTGGTCCCGGACCCGTGCGCGCTGCTCGCCGCCGCTCCCACCGTGCGCCGCGACGACGTCTTGCGCATCCTCGAGCGATACGCGCCGGGTTCGGGCGACCCGCGAGCGCAGCCGGGGCACAGCGGCGGCGGCAAGATTCACCCCCTTCCGGGCGTATCCCTTTCCGGCGCAGCCGATGGCGAGCACGACGTCACGGCCGAGGACGTCGCGACCTTGCCTGCCGGCCTCGCCGAACGCGCCCCCTACGACCTCGACCAGGACCAGGAGGCGCTCTGGCTCCGCCAGCGCTGCCCGGTGCTCAACGAGATCATTCGCCGCGCCGAAACCGCCTCCTCGCTGACTGCCGACGAGCGCGTCGTGCTCACCTATACCCTCGGCCACGCCACGCGCGGCGCCGAAATGGTCAACGCCGTGCTCGCCCGCACGCTCTCCGTCCAGGAAAGCGACTTCCTCAAATCCCGGCTACGCGGCAACCCGATGAGCTGCCCGAAGATCCGCTCGCGCGTGAGCGCCATCAGCGGCGCCGTCGACTGCAACTGCCGCTTCGACCTCTCCAACGCGACCTACCCGACGCCGCTGTTGCACCTCTCCGAGCTGCGCGCCGAGCGCCAGGCGGGCGGCGATGCCGTGCGCCTGACGCGGTTCCAGCTCGAAAACCTCGTCGGCGAGCTCATCAAGATCAAGAGCGAGCAACGTCGCATGCAGCGGTTGCAGCAGAGCCTCGAGGAGCGCCTGCGCGCGTTCATGGAAGAACAGGCGATCACCGAGCTCGTCACGCGGCACGGCCTGCTGCGGCGAGACGAGACCGGCACCTTCACGGTAACCTTGCCCGGAGGACAGGAGCGACAAACGGATGGCGGTGCTGTACGTGACGGAGCAGGGCGCGCGGGTCAACCGGAAGTCCGAGCGGCTGCTGATCTCGAAGGCGGGCGTGCTGCTGCGCCAGGAACCGCTGGCCAAGGTTGAGCAGCTCGTGCTGCTCGGCAGCGTGCAAATCACCAACGCCGCGCTCCGCGTCTGTTTGCGGCGCGGCATCGACGTGGCGCTGCTGACCATGGGGGGGAAGTTCCTGGGTTCGCTGACCTCGGGCGCGAGCCCGCACGTGACGCTGCGGCGGGACCAGTTCCGGCTGCTCGACGACGAGGCCCGCGCGCTCGCCCTGGCGCGCCGTTTCGTGGCCGGCAAGATCGCCAACCAGCGCGCGCTGCTCGGGCGCTACCAGCGCTCGCGGCAGAGCGAATCGCTGGCGCGGGCGCTGGTTTTCCTGCGGCTCACGGGCGAACGGCTCGCCGGCTGCCGCACCGTGGACGAGGTGCGCGGCTTTGAAGGACGCGCGTCGGCCGCCTACTTCGAGGTCTTCGGCGAGCTCATCGACGCCCCGGACATGGCGTTTCACACGCGGCAGCGGCGGCCGCCGCCCGACCCGGTCAACGTGCTGCTGTCCTTCGGATACACGATGTTGACCAACGCGATGCACGGGGTTGTCGCGCTGGCGGGTCTCGACCCGCACTTCGGAGCGCTGCACGCGCTCGAGCGCGGCCGCGCCTCCCTGGTGCTCGACCTCATCGAGGAGCTCCGCCCCGTCATCGTCGACACGACCGTGCTGCGCGCGATCAACACGCGCATGATTACTCGCCGCGACTTCGAGGACGCCCTGGAGTCGGACGAGGACGAGGAAGAAGACGAGCTTCCCGAGCTGCTCGCCGAGGTCGTGCGCGAGCCGGACGCCGAGGCGGACGGCGTGGCGGATGGCGGCGGTGGTAGTGGCGGCGAGCCCGCCGGCACCGGCGGCGACGCGCGGGGCACCGGGCCGCGACCGCAGCGGCGGCAAGTGATCTTCACGCCCGCCGGCGTCCGCAAGTGGGTGTCAGCGGTGGAGCAACGCATGCTCGTGCGCGCGGTCTATTCGCCGCGCGACGAGTCGCTGACGTATCGACAGATCATGCGGGAACAGGTCTACCGGCTCGCCCGCCACGTGCGCGGCGAGGACGAATACGAACCGTACGAGTGGCGCTGGTGAACCCAAATCGCCCCCCGATCGACGCGAGGCCGGCAAGCTCATCCATTCGTCACCCGGTCCGAAACCCCGCCCTTCAGGGCGGATTCGCCGCGGAACCCCGGCCTGAAGGCCGGGGTTTCAGCGGTGGTTTGGGCGGGGTCCAAACCCCGCCCAAACATGTCGCCGGCCTGAAGGCCGGCATCCATATTGGTCGATACAGGCGCGATCCCGGCTTTCCCCGGGAGGCATCGAGAGCGGGTGCGACCTCGCCTGGCCCCAGGTTTGCGGGCGATTTGCGGTGAAGTCGCCGCGAGGAGAGTAGTCGTGTATATCGTGGTGAGCTATGACGTGGTTTCGGACAGGCGGCGCGCGGAAGTCGCGAAAGTGCTGGAAGATACCGGCCGGCGAGTGCAGAAGAGCGTGTTCGAGTGCCGGATCGACGAGCGCGCGCTGCTGAGGCTGCGCAAGCGACTGGCGGAGGCGATCGATCAGAGCGAGGACAGCGTGCGCTTCTACCGCCTCTGCCAGCGGTGCGTGACGTCGCTCGAGGTGCTCGGCCAGGGAACGCTGACTGCGGATGAGGACGTGATCGTGGTGTAGCGGGCGAACGGCGGCGGCTCACGGGCTCCCGAAGAGCGTGATCAGGCCACAATCTCCGGCGTCGGCCGAAGGTGCTGTACACCATGGCGAGCGCAATGCGCGCGGCGTTCGGCCAACAGCCGGAATCCTGGCGCGATTGCCAGCTCATGAGACCTTGCCGTACGCACCGGCGTGACAATGCCGCCCTCCGACCCGCCCCCCGCTTGCGGGGGCGGGAGGTGGGGGTATTCGCGATGCGCTTTCAGCGCAGCTTGCGGTCGAAGTGGCGGTGGATTCAGGTCGTCGTCTGAGCTTGCGAGGAATCGCGCGCGGACGACGCTCCGCGTCGCGCGCTCGGCCGCGGCGCGCGGAAGGCGGGGTGTGCGTGCGATCAGGGACTTGGAGCGGCTACCTCGCACCGGTCCGTTCGTTCCCGGGCGGATGGCGAGACGGTGCGTTTGCTGCCTCTCCGCGCGCGGCGGGGCGGAGCGCGGCTGTGACCGACAACGCACACCGTGGAGCTCATTGTCCGCAATCGGGAGCAACCGGCGTTTTGCGGCATGGCCTTGCGGCAATCGGGGCAATCGCGTATATTGAAGACGAAAAAAGCACCGTTGACGCGGAAAAACGCGAAGCTGGAGCAGTTCCTTGGTAACTGAATATGTCGGTTCCGGGGATGGTGGGGGATCCCCCCCTATGGGTGCGTTGAAAAAGGCCCGGCATTCGGCCTGGGGAGATGATTTTCGGGAGCACAGTCTGCAGACCGGCCCCGTTTTCTAGGGGATTGAGACTTCCAGATCTTCTTGCGAATTTCTTCGACTAACCCTTCAGTCTGCAGACCGGCCCCGTTTTCTAGGGGATTGAGACATGTCCCTGCAGCGCTTCCTTGCTGCAGAGGAGCAGTCTGCAGACCGGCCCCGTTTTCTAGGGGATTGAGACGGAGGCCGCTGCCAGGTCCCCTTTGATGGTAGCCTTCGTCTGCAGACCGGCCCCGTTTTCTAGGGGATTGAGACTTTCATACCCGGATATTTCGCATGCGAAATATCTCAAGGTCTGCAGACCGGCCCCGTTTTCTAGGGGATTGAGACCGCTTCCGCGGCGTCAATCTCGATCTGTGCGTACCTGGTCTGCAGACCGGCCCCGTTTTCTAGGGGATTGAGACTTTCCGACGCTGCAGAAATTTCCGCGGCGTCAGCTTTTGGTCTGCAGACCGGCCCCGTTTTCTAGGGGATTGAGACCT
>JACPHN010000046.1 GCA_016188575.1 Candidatus Schekmanbacteria bacterium
CACCCGGAGCGCTATAGCCAGCCCCGCCTTACCCCCGAACCCTTGCCGATTCATGAGACACGTCCTTGCCAACCGCCGTGCGCATCGGCCACTGTCACGCCACCTGCAACGAAGCTCGTCTGGGGGCATGCAACGCAACAGACGCCGAAACCGCGCGTCAGAACCAGCCGGATGGCCTCCAGCACGGTTGACTTGCCGGCATTGTTCTCACCGATAAGCACCGTCAGGCCGTCAAGCGGCAGATGCAGCGAACGAACGCCACGAAAGTTCTCTATTTTGATATCGGTCAGTTTCATCGGTTCATGTTCCTATTGCCGCAATACGCAAAGCCATCACCTTTACAATTCTCCCCGAAAGGCCTGGTCCAGCAGGGCGGGCATGAGGGCTTCGAGGGATGCCGTCGCTTACTGGTGGATGGTTCCGGCGCGTTGGATGCGCCGGAGCAGCTCGCGGAACTCGCGCTGTTGTTCGATCGGCGGGAGTGGGACTTCGATGGCCTCCAGTTTCTTGATGCCAAGGGTTTTGTTGCGGCCCGCCGCGCATGATTTGGAATAGGCGTTTGCTGCCCAGTTCGGAACCCTCGATGGGGTCCTTGTGGAACGTGCCCTTGCCAAAGAGCGGATGCCGAGCTCCGGATCCCAGGCGCCCGGGTCGATTACCACCGGTCGACAGACGACGGGTGCGACCTCGGCCATGGGGGCTCGGGGGGCGTCCTTGCCGAGCTCGGCGACTCTCTTGAGCAGGAGCACGGTCTGTTCCTCCTCGATTTGTCCGGCCAGCCTTATCGTTTCCTCCGCACGAACGGCTACCTTGCGTAAGGCCGGGGTGACGAGAACACGGCAGGTATCGGCCTCGTTCATTTATACTCATCCTCGATTGTCATGCGCAGAACGCCCTGGTTCAGCGGCGGGCCGCACAGCGGACCGTCCGCTGCAACCGGTTGTTATGCATCACTCTTTGACGTAGACAGCCAAGTACGTAGTCGTACCCTGACCAATGCCGAGACATCCGGGTTGCGTGACTTGGAACACAGAATGAAATCTGTAGCCCTCCGCCGCCCTTGACTCAAGCAGTTTCTCGAAATTGGATATCGCCTTACTCGAGAACTCAGCCCCAATAGACTCTACTTTGTACTTCACGGATTCCCTCCTTCCTCAATGAATGAATAATCGACGCTCCCATTGCCAGCCCGACAACGAATCAGGCGGCGACCAGTCAACTTTAGGCCGCGCCAAAACCCTTGTTGCCGAAAGGCAAGCTCGCTGTAATGAGAACAACACGGTTCGAACACGCACCTGTTTCGCAATGACCGAGGCGCTGCCCGACGATAGAAACGCAGGACGATTACGGCCAGCCGGGTAAGAAACGGTCCGGAAGGAAGGGAAAGCGCAGAGATTCTAGCATCTCCTGGCGTCGTTCCAGTAAACTTGCGCTCCACTGACGGCCTAAGTGACTCATCAACGGCGAATTCGAATGTGTCCATGTTGCTCTCCTACTGTGATGCATAACAACAATTAGACCGATCCGGATAAGCTGAAAAACCTGACATTCCTGTCGGCATGACAGGGTACCGATTCATCAGGGTAATCGCAACAACCAGGCACGCGCGTCGTGGTCTGGTCTGCGGGCCATCTTATGCGGATGCGCATAACAACCTCCTCAGTGCCGCTGCCTCTGGTGCGCGTTGGTGCAATGGCGTCAGCGGTTTGCCGTGATCCGTAGACATGTCGCGCCACGGCGCCAGCGGTTCCACGCGCGTGATTGCGAGAAATAGCTGCGGTGGCACTGGCTTCCCTGACGTCATTCTCACTTCGGAAAATGCCTGCCGGGCGTCCGCTGGCGTCATAGTTACGCTTGAGTATGCAGCGGAGCGAAGCGCCGGAGGCATTTTACGGTTTCTTGCCGACTGGGGCGCCTTACTGCTCATCCGGCACCACGGCCGGTCGCTTCGAGCTCCGCGCTCAGCGCCGCGATGGCTTCATCCAGGCTCGCCAGCGCTGCTTTCAACACCGGCTCATGCCGTTTGCGCAATGCGTCTTCCTCGGCAAGCGACGCGAGGCGATGGAGTAGTTTGGTGCCGCGCGAGACCTGCTCCAGAATCGGCGTGTCGATCTCGTGCTCAAGGCCCTGCGGGAGCATGCGCGCGTAGGGTTCCGCGGCTCGGTCGTTGCCCGCGGCGGCGAGCAGATCGCGGCTAATAGCCCGGACCCCGTCGTCGAATGCCTGGTTGGCGATGTCACGCGCCGCCATCCCGTCGATCTCCGCCCAGGCCGTCTCTTCCCGAGCCCGCGACGCGCTCAGCAACGCCTGTTGCGCGCCGTTGAACCGGTCGAGGAGATCCGCCAAGCCCAACCCTGACTTCGCCCTTACCCACGCGAGGTGATATCGCCCGTGTCCCAGACGCGGCGCACTGCCGGCAGATCGTCCCATCTTGCGCATTCGGTGTGAACCCTCCTGATCGGCGGTATTCCGACGCCACCGGCCCCGTCACGCTGAACCGCGGCCAGGCAGGTGGGCGCGTGAACATGAAGCACATCCTGGAACGGATCGCAGGATTCTGAAACCTCGTGCGGCCCCGGGGGTGCAGCCAGCCCGCCATCAGGCAGCCTACTTTTGCCCTTTCGGGCCTTCTGAAGCGTTTCCCCTGGTCTGGGCCGCCTGGGCCGTGCTAAAGTCATGAGCTTCCGTGGAGCCTGTGGCGGACGCGCAAGCGGCAACCCCATCGCGCATTCCCGTCGTCTGCTTCGGCGACGTCCGCCGCGCCGCCGCAGCCCCAGACAGAAAGGAGGTCCTACCCCTCATGCTCGACCGCGCCGCCAAGCTCGCCGGCGATGCCGATTTCCTCCAGGCCGCCGAGCTTTTCACCCAAAACCCGAGCTTCGATCTGACCCGCCTCGTGAGCGATCTGGTGACCGCCGAAGCCGTCCCCTTCCTCGCCGCCTACCGCTACCAGCCGAGCGGTCTGCGCCACCGCGAGATCTGGGAAAAGACCTGGGAGCTGCAGCGCCGAGAAGACGCGATCGACGCGTGCGCGAACCTCCCCACCGGCCTCCCCCAATACCTCACCGCGGCACAGGCCGCTGCCCGCAAGGCCACGGAAATCGGCACCATCCCCGTTCCCCCGAAATACGGGTCCGGTGATTTCCGCAAGACCGCGTACTGGGCACTGCGCGGCAAGCTCGACGTGCCCAAGGAGCGGTTCATCGGATACCCCGGCGCCGAACGCGGCGTGGATCCCACGCCCGTCATCGGCTGGGCCGGCTGGTCTTATCTCCAAAGAGCCCAGGCCCTCGCCGGCTACTACATCCGCATGAAGGAGCAAGAAGGGTTCTCCGCCAAAAAGCTCACGCCCCTGCTCGCCGGGCTCCGCGAGCTCGTCCTCTGGCTCCGCCAGTGGCACAACGAGATCGATCCCGCCTATGGTGTCGGCATGGGCGGATTACTTCAACGAATTCGTCTACGAAGAGGCCCGCGGCCTCCACCTGAGCGCAGAGTCGCTGGCAAGCTGGACACCCTGAGCGTCGTCCGGAAGAATCGAGGATCCCGATGAGCAGCGTGATACGCTTCGCCTCGGCGACATCGTCCCCGGGGGGCGACCTCTTCGACGCGATCATCACCGGCGACAGGGATCTTCGTGATGCGCTTTCTGCGCAGCCCGCAGTCGCCCGGGCGGTAGATTCAGGTGCTGCCGCCGCGCGCGCCCGTCAGCGATGGTGGCCTGCGGGTCCGGCCTCGAACAGCCTGTCGAGGGCGAGCCGGAGCTCCGACACCCCCAGGGGCTTGCGCAGAATGGCGACCGCCTGCTCTCCGCAGCGAGGCAAACGGCTCACGGCGAGGGCCTCATCGTATCCTGTATAGACGGCGATCCGCAGGTTTGGGTCCATGCCGACAAGCTCGCTGAACGCCTTGTCGCCGCCGAGCCCCGGCATGTGCAAGTCCAGGACCACGAGGTCGAACGGCAGCGGCGAAGTGCGAACGATGGCCACGGCCTCCTGGCCATCGGCCGCCAGCACGCATTCGTAGCCGAGATCGTCGAGCAACTGGCCGAGAACGCCGCGTACCTCGGCGTCGTCATCCACGACCAGGATCCGCCGCCCGTGCGACGCGCGCGCGAACGCGGAAGCCGGAGCCGACGCGGGAGGGCGCGGACAGGCGGGAAACCACAGGTGCACGGTCGCCCCCGCCCGCGGCTCGCTACGGGCCTCGATCCAGCCTTCGTTTGCGCGCATGATCCCTTGCGCCGCGGCCAGGCCGAGACCGCGGCCCAGAAACTTCGTTGAGAAGAACGGCTCAAAGATGCGCTTTCTGACGCTGTCGGTCATGCCGTGACCGGCGTCGCGGACCTGCACGTGCACGTAGCTCCCCGCGGCGAGCTCGAGATCGGGATAGGCGGCCAGCCCCGTGTCGCTGACCTCGACCAACGCTGCCGAGATGCTTATCGCGTCGAGCGCCGCACCCGCCTCGACGGAGTTTCGCAGGATCTCCGCGAACACGCTGGCGGCTTGCGCCGGGTCGATGAGGATCGCGTCCAGACCGGCGGGGAGGTCGACGACGGGGGCGCCGACGGCGCTGATGCCGGCGTCACCTGACAGGCGGGCGAACGCGACCGCGAGCACTTCGTCAAGGCGGGCCGGCCGCCGTTTCGCGCCGTTACCGCGGGCGTAGCTCAGGAGCTGATTGGTGAGCTCGGACATGCGCGTCGCCGCGCGGATAATGTGCTCCGAGAGCTTGCGTTCCCGGTCCCGATCCTGGAGCCGCACCTGGAGCAGCTCGCCCGGGCCGAGGACGCAGACGAGCAGGTTGTTGAACTCGTGAGCCAGGCCCGACGCAAACGTCAACAGGCTGTCGTGCTTTTCCTGCTGGAGTCCTCGCGACAGAAAGCTCCAGAGCTCAGTCATGTCGTAGGCGAAGACCAGGGCGCCATTCTGCTCGCGGCCATGGGCCATGGGAAGCACGTGGTAAGCCCACTTGCGGCCACTGCGTTCGACGACGTAATCGAGCAGGCGCGCTTCGCCCGAGAGCAGGATTTCCTCGAGCGCCGCCCGGTCTTCCCAAGGCAGAGAGCGCGCGCCTTCCTCGTCGCCAGACGCCGACTCGGGGTGCCGGTAGACCACGTGGCCGTATTGGTCCAGGCACACGATTTCCGCGGGCATGGCCGTCAGTGCGTCGAACAACGCGGCGCACTCCGCACACCCACACCGCTCATCCGCAGGCGACGAGGCGCCGCCGGGCGGGCGCGGAGCCGCGGGTGCCGGCACCCCAGCGGCCGCGTCTCGGAGCTCATATTGCCGCACCACGTCGCGCAGCCGCCCGACTTCGTCGCGGAGCCCCTCCAATTCGCCCGGCGCAGCCTCGGTCGCATGTCCAGCACTCACTCGGCCCCTCCCAATTCCGGGTACGCCACGGGGGATAATGCCTGTGGCTGACGCTTCGGGACCAGAATAGGCCAAAGCAAGCGCGCGCGGAAGTGCAAGCAAACGTTGCACTTTGGCTTCAAATGCTTGCTCCCCTCCCTGCCGGCGCGCTTGTCAGAGCACCCGCCGCGGTGGTACCTAGAGGGGAGCGCCCTGCCGCTCCAACCGGGATTTTGCCATGATCTACCGCTTCTGCCCGAGCTGCGGAAAGCCTCTCGCCAACGTCGAACGTACCGGACGTACCCGCGCCGTGTGCAGCGATGACGCGTGCGGGTTCGTCCACTGGAACAACCCCGTACCCGTGGTGGCCGCCTTGCTGGAGCACGAGGGCGCCATCATTCTGGTGCGCGCGCGCGATTGGCCGCAGCACTGGTATGGTTTGGTTACGGGCTTTCTGGAGGCGCACGAGGCGCCCGATCAGGCGATCGTCCGGGAAATCAAAGAACAGCTCGACGTCGACGCTACCGTCGTCTCCTTGATCGGAGTCTATGCCTTTCCAGAAATGAACCAGGCGATCATCGCCTACCATGCGCGCGCTGAGGGGGCAATCACGCTCTCCGACGAGCTCGCGGCGTATCGGTCCGTGCCACCGGACAAGCTGCGCCCGTGGGCGATGGGCACGGGCCATGCCGTCAAGGACTGGCTCGCCGCCCGTACCGCGGCAGCGGGGCGTTAAGCCTCCGCTCGTGGCCGCCCATTCAGCGCTACTGTTCACCTCCTGAAGCCACCGCCGGTGCGACTGCACGCTGTGCGCAAAGCGCATCACGAAGACCCGCCACCTCGACCCTCCCGCGCAAGCGGTGGCAGGGGGGTGAACAGATCCTATTCAGCGGCGGTCGGCCCGACCAGGATCACCAGCCGGCACTGGCGGAGGAGCTCGTTGACCGCTTCGTCCCGCGCCAGGAGCTGAGCATCACCGTTGGCGATGACGATGTCGGCGTTGCCGGCCCCGGTTACCCCGCGCGCCCGCAGTCGTAGCGGATTGCGGCCATCTCGCTCAAAAACGCCGAGATCGCCAGCCTCATCGGCGGCCAGGGCGGGTGCGACCATCGCCTCGAGCAAGCGCGCGAGCAGGCCCATCAGCATGTTTCGCGCCGGCCACAGGAGGCGGGCTCCGCCTTCGGCTCGCGACGCCAGTAGGAAGCTCGCCAGACCAACAGTGCGCAGCGAGTCCTCGGCGACCGTGTCAAAGGACGAGAGCGCATCACCCGATTCATCGACGAGCGACGGAAATAAGGAGACGCGCAGATCGGTGCCCGTGGCGTCGACCACCAGACCCGTGTAGGAACCGGCAGGCAGTGTGGCACTGGCGCTGTCAGCCACCGTGGGTGTGGGTTCAGGCGGCTGCGGCGCTGTGGTAACGCTGGGTTCCGCGGCAGGGGTGGCGGTTGGCACGGCGGACGGGCCTGCAGCCGTCGCCGGCGCGGCTGCAGTCGCAGCGGGCGTTGCCGCGGATCGCGATACCGCCGGCAGCGAGCGCAGCACTTCACGGTAGTACAGCGTGGCGAGGCCCGTGACTCCCCACAGCGGTGCGCGCACGGTAAGCGAAAACCGCCCATCCTCGCGACGCTCGCTCCCCGGAACCGCCTCCGCACCGCGGGAAAAGGCTTCGAGCCGGTACAGGAACAACTTTTCCTTGGCGTCCCCGATCCTTACCCGACCGCGCGCCCGGATTCCCTTCAGCGCTTCCAGCATGCGGCCCTGGGCGTCGGTGAAGGCGACGCGCTCGAGCGCGGCCTGCGAGATCTCACCCGTGCTCGGCGACACCGCGCGCCCGGTCGCCTCGATCCAGCCTTCGCCCCAGTTGATCCTGGCGTCCTCGAGCTCCTGAATTACCGGCTCTCCTGCCGACGCCACGACACCCATATCCTGGCGACTGGAAATGATTGCGCTGGGAAGCACGACATCAGCTTCCAGGAGCAGATGATACATCTTCCCTTGAGCTTCCTCGGACAGAATGCGCTGACTCACGATCTGGCTTTCCGACGTGACGCGCACTCGGCGGTGGTCAGGCATGGACTCGACGTCGACGTAGGCGCCCGCCGCCCAGAGAACCGCGTTGCGCTTGGCGTCGTTCAGCGCAACGGTGCGGGCAACCGCAACGTTGCCACCGCGTATCGGCGCCACACCCTCCGCGACTGCGGTGGCGACCGGGGCCGGCGCCGCGTCCGCCGGGGCACTGAATCCCGCCGCCAAGGACCAGAGCAGCGCCAGCACCCATGCCCGCCGACCGCTACACACGCAGCCGGCGGCCCGCAGATAAGAGCTCCGTTTCTCGCCTACACCCAGCTTCACCGAATACCTTCGCGCCGAGCTCATTGCAGCCCTCCAGCAACCTCTTCACGGAAAACCGCCCGGTCTACTGCGGGCGGCACTCCTGCCAATCCCAGCTTCCAAAGGATGAAACAGTAGTTGGCGGCCACTTCCCGAAACCGCTCATAGCGGCCGGATGCACCCATGTGTCCGGCAGCGAGCTGCGTCAGCAGAAGCACGTCCTTGCCGCTAGTCGTGTGCTCACGCAACTTGGCGGCCATTTTTGCCGGCTCCCAATAGGGGACCCGCGGATCCGTAAACCCACCCCGCAAGAGGACATGTGGGTAGTGGCGCGGTCCGACATTGTCGTACGGAGAGTAGGACATCATGTAATCGTAGAACACCTTGTCTCGCGGATCGCCCCATTCCTCCCATTCGGTGACGGTCAACGGCAGCGTCGGATCGAGCATCGTCGTCACCAGGTCAACGAATGGCACGTCCGCGATCACGGCCTCGAACAGCGCCGGATGCTCGTTCAGGACGGCGCCGATCAAGAGGCCCCCGGCGCTCGCGCCATAGGCCGCGAGGCGGCCGGGAATGGCGCGGCCGCTATGCACCAGGTGGCGCGCGGCCGCGGCAAAATCGCCGATCGTGTTTCGCTTCCGCAGCAGCTTGCCGTCATCATACCAGGACCGCCCGAGATCGCTACCGCCGCGAACATGTGCGGAGGCGACCACGATCCCCCTGTCCATCAGCGACACCTTCGCCTGGGAAAACGAAACCGGCAGAGGAAATCCATAGGCGCCGTAGCCTTCCAGGTAGAGCGGACGGGGAGCAGAGCCGTCTGCGAGGTCGCGCCGATAGGCCAGGGAGATGGGCACGAGCGCACCGCCGTCCGCTGGCGCCCAGACGCGCTCGGAGCGGTACGCCTCCGGCTCGTAGCCGCGAACCTCCAGAACCTTGCGCACCCACTGTTCTCGCGTGGCCATGTCGTAATCGAGAGTCGTCGGCGGCGTTATCGGAGACTCGAAGCCAAGGCGCACCGACGTCGCCTCATAGATCATGTTCGCCCCGAAGTCGACCTCGAAGACCGGCTCGGAAAACGCCACGGCGTGGAGCTCACCGCGGCGACAATCGAGGATTTCCACGGCGGGTTGGCCATCCCGCCTGATCAACAGGGCAACGAACGCGGAAAAGGCGAGCAGGTCCATCACGTAGACCTGAGGCCGAGCCGGGATGAGCTCCCGCCACGCCGCCCAGTCCGCGTCGTGTGTGGGTGCCTGCATCACGCGGAAGTTGGGTGCGTCACGATTGGTGAGAATCAGAAAGCGATCGCCTTGATGCTCGACGCTGTACTCCACGCCCTCGCGAGGCGGTGCCAGGACGCGCAGCCCGGACTCCGGATCATTGGCATCGACGACGGCAGCCCAGGAGGTCACCTTGCTGATCGCAGAAACGACGATGAAGCGCCCGCTCAAGCAGCGGTGCACGAACAGGAAATAGCGCTCGTCGGCCTCGGACAAGAGCCGGGTGGCGGTCGAGGCAGCGGCGCCGGCGCGGATCCGGTAGATCTCGTACGGCCGGGTCAAGGCGTCGAGGGTGGCAAAGACAACCGTTTGGCTGTCATTGGCCCACGCTACGGAGCCGGCCTCGACAGCGGGAATGCGGCCCGGGAGGTCGGCACCCGCCTGCAGGTCGCGGAAGCGGAGCTCGTAGCGCTCATCCCCCTGCGTGTCCACGAGGTAGGCCAACAGGCGATGGTCGGGGCTGACGGCGACGTGGCCGACGTGAAAATAGTCGTGGCCTGCGGCAAGCTGATTCTCGTCGAGCAAGATCTGCTCGCCGGCATCCAGGCTGCCGAGCTTGCGGCAGTGGATGCGGAACGCTCCGCCGGCCACGGTTCGCGTGTAGTAGAAGTAGTTACCATAGGAATAGGGATAGCTCGAGTCGTCCTCCTTGAGGCGGGCGACCATCTCCGCGTAGAGCCCGTCGCGAAGCGCGGCAAAAGGCGCCAGCAGGTTCTCGACGTAGGCGTTTTCCGCCTCCAGGTAGCGACGCACCTCGGGATTGTCGCGATCGCGCATCCAATAATACCAGTCAACTCGCTCCCGGCCGTGCTCCCTGAAGATCTTCGCGGCTCGCTTTGCCATGGGAGGCGTCATCGGACTTCCGTTCACCTGATTCTCCTGTTCTCCGGCCTGCTTTCGGCACAAGCTTGGACTATACCACTACGGGCGACGCAGGTGCCTGCCGGCGCACGCCGACCTGCGCCCGGTGCTCGTGGCGCCGACGCCGAGCGCGCCACCAGGACGACGAGGTCGCCGGTAGGATCGCAAATCCGACATGACTACGGCGCCTCCCACAAACTGACTTGGGAGCGGCGAAATGGACCGACGTGAATGGCGCCGGTGGGACAATCGATTTCACAGCAGTAGCACGTTTGACAGTCATCCGGAAAGGCAATGACGGCCACGGGTGGGTGTGTCGCGGCGAGGCGCAGGACGTCGGTAGGACAGACGCGCACACAGGCGCCGCAGCCCGTGCAGGTTCCGATTTCAATGCGTGCGATCAACGGACGACTCGACGGCGTCGGGGCGGTGCGAGAACAGGTGGACGGGCACGGGCTCCGTGCTCACGACAGGGCAATCGCCGGCGCCGCGGCTCAGCAGGATCCAGCGCAGCCAACGCTGATCATTGCGCGCGGGGTAGTCGAGGCGCCAGTGGTCGCAGCGGGTCTCCTCGCGCACGAGGGACGCGGAGAGGAAGAGCCGCGCCGTGAGCAGCATGTTGATCGCTTCGTGGCACTTGGCGAGCTCGTGAGGGGTCGCGGCCCACAGGTTCAGCGCCGCAGAGCGGTCAATGGACTCGACCCGCGCGAGAGCCGCGCGCAGCCGCGGGCCGGTCTTGGCAAGGCAGACGTCGTGCGGAAACAGTGCTCGTTGCAACTGGTGTACCGCCTCGTCTGCCGTGAATGCGACCGGATTCGGGCGGGGTTGCAGAAAACGGCGGGACGCAGCAAGCCCGTCGCGCGCTGCGCGATGCGTCTCGGAGGGCACCGCCGTGCCTTCCGGCGAGCTCCCTAGAAAGCCCGCCGCCGCGCGCCCGGCGACCTCACCCGACCACATTGCATACAGGCTGGACCAGCCGTTGAACAGCCCGGGATCGAGCGCCCGCGACAACCCGGCCGCGAACAACCCATCGACATCGCTGCGCCCCCCGGCGTCGGTCCAGACGCCGCCGCGGAGCGTCTGAATCACGGGCAGCCAGGGCTGCGGCGCCGCAAACAGGTCGGTTCCCACCGCTGCGAGGCGGCGCACATGCAGCGGCATCCAACCACCCATCCGCGCCCCGAGCACGCCGCGCAAGATCCACTTCGCCGGCGGCCGGGACATGTCGAAGAAAATGGCCCGGGCACCGCGCTCGCGGGCACGCACCATGTCGCGCGCCACGTATCGCACCTCGTCCCGTCCTGAAGCGACCGCGCGCCCGTTTTCGTCGACGAACTTGCCCCCCCACCGCGCCGCGATGCCGGTTCCCTCGAAGCCGAAGTGCGGCGATCCGGTGTTGATCACGAGAAACTCCATGTTCGCCAGGCGGGCGCCCGCGCTGTACGCCATCCGAAAGGCATCCCCGGTCGCCTGAGCGACGCAGGCATAGCCCCCGCGAAAGCTACAGTCGGCTGCCGCGAGCACCACGGCGTTTGCCGCAAAGACGCGGCCGCGGCCAGTGAGGCGGTCGAAGCCGACAGCACCGGCGACGCGCCCGTCCTGCACGATCAGATCGGTCACCATGACCTTGTGCACCCGGCGCACCGCCAGGCGCGTCGCCCGCTCCAGCAGCGCCCGCACCACGGCGCCGCCGCCGGTGCATCCACCCCAACTCGGATTGACCATCATCAGCACCGGGCCGAGCCCGCGCGAGCGCAAGCGGGAGCCCCGATCCGACAGCGCCCACGGCAGCCGCTCATAGCGCACGCCCCAGGATCGCAACCTGCAGTATCGCCAGTAGGAAGCGTCGAGCATCGCCGCGACACAGCCCTGGTGGGACAGGAAGTCATTGGCCTCGGCAATGTGCCGGAGCCAGAGGTCACGGTCATCCTCGGGGAAAAGGCAGATCGTGGCGCCGGCGGACATCCGGGACTGGCTCGACAGGCCGACGGCACCCTTGTCGACGATCGTCACGCGTTTCACGCCCTGCTCGCGCGCAGTAATCGCCGCCCACAAGCCGGCAAAACCGCCGCCGATGACGAGCAAGTCTGACGCTTCCTCGCGCGTTGCGTCGCTCTCCGTCACGCGCTTTTCCTCGCACGCCGGGCGCGCGTGGCCCGCGTGCCGACCAGCAGCATGCCGATGCCTCCCGCCAGGGCCACCTGAGATGAGCCGCGAACGGGCACCCGGCTGCCGTCGGCCAGCAGGTTGAGGTAGCACTCGAGGTTTGTGTAGCCGGAGACTCCGGTCAGGAGCACGGAAAGCTGGGTACCATTGTGGTCCTGGACGTCCGGGTTCAGCCCATAGGTTTGCTCCCAGTCGTCCGGCATGCCGTCCGCATCGCGATCCGCTGGGGGCGAGGGCGGCTCGGCGGGAGAAAAATCCAGGTCGTGCGCATCGTCGGCGCCGGCCTCGCCCCAGGGCGTCGGATCGATCTCCCCCCGGCGGACCCAATCCAGGAGCCGCCGGTCCATGGGATCGCGCGGCATGGCTCCGACCGTAGAGAGCGCGTAGGCGGCGAGCGCGCCGTAGGGGGTAACGGAAATCGCCGGGAAGTCATGCCGCTCCGCCCGCACCGTGGCCGCCGGCGGCGTCTGGTTCGGGCCGTACTGCGCGAAGTCGTTGCAGCAATAGGCGAGCTGATAGTCGCTCCAGCCGGGATAGAGGGCGAGGTGGTTTCCCTCCCAGTAGAGGCTGTTTTGCGCTTCCGCCGTGACGGCGTCAAAAATCATGCCATACGGATAGTCGGGCCGCGTGATCATATAGTTTTGCACCCAGTTGAAATCGAGGTAGAAGCGCCCCGGCCCACCCGCCGGATCGATCGCGCCCGAATAGGTAAGCGGAAAGCCCGCGTCCCAGAGCAGGTTGCTGGTGATCTCCAGAGCGAGTCGATGGCCGTCACAGGAAGGGCTCTCGCAAGATATTTCCGGCATACGCTGATAGATGCGATTCCAGACATTGTGGTGCAGGGAGATGCGGGTCAGAGGCCGCTCGCGCGTGCTGTAATTGATGAGCATGCCGCCAAACTCGTAGTGGCTGCCCACGGTCTCGGCCAGGAGCGAGCGCTGGATGGTGATGTCGGAGGCCTCGGAGACCTGCGCAACCTCGTCGACGGCATTGGCGAACGAGCTGTGATCGATGATGACCTGGCGCGCACCGTCGAGGCGCAGGGCGTCGTCGAGCACGTCGCCCTGACCGGGGTACTGGTCGGCGGGGCGCGGCCGGGAGCGCACGTGACGCACGATGACGTTGCGGCAATCGTCGGCCTCATAATTGTCAGCGCAGAGCAAGCCGCGCACAATGATGCCACCCGGGGAGGTTTGCCCGGCAAGGGTCACGTCTCCGCGCTCGATCTCGGCGAGGCCGTCGATGACCCCGCTCACCTTGAAGAGCACATAGCGGGGTCCGGCCGTCGCCAGCGCCTCGGCGAGGGAGCCGGGTCCGTCCGGCGCCAGCGTGGTCACGTAGATCACCGCGCCGCCGCGCCCACCCGTCGCCAGGGCGCCGAACCCCTCCGCGCCCGGGAAGGCCGGGATCGCGGCCGAAGCTGATGGCGTACCGGCCGTCGTCGGCGCCGGAGTCGGCGCCGGCCCGGAAGGAGGCGGCGCCGTGTCCTGACAGGCCAGGGGTGGCACCAGCGCCACCCCCAGCAAGAAGCGCGCGACCGTTGCAAGGAGGGTTCGACGACCAACATGGATGCCGGCCTTCAGGCCCGGGTGCCGCGGCGATTCCGCCCTGAAGGTCGGGGTTTCGGACCGGCTGGCGAATGGGTGATCGCTGAAGATTTTCACGGTGACTCCGGATCAGAGTGGCTAACGAGGCCGCGATGGGCGCACCAGAGGCGAATGCTATCGCGAGGCGGTCCCGGGGTCCAGAGGTGCATGGCGAGATCGCACAGCCCTGCTCTTCTCACGCGCTTGGTAAACGCGCCGCCCGCCAGCCTCGCCGCAAGGAGACAGCCCGACGCCAGCGCTTGCGGTTCCCACAAGCACTGGCGGTGATTCAACTCCAGGGACGACTGGTGCCAGCGCTCCGGTGACGATATCGTTGCCAACGCGTCATCGTCCGTGCGAGCTACCCCGGAGGAAGAACCATGAAAGCCCTGACCGGCGACCCTGAGCTGATCGACTTCGAGCATGCGCTCACCTCGTTGCTGGCGAGCGCTCATCGCCTTGACCGCGAACCGGCGGCGGTCCCCCTGCGCGAAGCGGCCGGGCGAGTGCTGGCGAGCGCGGTGCGCCTGGACCGGACGGAGCCGCCGGCAGCGCGTTCGGCAATGGATGGTTACGCCATCCGCAGCGCCGATGGAGCGCTGCCGCGCCGGGTCGTCGCGACGGTGTTCGCGGGGTCGGCGGCGCGCGTTGGTATCGGACCGGGGGAAACGGCGGCCGTGATGACCGGCGGCACCGTCCCGGAGGGTGCAGACGCCGTGGTGCCCATCGAGCAGACCCGCCGCGAGGCCGCGGACAGGGGCGGCGGCGACGACGGCGAGGCGCGCATCGCGATCATCGCGCCGGTGGCACCGGGGCAACACATTCGGCCAGCGGGCGAAATGGGCGCGGCGGGGATGCTCGCGATTGCGGCCGGCACCCGGCTTGGGGCCGGTGAGCTCGCCGTCGCGGCGGCCTGCGGCGCCGACCCCGTCGAGGTGGCGGCCAAACCGTGGGTGAGCGTGTTGTCGACGGGGGACGAAGTGGTGCCGTGGACAGCGCGCCCGGCAGCGCACCAGGTGCGCGACTCCAATCGCCTGGCGGCGCTCGCGCAGCTCGAGCGAATGGGCGCAGCGGTGGTCGAGACCGCCATCGTGCCCGACGTGCGAGCGCAGTTGCTGACAGCGGTGGAAAGCGCGCTGGATCGATCGGATCTGCTCGTAACCATCGGCGGCGTCAGCATGGGTGAACGGGACCATCTGCCGGGGGTGTTCGCGGAGCTGCGGGTGAGGTGCCTTTTTCATGGGGTCGCCATGCAGCCCGGGAAACCAGTGTGGGCAGGGCGTCGCGACGATCGCTGGGTGCTGGCGTTGCCGGGCAATCCGGTGAGCGCATTCGTGTGTCTGGAGCTGTTCGGCGGACCTTTGGTGGCGCGGCTTTCGGGAGTGTCCGCAGCGGCAGAGCGGCCGGCGGTGCGGGTGGGGATCGCCGGTGGGCCGGCGCGAGCGAAGGGGCGACCGTGCTTTCTGCCGGCGGGTTTGCGTGTGGACGCAGAGGGGCAGACGGTGGTCGTGCCGCGGGCGGGGACGGGCTCGGGCGACTGGCTGACGCTATCGGGGGCGCATGCACTGATGTTGCTTCCGGCGCACAGCAGCGTGGCGGAGGGGGAGCGAGTGCGGTATGTGGCGTGGTGAGAGGGGCGGGGGCGCGGTGTGCGCGCTATCGACTGCGAAAACTTGACACTAATCTAGTCAGATATTATGTTACGAGTGGACGCAGGAAGCGTCGAAAACCACCACCTTCCAACCGGAGGTTTCCTATGTCGCTCGTAAAATGGGATCCGTTCCGCGATCTCCAGACTCTCCAGCAACGCCTCAACTCCATGTTCGGCGAGTCCTTCCCAACACTGGACTTCGAGGGGCCGCTGACCGGCGCCTGGTCCCCCGCCGTCGACATCCATGAAACCAAGGACGCCGTCGTGCTCACTGCCGAGCTCCCCGGACTGTCCCGGGATGATCTCAAGATCAATATCGAAGGCCGCACGCTGTCAATCTCCGGCGAAAAGAAGCTCGACAAGGAAACAAGGAGGGAAAACTACCACCGCATCGAGCGGCGCTATGGCAGCTTCACCCGGAGCTTCACCTTGCCGGCAAACGTCGATACCGGCGCGATCGCCGCGAACCTGAAGGACGGAATGCTCACCCTGCGCCTGCCCAAGGTCGAGGCTGAGCAGGGTAAGGAAATCCCCATCCTGGCGGACTGAGGAGGCCATGCAGAATAACGTGAACAAGTGCCCGAAGCGTTGACCTCGGGCGTCGTCTTGCCTGGTTCCCACACCAGCCAGGACGGAGCCTGCTAGCGATGCGCCCCACGCGCGGGCCCCGATCACGGTGCTGGTCACTGGAGCCTCCCACCCCGCCTCCCCTCGCGTTGCGGGGGGAGGCGGGCCGGCGACGCCCGACCGAAACGATGCTCGCGGCCCGACGTTGACATCCGGGTTGCGGTCGGGGTCAGAGGCAAGGCGTAGGTGTAGAAGGGTGAGATCAGAAACCCGGATGGGTGATATCAGAGCGCGCCGTGCTAGATGTCAGAGACCGGATTCTGCTTGATATCAGAGGTCCCTCTTCCACAAACGGTTGCGCACGCCGTTGCTTCTGCCACCCTCGCCGCCCAGACGCCCGCGCTGGCGGCCAGGCAGGCGAGCTCGTGCGCCTACTGCTCCTGCAACGAGGACCAGCCGATCGCGACCGCCTTCAGCGACCTGGCGTTCGTGCGGGACGAAGGACGGCCGCGAGCTCCTGTGCCGCGACGGCCGCCCGCATCCGCACCGAATGCGGTGCCTGGCTGGACAGCTTCCTCGGCACAAAGGTAGTCGTGCGGCCCTAGACGAAGATCTCGTCCACCAGGCAGGCGAAGCCGGGAAGGACGTCTCCGCCCTCGAGAGTCTCGCCGATGCCGAGGACGCGAGGGACCTGGGCGAGCTGGTAGACGGTGACGGTGCGGGTGGCGGGATCGACGGTCCAGACGGCCCGAGAGCCGGCGGCGATCCACTCGTTGGCCTTGTCGCGGACCTCGCGCAGGCTGTCGTCCGGCGAGACCACCTCCACCGCCAGGTCGGGGGCGAAGGGCCAAAACTCGTCCTCGGCCGCGGCAGCCAAACGCTCCTTGCGAACGAACAACACGTCCGGTGCACGGACCCGACCGTTGGGCAGCCTGCAACCAACTTCACCACCTCCAACCTCACCGAAGTCTTTTGCCTTTACATGACGAAGCAAGATAGACGCTATCCAGACCTCGATCTTTCCATGTCTTCGATTTGTAGGGCTCATTTCGATGATCCGCCCGTCGATGAGCTCGGAGCGCCCGAGGCGGTGGGCCATACGCTCGAACTCGTCGGCGGTGATCGGACGTGCTTGAATCGCTGCGGTGCTCAAAGTCGGGTCCTTTCGTGCGGAGTGCTGATCCGAGGATAGCACCACTGCGGGCCTTTTTCCCGGCCACCCGAGAGCGGGCGCGAGCAAACCACATGCAGCTCCCTTCTCGATGGGCTGCTCGGCGCCAAGGTGGTCGTGCGGCCCTAGCCGAAGATCTCGTCCACCAGGCAAGCGAAGCCGGGCAGCACGGGGCCGCCCTCGAGGGTCTCGCCTTCGCCGAGGACGCGAAGAACCTCGGCAGATCGAGCCTTGCTTCAAACGTCTCAAGTCGCTGATGAAATTGGGTCACCTTCCAAAGCGCAGCGACGCCTCCGCCCGCGCCTGGATACAAGGCAAGCTGGTGAGCTCTTGCTGCAGCGCCGCTGTTGCGGATGGGATCGCGCTCCGGTAGAATCGCTCGGCGCACCGCTTCCGGTGTGCGAGGAGAATACCTGGGCATGATGTTATCAAGACGTGTCAGCGGGGCCGCCCGTCACCTGGGGCAGCCGGCCCGTCGCTCGACCACCGCAGCGCTCCCCGTGATTGCGCTCGTGGGCAGGCCGAATGTCGGCAAGTCGACGCTGTTCAACCGGTTGTCCCGGCAGCGCCTGGCAATCACCGCCGATCAGGCGGGCGTGACGCGCGATCGGCAGTTCGCGACGTGCCACATCGCCGAGCGCGTGGTGTTGCTCGTGGATACCGGCGGCTTTCTCTCGGCGACGGACGATGACCTGCTGCGCGCCGCGCTCCGGCAAACGCAGCTTGCGATCGAGGAGGCGCATCTCGTAGTGCTGCTGACCGACGCACGCCAGGGCGTGACGCCGGACGACTTCGCACTGGCCGACTTGCTGCGGCGCGCCGGCAAGCCGACCATCGCGGCCGTCAACAAGGTAGATGGTGGCCGGCACGAGAACCTCGTCTTTGACTTCTACCGACTCGGCCTCGGCGATCCGCTCGGGATCAGCGCGGAGCATGCCTATGGGATCAACGAGCTTCAGGAGCTCATCGATGAGCGACTGAGCGGGCTCGGCTTCGAGGCGCCGCGGCCGGAGGACGAGGAAGAGGAGGCTGGCGCCGACGCGCAGGGCGATGAGGCCGGCGCGGCGCCGCCCGAAGAACCGATGGTGCGCCTTGCCATCATCGGCCGGCCGAATGTCGGCAAGTCGTCGCTCGTCAATGCCCTGGTTGGAGAGGAGCGCTCGGTCGTACACGCGCTTCCGGGCACGACGCGCGATTCCATCGACTCCGAGCTGCTGCACGACGGGCGCCGCTATCTGCTGATCGACACCGCGGGGATCCGCCGCCGCGGCAAGATCGCGGACGCCGTCGAGTCCTTCAGCGTCATGCGCACGGTGGCGAGTCTTTCGCGCTGCGACGTTGCGGCCGTCCTCCTTGATGCGGTGGAGGGGCTGACCGAGCAGGATGCGCACGTCGCGGGCGCCGCCTGGGAAGGAGGGCGCGGCGTGGTGCTCGTGGTCAACAAATGGGACCTCGTCGCCGACAAGGATACCCACACCGCCGGGACTTTCGCGAAGCGGCTGATGGACGAGCTACCCTTTCTCGTGGGCGCGCCGATCGTGTTTACCTCGACAGTCACGCGCAAGAACATTTTCCGCCTGTTGCGCCACGCCGCGGAGGTTCGCGACGCCGGGGCGGTGCGTTTCGAGACGTCTGCGGTCAACCAGGTGCTCGAGCAGGCGCAGCGGGACAACCCGGCACCGTATCGCAGCGGGGGCGCGAGCCGCGGGAAAATCTTCTACGGCGCCCAGGTCGGCGTGCTGCCGCCGCGTTTCGTGCTCTTCTCGAACGTCGGCGCCGGGCAAGACCTCCACTTCTCCTACCTCCGCTTTCTGGAGAACCGGATTCGCGACGCCTTCGGGTTCCAGGGGAACCCCGTCGTCGTATCACTGCGCAAGCGCACGCGCCCCCCGCGCGCGCGGTCGGGGCGCTGATCGGCGTTGCAAGATCGCGTGGCAACGCGTATACTTGCCGCCATACAAGCTCGAAACGCCATTCGGTATTGCGGGCGGCTACGGCATGGTCCCGCCACGGTAGGCTGGAATTGGACAGGAGCGAAGCATGAAGGTAGTGATCTGTATCAAGCAAGTTGCGGACAAGGACGCGCGGCTCAAAATCAACGGCGCGGCGACGTGGATTGAGGAAAGCGAGCTGGCCTGGGCCATCAACGAGGCTGACCTCTTTGCCCTCGAAGAAGGGTTGCGGCTCAAGGAAAAGCACGGCGGCGAAGTCGTGCTCTTGTCGATGGGACCGGCCAGAACCCAGGAAGCGCTCCGCAAGGCGCTCGCCATGGGCGCGGACCGGGCGCTGCACCTGGACGATCCCGCGTTCGAGGGTTCGGACGTGGCAACGGCGGCCAGGATCATCGCCAAGGCGATTGCCCGCGATGGGTTCGATCTGGCGCTGTTCGGCGTGCAGTCCGACGATCTCGGCAGCGCGCAGCTTGCGCCGCGCGTCGCCGAGCATCTCGGCGTACCGCATGCGGCCATCGCCATGGGCATCGCGGTTGACGCCGGGTCGGGCACGGTAACCGTGAAGCGAGAGCTCGACGCCGGAACTCTCGAGGTCGTGGCCCTGAACCTCCCGGCCGTCGTGTCCGTGCAGCTCGGCATGAACGAGGTCCGCTACGCTTCGCTCAAGGGCATCATGGCGGCCAAGAAAAAGCCCATCGCGGCGATCAAGGCGGCCGATCTCGGGCTGTCGGCGGCGCAAGTGGGCGCCGCGGCGAGTCGAACGCAGATCCTCAAGGTCGGCTTTCCCAGCGCCGGTGAGAAAGGTAAGGCCGAGATTTTTGGTGGGCCGCCCGCGCAGGCCGTGGCCGCGCTCATCGAGAAGCTTCGCAAGGAAGCCAAGGTTCTGTAGGCCCCCGCGAGGAGAATGATGCAATGCGGATCGTGGCGTTAGTAGAGCAATACAACGGAAAGCTGTCCCGCACGAGTGCCGAGGTCATCGCCTGTGCGCAACAGCTCGCTAGAAATACGGGCAAACAGGCGGTGGCGCTCGTCGCCGCGGGCGAGACGAGCGGTCTGGCCGGCAAGCTCGCCGCCTTCGACCTGGCGGAGGTCATCGCCGTTCAGCACGAGAAGCTCGCCGTCTACAACCCGGACGAGCTCGTGCCGGCGCTCGCGCAGGCGATCAAGTCCGAGAACCCGTACCTGGTCGTGGCGGTCGATTCGAGTCTGTCGTGGGACTACCTGCCGCGGCTCAGTGCGCGGCTGGAAATCCCGATGATTTCCGGCGCCACCGCGGCCCACGCCGGCGGCGACAAGCCGAGCTTCGCGCGCGCCGCCTGGGGCGGCCGCGTGGAGATGGAGATAGGTTTTCGCGGCGACCCGCCCTTCCTGGTGGCGCTGCAAGTCGGTGCCTGGAGCGGCGACGACGCAGCTCGGGGCACGACTCCGGCGCCGATCCGAACTGTCGGTGTCGAGCTGCCGGCGGCGCCAGGCGGACGGCGCTACGTGGGCACCGAGGAATCGCTGAAGGGCGGCGTCGATCTCGGCGCCGCCACGCGTATCGTCGCGGTGGGGCGCGGCTTCCAGGCGGCCGGGAACGTGCCGGTCGCCGAGGCGCTCGCCAAGGTCCTGCACGCCGAGGTCGGCGCCTCGCGGCCCGTCGTCGACAGCGGCTGGCTGCCACGCGATCGACAGATCGGCAGCTCCGGCCAGACCGTGGAGCCGACCCTGTATTTCGCGATCGGCGTCAGCGGCGCCATCCAGCACCTCGTCGGCATGAAGACCTCCAAGTGCATCGTGGCGATCAACAAGGATCCGGACGCTCCGATTTTCGAGGTGGCGCGCTACGGCATCGTGGGCGATCTGTTCGAGATCGTCCCCGAGCTCACCAAGCAGCTCCAGGCGATCCTCTGACGGCGGCCGCCCGGAGGACGTGAGCACGGGCGCGTGGCAGCGGCGTTGCCGCGCGCCCCACACCGCTCAGAACAGGGAGAGTTGCCCGCGCCGATCGAGCTCGAGCTGGTTCTTCAGCCCGAAATACCGCTCGCAGATCTCGCCCGCGCGCCCCAGGCGCGGCCCCGCGCAGCTCGGGTCGAGGAGCACCGTAAACTTCCACAGCTTTCCGTACTTCTGCTGAAGCGACGCCACCTCGGGGTTGCTCAAATCCGCGAGCGACCTTGGCGGCCCCTCGCCAAGCCGCACCAGAACCTCGGCCTCCTTGAGCTGCATGCGCGCCGGCGGACAGTAGACGATGACCTGGTGATCCTCGATGCCGAGCTCCCCGGCAATAGCACGCTCGGCGCGATCCCTGGCCTTCCGGAAGTTCTCGTGATAGCGGCGCACCAGAGTCGCGCGATCGTCTCCGGTGATCTCGTCCGTCAGCACGTAGCAGCGGCGATAGAGCGCCCGGCGTTGGAGCTTCGCGAGCAGCTCCGCAATCGCGCGGCTGCCGCCAAATCTACTACGCAAGAGGAACAAAACCGAGTCGTCGCCAAGCTCGTAGAGATCCGTTATCGTCAACCCCTCGGCGACTGCCAGCTCGACGGCCCGGGAGATCATGACGCCAGCGGCGACCTTGGCGTGATGAAAGTACACGCGTTCGGTGAGATTGTAGCGAATGCGCAACAAATGGATGAGCTCGGACAGCACGTCCTGGCGCAGAAATCCCTGCTTTTCCAAATCGACCACGAGGCGGTCTCCGGCCAGGCGGAAGCTGCGAAAAATGCGATCGTCGTAGTGCTGCCGCAGCCCGCAGAAGTAGTTGTCGCGGGCGAGGTAGTCCAGCAGATCGGCGCAGATGGTGTGCGAGACGAGCTGGCTGACGAACGGACGTTCCTCTGCGAGCGGGTCCTTCACCAGCAGGAGGCGCTCGACCTCCGCAGCGATCCCGAGCGCGTCGAGGGCGGCCGCGAGGTCGGGCTGGCGCAGGAAATACCGCAGCCGCCGCACGTCGCGGTCATGGCGCGGGAACACGCGCCGTTCGTCTTCGATGGTGTGCCCAAAGGGAATGTGCGTGACGTCGTGCAGCAGGCAGGCGACCACGACGAGCTCGCGATCATGCGGATCGATACGGCGATTGCAGCTTTCTTCGAGGGCGCGAAGGATGCGCTGGGCAAGCCAGGCGGTGCCGAGGCTGTGCTCGAACCGCGTGTGGACCGCCGACGGGTAGACCAGGTTGGTCATGCCGAGTTGCTTGATGCCGCGCAGGCGCTGCACCGGCCGGGTGTCGACGACCCGCATGGCTCGGCCCGAAAGGCGGATGTCGCCGTGCACCGCGTCGCGGATGGTCTTCGCAGCGGACATCGCTACACGGACACCGAGAAGTCGCGGAGCGCCTCGTTCAGCGAGGTCTTGCGGTCGGTGGAGGCCTTGCGCTGGCCGATGATGAGCGCGCACGGAACGAGATATTCGCCGGCCGGAAAGCGCTTGGGAATGGCGCCGGGAATGACAACGGAGCGCCGCGGAACGTAACCGCGCAGCGTCCTGGGCGTGTTCTCCGAAACGTCGATGATGGTCGTGGAGGCGGTCAGGACCACACCGGCGCCGATTACGGCTTCTTTCATGACCATGACGCCCTCGACGATGACCGCGCGGGAGCCGATGAAGGCTCCGTCCTCGACGATGACGGGGCGTGTTCCGGGGGGTTCGAGCACTCCGCCGAGGCCGACGCCGCCGGAGAGGTGCACGTCCCGGCCGACCTGGGCGCAACTGCCAACAGTTGCCCAGGTGTCGACCATGGTTCCGCCGCCGACGCGGGCGCCGACGTTCACATAGCTCGGCATCAGCACCGCTCCGCGCTCGATGAAGGCGCCGCGCCGCACCGTCGCCGGCGGGACGACGCGGACCCCGGCGCGATCGTGGTCGCGCTTTACCGGGAGCTTGTCGAAGTATTCGAAGGGGCCGACGGATACTTTCTCGCATTCATGCGTCGGGAAATACAGAACAATCGCTTTCTGAATCCAGCCGTGGACCTGCCAGCGCGCCGCCGGATCCTCGCTTTCCTCGTCGGCGGGCGTAGCCACGCGGAGCTCCCCGGAATCCAGCAGCTCAAGGACCGTGGCGATCGCCGCGCCGCTTTCCGCGCGGGCAAGGAGTGAACGGTCGGCAAATGCCGCTTCGATCGTGGCGCGGAGCCGGCTGATGTCGATCATGGTGGGATCTGCTCCTCAAGGCGGGCGCGTGGATCGTGCCCGCGCGGTGTGCTATTTCGCGTGTTCCGGACCCGCGAGCTGCCACTGTTCGGGGTAATTCCAGTTTGCAAATGAGCCCCGCGCCTCGGGGACGGCGGCCAGATCGCGCTCGGTGACCGGTAGCCAGCGCAAGCCGTCGAGGGCGGCGCTGGCCTTGCGGCCGCCGCCCGCGAGGAACGCGCCGAGGTGCTCCCCGCAGGAGCGGCGGTAGGCGGCATGCAGTGGTTCAGGCCGGCCATCGAGCACAGGCACGACCGCGTCCACGCCGTCGCCGGCGGCGAACGCGAGCCCGCGTAGCAGGCGCAACACCGGGATGGAAATGAACGGCATGTCGCAGGCCACCACCAGCGCCACGTCGCATGTCGTGGACAACAGCGCGGCGTGAATTCCGGCCAGCGGCCCCATGCCGGAATGGAGGTCCGCCACGATGCGAAAGGGGACCGCGCCCGTCAGCGGCAAGAAGCGCTCGCGGTTGCCGCCGGCCACGACAATGTCCGCGGCGACGGCGCGGAGTGCCACGAGCGCGCGCTCGGCAACGGTCGCGGGTCCGGCGGTCGCGGGAGCGGACGGAATGGAGAGAAACGCCTTGTCGCGCCCCTGCAGCCGGCGATTGGCACCACCGGCAAGCAGAATGCCGGCGCACAGCGCGCGTTGGTCGTCCATGACTGCCTGTCGCTAAACCGAGGTGATGGCATTCGCCGCCAAGAGACCATGCCGGAGGGGGGACTCGAACCCCCACGAGTTGTAGCTCACGTGATTTTGAGTCACGCGCGTATGCCTGTTTCGCCACTCCGGCGCGAAATCCGCGCGGCCGGCAACACTACCGGCCGGCAACGACGCCCATTATAAGCTGGCGGCCGCATCCCGTCCAGAGCCCCACGGAACCCTGGACCCACCGCCGGTTCGACTGCAAGCTGCGCGGAATGCACATCACGAGCCCCTCTACCTCAGCTCCCCCTTGCGGGGGTAGGACGAATCCCCGCTCTGTGATCTCTGTCCCAATCACACCCCTCCCCTCTTGCCCGGGCAGGGACGGAGGGGGGGCCAAATCGCGTCGGCGCCGAGCAGGCGGTGCCTTCAGCGGGAACCGCGGCTTGAAAATGCGATCCGTTGCTGTCACGTTATCGGTTCAGGTAGGTTGCACCGGCGGCATGCAGGGCACGACTTTCGAGATGAGCGCAGACTGGTCATCCACGGCGAATGCTGGTCCCAATCACACGGAGATCCAGGTGCCATCGGGTCAGAGTCGCTTTTCGGACTTCGAGACGGGGCGGAGCGGCCTCCGCTCAACCCCACCTGGCCGCGCGGATGAGGCGCTGCGGGCGAGCGAGGAGCGCTTCCGCGCACTGGTCGAGCACAGCCACGATGCGGTGACCTTGCTGAAGGCGGACGGAACCGTGCTTTATGACTCTCCCGCGGTGACGCGCGTTCTCGGCTACACTCCCACGGAACGGATCGGCTGCAAGGTATTCGACTTCGTGCACCCAGAGGAGCGCGCGGCAATGGCGCGGGGCTTTGCCGATTTCGCGATGCGCGCGGGTGCCGTCGCGTCGTCTGAGGGGCGCTTCGTCCACAAGGATGGCTCCACCCGTTGGATCGAGGGCGTACGCTCCAACCTGCTGCACGAGGCTGCCATCGGCGCCGTGGTCGTGAATTATCGGGACGTCACCGAGCGCAAGCGGGCCGAGGAGGAGCGGGTCAAGCTCGAAGACCAGTTGCGGCAAGCCGTGAAGATGGAGTCCGTCGGTCGGTTGGCCGGCGGTATCGCCCACGACTTCAACAATATGCTGGGAGTGATCCTCGGCCACACCGAGATCGCGCTGAGCCGCATCACTGCGACCGAGCCGCTCCACGTCCACCTGCAGCAGATTCAGAAGGCCGCGCAACGTTCCGCCGAGCTGACCCGCCAGCTTCTCGCCTTTGCTCGCAAGCAGGCCATCGCCCCCAGCGTGGTCAACCTGAACGAGGCCATCGTGGGAACGCTGAGAATGCTCCAGAGACTAATCGGCGAGCATATCCGGCTCAGGTGGCACCCCGCGGCGAATTTGTGGCCGGTCAGGGTAGACCGCTCGCAGATCGACCAGATCCTGGCGAACCTGTGCCTCAATGCGCGCGACGCCATCGCCCACGCGGGTCAGGTCGTCATCGAGACGGCAAACGTCACGCTTGACCACGAGGTCCACGGCGATCATGCCGGCTTCGCGCGGGGGGAGTTTGTGCGGCTCGCCGTCAGCGATGACGGGAGCGGCATGGAAAAGGAAACGCTGGCGCACATCTTCGAACCGTTCTTCACTACCAAGGGCATCGGCGAAGGGACCGGCCTTGGCCTGGCGACCGTCTACGGAGCCGTGAAGCAGAACAATGGCTTCATCGACGTGCTGAGCGAGCCGGGCGCGGGGACGACCTTCCGTATTTTTCTGCCGCGACACCTTGCCGGGGATCGTGACCGCTGACGGCGAGGACTATTGCCGCCCGGATCGTGGCGTCGGTGCGGCTACGGCGGTGAGCGGCAACAAGCAGCGTGCCCGGTTTCTCATCGGTTGTCGCGCGCTCCAGGTAGCTCGCCATGAACCAGTAACCCGCCTGCCGCGAAGGTCATCTGGGCGGCCTCGAGCGCGGCAATCGAGGCGTTGATCGCCGCCTGCCGGGCGGCGTCAGAGTGGTGTGCCGCCGCGCTCTTCGCGGCGTCCAGGACCACGCCCGCGGTACGGCCCGCGGCGAGCTGCACGTGACCGAGCTCGCACAGGCAAAGCACGGCGGCGAGGAGGTCACCGTGTGCGAAGTTCCAGCCGGCCGCCTCCCGCAGCGCTGCCGCGAAGGTGTCAAGCGGTGCCCCAATCCGCCGTTCGAGCGCACACTGGTGCGGCAGGAGCATGGTTTCGAGCTGGCGCGCCCCGGTGCTTCGGTGCACCTGCATGGCCTGGTCAAACAGGCGCCTCGCCTCGTCCACCGTCCCTCGCTCGGCCAGCATCATTGCCAAGGAGCCGATGACGGCGGCCTCTCCGGAGCCATCCCCGATCGCCGCCCGCATTCGGCGCGCTCCTTCCAGCAGGTTCCGCGCGGCCGGCAGATCACCCAGCGACCTCTGGATCTCCGCAAGCTGCACCAGCGCTGTCGCCTGACCGGGGAGGTCGCCGATCTGCCGCCGGATCGCCAGCGCGCGCTCCCCGACCGCCAGCGCCTCCGCAGGCCGGTGCATCATGTTATTCATCATCGCCATCGATCCGAGCAAGTGCGCTTCTGCCTTTTTGTCCTCGAATTCGCGGTGAATTGTCAACGCCTCGGCGGCGATCTCGAGCGCGCGCGCACTCTCGCCCTGGTACCAATGGATCGCCACGAGATTGGACAGCACGCTCGCCACGAGCTGCCGGTTGTCGATGGCGCGCGCCCGTTCCAACGCGTGGCGCTGGATGTTGCCGGCCTGCCTGATTCTCCCCTGCGCGAACCGCGCGCCCGCGAGATTGCCCAGGGTGCGCACCTCGAGCCCAGGGTCGCCGATCCGTCGCAACAGCGTGAGCGCCTTGCATCCCGCACGCCAGGCCGCATCCTGCTGGCCGAGGCGCGACAGCACGAGGCTCCGTCCGCTCAGGGCCGCCCCGAGCGCCGCAATGTCACCGGCGGCGGTCGCCTCCGTAGCAGCGGCCCGAAGTTGTTCCAGCGCCTCCCGGAGCCGCCCAGTCCAGCGCAACACGCGATCCGCATATTCGATGCGCACCAGCGGCGCTCCGGGAGGCACGGCCAGCGCCAGATCGAGGTACGCGCGATAGAGCGCTTCGGCATCCTCGAAGGCGTAGCGCGCCGTGGCCGTGCGCGCGCCGGCGAGGTAGTGGTGCCGCGCCTTTTCCGGATGGCCCGCGCGCTCCCAATGATGGCCGAGCTGGCCACCGAGCTCGGCGACGCGCTCGGGGAAGGCGCTCTCGATGGCGACGGCTACCAACCCGTGAAGCTCGGGGAGCCCGCGGCCGGGCAGCCTCGCGAGGATGGCCTCGCGGATCTTGTCATGTACGAAACGCACCTCGCCAGGTTCGACCGGCTCCAGAACGTCACGGGTCACCAGCACACCCAGCCCCTCGAAGAACGTCGCTTCGGGCAAGCCAGCGGCGCTCGCGAGGACCGCGACCGGATTGACCCGGCCGGCGACCGCCGCGATTTCGCTGAGCCGCGCTGCGGTCGCATCCAGTGGCGCGAGGCGCTTGCACACCAGGTCGTGCACCGTGTCGGGTTCCGGCAGGCGCTCGTAGTCGTCCACAGCGAGCTGCCAGCGCCCGTCCTTGCCGCGTGCGAGCACGCCCTCGGTAACCGCCATCCGCAGGTACTCCGCCACGAAGAATGGGTTTCCCTCCGCGTGGCGCCAAACGTATCGCATGAACGCCGCGGGCGGATCGGCCATCGCCAGCATGTCGCAGACCATGCGCAACACGTCGCTCTCCGTGAGCCTACCGAGGTCCACGAGCACTACCTCCCCACGCCTCGCCAGGCGAATGAGCGTCTCCGTGGCCTCCTCGGTGCGATAGGCGCACAACAGAATCAGCGCGGTTTCGGCCATGACGGAGCTCTCGACTGCGTGGCCGAGCCATCCGAGTGTGAGCTCGTCGGCCCACTGCAAATCGTCGAGCGTCACGAGCAGGACCCCTGTCGAAGCCGCAGTCGCAAGGACCTCGTCGAGTGCCGAGAAGAGCCGAAGTCGAGCTGCTGCCGGGGGGAGCTCGACAGCGTCTGGATAGCGGTTGGCGCCCGGCACCTCGCGGAGAGAGGGCTCGTAGGCCGCAAGCAGGCTCAGGCGGGCACCAAAGAGGCGATCCGTCTCGCCTGCGCCGCATTCCCGGCAGCGATCTCCGAGCCATCGCAGCGGCTTCAGCAGCGCTTGTAGCGGCGGCTGATGCGACCGCTCGTCACCATCTGACCGGGCCACCGGCGGCAAACATTCACCGCTGACGACGGCAATGTCGCGACTCGCCGCCAGGCGCGCGGCCTCCAACAGAAATCGGGTCTTCCCAAGGCCGCTCTCGCCGGCCACGAAGATCGTCTTCCCCACCATCTCGAAGGCATGCTGCAGCGCCCCGTCGGCCACCGCCATGACCTCGCCGCGGCCGGCGAAAGACGGCCGGTAATGGTAGGGACGAGGCGCCGGGCTATCGGCAGGCCAGAGAGCCTCCGCGCCAAGCTCTCGGAGCACCGCAGCGGCGTCGTCGGCATAGCCGATGCGCTCGCCTGGGGCCTTGGCGGGCAGGCGCGCGACGAGCTGCTCGAGCGCCGCCGGCACCCCGTCCACGCGACTTCCAAGTGGAGCGGGCGCTTCGGCCAGGTGACCGTGCAGTATCGCCATCGGCTCGCTGGAGGCGAAGGGTGGCGCGCCGGCGAGCGCCTCGTACAGCATGCAGCCGAGGGCGTACAGATCGGCGCGCGCGTCGACGAGCTCGCCCGCGATTTGCTCGGGAGACATGTACGCCAGGGTGCCGCCGGAAAAGACGCCATCGACGGTGAGCTCGCGGCCGACTCCTCCGGCGAAGCTCGCGGACAGGCCGAAGTCGACGAGGATGGGCCTGCCTGAGGTGTCGACGAGGATGTTATCGGGCTTGAGGTCCCGGTGGACGATGCCTTCGCCGTGAATGTAGCGCAGCGTCAGGCAGAGGCGGTGAAAAATGGGCAAGAGCAGCTCGAGAAAGCACCGCGGTAGAAACGCGCGCGGCATCGAGGCGTGGGGCTGGCCGACATCGCCCACGACCGGCGGCGGCGCTCCATGCGCCACCGGCCGTGCCGGGACGGCGGCGAGGACCGTCGATGTGGCCGAAGTCACCGGCCCGTGAGAGGCGTGCGGCGGCGCGGCGCGACTCGCCCACAGGCCGGCGATCGTCGCCCCGAGTGGCCGGCCTGCGATCAAGTCCATGGCGAACCATGGAATGCCGCCAGCGCTCCCCGTGTCGCGGATGCGCACCACGCCCGGATGGCGCAGACCGCTCAGCGAAGCAATCTCTCGCCGTATCGTCGGAAGCAGCTCCGCGGTCGCTGACTTGAGAAACTTGAGCGCGACGAGGCTGCCGCTGGCCGCGTGACGTGCGCGAAACACTTGCGCCATGCCACCCTGTCCCAGCAAGACCTCGATGACGTACGGGCCGACGCGGAATCCGCGCGCCGCCTCCCTGCCGAGCGTTCGCGTCACCAGCCGCCGTCCTGTTCTCGTCGCGGACCTGTCATCCCCTCACAGCAGCCGATGACGGCAGCGCGGCCCGACGACTTCGACACTGCGCCTGCCGGGCGGTTGCGCCGGCCGTCACGATTCGCTCGGGTCCGTGCGCCCTTCACGGCGGCGCTTGCGGAGCTCCTCGGCGACGCGCTTGCCTTTCTCGAACTGCTCCTCGTAGTACTCGCGGTACTTGCCGAGGTTGATGTCGAAGGGGCTCCCGCCGGCATCGAAATGGCGCAGGAAGACCTTGCCGATTGCGTAGGTGGCGGCTCCTGACAGGACAGACATGGACACGCCGCCAACGAGCGACCCGATGCCTGGAATCGCCTTGATGGCGGTCGCACCGAGGCGCGCGAGGTAGCTGCCCGTCAAGGAGGTCACCCAGTACTTCCCCTCGCTTTCAGAAAACGAGTGCCCGTAGAGCCGGCACAGTTGGCGGAGCATGTCGAGCTGGATGGCCGAGATCGCCACGAAGTCGAGGATGGGAATCGGAATGAGACCGAGTCCCATCGCAAAGAGAACGTGCCGGCGGACAACTTCGTCGCCGAGCTTCAGCAGATCGCCGGGAGCGCGCGGATCGTTTGGCATGCATTCCTCCGTCGGTTGCGGGGCCGCGACTTTTCTCGCGAGCCGCGGTCGAGCGCTCGCGAGACACGGCCGTCGTGGAAAGAGTCTTGCCCCAAGCGGCGCGCGTCGCAACCGCCGGTTCGACTGCAAGCTGAACGCGAAGTGCATCACGAAGACCCCCACCTCACCTCTCCCCGCACGCGGGGAGAGGACCCCGGATCGCCGCATCAATCAACCTGCGCAGCTATCCTCCTCCGGCGAGCAGGGGGAGGCCAGAGGGGGAAACGGTGGTCCTCCCCGACGGCGGGAGCTCGTTTTGGTTGACACGGCTGAGGGCCATGCGCTATTCTTACACGCGCGGGCCATCTACTGAGGCGAGCCCGTCTTTGCGTCGATCACAACCCACACCAGACAGGCAATATGCCCATCGAAAACAGTCCCAAAGAGGCCTTGGAGGTGAGGCGGGAAGTCACCCCGGAAGAACAGAAACCCCGGCCACCGGCGTCCATCACGATCACATTCGATCCGGAGCACATCGAACGGTTCGCGGCGAACCTCGCCGACAAGGTGAAGTATTGGGTTACGCGCGGCTACGTCAACAAGGTCCGGATCAAATACAAGGGCAAGCCAGTCCTTCCCGACATTCCGATCGCCTACGCGCTGGCTCTGGAAGGTGTCGGGCTGTGGGGCGCAGGGCTTTTGCGGCTCGCGCTCGTCAATCTGGGCATCCGCACCGCGCTTGACATCGAGCTGGTAAACGACGCGGAGCTCCACCTGGAGCGCGGCAAGACGTTCTACAGTGCCGGAGACGTCGACGAAGCGCTCAACGAATACTTTCACGCCGTCAACCTGGACGAGAACTACGCCGAGGCATACTTGCACCTGGGCGTCGCGTACAAGGTCCGCGGCGATCGCGGACGCGCGATCGAAATGTTTCAGCGCGCCCTGGAAAAAGATCCCCGCGGCGAAGTCGGCGAAAAGGCCCGACTCAACCTGCACCGGCTCGGAGTCGCGACCTGATTGCAGGGCATCGGTCGCACGGCTATCGCGAAGAGGCTGACGTGAAAAAGACGATCACGGGCGGCGCTGCCAGCGCGGATGCTCGCCCTTCGGAACTGGCGGACGTGGTGACTGACGAGGTTCAAACGAGCAAGGCGAGCGTGCTGATGGCCTGCTTGCTGGCGTGGATTTTTCCCGGAGCGGGGCACTTCTACCTGGGCAGACGGGGGCGCGCTCTGCTCATCGGCGGACTGCTCTTGCCTACCTTCCTGGCCGGTCTGAGCATGGACGCAAAGCTCTTCGTGCTCGGGCGAAAAGACCCCGTAGAGGCGCATGCCGGGCTCATCGCCTGGGGCGGCGGAGTCTTGAACCTGGCGATGGGGGTTCCCTATTTCGTTGCTGTGGGCCACAAGTGGCAGACCGGCCGATCGCTGGACGGCAACATCCGTTCCCGCCTCTACGATGTCGGCGTCACCTACACGCTGGTTGCCGGCCTGCTCAACTTGCTTGTGATTCTGGACGCCTTCGAGCTCGCCTCCGGTCGCAAACAGCGGCCGCCTGAAAGTCCTTGAGCCGGAGGGCCGCTCCATGGAGCAATTGACGTATCTCATCCTGGCCGCTGTCGTTTCGATCGTCTACAACGCAACGATTCACGACGAGCCCCGCCTGGTCGCCAAGCGAAGCGCGATCCACTTTGCAGCCTTCGTTGTAACTCTGATCGCGGTCGGATGGCTGCTGTACCCTCTGACCTACTGAGCGTGCCGTGCGAAAAATTCTGCTGAGCGAGCTGGCTCCGGGCACCAGCGCTGCCGCCACCTGCTACAGCCAGCATGGTTCCGCGGTCGTCTCCGGCGGCGAAATGATCACCCAGGCGCGCCTCGATGAGCTTCAGGAGCTCGGCCTCACGGCGGTCTACGAGTCCGACGATCCGGAGGATGTCGAGTTTCTACTGCGCCAGCAGGGCGTGGTCATCCTCTCGCTTGCCGAGCTCGCTCCGGGCTCGTCCTACCCGTTCCCTCTGTACGGAAGCGATGGCTCCAAGATCTTCGAAGAGGCTGAACGCGTCACCGCCGACCAGGTTGCGGTCCTCCGCCGTTTCGCCGTCGACACGCTCTTCGGATATGAGCGGGACGTCGAGGGACAGGCGGAACCTCGGGCGCCGGAGGTGCGCGAGCTGATGGCCCGGCTGGACCCGCCGATCGTCGCCGCGATTGCCGCCGAAGAGTTTCCGGAACCGATTCGGCGCTTCGGAGGCGCCATGGTCGATATGGACGCGCATCGCCGGGGCCGGCTGGCGCACGTGCAGTCGCTGTATCTGGAGACCGTGCACGCGCTGGGCACGCACTACGCGGCACTCCGGGACGGCGCGGCGCCGCCGCCGTTTCGACGCTTCCATGCCGTGGCCGCCAATCTCTTCGAGCTGCTCGTGTCCGACTGGTCGCTTGCGCTTACGGCGCTCGACGTCAAACACGGCAGCCGCTTCCTGGAGGGTCATGCGGCCAACGTCGCGCTGCTCTCCATGGCCATTGCCGGGAGCCTCGGGTACGATGGCGCCACGGCGATCCGCGTCGGCGCCGGGGCCCTGCTCGCTGACGTCGGCATGCTCAAGGTTCCCACCCGCATTCGCGAGAAGCGGGGCACCTTGAGCAGCCGCGAGATGCGCCAGATTCGCAAGCACCTCTTTCACGGAATGAGCATCCTCCAGGAGATGGAGGGAGTTCCCGAGGAAGTCGTCCGCATCGTATACCAGGCGCACGAGCGGGAAAAGGGTCAGGGCTACCCGACGGGACGCAGCGGGATCTGGGTTCACGAGCACGCCAAGATCCTGGCGGTGGCCGACGTTTACGAATCACTCGTGTGCCGGCGGCCATTCCGCGATCGCCGTCTCCCTCATGAGGCCATGACGCTCGTGCTGAAGCTGGCAGCGACTCAGGTGCTCGCGTCGCGAGTCGTGACGGCGCTACTCGACACGCTGTCGCTTTATCCCATCGGTAGTTGCGTCGAGCTCAGCGGCGGCGAAATCGGGCAAGTCGTCGGGGCCACGCCGGGTCGGGGCGAGCAGCCGATCGTTGCGGTGCTGTACGACAACAACGGATATCCACTCGAGGCGCCGCGGGTAGTCGACCTGGGTCAGGACCCCGCCCGGCAAATTCTCCGGCCGGTCGACGAGTTCGACATCGGCGTCGGCCTCAGCGGGGACTGACGCCGGTCCTCCGCCTGCGTCCGTTGCCGGTGCTCACACCCCGCTGGGGCGTCGAGGGACTGCGCTCTCGGCGGTCTCCTCGCTGTCGAACAGCCGAATGTGGTCGACGATCCGCGTCGTTTCCAGAACCCTGCGCACGTGTCCGTCGCCGCAAACCACGGCGAGCTCGAGCTCGGCGCGCGCCAGTTGGCGAAACGCCGTGATAATCAGCCCTAGCCCGGAAGAACAGATATTTCGGGTGTCGAGGAGGTTCAAGAGCAAATGGTTGTGGGGAGCATCCTCGAGGTAGCGCGCGAGGGGGGCGCGAAACTCCTCCAGGTGCTGATAATCGACGAATCCGGTCACGCTCATGCAGCTCCACGCCCCGAGCCGCGACCATGATACTTGTAGACTGCTCATGGAGTGGTCTCCGGTCCGGCGGTTTTCGGCTCCCCGATCATCGGTTCCGACTCGAGAGCGCGGATGCGGTCCTGTGCGTCCTGGTAGCAGGCTTGCTCGCCGGTGATTCGGTGATAGGCCGCGAGCGCCTTCTCACGCTCGCCGCGTGATTCGTGAAACTGCCCGAGGCCGAAGTAGGCGTCGGCGACCTGGGCCGCCAGCCGCGTGTCCAGAGCCAGAATCTGCGGCGGAACCTGCTCGACCTCGACGTACTCCCTGGCCCTGTTCAGGTAGTAGATGGCGGCCTGCAGAGCATCGGTGCTCTGGGTCTTGCGGATCTGCCCGGCCAGGTGGAGCAGGAGCTGAACGACCGCCTTGTCCATTGCGTGGGCGCCATGGAGCGCTTTTTCGCCCGTAATCACCTGCTTCAGCGTCGCCTCGGAGAGCTGTTCGTACCAGTCGCTCGAGGCCCCGATGCGCAGGCGGTGAACCTCCTCCTTGCCCAGGGGAAACCAGTGTCCCTGCCATACGGCGATCTCCGCCTGCCCGGGTTGATAGTAGAGCCAGAACGTGTTGCGGTTCCAGTAGCAGAGGAGTAGGTAGACGACCGGTACGAGGACCGCCCCGCCGGCGACGGCCCAGCGGGGGACGCGCTCGAAAAGCGAGCGCGGTCGCCGATTTCGGTCGAGGCTTGCGGCGAAGGCGATCTCGACGCCGGACAGATCCACAGGAGCGACACGGGGGCGGGGCGCCGCCGAGGAGGTGTCGGCGGGCGGCGTGGTGGGTGCCGGCGCCTGTCGAGCCGGGCGCGGCGCTCCTTCGCGAACCCGCTTGTAGTCAACCACGACGTCTGCCGCCGGGGATACCTCCGCTCCCCCCGGCCCGTTCTCTGCATCGGCATGAAGACTCGCGCCGCGGCGCTGCGCCTGCTCCCGCTGGAGCTCCATCTTACGATAGGCAACCGCCAGGTATCGCTCTACCTTCGCCGCACTTGGGGCCAGGCGCAGGAGCTCCTCCCAGCGCTCGATCGCCTCCGCGTACATTTCCAGTCGAAAGAGGCGCGCTGCGTCTTGATGCAGCTTGCGAATGGTCCTGGCAAGCGACTCTTGCTCCATGCCTTCCTCCGGCCAAACCTAATATGGCTACAGGGAGGTCCTGTCAATCATTGCGGCGGCCCCAATGTCCCCCAATCCACCGCGTGTTTGCCAGCAAGCTGCGCGGAAACCGCACCACCAAGGCCCCCCACCTCACCTTCCGCCGCCGCCGGCTGAGAGGAGCGGAGGGCAGCGCCCTCGCGTCGAAGTCGAGCCGGCGGCGGCTTCAGGTCACCGCCTCCCCAGGGCGGCGCATGGTGAGGTGGCGAGCGCCGTGGATTCAGGTGTCATTCCGCGCTTGCTCGCGTAGGGTCGCGCCGGTATACTCGACCCCGTCATGGCAGTTACCCGCGCACGAAGGAGACGCTCGATGTGGATCGCCGGACTCGTTTTTCTGTTGGCTGGCGCCGGCCTGGGGATCGCCTTTTTCACTCAGAAGAGCAAGCTCGGGCTCATGGAGGGGACCGAGACGTCTACGGCTGCCGAGCTTCAACAGATGGCCGCTTCGGTGGGCAGCGAGATCGGCAAGGGTGCGTTCAGCCAGATGACGGAAATCAAGGGGACCGTGGTATGCGACGCCCCGCTGACCTCGGAGCTCGCGCAGGTTCCCTGCGTGCACTACGAGAACCGGGTGATTCGCGAGTACGACGAAACCTATTGGGATACGGACGCCAACGGCAACCGGATGCAGCGCACCCGGCGAGGCAGCGATACGGTTGCGCACAACGCCCGGCACGTGTTTTTCGCCGTCGACGACGGGACGGGGCGGATCACGGTGGACGCCGCGGGCGCCAAGCTGGTGACGGAGAAGGCGCTGTCGACATTCGAGCCTGGCGAGGCGCACGGCGGCGTGTTGCGGCTCGGCTCATTCAGTCTGAGCCTCGGCGGCCTCAGCTTCGGCAGCGGCCGGCGCACCCTGGGCTATCGCTACGAGGAAGATGTGATCCCGGTTGGCAGGCCGGTCTACGTGCTCGGCGAGGCCACGGATCGAAACGGCAGCCTGCGCATCTGTCGGCCTGCTGATTCAGGTAAGATGATCGTTAGCGTCAAGAGTGAAGAAGAGCTCGTGCGCGGCGCGCAGCGGACGATGACCTGGCTCATGATCAGCGCGATTGCGAGCGCGGCGCTGGGAGCGGTGCTGCTGGTGGTCGGGCTGCTCACGTAGCTCGTTGGATGCGGCCGAGCACCTGCCGGGCCAGGAGCGCGATCTGCGCGTCGGGGTCGGCCAACGCCGCCTGCAGGCCGACAAGCTCCAAGTCGGGCGGATAGATCCGGAATGCGACCAGGGCGCGCAACGCGCGCAGTCGGGCGACGCCCTTGGCCTGGCCGAGGAGGTGGGCGATGGCGGCGGCGCCGCGCGGATCACCAATGCTCGCGAGCGGCTCGATCGCGAGCGCGGCCTGGGGGGAAGATGATTCGGCCAGGGCCACGAGGCGCGGGACCGCGGCGCTCGAGGCGAGCTTTCCGAGTGCCCTGGCGGCCTCGCCGCACAGCAATGGATCGTCGAGCGCGGACTCCAGAAACGGCAGGGCGTCGGCGCTCCCGAGCGCGCCGAGCACCGGAATCGCGGCGAGGCGGGCATCGCCGCCTGCGGCAGTCAGAAACGCCAGGAGCTCCGGGAGCACGCGCTCGGCGGCAAGACTCTCCAGCGCGCGCGCTGCCTGCAGGCGACGCGTCCCAACGGCCGATTGCAACCCGGCAAGGAGCTCCTGCACGCGCCCATCGGCACCGCCAGCGACGCCTGCCGCCGCGGCCGGTTCCCGGCTGGGCAGGCAAACCGCGTCGCTGACGGTCAGCGACGTGCGCGGCCGCGCCTCCCCGCCCGCCGGTTCCTTCCGTGGCAGCCGGCGCAACAGGTCCTGAAACCGCCGGGCGTCCAGCCGCAGCAAGTCCTCCCGGAGCTGCTCGGCACTGGCATAACGCCGATCCAGGCGCACCTCCAGACAGCGCAGAATGACGGCCTCGAGGTCCGCGGGGAAGGCCGGGATCAGCTCCGACGGCGGGTGAAATCGGCCGACGGGGCGGCTGCCGGTGAAGGCCGCATACATCACGGCACCGAGGCTGTACAGATCCGTTCGATGGTCGATGTGCTTGGCGTCCATTTGCTGCTCGGGGCTCATGTAAGAAAGCGTGCCCATCGACTGGCCGGACCGCGTCAGCTCCTCACCGTGCTCGAACGTCAGCCGGCTGATGCCGAAGTCGGTGAGGTACACGAACGGCCCGTAGGGGGGTGCGGGCGCCCGGCCGATCAGCAGGTTGGACGGCTTGATGTCGCGATGGATGACGCCGTAGTGGTGCGCGTAGGAGAGCGCCTCACACGTCTGCGCGAAAACCTCCATGAGCCCCGCCGGGCGGGCGGCGCGACTGGCCATATACCGGCTCAGGTCGCCGTCCTCCACGTAGGGAAGCACCAGATACGGGAATCCCTGGACGACACCCTCCGCGAGCAACGGGAGGATGTGCGGGTGGTTCAGTTGCTTCATGATTCTGGCTTCGCGCCGAAACCGGAGGAGGAGATCGGCGGCGGCGAGCGCTCCAGGCGTCAGCAGCTTGATGACCACCTGCTTGCCCAAGGCCGCGGCGCGGGCGAGGTAAATCTCCGACATGCCGCCGACCGCCAGCAGCCGCGTGACCTCGAAGGGCCCCAGGGCCAGTGGCGGGGTAAGCGCCGACTGGTGTGCTGTTGCCGCGTCGCCACCCAGCGGGCTGCGATTCAACGCAGCTCCTCCAGCACCGAAAAGAAGCCGGGAAACGACACGTCGACGGCGCCAGAGTCGACAATCGCCGTCTCGCCCTCCGCGACGAGGCCGGCAATGGCCATGCACATCGCGATGCGGTGGTCGCCAAAACTGTTGACTGCCGCCCCGGTGAGCTGCTGCGGTCCGCTGATCTCGAAGCCATCCTCGAGCTGCGTCACCTCGGCGCCGAGCGCCTCGAGCCCCGCGCTGATCGTGGCGATGCGGTCGCTCTCCTTGTAGCGAAGCTCCCGGGCACCGCGTGCCACGGTCTTGCCGTGCGCTTGCGTCGCCAGCACCGCCAGCAGTGGAATCTCGTCGATCATCGCCGCGCACTCGGCGGGCCCGAGCGCGATGCCGGCCAGGTCGGCGGCGGTAACCGCGATCGTGCCCGTGGGCTCCGAAGAGGGTCCCGTCGCCTGGTCGCAGAGCGGAGCGCTCGCGCTTTCCGGCGGCCTCGAGGTGGCGTCAGGGGTCAGAAGCACGCGCGCCCCCATCGCCGCCAGGGCGTCCGCAAACGCCGTCCGGGTGGGGTTGAGGCCGACGCCTGCAATCTCGATCGCTGAACCCGGGACGATCGCGGCCGCCGCCATGAGGAACGCCGCCGAGGAGAAGTCCCCGGGCACCCGGATGTCAACAGGGTGCAGATGGGCCCCGGGGTAGGCGACGACCAGCGAGCCGGACCGCTCGATGCGGGCGCCCATGGGCACCAGAGCGCGCTCGGTGTGATCCCGACAGGACGCCGTCTCGGTGAGCTCGACCGGCGCGGGGGCGCACAGACCGGCCAGCAGGAGCGCGGACTTGACCTGCGCGCTGAACACCTGGTAGGGAGCGGGCAGCGGTCGAGTAAGCGGGCCGCGAATCGCCAGAGGAGGCGTGCCTCCGCCACTGGCCATCCAGGTTGCACCCATGGCCCCCAGGGGGTCGAGAACGCGGCGCATCGGCCGGCGCCGCAGCGAGGCGTCACCGGTCAAGAATGCGGCGACCGGCAGCGCCGCGAGAATTCCCAGACCGAGTCGCATCGTGGTACCCGAATTCCCGCAATCGAGAAGATCAGCAACGGGCCCCAGGTTCCACGAGGCGTTGGCGCTGCCGGAGGCGCCGGTCTCCCGCGCTCCCTGGCCAGTGACGACGACGTCCGCGGTGGCGATCCCGGTTTCCCGGATCTCCACCGCCGCCCCCAGAGCACGCACGAATGCGACCGAGCTCAACGTATCGGCGGCCACCAGGAAATTGGCTATGCGGCTCGGCCCCTGCGCCAGCGCACCAAATAACACGGCGCGATGCGAGATGGACTTGTCCGGGGGTACCGCGAGCCGCGCTCGCACGGGTGCCCGCGCGCAGCGGACGCGCCGGGCGGCTGCAGCAGCGAGATCGGGAAACGAGTTGTCGTTGGTGGTCATGGCAGGCCGCCTATGCCGAAGATTCGTTGGTGATCGCGGCAATCCGATGAAGTTGTCCCACCAGCCGGTAGAGCTCTGCCGGGATAAGTGATACAGCGCCGTCCATGGCCGCGCGGTCGGGATCGGGGTGCACTTCCAGGACGACACCCTGCGCACCGGCGGCAACCGCGGCCCGGGCAAGCACGGGGACGCGATCTCGCCGCCCCGCGGACGGACCCACGTCGACCAAGATCGGCAGATGGGTCAGGGCTCTCGCCGCGGGGAGGCACGAGATGTCGAGCGCGAGTCGGTCGGGGCCGCCGTAGCCCCGCACGCCGGCCTCGCACAGAATGACTTTTTCGTTGCCCGCCGCCAGCACGTTCTCGGCAGCCAGCAGCCACTCTTCGATCGTGCTCCCGGGATGCCGCCGCAGAATGACGGGTCGGCCGGACTTGCCAAGCGTCTCGAGCAGCGAGAAGCTCTGCATGGCGCGCGCCCCTACCTCCACGGCATCCGCGACGTCGGCCACCGCCTCGACGTGCTCGGGCGTCGCGACCTCGGCGATCAGCGCCAAACCGTGAGCGCTCGCGGCGGCGCGCAGCATCTGCAACCCCGCTTGACCCGGCCCGCGAAGCGCGTACGGCGACGGTCCCGAGCGAAAAACATCGGCGCGAATCAGGCGCATGCCGGCCGCGCTCAGTGCTTCCGCGCAGGCGCGGAGCTGACGCCCATCCTCCACGAAGCCCGGTCCAGCCACCAGTGTCAGCTCCGGACCACCTACTGGCACACCACAGATCTCCACCACCGTATCTTCCGGATGACATTCCCTGCCGGCGAGGTGGTAGGGTGAGGTGACCCGTACCACGCGCGCGACCCCAGGCATGACGGCGATTGCATCCGGTTCCATGATGCGCGCATCGCCGATGGCGCCCAGGATGACGTGAGATTTCCCGGTCGAGCGGTGGATGTCGAAGCCGTGGCGCGTGAGGCGCTCGATGACACCCTGGATCTGCCCCTCGGCGGCCGCCTCTTGCATGACAATCAGCACGGCGGACCTCCGTCAGACCGCCGCGGCAAGTGCACCACGAGCTCGGTCCCCCGCGGGTGTCGCTCGCGAGCGGCGATCGAGCCGCAGTAGGTCGAGACGACGTCGGCCGCTACGGCGAGCCCCAGCCCCAGGTGCGGGCTCTTCTTGGTCGTGAAAAAAGGATAGAAGACGCGCTCGCGTCCGATTCGCGGCAGGCCGGCACCGCTGTCGCGCACGTACAGCACGGCATCGCTGCCCTCGACCCGGGTTTCGAGCTCGACCCAGCGGCTTTCCGGCACTACCGTGGCCACTGCCTCGACAGCGTTGTCGACGAGCCGGCGGATCAGGTCGTGGATGGCTCCTTCATCGGCCTCGATCTCGACGGGGCGGGGATCCAGCCGGATCTCCATGGGAACGAGCACATCGGGCCGGGCCTCCACCTCTCGCGCGACCCGACGGACAGCGTCGTTCAGCGAGAAAACCGTGTTGGCATAGGTCTTGTCCGCGGTGTACTCCGAAAGGCCCCGAATAATCCCGACGATGCGCTCTGCGCTGCGCCCAAGGCCGTCGGCGATGATGGGGAGCGTCTCCAGCACGAAGTCGAGGCGTTCTCCCGCGGCACTTGTGGTGCCTGCAAGCAGACGTTCGCGCAGGAGCACCTCCACCGCCGGCAGGAAACGGGCAAGCAGGCGGACATTTCCCAGCAGCGCCGTGGCCGGATTGTTGAGCTCGTGCCGCAACCCCGAGCTGAGCCGCTCCAGCTTCGCGCGCTCGTCGTCCGCGGTGGCACGCGCCGCGTACACCGCCGGGTCGTCGTCATCTGTCGCTGTCATATACCGAGCTCCTCTCGCCTTGCGCGCTTGCACAACCGGCGCCGGAATCGTGAGACGGAAGCAGGTCGACGGCAACCAGGCGTGCATGCAGAAGCAGCTTCAGGCTATTCATCCTCAGGTCGCGTGTCAAGTCTGCACGCGCCGCCGCGGGCGCGTGCGGGAATGACGCGATTCGCCCGCGACGGCTTCTTTTGAGCTGGCGCGAGGACGTGGCGGGAGCCTCGAACCCGCGACCGAGCAGCGGTGCGCATGCATCTTGCATCCAGACTTGAAGAGAGCGCTCAGCTCGCTCGCCGGAGCCTGGCTCAACAGGCGACCATGCTGCTGTACCGAGCCCCCGGCGTCCAATTGGATGCAAAGGTCCGCCGTCGAACCGACTGAGCATCGCGTAGCCGTCTCATGCGGAACCGCCCACACGCCGGGCCCGTATCCGTTCACCTCCGCCCCGCTTGCGGCTGTTGTTGGACGGCCTCTGGTCAATGCTCGACATCAGACTTCTATCTCGACGCGGCAGTGGTCGCTCGGGCCCCACTGGTCTGGTTCGTTTCGCGCACACACGCGAGCTCGCTCTGCCAGGGCCGCCGAAGCAAACACGAAATCAAGCTGTCGCGTGGCAGTTGCTGGCGACTGGTGACTCGTGTGGTACGTGGGGACGTTCGCGCTCTCAGCCGGGAGCTCGTCGGGCCACGGGTCGGCACGGCGGCCGGCTGGAGCCTGCGGCCCAACGAAGGACAGCCCCAATGAGGTCATTCGTGCGAACACGGTCGCATACCGAGATGCCCAGTAGGGGCTGCCGTGTTCCCCATAGCCGTGGAGGATGTTGAGATCACCCGCCACGAGTATGCGGTGCCCCGTCTGCTGGCCGACAGGAGCCGAAAGGTCAGAAATGAGGCGATGTACCGACCCGTCGGCGTAGATCCAGCCGCTGCCGGTTGTGGCGTGCGGCTTCTCCCACGCGGCATACATCGAAGCAACGACCGAAGGATCACCCGCGCCGGCTGTCACGATCGTGGCAGCCAAAGTACCCGGTCGGCTTACTGCGAGGTCCCCGGGCTCGGCGTCCGGCAACGGTTTCGGCTCAAGCCACTGTGCTTCAACGCGATTCGAGAGCTTGACAACCACCGTTCGCCATGGGCGGTTCAACCCAGCGCCAGCAGTTCGCCAGGGGGCAGGATCGACCTCCAGCCGCCGCGCAACGTCAGCCGGAGGCGCGGCGGCCTCCGAGAGCAACGCGATGTCGGCGTCGGCATCAAGGAGGTAGCGCCACGCCTCAGCTCGGTGCGCAATGTTCCAGGCGATCATCTTCACCATGGCCTGGGCCGTCTAACTTCGCGCATCAGGCGCGGGTGCAGCCTGGCGCCTGTATGCGTTTGTTGGCCGGCTACGCAATCTCCGGAACGCCCAGACGGCGACAGATCTTCTGGGCGAGCCGGTTCGATATTTCTCCATGCCGTGGCACCGCTTCGACCGCGCCATTCGCGGGATTACACCACAATGAATGGGACGCGCCCTCGCGCTTCAGGTAGCACCCGGCTTCCGCAGGTGCCGAAGGAGTTGGCCGCGCTTCACTCGACAGTGACCGTCTCGCGCTCGGCCTCGGGTGGAAGCCCGCGGAGGGCATCATCGCGCCGATCGTCGAGAATGAGGCGGATCGCGTCGGCAAGACTGGCGCGCGCTTCTTCCTTTGTACGTCCCTGGCCATTGGCCCCCGGGACTTCAGGGCAGTACGCGACAAACCAGACGCCGTCACGCTCGAAGACGGCCGTGAACTCGTTTCGCATCGCCCGGTCCGCTTTCGATTCTACCGCAGTTTCTCCAATCCGCCCAACGGGGCGCCGGGTCAGCGGCAGCGCTCGGAGGTAGTTTACTACCGCAGGGCGCTGTCCGTTGCACCCGGTTGTTCCGCTGCGCGAGTCAGCGCGGCGGAACAACCGGGCTTTGCGCGGCGCCCCGTTCCTCCGACGCGCAGCGTCGGAGGAGCTCCTTATTCTACCCACATCCCCATTGCTGGAGGGTAGCCCAAGAACCGGGAGGATCGTAGCATCGGCGGTCGGTGCCGTCAAGTGTCTGATGCGCGCGCCGCGAGCAGGTGACAGACAGCGACCCAGCGACTACCATAGCCTGGGTATCGACCTGGTTATGGCGATCCGGATAATGCGGGAGGGCAGTTATGACTGAAGCGGGCGACCCCTTGCCGGCCGTTCCGGATGGACACGCCAGCATCTTCGCGAGCGGCAACTGGCTCCGCCCAAGCAGCAGTCATTCCTGGTGCGTTGGGTACGCGAGCTCCTGGGTTTCGCGCGGGAGCACCGCGGATACACCTTCGAGCAGACGCTGGATGCCTCCCTGGCCGCACTGGGCGATCGGGCCGGCACGGAGCCCTGGCAGATCCGCCAGGCCGCGGACGCGGTTTGCACCTACCGCTATCAATACCGTGCGGCGGGGGAGCCCGCGCAGCCCAGCGCTCCCAGGTTGACTGACGGAGCTGCACTGGCCGACGACCAAAGCCTGCTCCGGCGCCTGCGCGAAGTGATCCGGCTGCGGCACTATGCGTGGGCCACCGAGAAGCATGTCGGGATTGGTCGCGCCGTTTCTTGGAGGATCGCCAGCAGACCGGCCTGAGCGGCCGGCCGACCACAGCCGACGTCAAGGCCTTTCTCACCCGCCTGGCGATGGTGCAGCGGGTAAGTGCTTCGACCCAGAACCAGGCGTTCAGCGCCTTGCTGCTCCTCTTCCGCGAGGTGCTGCGGACGGACTTGGCGGAGCAGGTTTCCCGCTCAATTGACAGCAGCCGAGCCCGTAACTATGCTGCCGCAATGCTTCAGCGTAGGATCGCTTCCCTCCTGCTCCCGGCGATGGTGTCGCTCGTCCTCGCCGGGCAACCGTCCGTGGCGCCGGTATGCGCCGATGGGAAGCCAGCACAGTCCGAAGATCTGGCGCCCCTCGCGCGACTCCAGAGTTGGGCCCCGACCGTGTCCGAGCGCCTCACCCGAGCCGTGCGCGAGGCCGAGGGCGCCGACCTACAGGCCAGAGCCGCTCACCTCCAGCAAGTCCTCGAATCCACGACACTCTCGGCGGGCGAACGCGCCGCCGGGTTGTGGACGCTGGCGCGATGGCATCGGCGACTGGGCGAGCTGGAAGCGGCGGTGCTGGCCTACAGGGCCGCCTTTGCCGCGATTTCCGCGGCCTCGGGGAGCCGGGAGGTGCCGGCGCGCAATGATTTCGCTCTGGCACTGCTGACCGAGACTATCGGCGTCCTTCATAGCGAGCTCGGCCGTGTCGACGACAGCATCACGCTCATCCCGGAGGCCATGTTGCTGGCCCCGCGGAGCGGCTCGGAGACGTGGCAGGAGCGTCTGCGAGCGTGGCTGCATCAGTCTCACGAGCTCTTCGCGAGAGAACGCGTCACCAGGCTCCGCGAACGCTTCCGCTTCTCGACCTTCACAACGACCGACGGATTGTGCGATCCCAACATCATGCGGCTCATGCTTGACCGCGCGGCGGGATTGTGGATCGGCAGCAGTCAGGGTCTGTGTCGCTTTGACGGCGTGGCGTTCACGCCAGTGCCGGTGGGCGCACAAGGGGACAGGGCGACGGTGTGGGCGCTCGCGGAAGACGCGTCGGGGAGAATCTGGGTAGGGCTGAGCTCGGGACTGCGCGTCGTCGACCGCGGGCGCGTCGTCCGAGCTCCCGGCACCGAGGCGCTCGCGAGCGCCGCAGTCCGCGCCCTGGCCGTTGCCCCTGACGGCGCGGTGTGGATCGGGAGCAAGGGCGGCATTGTCCAGGTGTACCGAGACGGGAATCTGCAAACGCTGGCGGCTGCAGGACACGGGGAGATCGAGGCAATCCACGCCCAGGCCGACGGCGTCGTCTGGCTCGTGGCGGCGGAGGGACTCGGGCGCTGGAGTGCCGATTCCCCGCTCGAGTGGTGGTCTCCTCCTGCCTGTCCGGCGCTGCCAGGCGCGACGGCAACAGACAACAAGCTTGCGGCGGCCACGAGCGGGCCGGAAGAATCCGGCGAGCTGTGGCTGGGCACGAGCTGCGGGGTGTGGCGATTCCGCGCCGGGGCGTGGACAAGGCCGCTGTGGGCCGAGCAGCTACCGGAAGGAGCGTCCCTCAGCGCGCTGACAGTCGATCGCGCCGGGAACCTGTGGATCGGCTACGAGGCTGCGGGGCTCTTCATGGTCGAGGGAACGCGAGTGACGCCGCTTGGCGAGGCCGAGGGCCTCGGCCGTAACAACGTGCAGTCCGTGGTCGACGATGGCCGGGGGCGCCTCTGGATCGGCACGTTCGGCGGGGGGCTGAGCCGCTATGAGCCGTCACGCGCCCGCATTTTCCGCCGCACCAGCGGGCTACCGCACGACGTCACCTATGCGGTTCGCCTCGATCGCTCGGGGCAGTTGTGGGTGGGCACATGGGGCGGCGGAGTAGCGCGCTTCGACGGCCGCGCCTTTCGCTACTATGGTCAGGAGCAGGGTCTGGCCGATAACCTCGTCTGCCGCATTCTCGAGGACCACCTCGGAAACATCTGGTTTGGGACATTCGCCGGGGGCGCCAGCCGCTTTGACGGCCGCCGCTGGGAGCATATTGACAGCAAGCGCGGGATCACGGACAACTTCGTGGCGGCGATTCATGAGGACAGGTCCGGCCGTTTCTGGTTCGGCACGTGGCGGGGGGGAGTTTGCCGCCTTGACGAGCCCGCGGGCAAGGTGGCCTGCTTTCAGCAGGAAGCGGGGCTCCTGGCCGAGCAAGTCCTGGGGATTGCCGAAGCAGAGGATCGCCGCCTGTTCTTCGCCACCGATCACGGGATCTTCACCCTGGAGCCGACACCCGGCGCGCGCTTCACCCGACTTGGTCACGATGACGGGGTGCCGGCGGAGAGTTTCCTCGGGCTTCTTGTGGACACCGGGGGCGCGGGCGGTCAAGCCGACGACGTGTGGATGGGGAGCACGAGCAATCGCCTGTATCGCTATCGGCGCACGGCCAGGTCGGGCGAGCGCCTGGCAAGCTGGGGAAAGTCGGAGGGGATGCGTGCGCACGAGATCACTGAGATCCAGAGAGGCCCGCGCGATCTGCTTTGGGTAGCATCAGACGCGGGCGTCGGGATTTTCGATGGCGAAACGTGGTCCTGGTTGGACGAGGAAGATGGCCTCGCTCACCGGCAGACGTGGTCGCTAGCCTTCGCGCGGGCGCGGGAGCAGGCGCGGCCGGCGGCCGACGTCGCCTGGATCGCGACGTCCGGGGGACTCACCCGCATCGAGCTGCCACCGGACACCCCAAAGACCCGCATCGCTCTGGCGCCAGCGGGGGAGGAAAGCCTCACGCCGGTGACGATCAGCGATGCGGAGATCACGCTCGCGGTCGAGGCCCGCACTCCGTGGGTTCATCCCAGGCGGGACAGCTTCTGGTTTTCCGCGCGCGTCGACAGCGGTCCGTGGGGCGCGTGGCAGGCAGAGCCGAATCTGGCGCTGCCACTGCTCGCGCGCGGGCTCCACACTGTCGAGGTCCGCGCGAAGAACCGATACCTGGCGGTGGACGCCTCACCGGCGCGCATCGTGGTGGACGTCCAGCCCGCCAGGCCATACTGGCCGTGGCTCGCTGTCGTCGCGGTCGCACTGGCACTCGCGCGGCAGTATCGAGAAACGCTTCGCTTCGCGCTCGAACGGGCGCTGGTGGCGGTCCTGCGGGGGCGCCGGTTCGCGCCGGTCCCGGAGGGGCGGTTCTGGACCCGAGCGCTTCCGGCCGGTGATGCGCCGATCCTGATTCGTGGCGACGTCACCGAGACGCTGCACCGCGAGCTCGCGCGGTCGGCGACGGAAGGCGCGAGCCTGCTGCTGTACGGAGAGCTCGGGTGCGGCAAGAGCACGCTCCTGCGACTGCTTGCCGCGGGCCGGCTACACCCACCCGGGATGATGGTGCAACCACTGTGTGTCGACCTGTCCGCAGATCCTACAGCGGCCGCGATCCTGCAGGAGGTCCTGGAGCGCCTTTCTGGGGCTCTGGAGGAGGCGCCTCCGGAGCCCGGCGCCGCGGCCACTGCGGACGCCGAAAGCTCGTCGGCGGACTCGAGCGCGCTCCAGAGGCTCTTCATGGCCCGCTTCCAGGAGCTGCGCGGACGGCTGCCGGCCCCCGGCGGGTCGCGCGCGGTGATTCTGCTCGATGCCGCCGAGCGGTCGACGGCACTGATGGGGCCATTGCCCGGCAAGCGGTCGATCGGCGACATCGCGCCTTTCGTGGCCTGCCTGCGCGCGCTGCTCGCGGCCGGAGTGTCGCTCGTCTTCGCGTTCGACCGGCACCGGGATGCGCTGCGGGCGGACTTCGCGGAGCTCTATTCGATCTCGACGCCGGTGCGGGTCGGATTCGTCGCGGAGCCTGAGGCTACAGACTTCTTGCTGCGCGCAACCCATCGACATCTGGTCTGGGAAGCGAAGGCGATGCGCCTGGCCGTACAGTTGAGCGGCGGTCATGCCGGACTGCTGCAGGAGCTCGGCCAGCGAATCGCGCGCGCTCACAATCGCCTGGCGACCCCGCTGGTCCGCTATCGACAGCTCCAGAGCATCGCGGACGACCTCGCAGAAGCGCCGCCACCCCGCCTCGAGGAGCTCGGCGCCAGCCTGGCGAACCGCGAACGCGTGCTCGTGTCGCTCATCGCCGCGGCCTTGCGGCGCGCGTCGCCTGCGGCGGCCTGGGAGCCGACCGCGGCGATCCCGCTGCGAGACGTCCAGGCGGAAGCGGAAAAACACCATGTGCCGTTGCTCTATGAGGAGATCCGCAAGGTCACCCTGAGCCTGACGCAGCGAGGCTTGCTGTTCGCCGGCGCTGGCGGAGAGTCCGTCGGCGTCCGCGTCGGGCTCCTGCTCAAGTGGATGCAAACCGCCTGTCCGCCGGAACGGACGATCCACGAGCAAAACCGCTACATCGGCAAGTACGAGCTCATGGGAGTACTTGGCAAGGGGGGAATGGGCACCGTGTATCGGGCTCGGGACCTGACGACGCTGAGCGAGGTCGCGCTCAAGGTCATGCCGCCGGAGTTCGGGGACGACCCCACCCGGCGGGCGCGCTTTATCCGCGAGGGGCGGATCGGCGTCAACCTCAGCCATCGCAACATCGTCGGCATCCGCGAGCGGGGCGAGCACGACGGGACCTACTACCTGGCCATGGAGCTCCTCGACGGGGTGACGCTGGAGGCCCTCGCGGGGTGGTATGCGCGCGAACGCAGGCGGCCCGGCACGGAGTTGCTCGCCATCGTCGGCTGCGAAGTCGCGCGCGCGTTGGCGGCCATCCACGGCCGGGGGGTCATCCATCGCGACGTGAAAGGCGAGAACGTCATGGTGACGAGTCTCGGCGAGGTGAAGCTGATGGACTTCGGGCTGGCGATCGCCAGCGACCTGGGCAAGGTTACGACCTCAGGGGTGGCCGTGGGGACGATCGCCACGATGTCGCCGGAGCAGGCGCGAGGGGAAGAGGTTGACGGCCGCAGCGACCTGTACTCGCTGGGCGTCGTGCTGTTTCAGCTCGCAACCGGGCAACACCCGCTCGGGGATGAATCCGGCATGAAGCTGCTGCTCGCCGTGCTGCGGGCACCGGCCCGGCCGCTCGGGGAGCTGCGGGAGGATCTTCCCCAGGCGTTCACCGCGGTGATCGACCGGATGCTTTCGAAGGACAGGGAGCAGCGCCCGGCGTCGGCTGCGGCGGTGCTCCAGGAGCTCACGGCGTTTTCCCCGCAGTCGCCCGAGGGTCCGCGCCGGGAGCTTGTGGAGGCGACAGCGGCAATTGTCGCTCTGTCCGCCCGGCAGGACGGCTAGACACGCAAGCGCGCATGGCGGTTTCGAGGGAGGGAGGAGGGGCACGGAAAGTAGTGATCGACGGGGACAAGACATGAACGAGATCCGCGGCAAAGATGCCGAGAGGAAGCGGCGCAGGCGGGCGCGCGTGGGGCGATGGGCGGTTCTCGCGCTCGTGCTCGCGCTCGCGACGGCAGCCGCGGCAGTTCGGGACGCGCGCGCTCAGCCGCCGAGCGCGCCTACGGGGCAGCCTGCGCCGGCCGCTTCTCCCGTTCCCACTGAGCGGCTGGCGGACCTTTTTCCGCAGGCCGCGGAGCTGTCGCGGTTGGCCAGCGACCTGGATCTTGCGATTGCGACCCTCACGGCCACGGCCGACTTGGGTGCAGGCATCGATCGGTTAGGCGCGCAGCTCGGCGAGCTGCAGCGGCGGGTTCGCGAGCCGGGGCCGGGGGACGCGGACGCGCTCGAGCAACTCAACGACCTGCGCGGAGAACGCGGCGCCCTCGAAACGCGCCGAAAGGAAATCGGCGCGGCGCTGGCGGCGCGCCTCGAGCGGCTCGAGGCGCTGCGTGACGAATGGCGAGAACAGCAACAGCGCTGGAAGCAGTGGGAGCGCGTCGCAGGCGAAGCGGACGCGCCTGGCGAGGCCCGGGAGGCCGTCCGCGGGGCGCGGGCTCGGATTGCTCAGAGTCTCGAGCGCATCGCCGGAGGCTACTATCCGCTCATCGCGCTGCAAACGCGGCTCGCAGGCATCGAGGAGCTGGAAGCGGCGGTCCACCGAGAGCTCGATCGCCTGACCGCGGCAGTGCGCAGCAGCCTTTTTCAGGCGAGCTCGCCACTGCTCGTGTCCTGGGGTTTTCTCGCGGAGCTGCGGGCGTTGGACGCCAGCGCTTTGGTCGCCGGCGCGCCGGCCATCGGGGAGCTTCGGGAAGCGCTCACCCCGCCGCGCGCGCTGGTGCTCGGGGTCCAGGTGTTGCTGGCGCTCGTGCTGGCGTTGAACCTTCGTCGGCGCCGCAGGCAAGCGAGCCCAACGGCGCGCGCAGAGGGTTCCCTACGCCGGCCGCTGTCGGCGGCGACATTGCTGGTCCTGGTGGCGTTCTCTCCCCTCTACCAGACCGCTCCGGCGCCGCTGACTCTGGTGCTGTGGGCGCTGGCCATCGCGAGCTCGATGCGGCTGCTGCCGGGGCAGTTGCGCGCCGCGTGGCAGGTCCGGATTCTGGCGGGCGTCGGGGTCCTGTTCCTGGCATCGGTGCCGATGCGACTGCTCGGTCTGCCGCGCCCTCTGTTCCGCCTCTACGTCTTCGCCGCGGGGCTTGCCGGCGGCGTCGCCCTCGCGATGCTGGCGCGGCGGCTCCGCGGTGCCACCGGCTGGCGGCGGCTCCGGCCGCTGCTCGCCGCCGCTGCCGCGTCCGGGCTGCTGCTCGCGGCCGCCGCCGAGCTGTCGGGGCTCGACATCCTTGCCGTTCACGTCTTTGAAGCGTCGGCAAAAACGTGCTTCCTCTTTCTGTTTGCGCGCCTCGTGTCGGGACTGCTTCACCGGGGCCTGCACCTGCTGATGGCGAGCCGCCTCACGGAATGGAGCGCCGCCGTCGCCAGTCATCGGGCGGTCATCGCGGAGAGCATCGGTGTCGTCGGCGGCGTCGTGGTGTATGGCGTGGCGGGGCTCGTGGCGCTGCAGACGTGGGGCCTGTTCGACTCTCCCTGGCACGCGTGGCGGAGCTTGACGAGCATGGGGATCTCCGCCGGCGGTCTCGAGCTCACGACTGGCCGCCTGTTCGCGCTGGCCGCGCTCCTGCACGCCGTTCGGCTGGCCAGCCGCGCCGTCCACGCGCTGTTCGTCGACGAGATTATCCCCAAGCGCGGCATCGACCCCGGCGTGGGGCACTCCGCGGCCCGCCTCCTGCAGTACTGCCTCATCGCCGCGGCCTCGGTCCTCGCGCTGCAAATCCTCGGAACCGATTTCCGCGGATTCGCGCTCGTGGGCGGAGCACTCGGTGTCGGCATTGGCTTCGGGCTGCAAAATATCGTCAACAACTTCGTGAGCGGGCTCATCTTGCTCGTGGAGCGACCCATCGAAGTGGGGGACGTGATTCGCGTCGGGGATCAGTGGGGGACAGTGCAGTCGCTCGGCCTGCGCGCCACCGTGCTCATGACCTTCGACCGAAGCGAGCTGATCGTGCCGAACTCCGAGCTCATCTCCGGACCCGTGGTCAACTGGACGCTCACGGACCGGACGGCGCGCCTCGCCGTCATGGTCAGCGTCGCGTACGGCAGCGACGTGGCGGCGGTGATGCGTTTGCTGCTCGAGGTGGCCCGAGACGACGTGCGCGTTGCCACCGATCCGGAGCCGACGATCGTGTTCAAGGACTTCCGGGAAAGCAGCCTCGACTTCGAGGTGCGGGTCGTCGTGCGCGACATCGACGACCGCCTGAGCGTCGAGTCGGACCTGCGCTGCCGGCTCTACGAGCGCCTGCAGGCGGCCGGCGTCGTCATCCCGTTCCCGCGGCGCGACATTCGCATCGTGGAGGATGCGCCGCGACCGCACCAGGACCCGGATCGGGGTGGGGGTCGGCCATGACCCGACAGGAAAAGGCACACAGAATCGCGCGCATTCTCGCCGAGCTATACCCGGAAACACCGATTCCGCTGGCCCACCGAGATCCCTTCACGCTGCTCGTGGCGGTTCTCCTCTCGGCTCAGTGCACGGACAAGCGCGTCAACGAGGTGACGCCGCGGTTATTTGCCGCGGCGGCGACGCCGGCCGCCATGACGGAGCTGGAGCCGGAGCGGATCGAGAACCTGATCCGGCCGTGTGGGCTAGCGCCCAGCAAGGCGCGACACCTGGCTCGCCTTTCGCGACAGCTCGTGGACGCGCATGGCGGGGTGGTGCCATGCGATTGGGCGGCGCTGGAGGCGCTCCCGGGAGTGGGACACAAGACAGCGTCGGTGGTAATGAGCCAGGCATTTGGCATGCCCGCGTTTCCGGTCGATACCCACATTCACCGGCTGGCGCGCCGCTGGGGGCTGTCGGCGGGTCGCGATGTGCGTGCGACGGAGGCGGACCTCAAGGCGCTGTTCCCGCAAGGAGAGTGGCGGATGCTGCACCTGCGGATCATTTTTTTCGGGCGCGAGCACTGCCCGGCGCGGGGCCACCACCCGGCGGTGTGCCCGATCTGCTCGTGGGCCGCAGAGACGACGGCGTAGGCGCGGGTCCGGCGGTGCGGCGGCGCAGGCGCGGCACCGCAGGGGCGGCGGCCCATACGCGCGCGACCGAACGCGCTACAATTGGGCGTGGCGGCTCCATGACGTATCGCCCGCCTACAAGGCACAGGGGAGGGAAGCGGTGAGCAACAGGAAAAGGTCGGCCCTGGGCATGGCGGTCTCCGCGGGCAGCATGCTGGCGGTGGCGGCGGTAACGATGACGGCAACGGGCGCGGCGGCGGCCGACGACAGTTTCTATGGCTTCGTCAGTTACGACACGGACGAAACGAAACCGCTTGACGACGCCTTCGCCATCATGCGCGCGGCGGGAGCCGGGTGGATCCAGTCCGAAGGGCCGAACACCCTTTCGAAATCCGCATCGTGGGGCGCCATTCAGCCGTTTACGCTCAGCGAGCACGACTGGTCGAGCGTCGCGTGGGTCGGCGACGCCAGATCTCAGGGGCTGGAGGTGCTGCTCAGCGTTAACGCCGGACACGACCGCCCGACGATCGCCAACTACTCGCCCTGGGTGGACTGTGAAGGCGCGTCGGGAGTGGGCAGTGCCACGCGGTGCCCTCCCAGGAGCTACCAACAGTGGTACGACTTCGCCGTGGCGGTGGCCAGGCACTTCGACGGCGCCCACGGGGTGCCCGAAGCACGCTACTTCATGAGCACCGGGGAAAGCGACGACTCGCCGACCTACTGGACCGCGAGCAAGGAGCGCCTCTACGGCGGCGGCGATACCGTCGAGATTACGCGCGACGCCGGCGGCACGATGACGTTGCCCGCGGCACAGATTCCCGTTCTGTATCAGGGGTTACACGACGGCAATCCCCGGGCGCGGCTGGTGATGGGGTGCTCGAGCGCCTGGCGCGGCTACGCCTGGACGCACCTCAAGGAGCTCGACGAGGGCGGCGCCGCGGACGACGACCTCGTCGCGCAGGCTCATCAGTACGCGCTCAACATCACCGCCGACTCAATTCGCTCCAGTATTGCCAACGACCCCGAGGTGGTTCGCTCCATCGAGTTTTTCGAGCAGAGCCTTCTCTACCCTCAGTTCTACGACATCTATGCGGTCCATTTCTACATCACGAGCGGCTTCACCGACGCCATGGCCTTCACGCAGGCGAAGCTGGCGGCGGCCGGCATCGCCAAGCCGATCTGGGTCACGGGCGAAGGCGCCTGGCTGCTGGGCTCCGCGGAGACCGTCGAGCGGCGCAGCGCATACCTCCATTTCCGCAGGATCGTCGAGAGCCATGCGCTCGGCCTCGCCTGGCACGACGTCTCCTTTCTCGTAGATTTTCCGTTCGTAGGCCCGGACGGCCTCTACGCGATGCCCTCCAGCGGAACCGACTACCCGCAGCGCCGGAAGCTGGCCGACTCTTTTCGCTTCCTCACGCGCCTGCTGCCCACGGCAGCCGCACGTTCCGCGGTTGCCGCGACTCCGCCCTTCACGGACACGGCGCTGCATCGCTTTGCCGTGGACCGCGGTGGCGCGGCGACGAGCGGCCAGATCGCCGCCGGCTGGTGCCAGTCCGAGTGCCCGGAAAACATCTTCTCGTGGTGCAACGAGGACTGCCCGAAGACGGCGGATGTCGCCGCGATCCTGGGTATCGGCGCGGAGGTTGGACGCGCCGTCTACGACTACCGCGGCACGCTGGTGAGCGCAAGCTGCGGGGGCACGACGGCCATGGTGACGTTTGACGAGGCGCCTGCCGCGATCGCGTGGGGGCCGGACGCGGATGGCGATTGCGTGCCGGACGCGAGCGACAACTGCCCGCTCGTCGCCAACCCGGACCAGGCCAACAGCGCGGCGGAAATCGTGGCGGGAACCGGGAACGCGGCTATTGCGGCGCCCGACGATCTCGGCGATGCGTGCGATCCGTGCCCGGACAACGGCGATCCGTCATGCCGAGCGGACGCTGTGCCGCTGGCGGCGTGGGCCGGTGGCTTGCTGGCGCTGCTGGCGGCGGGGCTGGCGCGGCGGCGCGACAGGACAGGACGCGAGCGCCGCTGATCCCCCAGCGTTCGTGGCGCATCGGCGCCAATAAAACGGCGCCGGCGCAACAAAGGTGACGCGGCGCGCCGAGCGGCGGCAGACTGGCGAGCGCAAAGAACGGCGCGCCGAACATCCGCGCTGGCACGAAAAATGCTTCGGTGTATCGGCGGAAACGTCCATCGCCCACCAGGAGTACACTCATGCTTCGCACGTCGACCGTCTGCCCTGCTCTCGCATTCACAACGCCAGCAGCAACCACGATGGGCCGAGCTCGCGCGCTGGGCTCCGCCGTGGCGCCGGCACTCCTTGCCATCCTGTTGCTCCCATCTGTCGCTTGTCATCAGGTGACTGCGACAAAGCCACCGCGGGCGCTGTCCATCGCAGTCGACCACGCGCATCGACTCGGCTCGGCAACGGTCCTCGCCAACTACCTCCAAGCTCAAGGGATGGTCCGCGACGGTGCGGACTCGTTTGAGACCGCGGCGTGGCGAGATCTCGCGCCCGGCGTCGGCCTGGGCACCGAATCCATGCCCATCATCAATGACGAGTGGTACGCTGGGGAAGGCGGAATACAGGTGTTCCGCTCAAAGACCAAGGATGACGAGGCGTGGTGGGGGCCATACGGTCCGGCAAAGGACCTGCGGTTCAGCGTGGAGGAATTCGAACGTCATCGCTCCAGCATTCTGCAGCGCCTGGGGATACCCGCGGACCGCCTCGCTTACGGGATCTTTGTCATGCCGAAAACGCTGAGCTCTGCCCCGGACAGCCCGAAATGGCATGCCATGGCTCCCAACGACAGTACCGAATGGTCTGCTCTCATGGTGGCGATTGCGACCTATCTTCGCAGCATCGGTCTGGACCAGCCGCACTTGATGTTCTTTGGCGAGCCAGAGAATGGTTACTTCGGCAAGGGCCACGACACGGCTGCGCTCCCCGAAGTGGCACGCGAATACGCCGAGCACTACTGCCTGACCCACGAAGCAATCCGGTCGGTTTTGCCCGGAGCACAGATCGCCGGAGCCGGGCACGCCACGTTCAACGAGGAGCTGACTCAAGTGCTGCAGGACAACCCGAACCAATGGGGCCTCGAGTCGACCCTGCGCGAGCTCGCCGCCATCGATCCGGATTTCATTCCTCACAAGCTGACGGCCCTCGGCGTCCAGGGCTACCTGTTTGAAACCGGCGTGTATGGACACACGGACTTTCGCCCGGCCATGGAGCATGTGCGGGCGCTACTGAAGCAATACTCGAGTGGCGTGAACCGGCACATCCCGATTCACGTTCTCGGGTGGAATGGGACCTGGACGGTTGACATAGCTGAAATCCCCATGGACGAGCGGCCCGCGTATTTTCAGAAGCGACTGGACCAGGAGGCGGCGTTTATGGCCGCCTCCGCCATCGACTTTCTGAATCCCGGCGGCGAGCGCGGGTATGACTTTGGATACTACTACACCTGGAACCTGGATGGCACATGCCAGATGATTGCCAGCATCGTGTCGACCGTGCACCCCGAGGACCCGGATTGGGACGCAACCACTCCCGGCTGCCATACTCCCGCCTCTGAGGTGGCATGCGTGCGCGCGCCCTATCGCGCCATGGCCATGCTAGATGAGGGTTATCGGCTTGAGCACCCGATAACCGCATGGCTGAGCGATCTGGCACGACGAGGGGCGTAATTGGCTGTGCGCGGCACGTTGTAGAGGGTGCTCGTGACCTGCCCGAGGTGGGTGGGCGACTCTATTACACGAACAAAAGGCGAAAAAACGGCCCTCGGAACACGCTTTTGGGCGGTGAAGCACATGCTTCTCCCGCCCAGGTCACGGTCGCCGGTAATTCGCGGTGTGCCGAGGGCCCTGCGGCCCCTCGCCTCAGGCCACTTTGGCGCCGGGAGCACCTCGCCGCCGGAAGAGAGCGGCGAGGATCCCGTCG
>JACPHN010000044.1 GCA_016188575.1 Candidatus Schekmanbacteria bacterium
ACTGTTGTCGGCGACCCGGCGCAAGCTAACGGTTACGAAAGCCTTGTGCACATCGATTCCGGCGCAGATTGGGTGTACGACCTGCATGGGCGTTGCCTCCAAGCTCGCATTGGGGTAAGAAGAGAAGAGAAGCGAGGCGACGAGTCCCGGCGGTGAGCTCTGGTTCTTCCCACTCGTGTGCATGAACGACTCGGCGGGGCGCCCAGGACGGGACAGACCAATTTATTTATTGGTTTCGGGGAGCTCCTGGAGAGCAAGCGCCGCCTCGCCGGTGATACCCTGCGGCCGGCGGGCGCGCCGCAGGTGACGGAGGCGGAGCGGCGCGACTGCCTGGATGCGATGGTTAGTGGGTGGCAGCGGGGGGGCTGGTGAATCGAGGTCAGACCGGCCATACTTGTCGCAGATAAAACATCCAAGGCGATTCTGGCCGCCAATTCGCCTCAATTCGCCCCGTTTTCGGCCACTTTTCGCGCAGATGGCCGTATCTATGGCAACTATGGCCGGTTTTCAGGAATTTCCCGGCCAGATTCGCGTTAGATGTTTTATCTCATCGGAAAGCGGCCGGTCCATCGTCTGATCCTCGCGCGGCTACGCTCTTCGCGTTACCGTAGCGGCGCGATTCATCGCGCCGCAATGCCCGTGCAGGCGCGACAATGTGCAGCACGCGTTGCAGGGCAGGGTTTCAGACCGGCCGACGAATGGATGAATCGGAAAATACGAAGCGCTTGGTATCTGCTCACCCCCTCCCCCCGCTTGCGGCGCAGGTGGGGGGGGCGTCTTCGTGATTCGGTCTCGCGCGGCGCCTTGGACCTATCGCCGGCGTCCGCGAACGTCGTCCAGGCGTGCCATTACCGCCTTGATTCTTCCCCCCTGCCCGTGCAGCTCGACTTGCCGAAAGGTCTCGGAGCGCTCCCACGAAAGGTCGCCGATCGTCACCGTCGCGTCCGCGTAAAGCACGCCGCGGGCGCGCACGCGGCCAGATGGCGGGTCGCCATCCGCCTCGCCGGCCGCCTCGACGATGCCGAGCGGCACTGTTTCGTCCAGCTTGCGATACAGCGCCTGGACCGCAGCGCGCCCGGCGGGATCGAGAGCCGTCCCGAATCTGCGGAGGTATTCCGAGACGCGGCGGTGCAAGGCCTCCAAGTCTCGTTGGAGGGCCAGAGTTTCCTGCAGAAATGTCTCATGTGCCGGATCCTTGCTCACCTCGCCGGCCGAGAATGGAGCCGCGACGCGCACCACGGTGCGTCGGTCCGAGCTTCCGCCGATGACCTCCGCCTCTACCAGGTGCCCCGCCTGATACTCGCCTCCCCGAAGAATGCCTTTCTCGCGGGAGAGCACTCGGAGGTCGGCGGCCGCGCGCACTTGGGAGTCGACGACCATGTCGTCAGCGATGACCGAGCCACCGGCAAGCAGATCGGAGCTCCGGACGACGCCGCAGCGAATGTCCCATCCCGCCTCTACCTTGGCACCGCCGGCAATGGTGGCGGCGTTGATCGAGCCTCCGGCGCACGACACTTCCGCGCCTTCGATCGCACCTTCGACGCGCAGCCCTTCGCGACACGTCAAGTGGGCGCCCGGGCACAGCGAGCCCGTGACCTCGACCGCGCCGGGAAACTGGACCAGACCGACATCGGAACCGATGTCGCCCGCTACCAGAAGCTTGCTAACGACGCCGACCGTGCCGGCCTCGGCGCGAACATAGCCTGCCTTGCGCGCCAGGAGCTGGATGCCATCGGCGCTGAGCCCCGTTTCTGGACCCGGGGTGATCGGCTTGTCAACGCCGTCACGGGCGGGCACCACCTTTCCGAACACGTTCCGCCCGGGGATGCCATGGCTGGGCGGGATCTTGGTGACGAGCACCTCGCCCGCGTCGACAATCTTTAGCTCCGCCAGGCTTTGCGCCGGGATGCCGCTGCGGTGGCCCTGCTCGAGATCCTCGAGCTCCGCTAGCGGCCAACGGTACCGCAATTGAGCATCCTCTCCGTGACGCGGCGGAATGGCGCAAGCGATCATGAGCGGTTCCCCGGCGCCCGCGCTCGCATTCTCTTGTTGCGCGCGCAGCAAACGCAGCAGGTTTTCGTGCAAGACGCCGGTCGTGATCCCTTCTTGGCGGAGGCGGAAATGAAGGTCGTCGCGGTCGACGGCAGTCGCCGGTGCGGCCACCACGGTCTGCGCCGGTGGCGGCACCACCGCCGCGTACGCGGTCATGTGACCGTCGTCGTAGGAGATGCGAATGCGATCGAGCACATCCGGGTTGGCGGTGATGCGGATCTCGCGGCACACACCGGCATCGACCACGTCCTGCAAGAAGGCGATATCCACGTACTCGTCGGCCATTCGTTCCGCTTCGACGCGATCGAACAGCTCGTCGAAACTTACCCGGTTGCCGGCGGCCACGGGTGGGGTAAGCGTCAGGAGCAGGCCGCTCGGGCCGCGGTGCAGCTCGAATGTGCCGTGCGCCATACTACCGGCTTTCGCCGCCGCGTCTGCCGCCGCCTGCAGGATGGCCAGGCCGAGCTCGTGGCCGTCGTCGCGCAGGATGCGGCCGAGGCAGCGATCCTGTCGTCGCACGAAAAGGTCCGGCCCGCCGAAGAGGACGCACGGGGGACTCGGCTCGAAGCTGCGCCCCACTGCGGCCAGGCCGGCGCGCGCCCCGTCAAGCACCACCTGTACAAGCTCTGTGAGCGCCTCGACGAGTGCCGCCGGGTCGCTCGCGACCGAGCGCCCGAGCAGCGCTGCGGCAATCGCATCCGCCGTGTCCTGTCGCAGGGATAACACCGCGCGCCCGGCGATGTCGCCCGTGAAGCCGACCAGACAGCAGACATCCGCGTTGCCGAGGCCGCCGTTGCGCCGTGGAGAGGCCGACATCAGCGCCACGCCGGTCCGTGTTTTTAGCGTCCGCTGAAGTGCCTCTGACAGCGCGTTCAAGACGACTTCCATGGGCTGTATGCTCTCCACCGCATTTGGGCCCTTCTCTGCAACCTGCCGGCGCGGCGAGGCAGGCTCAACAGGCGGGCTCAGGCGACCAATAAGGATGCCGGCCTTCAGGCCGGGGTTCGGGAACCCTCCCACCGCCTGCGGCGGCGGGCGCCGCCCTGGACCTCGCTGCGCTCGGTTCCGCGGCGATTCCTCCCTGAAGGGCGGGGTTTCGGACCGGCTGACGAATGGATGATACACCCGTATTCATCGGTATATCTCGCCGCAAAACTGAAGTACGGCGTCGAGGTCGACCACCAGACCTGGCTCACCGCCGGCCAGAATAGCGCCGCCGGTAATGAATGGGCTGGCGGCCAGCGAGCTCGTGAACGGTTTCACGACGATCTCTTCCTCGCCAATCAGGCGATCGACGGGCACGATCACGGGCTCGACGCCGGCGCCGGCGCCGGCGAGCAGCGCTGGCGTCGCTGCGGGCGCATCTCCCGAGGGCAGCCGCGGCGGATACCCGAACGCCGCTCGCAGCGAAAGAACGCGGCGGCGCTCGCCGTTCACTTCGACGGTGGCGCATGGCCCGCTCGTGCTTGCTCCGGCGGGCACCTCCAGTCTCGTTGTTCCGGACGCACTGGCCGCAGCGACCGCGAATACCGTGCCCGCGACTTCGAAGAGGATCGCGAGCATGGTGGCAGTGGCCGGTGGCATTGTCAGCACGAAGGAGGTCCCGGCGCCGGGCACCGAGGTGACCTCCACGGAGCCCCCAAGCTCGTGCATGTGGCGCCGCACGATATCGAGACCGACACCCCGTCCGGACACGTCGGAGACCTGCTGCGACGTCGTCAGGCCGGGAAGTGAGAGGAGCTCGGACAGATCGAGAGCGGCAGGAAGGCGCGGCGGCGTCGTGAGCAGACCTCCGGCCGCGGCGCGCTGCTCGAGCTGCGGGCGGTCGACGCCGCGGCCGTCGTCGGCAACGGTCACGGTAACGCGCTCGCCGCGCCGGCATGCTGTGAGGGAAACGGTGCCGCGGCGCGCTTTTCCCCGCGAGGCGCGCTCGTCTGGTGGCTCGATACCGTGGTCGACGGCGTTTCTGAGCAGGTGCACGAGAGGATCGCCGAGGCGCTCCACGAGAGCGCGGTCGATTTCGGTGTCGAGCCCGCGCAGCTCGAAATGCACGTCCTTTCCAAGGCGTGCCGCGAGGTCGCGCACCATGCGCGGGAGCTTGGCGCATGCGGACCCGATGGGGACGAGCCTGCTCTGCCGGGACCCGACCTGGAGCCGGCGAATGGCGCGGTCGAGATCGTGCAGGACGATGCGGCGGTCTGCGAGAATCGCCGCGGCGCGTTCGCGGGCGCCCCGCTCTTCCCGGTGCCCCAGGCGTTCGGGCGAGGCCGGCGCGAGAAGCTCGGAGATGAGGTTCTCGCAGCTTTGTTCCAGGCCGAGCAGGCGATCGCGCCCGGCGGTGAGGGCGGCGATCGCCTCGGCGATGTCATCGAGGAGCTCCGCGCGCACGCTGACTCGGCGCGGTGCGACGAATACCGGCGGCGGCGCGGCGCGCGCCTCCCCGGTGACTGCTGCAGGCGGAGCCGCTGGTTTTCCATACGTGGTCCGCACGACGACGCTGCGAACGCCACCCACGTCGGCCGCACTGCGCAGCTCGTCATCGCCCAGATCGCTCTCGATCCAGAACCGCACGGTGTGCCGCGGCAAGCATCCGGAACGTAGCTCCGCAAGCGGGGGGTCGGTGGCGATGATCGCTCCGTGCCCGCTGAGAAGCTCGTGGAGGAGATGCGCGCGCATGGCCCCGAGCTCGCCTTCTTCGCTCAGCTCCACGACGACCTCGCGCGCGGCCGGGGAGCTCGGCGTCGCGCCCGGCACCGGCACCTGGTCAGCATACCCTGCCGCGCCGCCATTGACTCCCGCCTCGTCGCCGTCGGGTGCGGACGCGCTCCCGTGACTGTCAGCCCGGTCAGTTCTGCCTCCAACGCGGCGGCTGCAGACCTCCTCGAGCTCCAGGTCCAGGGCGTCGATCCGCGCGAGTAGGTGGGATGTGCCTGGTGTCGGGCAAGGTCCCCCGCGCCGCGCTGCTTCTGCCAGCAACGCTTCGAGCTCGTGAACGCTGGCGGCCACGTGGGCCAGCCCTTCGAGCGCCGCCGCGCCCTTGAGCGTGTGCGCGAGCCGAAAGAGCCGCCCCATCGCCTCCTGGCAGGTGGTCGGATCCGCGAGCTCCTGACACGCGCCGTTCATGGCCAGCAGGATCTCTACGGCTTCCTCGTGAAAGAGGTGGAACGCCTCGTCGTCAAAGCTCACGGCCGGGGTCCCTGACGCTTGCTGGCAGGTCGAGGAGTCGATCGACGTCCACCGCGTACGTCGGCGCAGTGGGAGTGCCTTCACGCGTGATGCCAACGACCACTGGCCCCAGGAGCAATGTCGCCCGCGCCTCAACCGGGACCGCCGAGACCGGCGCTGGCACCAGCACGTCATCGACGGCGTTGACCTCGACTATGGCAATCCCCTTGCCCTGCTCCCCCGCCTGCGCAGCCTCGATTGCGGCGTTGAGCGCCAGGAGGTTGGCCTGATCCGCCGTGTCGTGCACCGCGCGGACGACAACCTCTATCTTGAGCAGACCGCCGATCTCCATGAGCGCTGCATTCCCAGCGTTGAGCAGCGGTGCGGCCAATCGCACCACCTGCTCAAAACTCTATGCGCTTGGTTCCCGTTGCGCAACGCTGTGGCCAGACCTGAATCCACCGCCTGCTCGGCGTCGAGACGACAGCGCCCCCCTTCGGCGTGCCCATTCGCCGCTGCGCGCAGGGGCTTGGCCAACCCCGAGCAAGGCGCTAGGATACGCTGCGTTTGCCCACACCTCTCCAAGGAAGTCCTTTGCGGGGGGCACGTCCGATATTGGCATCGGCCGTTCAGCGGCCCAAGAGGTAACAATGAAAGCACGAAGCCGAGCCGCCTTCCTCTGCCTTGCGCTGGCATCTCTACTGAGCATGCCGGCAAACGGTGTCATGAGCACGGTCGCCAGCGCCGAAACCTTCGACGCCTTGCCCGCCGAAAGCGATCTGACCGGGCTTGTCATCGTCAGGCTGCTGTTCCCGCCAAACACACAGTTTCGCGGCTTTGAGCTCGGACACAAGCTGTTGAACGACGCCCATGAGAACCCGGTGATGGTGCGGCGTTTCTACTGGAAGGGACTCGCGGACGCGCTCAACTCGGTCAACTTGACGCCGGAGGGTCAGGTGTCTCGGCGCCGTGTTGGAGGTCGTGACATCCTCATTCAAAAGACACCAACCGACGATGGACAGATCCTTGCATCGCTCTATCTCCCACAGGAGCTCGTCAATCCGCGCTCGGGCCGCTTTACACTCGGCCTGCAGCTCAACTTCGAGCGTGCCCGGTCCACGACGCGTGAGACGACCACCTTTCCCGTCGCGGCCAATGCCGGTTTTCGCCACGAAACTGCCAGCGCCGACTCATTCGAAACCCGTGCAAGCTTTGCGCGCACCTACATTCAGGAGAAGGAGCGCGAGGGGCTGCGAGATCAAAATGGCGACCTCATCGAGTTCCGAGATCTCGATGGACGGACGCTGCAAGATAGCCGCCAGGCGGCTCTCGAGCTCGGCTACTACTTCAACCTCGCCCGCGAGAGCTCGACCGGAAAGGTCGACATCGGTATTACGGCGGGCTCTACCTACGATCAGGACGAGATCAACTACATCCAGTCCCGGCTACAGCCCTACCTGGGAAGCACGCTGCGGTTTACCGCGGAGACCATCGACGACCTCAACTTCGAGCTCAGCGTGCGCCTGGGTGGCAACTTCGAGAAGCTTCTGATCGTCAATACCACGGAGGACGAATCCGGAAACACCGTGACCACGACGACCGTCGAGGAGAACCGCTTGCCGACCGTGCAACTGGCCGTCTCAGGCCAGGCTCCTCTGTATCGTCTCAACCACATCACGATGATTCTGGTAAAAAGCAGCGCCAACCTCGTCCAAAGTCTGCAAAAGACGGATTCGGGCAGCGGGCGTCCAGAAAAGCTCGAACGGCTGGCGGGGGCAGAACTGGGAATCACGGCAACGACGCCGATTGGCGCCGAGCTTGGGCTAAGCGCCAAGTTCGCGTGGAGCGAGCTCCCCGGGGAAGCTTCTGAACGCATCGACACGCTGCAGTGGAACAGCAGCGCCATGGCTTCGATCACCATGACGTTCTAGAGGCGATGCTGCACCACAAGCGTATTTGCGTGGTGCTGCCGGCCTATAACGCCGAACGCACCCTGAAGCGTACGCTCGACGACGTTCCGGCTGACGTCGTCGACGACATTCTCCTTGTAGATGACGCTTCGACGGATCGGACCGCGACGCTCAGCCGCACGCTCGGCCTCACCACCATCGTGCACGAGCGCAACCGGGGTTATGGGGCGAATCAGAAGACCTGCTACGCCGTGGCGCTGGAGCGCGGCGCGGACATCGTCGTAATGGTGCATCCCGACTACCAGTACGACCCGAGGCTGGTGACTCCCATGGCCTCGATGATCGCCAGCGGCGTGTACGACGTCGTGTTGGGAAGCCGGATCCTCGGCCGCGGAGCTCGCCGCGGTGGCATGCCCCTGTACAAGTACATCGCCAACCGCGTGCTTTCCCTCTTGCAAAACCTCCTGCTTGGCGAGAAGCTGTCCGAGTACCATACCGGTTACCGCGCCTTTTCTCGAGACGTGCTTGCGCGGTTACCGCTTCATCGGAACTCGGACGACTTCGTGTTCGATAATCAGATGCTCGCGCAGGCGCTCTACTTCGGTTTCCGCATCGGGGAGGTTTCCTGCCCGACTCGCTATGACCAGGATTCGTCATCGATCAATTTCGCGCGTTCCTGCCGCTACGGTCTCGGGGTGCTGCTCACCAGTGTGCGCTACCGGCTCGCGCGGCTGGGATGGGCGCGGCCGGAGATCTTTGCTCCGTTGTAGCTGCCGCCCGAGCGTGCTCGCGCCCCCGCCCCGTGGCCACAGCCAGCAAGGTCGCGGGCAACCGCCGGAGCGTGAACCATATCGGCAATCCGGAGGTGTTGGGTGGCCGGCTCCGTAGGCGTCGCGGCCGGAGAGCGCTCTGGTGTGGCCGCGGCGGCGGACGGCGAGGAGCTCGGTCGTCTTGCCGCGCGCCTGGACGCCCATCCCGACTACCGCGTACTGCGGCGCTACCAGCGCCCGGCGTTTGCGCCGCCACCCGGCGGCGTCGCGCTGCGAACCGGCCTGCTCGTGGATCTCGAGACGACCGGCCTGCATCGCCAGACCGACGCCATCATCGAGATTGGCCTCCTCGCCTTTCACTTTGGTGCGACTGGTGGAATCTTTGGGATCGCGGGAGAGTACTGCGGTCTCGAAGATCCCGGACGGCCGATTCCGGACGAGGTACAACGGCTTACACGCCTGAGCGACCGTGACGTCGCTGGCCAACGGATCGACGACCGCGCGGTCCAGACGCTTCTGCTGCAGGCCGACCTGGTCATTGCGCACAACGCGCGCTTCGATCGCGCCTTCGCTGAATGCCGCTGGCCCGAGTTCGCGGCCAAGTGGTGGGCCTGCAGCGCCAGCGAGATCCCCTGGCGCGAGCTCGGCGTGGAGAGCAGCAAGCTCGAGTACCTCGCATACCGTGTCGGCGGCGTCTTTGCGGATGGTCATCGGGCGCTGACGGATTGCGAGATCCTGCTGCACGTGCTGTCGCGGCCGCTTGCGGATGGCAGGACGGCACTCGGCGCGCTGCTGTGCAATAGCCGCCGCCGGAGCTGGCGCGTTCGCGCCCACGGCGCGCCCTTCGCGGCGAAGGACCGACTGAAGGCGCGCGGCTACACGTGGAGCGCCCAGGAACGCGTCTGGCGCCGCGACGTATTCGACGAAGACCTTCCGGCCGAACGCCTGTGGCTGCGCGACACCTGCGACGTTCGCGCGCCGTCCGCGCGCCCGTTCGACGGGCGGCTCCGGTGGTCACCCCGGCTGGACGAGGCGACGCGCGTCTTCTCCCCGCCGCTCTCCCGATAGGAGCCCTGGGCGTTTGGCCGGGAGCTGACCTGGATCCACCGCCTGTCCGACTGCTGGCTGCGCGGAAAGCGCATCACGAAGACCCCCCACCTCACCGCTCCCCGCACGGGGGGAGGGAGGGCAGACGCGCTCGGATAGGACGGATGCCGCTTCCAACCCCCTCGCCCCGCATGCGGGGCAAGGGACGGAGGGGGCGCGATCGCATCGAGGTCAAACAGGCGGTGGATTCCGCGCTACCGCACATCTTGCCCTGAGCTCCGGCTAGCGAGTATGCTGGCTCAATCCGCCTGAAAAATACGAACAGGACCTGAAGAATGTCACACCGAAGTCGGATCCTTGGAGCGCTCGTGATGCTCGCCGCGGCGAGTAGCCCGCTGGCGGCGGGGGCCGAAGCCGGCAACGCCGAAGCGCACCCCGCCGTCGATTTCACCGGAACCTGGCGGCTCGACGTCGAAAAGTCGCGCTCCGCGGGTCTGGACGCCATGATGACCGCGCAAGGACTCTCGGGGCTCGAGCAGGCCGTAGCACGCCGCACCAGCGTTACGCAGATTGTGGAGCAACGCGGTCGAGAGCAGCTCACGATCGGTATTCGCAGCACCTTCAAGGACCGCGACGAGCAGCAGTATCTGGATGGGCGGCACGTGGCGGCGGAGGACATGAAAGGTAACCCGCTGGAGACCTGGAGCCAGTGGGACGAAAGCGGCACCGCTGTGGTCACGGTCGTCGTCATGCGGACCGCCCGCGGGGAGCCGGCGACGATGACGATGACGCGCTCCCTGCCGACCATGGACACGATGCGCATCCATACCGTGCTCGAGATCCAGGGCAACGCCCGCCACGAGGCGGACCGCTGGTTCGACCGCGCGAGGTGAAGCTCTGCCCCTGTCACTCAGCACACTCCATTCAATCGGAGGCAGGACCATGCATCCTCTTACCGCGGAGCAGGAGCGGCGAGCGGCAGACCTTCACGAGGAGGCCATCGTCATCGATACCCAGGGAGGACCGTCCGTCTACACAGCCGACATGATCAAGCTGATCGACGAGCGGCTGGCGGCTGGTCACTCCCTCGAGCAGGTCCAACTCGCCATGGCAGACGCGTTTGGTGACGTCATTCTGGAAAACGAACCCGAATGGCTACAGGCCTGGCAGGCCAGTGGTCTCACCGGTGCAAGCATTACTGCTGACCCTTCCGGACCCCAGGAAAAGGAGTTTGCGGCCGCCGTCCAGAGCGTGGCCGCGTGGATCCTGGCGTTCGATCGCGCCAAGCACCTGACCAAAGTCTGCTCCGCGGCAGATCTCGAAGCATCGGCACAGGCGGGACGATTCGCGGTGATCTTGAACTTTCAGGACCCCTCTTGCGTCGGGCGCGATCTCGACAACTTCGACTTGTTCTACCACCTCGGCATTCGCATCATGCAGCTCACGTACAATGACCTGACGCTTTTCGGCTGCGGCTGCACTGAACGAACGGATTGCGGTCTCAGCAAGCTCGGGGTCAAGGCCGTGGCGCGAATGAACAAGCTGGGCATGGCGATCGACCTTTCCCACACGGGAAAACGCACGGCTTTGGACGTGATCGCAGCATCGGACACACCCGTCATGATCAGTCATGCCGGCTGCGCGGCGGTTCATGAGCACGACCGCGGCAAGTCCGACGAGGAATTGGAGTCGCTAGCACGCAAAGACGGATTCCTCGGAATCTGCCTTGTTCCAGCCATCCTGACGGAAGCGCCAGCGCCGTCGCTCGATCACTTTCTCGATCACCTGGATCATGCCGTGCGGATCATGGGGGCTGACAAGGTCGGCATCGGCACCGACTGGGGCATGGGCGACATGCCGCAGTCGATGGCCAGAAAGCTCAATGAGGATTACCTCTCCACGCTCGGCCTCGAGGCGCGGCACGGCGTGGATTTCATGCAAGAGATTCAGGGGTACCGAGGCTGGACGGATTGGCCGAATATCACCCGCGGCCTGGTTTCACGGAGCTATTCGGACCCCGAGATTCGTGGCTTTCTTGGAGAGAGCTTCTTGCGCTTCTTTCGCACCGTGGCGGGATAGCGGACGAAGGGGATTGGCGCCGCCGGTGTGCCGGAGAGCAACCCTGGACTGTCGCGCGAGCGCTGACGCGGGCGGCTCAGCTCGTCGGTCACGCAGCGCTCGGAGTGTCCGGCGTGCCGGTCATGTCTGCCTGCAGGTCCGGGAAGCGATGGATTGTCGGATCGTGTCCGCGGTCGCGCATGAAGCCGAGCAGCTCCGCCGGGGTCAGCGAGACGGTGGCCTCGTTGTGCAGGGGATGGCAGTTGATCCACGTCGCGGCCAGGAGCGCCTCGTCGAGCACCGCAGTGACGCGGCCTGCGCTGTCGTTCATCACCGCGAGTGGGGTGACCGCCCCCTGCTCCACAGCGAGCGTCTCCGCCAGCAGGTCCGGACCTGCGAACGACAGGGTGCCGGAGGCGCCGAGGACTGGGCGCAGCCCCTTCAGGTCGACAGGGTGGTCTTCCCGCACGGTCACGAGCCAGATGCGTCGTTTCTTGTCGCGAAGCAACAGATTCTTGATGTGGGAGCCCGGAATGTTGCCGCGAAGCTCCTGCGACTCCTTGACGGTGTGCAAGGGCGGATGGCGGAAGACGCGGAAAGCGATCGCGAGTCGAGCGAAATGCTCGCGAAGTGGGCGCTCGATGGATGTGCAGTCGGAGGTGTCGGAATTGGTCATGCTGGTCGGGCTCAATGAAGGTGAGGGCAGGCGAGCGCGCAGCGCTTTTGGCGGGCGGCCGCCTGTCAACGCCGCCGTTACGAGTGTACGGCTCGCACTGGTTCATGTCCATCGCGATCCTCTGCGAGCGAAGGTATCGATCTCGGAGTATGATCGAAGTAACCACTCGAAGCAGCGACTCAAGGAGGTGCGCGATGGAGGGGTTTGTAACACACCATGTAAGACGCACGCATGAATTCGTGCTGGGCGCCGAAATTGATAGCGTATTCCATCTCTTTACACCAGCGGGAGAGCGCCTGTGGGCGGATGGGTGGCGTCCCGTTTTCCTCTACCCACCGACCGGAGACACGCGGGAGGGAATGGTTTTCACGACTGACCACGACCACGAGCATACCATCTGGGCGCTCGTGGAGCTCAATCCCGAGCACCATCGCGTCCGCTACGTTCGCGTGACGCCGGGTTCCCGCTTCGGGTTTGTCGAGGTGGCGTGCATGGAGGAGTCAGCGGATCGCACTCTGGTGACCGTGACCTACGAGATCACTGCCCTGACCGCAGCGGGGAATGACTATGTCGCGAGCTTTGGCGAGAGTGAGTATCGGGAGATGATCCTGTCCTGGCAGCAAGACATCGAGGCCTTTCTTGCGAGCTCCAGGACGTAGGACCGTTCCCTCGGTCAGATACCGAGCTTGCGGCGCTTGCGCCACAGCGTTGCGGCGTCGATCCCCAGGATCGCCGCTGCCTCCTCCAGGGAGTGGGTGCCGGCGAGAACGCGCCGGATGTGCGCCTGCTCGAGTTGCGCGAGCGACACGCGATCGCCTACCTGGATGACAGGCGGCTGTGGAGCGAGCCCTGGTGGGAGGTGCTCGCGGCCGATGCGCTCGGCCCCGCACAGGATCGCCGCCCGCTCGATAACGTTGCGCAGCTCGCGGACGTTTCCGGGCCAGGAGTATCTCTTTAGCACGTCGATCGCCTCGTCGGTGAAGCCGATTGGCGAACGGCGCCGCCGCACCTCGGCAAGCAGTGCCTCAGCAAGCGGAATGAGGTCGGGGAGGCGCTCCCGCAAAGGCGGCAGATCGATCTGGATGACGTTGATCCGATAGTAGAGATCCTGGCGAAAACGGCCTTCCCGCGCGGCGAGCTCGAGGTCCACGTTGCTCGCGGCCAGGACGCGGACATCTGCCGTGCGCGCTCGTTGCTCGCCCAGCCGCTCGTATTGGCGATCCTGAAGAAAGCGGAGCAGCTTTGCCTGAAGAGGCAAGGCCAGGTCGGCGATTTCGTCGAGCAGCAGCGTGCCGCGCTCGACGGCGGCGATGCGCCCGGGATTGTCGCGCACGGCCCCGGTAAAAGCGCCGCGAGCGTGGCCGAACAGCTCGCTCTCCAGCAGTTCCATGGGCAGCGAGGGACAGGAGACCACGGCGAACGGGTGCTGCGCCCGATCGCTCCAGGCGTGGATCGCGCGAGCCAGGACGCCCTTGCCCGTCCCGGTCTCGCCGCGCAGGAGCACCGTGGCGTCGGTCGCCGCGACCTGGTGGGCCAGCCCCACGGCTCGCTGCATGGCCGCGCAGGCGCTGTCGAAGGTCACCGCCGCCCGGTCGGCGCCGGCCTCGAGCGCCGCGATGCGTCGTTCAAGCTGGCGCAGCTCGCTGACCCGCCGCGTCACCGCCAACACCTGCGCGGGCGTGAAGGGCTTGGACAGGTAGTCGGCGGCGCCGCGCCGCATCGCCTCGACCGCCGTGTCGATCGCCGCGTACGCCGTGATCATGACGATTTTCATCGCCGAGTTCGTGGCCAACAGCGGTCCGATGAGCTCGAGTCCGCTGGTGCTCCCGAGGCGGAGGTCCACGAACGCCAGATCGAAAAAGTGTCGCGCTGCCTCCTCGATCGCCTCCGCCGCGCTCCCGACGCTGGAGACGTCATGTCCGTCACTCTCAAGGCACAGCGCCAGGGTTCGCCGGATGTTGCGCTCGTCGTCGATGACGAGAACGGTCAGCGGGAGCAAGGCGCGGGCGGCGGCGGGACCCGCCGCCAAGATCGCGGTTGTCGTCCGCTCCTCACCGCTCATGAAAGGATTCGCTTGCCATCGGTCGCACCGGACAGCCGAAGTGTGAAGTTGAAGGTCGCCCCCTCGCCAGGGGCGCTTTCCACGGAGATCTCGCCGCCGTGTGCCTGCACGATTTCGCGGGCAATCGCCAGACCAAGCCCCACGCCGCTGCGCTCATGTTGTCCCGGAATCCGAAAAAAGCGCTCGAAGATGCGCCGATGAAAAGCGGCCGGGACCCCGGGGCCGCCATCGCGAACCCGAAATCGCACGAGCTCCTCGGCGGCCTCCGCGGCCACGGCCACCTCGCCACCCGGTGGCGTGAATCTCAGGGCGTTCGTCAGCAAGTTGGAAAACACGTGAGCGATCCGCACCGGGTCCGCGAGCACCAGAGGGAGGTCGGCCGGGACGTCCACGGTGAGTGTGACGCCCTGGTCGCGGAATGCGGTCTGCAGCGATTCGACCGCAGCCTCGGTCAGCTCCAGTGGCGTGTGCGGCTCGAGTCCCATGTGCTCCGCCCCTGTCTCGATGCGGCCGATGTCGAGCAGGTTGTCGACAATCCTGTGCAGGCGGTCGCTGTCGTCGCGCGCCGCGAGCAACAGCTCGGCTTGTTTGGCCGTCAGCGTCCCGGCACGTTCCTCCAGGAGCAGGTAAACCGCCATGCGCAGCGACGTCAGTGGTGACTTGAGCTCGTGAGAGACGACCGATAGCATCCCGCTCTTCATTTCGTCGAGCCGGCGCAGATCCGTGACGTCGGCGAGAATCACGCTGACGCCGGTGACCTCGCGGCGCTCGTCGAGGATCGGCACGGCGCCCGGCAGGAAAAAGCGTTCGGTGCCGGCGTCGAATACCTGCAGCGCCTGCGCGTAACCGTGCGCCTCCTGTGGCTGCAGGGAGGAGGTCGCGGCGCGGACGAGCTCGGAGAGTCCCCGGAGGGCGAGATCGGCCAGACGGATACCCGGAGCAATGCCGAACAGGCGCGCCGCGACCGCGTTGGCAAGCTCCACCGTGCCGTCGGGCAGGACAATCGCCACGGCGCTCGGCAGGCTGTCCAGCGCCAGTTGCGTCGAGCGTTCGATACGTTCGCAGCGCGCGCGCTGTCGGTGGCGGCGTTCGCGCAAATGTGCCGCCATGGTATTGAAGGCATCGGCGAGCTGGCCGACCTCATCGCCGCTGTCGAGAGTGACGACCAGGTCGAGATCGCCCGCCGCGATTGCCCGCGCGGAAGCGGTCAGCGTCCGCAGCGGGCCGAGGATCGCCCGGCTCAAGGTGACAATGAGCGCCACCGCCAGGACGACGCCCGCGGCCACCAGAGCTACCATCGTGCCGCGCGCCGCGCCGGCCGTCTGTTTCACCTGGCCGTCGTTGGTCACCATGTTCTCGAGGTTCATGCGCGCGATCGCCAGGGCGTCCTCGCGCAATCGCCGCCCGGTTTCCAGAAAGACCTCCCGGTACACGCGCTCGCGCTCCGCGGCCGGAAGCGCGGGGGCGCAGAGGCGATCCAGCGCCTCGGCGTGGGTCCGCCAGGTGACCTGTAGCCGCCCGGCAATGTCGCGTTCGCCGGGGAGCGTGATGTTGTCTAGCTCGGCGGCGAGGTTCTCGGCGAACTGACGATGAGCGGCCGCCGCAAGCTCGCGCGCGGCCGGATCGCCGCGCATCGCCAGGGTGGCCGCGGCCGCCATTTCTGCCCGGGCGTCCAACATCTTCTGGGCATACGTGACGCTCCGGTAGTTCTCGTAGAGCAGCCGATCGATCAGCGTGCTGTAATGCTCCAGCACGCCGAGCCCGAGCACACCGACGACCACCAGCAGCGCGAGCAGGCCGCCGAATGCGACCAGAATCTTGGGTCTCAGGCCGAGACGCACACGGGCCATGGCGCCGGGCTCCTCCTCGAGTGGCGGTGCGCGGCGCCCCGCTCAGACCGCTATTGCGAACGGCTCGCGCCGCTCAGTCGCGGTCCTTTCCCGCGCCTGCCTCGGCTCCACGTCCTGCAGCGTCCGGGGAGTTGCGGCGGCGAATCTGCATCCGGTTGCGAAAGCGCGACGCTTCCGTGGCGATGCTCGAGAGGACGTCCCGTGCCGCGACGCGATCGCGGTTGCGGTAGGAATCAAAGAAGCGGTCGCACACCTCCTTGAACCGCGCCCGCTGCTCGTCCATGGTTTCCCGGGGCACGGGCCCGACCTCACGCCACGCGAGCTGCAGCGCCTTTGCCCGTTCCATCGCCGCGGTGTCGAGATCGCCGGCAGCGAGCGCGACGATCTGGGCGATGATCTCCTGCTTGCGCTCGTAGTTGGCATCCAGCTCTGCCCGGCGATCCGCGAAGTGCGCTTCCCGGCCCTGGAAGAACGCGTCGCAGGCGGTTCTGAAGCGCTTCCACAACGCCTCCGACTCCTCTTTCGGCGCGGGACCTACCAGCTTCCATTCTGCCTGCAAGGCTTTGAGGGCATCGGCTGTTTCCTTCCAGTCTGTGGACTGAGTAACCGCTTCGGCGCGCTCGCAAAGGCTGGTCAGGATGCGGGCGTTCTCGTGGCGATCCGCGTCCCGCGCCGAGTAGTGCCCGTCACGCCGCGCGAAAAAGTGGTCGCAGGCGGCGCGGAATCGCCTCCAGATGGCGTCTGATTTCGCCTTGGGAACGGGGCCGATCGCCTTCCACTCTTCCTGAGCCGCCTTGATGCGGTCCGCGGCCTCCTTCCATTCACAGGATTCGCCGAGCGCCTCGACCTCCTCACACAGTTTTTCCTTCTTCTGGAGGTTTTCCTTGCGCTCTTCGTCGATCGCCGCGAAGCGCTGCTGACAGGCGGCGTACACCTCGTCGCAGGTGGCCTTGAAGCGATCCCAAAGATCCCGGGATTGCTCGCGAGTGGCGGGTCCTACCTGTTTCCAGCGATTCTGCAGCGCTTTGAGCTCCTTGAGGAGCTCGCTGGCGATGGCTTCAGCGGCGCCGGCCTGCTCCCGGAGTGCAGCGGCCTCGGTGCAAAGCTGCTCGAGCATGTTGACGTTGGACCAGCGTTGCCATTCGCCTTCGTGCTGCAGCTTGGCGAGGTGCCCTTGGACGCGCTCGCCCAGCTCGGCGAAGCGGCGCTCCAGGGCGGCAAGCTTCTCGCGCGCGACGTCGCCCGGGTGCTTGAAGGCAGCCACGGCATCCTTCATCGCCAGCCGCACCGCTTTCATGTCCTGAAGCTCGAGCACCCTTTCGAGCGCATCGAGCGCAGTCGTGAGCGCGGCGGCAGCGACCCGCTGTTCTTCGGCGCGCCGCTCGCCTTCCTCGCGCGCGCTCGCTTCGACGCGCTGCTCCACGGCGGAGAATCTCTGGGCGAGGCCGGGTGACACGGTTACGCCCTGGGTGGCGCTGTTCCAGCGCTCGCGCAGCCCCGCCATGGCGCGGCTGGCGCTCCTGTCGCTCGCATCCAGCGCCTCGGCCTCCGCGCAGAGCTGTTCGAGAGTCGCTCCGAGCTCGGCCGTCCGGCGCGCCTCTTCGTGGCGGGAGCTCGCGGCGCGCAAGGCGCGCCGATAGCGCTCGTCGAGGTCCTCCTGGTGACGGGCCGGCAGCACCGCGAGCGCGTCCCACTGCGCCGAGACCTCGCTGATCACCTCTCCGACCCCGGCACCGCGGGCCGCCTCCAGCCGGTCGCACAGCGCCTTGCGGGCGGCGACCAGCGCGGCGCGCTGGCGCTCCTGGCGTCCCTCGAACTGCTCGCTTGCGCGGCCGAACGCCTTCTGCATGCGGCTATTCCCCGCGGCGCCGCCGAGCGCTCGCCAGGACATCTTGAGGTCATTGTACGCGGTCTCCGCTGCGGTCCAGTCGAGCTCGCCAGGCAGCGCCGCGATCGTCGCGCAGATTTTCTCTAACGGCGCGTCGGCGGACGCGGCCTCCGCCACTTCGGCTCCGGCTGCGGCGTTCTCCGCCTTGCTGTCCTGACCCTGCTCCAGCCGGTCACGAGCGGCCTTGCGCGCCACCTTCATGTTCGCCTTCATGGCTACGGCCTCGAGCGACGCGGGATCGGTGAGCCTCGCCACCAGCGCCACGGCGTGCTCCTTGCTGGGCTCCGTAAGCGCCAGGTCGCGAATGAGGTGCTCGCTCGAAATTCGTTCCGCCGCCAGCCGCCTGATGGCTACGTCTTCCGTTGAACGCGCCAGCGTGGCGAGGAGCTCCTCGTCCTGGATCTGGGAAAGCGCGGCCTCGCGCGACGCGGGCAGCGGCGCCTGACGCGCCACCCTGGCCAGAAACGGCAGGTGTATCAGCTTGCGGATCGCGGCGCCGCTCTGCTCCGCGGTCTCCGACAGCGCCAGCGCCAGATACGCCGCTTGTGCCTGGTCGCTTGCCGCCTTCTTCACCTCATGGTCCGGCTCGGAGTGAAGCAAGCGCTCGAGCACTTCCGGGTTCTCGATCCGGCTGAGAGCAAGGCGCCGGATTCGCGGGCTCGGATCGCTTTCGGCAATCTCCACGACGGTTTGAAGGTCGTCGCTCCCCAGGGTCCTCAGCGCGTCCTCGCGGACAGCTTCGTCGCTGTGGCGCCACTTCGGTCGGAACATGTCAAGCAGGGCCATTCTCCACTCTCCCTACCGCGTCACGTGGGCGTAGTATGTTGGAATAAGCGCACTGTCCCCGAGGTCGCCTCGGGCGTTGGCCGGACTTTTCGGTGCGCGCACGAACGGTACGTTCCGGCTGCGCCGATATCCTAAAGCGGCGTGTGCGCGCAGGTCAACGGCGGTCGCCACCGGCGGTCGGCGCGGCGGCGGTCGGGGCGGCGGCGGACGAGCGCACCCAGGAAATGAACGCCTTCAGCGCGCGAAGCTGCTCGCCGTCAATGCGGCTCCGGTAGGCCGGCATCGAGATTACCTGGTTGTCGAGGAAGCGGCGCGCTACGGGATTCTGCTTCAGGCGCTTGCAAACGCCGTCCAGGATCCATTCCTCGAGCTCCTCGTCGTTCTCCACCAGCGCGGCGAAATCGTTCGAAGTCCAGGCCGGAACGATTCCCTTGAAGGAGCCGGGATTGCGATTGCCGAGCGCCCCGGACGCTCCATGGCAGCCGAAGCAGCCGAGCTCGAAGGCCAGCTCCCGGCCGCGGTGCGCCGCCGCGTCGGGCGGATCGCGGACCCATGACACCGCCGCAAAATACGCGAGCAGCGCCTCGAGGTCCGGGTCGCTCACGCGGTCGCGGTAGGCCGGCATCGCCAGCAGCGACTTCTTCCTGTTCTCCAGATGCGAAGCGGACGCCTTCAGCCGCCGGGGAGCGCCGTCGAGGATCCATTCGCGAATCTCCGCCTCGTTCTCGGCGTACATCATGACAGTCCCGCCGCTCCAGGCGGGCACCTCGCCGCTCTCGGATCCGGGGTTGAACACGCCGCCGGAGCCACCGGGCCCGTGGCAAGCGAAGCAGCCGAGGGACTCGGCAACTCGGCGGCCGTGCTCGGCAATGGATTCGTCCGGGGTGCGCAGCCAGCGCACCCCCATCCACGCCGCGAGCGCCATGTTTTCGCACGCCAGCAGGGCGAGCAGAACCGGCAGCCCGCGACGCCTCGCCGCGAAGCGAATCCTACTTGGCAACGGCCTGGACGCTCAGGGCGCGAACTCCCGCCGCCTCGCGAACCGGTCCCTTCACGGTGACCACCTCGGCGACCATCTTGACGGCATCCTTGTAGGCGTCCGCCATTTTGTGGTCCTCCACCAGCAGGTAGAGCTTGCCATCCTCCGCCAGCAGGCCGACCGGCAATCCCTTGAGCGCGCAGTCCGTCGCGCACTTCTTGTGCGAGGCGCCTTTCGCTCCATGGTCGAGGTAGCAGGACAGGTCTACGATTTCCCCTTTGATGGAGGCCGCGGCCGGCGCCGCCATTTCGTCGTGCTTGGCCATCTCCCCTTCCTCTGCCGCGGCAGCCGCCACGAGCAGAAGAAGGACGCTTGCGACCGCCGCGAAGCTGCCAACGAGCTTGCTCATCCGATCACCTCTTGTTGACTGGTTTGGCCTCTTGGGCCGGCACGTTCGGCAGCAACGCGCTGCCGGAACTGCGAGTCAAAGCGTACAGCCGTTGCCGCACCCCGGCAAGGGACCGCGCCGGCATTGCTGGCGGACGTGCCGGCGCGCGCAAGGGCGAGGCGAATCGCGCCCACTGCCATCCGAAGTTAGAGTGTTCCTCCCCGCCGTGTCATGATGTGACTTTGCAACCGCGCCACCCCGGAGGTTCGACCGCATGAGCACGGCACCAGCCATCGACATCCCCGCGCTCGATCTGCTGTATGAGGACGGAATTCCGATGGACTCTCCCTGGCACCGCGACCAGATGAATCTGTTGATCGCGCTGTTGCACGGTGCGACCATCTGCGACCCGATGCGCACCGGGCCGCTGGCCGCGCCGGCCCATTCCTGCAGCGGCAAGCACACCGGGCGCCTCTTCAGAGTCGTGCCAGAAGGCCACGCACGCGGGCTTTGATCGACGCGGGCAAGCGCGCGTGCAACCACCGCGCGCTCGCCATCACCCGGCGCGCCGTGGCGTGGAGAATCGGCACCGAACGTACTCGCGCTTCCAGCCGCACTGCGGGAGAGCGGCGCAGCCTCCTGAGCTCTGCCCGGGCGACCTCCAGCTCCTCGCGCTGCTGGCAGACAGCGGCAGCCAACGACGCCGAGTCCGCGGTGACCACGCGCTCGTCCCGCACTGCCGGAGAGCGGCGCAGCCTGTCGAGCTCTGCCCGGGCGGCTTCCAGCTCCTCGCGCTGCTGGCACACGGCGACCTCCAGTTCCGCGCGCTGCCGGCAGACGGCGGCCGTCTCTGCCCGGGCGACTTCCAGCTCCTTGCGCTGCTGGCAGACGGCGGCCGTCAACGACGCCGAGTCCGCGGTGACCACGCGCTCATCGCCGGGTGCTCCCGCCAGCACGTGAGCGCTTAGCGCCGGCAACAGCTCGGGGGCAGCGCGCTGCACCACCGCGGCCGGCCAGTACACGTCCAGGTCGCGCCACAGCGAATGCAGCGTGCGACCGGCCGCCGCCGCGACTTGCGCGGCGGACACGATGGGCCGGCGAGCACCAGTGCCCATGTTGTCGTCGTGATACATCTGACAGGCAAGCTCGACCTCGCAATCGATCGGGTAGAGCAGGTGCCGCGCGAGAATCTCCTCTGCCCAGAGGCCGACGTCACCCGCGTGCTCCCACGGCGCGCCCGCAGCCCCGGTCACGTCGAGGTACTGGCGCAGAAAAACGCGCACGCCGTCCTGTAGCGCTGCTCGCAGTGCGACCTGCGGGCGCGAATCCGGTGGACCGAGGCGAGCCGCGACGCCGCCATCGCACCGCTCGTAGGACTCCACACTACCCATGTCGGGCATCGCCGCCTGTTCGAGGAGCTCGGGTGATCGCCAGATGACTTCGTTGAGCCCGCGCGCGTCGTCCACCGGGACAAAGCTTTGCGCCCGCCCCCAACGACCGAGGTCGTCTACACAGGCGTGCTCGCGCAGGCTCAAATAGAGCGCTCTCGGCGCCTCGTCGCGGCCCGCCGTGCGCAGCGCGGTCACGATTTGCTGTTGTATTGTCCCGTTCCAGCCCAGGTCTACAAAGCAGAGAGGCTCCCGCCCCAGGCCGATCGTCTCCAGGTGCGCTACGAGCAGGTGTCGCTGCTCCTCCGCGTGCGCGGCGATGAGATCGCGAAACGGCCGGCGCAGCGCCAGCGCGACCACGCGCTCCCGCACCGGGCCAGGTGTCATCGTCGACTCCGGCCCGAGTGATGCCAGGTGCTCTGCCATGGACTCCACCGAGAGGCCGAAGGTGCGGGCAAATTCCGCCAGGGTCGGGTAGGCGCGCTGGCGGTTCAGCACCGCATGCAGGGCACCTTCGTCAATCGTCGTGAGACAGGGCACGTACGTCGACAGCCGCGAAACAAGGGCGAGCTCGCTCCGGATCGGCAGCCCCCAGGCGGCTTGTGCCCGGTCGAACAGCTCGCGCAGGAACACCCCATCGCGCGTCATGAACGCCAGGCGTCTTACCTCGTCGCGCAGGGCGGTGCGCGTGAGCCAGAGCAGAAACGCGAGAAAAACCGGACCGACAACGAAGCTGCCCACCGTGAATGCGGCGTGCTCGGGGGATCCGGGAGGAGCGGCCACGGCGGCGCCGGCGCTGCTGCGCACGGCAAGCAGGTAGTGATCCGCCGCGGCGCGGCGGGTGCGAAAGCGCCGCTCGAGACTCAGAACGTCGTCGCACGGCGGCGTGAAGCGCAGCACGGGGAAAACCGCGATGCCGAGCTCTCGAGGGCGCGCGACGTCGGCGTGCGGGTTGTCGCCGACGTGGAGAAGCTCGCCCGCCGTGATCCCGAGATCTACGAGAACGAGCTCGAACAGGCGATCACCCTTGCCAGCGCCGCGTTCCGCGGAGGCGTATATCCGCGACGCCTCGACGCGGTCCGCCGGCGGCAACCCATCCTGGACGCGAGCAAAAAACGCCTGCAGCGTGGCCGCGGAAAAATATGTATCGGAGACGATGACCAACCCCAAGCCAGCTCGTGCGCAAGCCCGCAGTAGCGGCGCTACACGCGGACTGAGTCGCAACGACTCACCCTCGACCGCAGTTTCCTGCCGGCAAGCGCTCTCGATTTGTTCTGGAGCGATGATGCCGGCAGCGGCAATTGCCTCGTAGATGTCGTGCAGCGCGATCTCTGCGGTACCCCGCTCGCGCAGTGCGACGACGCGCGCGCGCTCCTCAGCCTCCCGGCGGACCGCGCGCAGCTCGCGAAGCGAATGGCGCATGGCGACCACGCCCGCATCCAGTAGCCGACGTCCCACTTCCAGAAATACGTCGGTCGGATGAGCATAGGGCCGGATCACGCAGGTGTCGAAAAAGTCGAAAGATACCCAGGCCGGCGCATGCGTCGCCAGTAGCTCCGAAAAGCGCTCTATTTCGTTCAAGCGATGCCCCCGAGCCCGAGCACACCATCGCGAACCGCGCCCCATCGCAAAGCGTCTCTGATCCCTTCCTGGATGGAGAGCTCGGCGCGCCAGCCGAGGAGCTTCGCGGCGCGGTCAGCGTTGGCGTATGCTCCGGCGACATCGCCCGGCCGCCGCGCTGCGTCGCACTTGCTGATTGGGCGGCCGAACACCTCTTCGAACGCGGCGACCAGCTCGCGCACGGTCACACCCGTGCCGGTTCCCAGGTTGATTGCCCGGTAGCGGTTCTCCGCACCCGGCGCGAAAAGCTGGTCGAAGCGCTCGACGGCCAGGACGTGCGCACGGGCGAGATCCCAGACGTGAATGTAATCGCGCACGCCGGTGCCGTCCCGCGTGTCGTAGTCGGTGCCCGTGATCTGGAATTCCGGAAGCTGGCCAAGCGCGGTCCGCACCAACCGCCAGATAACCTGGGACGGATCCTTGACCGGATTACCGCTGCGCAGCCGGGGGTCGGCGCCGATGGGATTGAAATAGCGCAGCGCCACGCCGCGGAGGTCATAGGCGCGGCAGAAGTCCTCAAGGATCATTTCCATGACGACCTTGGTGCGCGCGTACGGGCTACCGGGAGCGATCGGCGCGTCTTCGGTGACCATGAAACCCGGCACCGTGCCGTATACTGAGGCCGAAGAGCTGAACACGATGCGCCGGCAGCCGTTGTCGACGAGTGACTTGAAGAGGCTCAGGGACTTCGCGACGTTCTCCTGGTAGTAGAGGTGTGGGTCGCGAGTCGACTCGGGGACGACGATGAGCGCGGCGCAATGAATGGTACAGGCGATATCCGGGTGGTCGCGAAAGAGGCGCGCGACGCTGTCCGCATCGGCGATGTCCGCCTCGTAGAACGAGCGGTTCGCAGTAAAGGCGCGCGCACCCGTGACCAGCGAATCCAGCACCACGGGCGTATGTCCCTGATCTTCGAGGGCGGAGCAGATGGTGCCGCCGATGTACCCGGCGCCGCCGGTTACGAGTACTTTCAATTTCATGCCTCCTTGGTGCGCTGTCGGGTCGCGACGAGCTCTCGATAGAGCGCAAGGTGATTGGCCAGGAATCGCTCGTAGGTGAACTGCTCTTCGATCCGCTGGCGCGCCGCGGCAGCCCAGGCGGCGGCAGTTTCGGGCTGCGCAGCGCGGCGAATGCCGTCGACGAGTCCGGCGACGTCGCGCTTGGGAACGACGAGGCCGGTTTGCTCGTGAGCAACGAGCTCGGGTATGCCGCCCGTGGCAAACGCGACGGTCGGAGTACCGGCCGCCATGGTCTCGAGCAAGACCAGCGGCGCATTATCCTCGAGAGAGCAGAGCAGAAACAAGTCGGCGGCGGCGTAGTAGGCGGCCAGGGCAACCTCGTCCCGCAGGTAGCCGGTAGCGTGAAAATCCAGTCCCTCCATCTGATCGCGCCAGTATGAATCGCGCTCCTCCGGCGCCCGCCCCACCAGCAGGACGAAGGGTTGCAAGTCGCGCACCGCTTGCAGCGCCTGCAGAGCGTAGTGGTGTCCCTTGCGCTCCTCGAATGCGCCCGCAGCCACCAGTACGATGAAGCGATGCCTCGGCAAACACAACAGGTCCCGCACACATTGGCGCTCGCACGGGTGAAAGACCTTCGCGTCGATGCCATAAGCGACGACTCGGGGCGGCACGGCGAACATTCCCGACGAGAACGCGGTCTCGGCCATCCAGCGGCACGGGGCAACTGCAGCATAGTTGCCGGCACGGGCCGCTGCGCGCTTGACTCGCGAGAAGTGCGAGGTGGAATCGAGCATGCCCGTAAGCGGCCAGGATCCGCGCTGCGGGCAGGAACCACAGCGCTGTGCATAGCGGAGACACTCGCGCGGGTACAGACACCCACCGGTGAACGGGGAGCAGTCGTGGAAGGTCCACACCGTCGGTAGCCGGCGGGCGGCCCAGCTCACGGTCAGCGGCGAAATTGCCGAGGAAAGATCGTGAAAATGCAGAACGTCGTACGCCCCAATCCGTCCTGACGCGGCCATGAGCGCGTACTCGACGGGGATGAGCTCCTGCAGCCCGAACATCTGAGTGGTTCGATGGACGCGCCGAAGGAGCCGATCTTTCAGGCCTTTGCCGTACAGCGACATTTGATAGTGGCGGTGGCTGCCGCTCCAGGCGAGGTAATGATGGGCCTCGTGACCGGCGTCCCTGAGCAAACGCGTCAGATCCGCGGCGACCCGGCTAGCGCCACCGCCGGAGGCGTCGGACTTGCTCAGCACCGCCACTTGGAGTCGCGACTCATCGCTCACCGTCTGACCTCCTCGTCATGGCCACCATGCGCACCACCTGGGAAGCCGCCGCCCGCATGCCGAAGTTGCGACCATATTCACGCGCACCGTAGAGGAGACCCCAGAACAGCAGCCCCATGTTGTACAGCGCCAGGATTGGCCAAGGCCAGAGCTCGCCCTTCGCCGGCCGATTCCTGATCAGGGCCAGGAGCATTCGCGCTCGCCGCCGGCAGGAGGGAGGGGACACAGCGAAATGTGTCCATTCGAAGAGACCGAAGTTCTGGTAGTGCGACGTTTTGCCGAACACCTCAAGCTCCTCCTTTCTGGGAAGATAGACCATTCTCGCGTGGGCCTTGGCAATTTCGCGGTTCAGTACGGCCGCATCGAGCTCGGTGCTCGCCAACCGACGACAGACCTCGTGGAAGGCTTCGGCGATCCGCAGTTGAAGTGGGCGAACGTTGCGAGCGTAGAGCTCCATTTCGTCGTCGACAGCGCGCGTTATCGCGACGACGCGGCCGTCGCGTCGGGCATAGGCGGTCGCGCTGCCATGCGGCGCTCCCAGGATCATCTCGAAGAGCTGCCAATTCTCGTCATAGACGTCAAAAAAGACGGAGCGCTCCGGGAGCTCGGAGAACAGCAACCCCTTCTTTCTGTTGCGCGGAGAGGTCGCGGCCTCTTTCCTGAGCCCAACGTAGTACCCGACAACCGGTACCGTATCATGCAGCGCGCTGGAGATGTTGTCCTGGATGGTTCCCATCCATCCGACGTCGACCAGATGAAGCCCGCTTTCGTCGAGCGAGGCTCCGAAGGAGGCGAGGTATTCTCGAAAGAGCGCGTTCTGGCTTGATCGACAGCTTTCGTAGGCGTCGCGGAATTCGGTGTCGCGACAGAGCGCGGCCAGCACAGGGCTCTGCGCGAAATCCCTGATCTTCCCATCTTGGTGCGAGTCGTGGCGTTGCCGCAGAACCTCGGCAGTGTCGCCCTCGATGCCAATGCTCGCCAGGAAAGCAGATACTGAAAGGTCTCGATACCGCCTCGTCAGACGCGCGAAACGCTCGTGGTCGAGGGGTGCCAGCGACGGTGGATAGGTCGATTTTCGGGACGCGATCAGGTAGTGTGGTCGCGGTGGTGACGGCAGAGGCGTGTGCTCGCAGAAGATCGCGAACAGGTCCTTGAGAAGGAAGCCTTCCTTCGAAAGAAAGAACAGGTCGGGAGGGCCGCTGCCAGCGAGCTCTGCCGCCAGATTCCGGCAGAATAGCCAAAGCGAGTACGTCATCTCGATGAAGGGAGCCGTGCCGAGACGACTATGCTGGAAGATCTCTCTTGCGCGCACCATAGAACGTTCCAAGACTGCGGCCTAAGGGGCCAGCCGGCCGCCGACCCAGCGCAGAGGCGACAGCAGAGCATGTCCGAGGCGAAAGCTCGAGCTACCCCAGACCTCGTGAAGCGCATGGTCGAGCTCGGCGATGCGCGCCTCCTGTGTGATCATTCGCGCCTCGAGCTGTCGCGACCGGAGCTCGGAAATTTCGCTCGCCTGCCGCTCCCGCGCGAGGTCTTGCTCATACCGGCTCCCTTGCTGCGCCAGCGCCGCTGCGCGGAGCTGCTCGTGTGCGTCCGCCAGGTAGCCGAGGAGGCGTGTGGCGTGGTTCGACAAGATGACCAGCGTGTCGTCGTCGAGATTCCGTGCGAACGTCTGCATCGACCGCAAGAGCAGCTCGAGAGTCTCGCGATTGGCGCCAACGGGATCTGTTCTGATCGTATTGGTGTGGTGGAGGCGATAATAGAGCCAGCGAGCGCCGGCCGCAAAGGTGAACCGCTCTCCGCCGAAGTGCTCCAGAAAGCGCAGGACGTAGTCGTAGTCGTGTACGTAGCGATAGGCGGAAAAGCCGCCGAGGGCGTCGACGGCTCGCCTGGAAAGGAAAAAATTGGACGAGGTGATGGCGAGATTTCCGGTCAGAAAGGCCTTGAGCGGGCTGCCGGTGCGCCGGAGTTGCTCCTTGAGGCCGTTGAACCAACTGACCCACCAGTGCGCGGGGTCATCGATTATGTCGCCGGCGGAGTCGATCAGCGCGATATCGGACATGACCAGGTCCGCCGAGCTCGCCCGCGCGAGGTGCACGAGCTGCGCCAGGCGGTCGTCGGCGTAGACGTCGTCGGAGTTGAGTATCGATACGTAGTCGCCGGTGGCGAGCCGAAGGGCCTCGTTGAGTGTCTCCGTCGCGCCCCGGTTGGCGTCGTGAACGGAAAAGCGCAGGCGTCGATCGCCGGTGTGCTCTGCAATGACCTGAGGGGTCTGGTCCGCCGAGGCGTCATCGATGACGATGAGCTCGAGGTCGCCGAGCGACTGCCCCAGAACGCTGTCGATGGCCGCACCCACGTATCGAGCGTGATTGAAGGCGGGCATGAGGACGCTGACCGTCGGCATGGGCAAGGTCTCAGCTTTGGGCCACCATCGAGGGCTCGGGCGGCGCGCCGCGCAGGCGGCGCACGGCGGTGGAGATGGCGTCGGCGGCGGCGCCGACTTCGTCCTCCCGAGTGAAGCGGCCGACACCAAGGCGGATGGTCGAGAAGGCGAGAGACTCGGACATGCCGATGGCGAGCAGCACGTGGGACGGTTCCAGCGCCAGGGCGTGGCAGGCCGACCCCGCCGAGAAGCACAGATGGGGGCATGCGGCGAACAGCGCCTCGGCTTCGACACCAGGGAGGGTGAGCGACGCCGTTCCCGGCAAGCCATCACCCGGCCGGCCGTTGACCTGCACGGCAGCGGCGCCGAGAGCCTGGCGCAAGTGCTCGATGAGCTTGTCGCGCAGGCGGCGCAGGCGCGGAATTTCCTCGTCGAGGAGCTGGCGGGCGAGCGCGCTGGCGACCCCGAGGCCGACGATGCCCGGCACGTTGAGCGTGCCCGGGCGCAGGCCATGCTCCTGACCGCCGCCATGAACGAGCGGCGAGAGTGGCACGGGCGAGCTGCGGTGCCGGCGGCGGCGATAGAGAGCACCGACGCCCTTTGGGCCGTAAAACTTGTGGGCGGAAAGCGAGAGCAAATCGATGTGCGCGGCGTCGACGTCGAGGGGAACCTTGCCGGCGGCCTGAGCGGCGTCGGTGTGTAACAGGATGCCCCTGTCCTTGCAGAGCGCACCGATCTCCGCCAGCGGCGCGACCGTGCCGATCTCGTTGTTCGCGGCAATGACGCTGACGATGCGGACGCGGCCCGCGGCAACGAGACGTTCGAGCTGCGGCAGGTCGACGCGGCCGCTCCCATCGACGGGAACGTAGGCGACCTCGGCCCCGTGGCGGGCGAGATGAGCGCAGGTGGACCGCACGCTGGCGTGCTCCACAGTGGTAGTCACGATCAGGGTCGCGCCGACACCGAGCGCCAGCGCGGCGCCCGCAAGCGCGAGGTTGTTGGCTTCGGTTGCGCCACTGGTGAAGATGATCTCCTCGGGCTCGGCACCGAGAAGCTCGGCGACCTGTCCGCGCGCCTGTTCGACGGCGTCCGCCGCGTCCCGCCCGAGCGCGTGGCTGCTCGCCGGATTGCCGAAGCGATCGCCGAGAAACGGCGCCATCGCCGCGAAAACCCGCGGATCGACGGGCGTGGTCGCATTGTTGTCCAAGTAGATGGGCTGGGCGGGTGCTGTCATGTCCTGTGTCTGCTCTCTTCTCGGTGTCTGGGCTAGCTGCGGCGGAAGTCGCTCCCGAAGCCGGCGCGGCTCAAGCCGAGCTCGAAATCGCTCACTGCCCCGTCTGGCCGGTCGCCCCCCGGCTTGCCGAAGGTGACCACCATGGTCTGCTCGCCGATTACGCCGGCAGCCCTGAACACGCCGGCGCGCTGGATGACGAGGTGGTCCTTCGCTCCCTGCACCAGGCGCGAAAAGGCGTCCACGGTGACTTCGGCATCTGGAAAGTAGTCACCGAGCGACGCCAGCACCGGAGCCGGCAGGTCGTAGTGGATGCGGAGCTTGTTCGCGCAGTCGAGCGTCTGGCGTGCGAGAATCATCGTTGCCGAAATTGTAGGCTTCCGGGCGCACGAGCGCAACTCCGGCGTGTCATGAGGGAGCCCATCGAGCCTTGATCTTTCCGAGCCGTCGCCTTACATGGAGAAAAACAGACGGAACGAAAGAGAGGGCGGCGTGGCGGCTTCCGGAAGAGATATGTTGAAACTATGGGCAGGGCTCGGCCTGGTGCTCGCGGTTTTTGTGGTCGCCATGCGGGCGATCTCGTCAAGCCCAAAACGTGAGGACGTGGTGGAGGCGTTGCAAGAGGTGCCGGCGGTGACCTCGCCGCAGTCCGCCGCGCCCCCGGCGACTGGCGCGAAAGCGCCTCCTGCCGCGCCGGGGTCTTCGTTGGGGCCGGTCCGCGGCGACACCACCATGATCGGGCCGAACTTCGCGTCGTGGTCGCCCGCGTCTCCGATCGTCAACGTGGTGCCGCGGCAGCGCGACCAGGTCAACAAGATCCGGGAGTACCGGCGGCAGCAAGAGGCGGAAGCGCTGGGCACTTCCCCCGCTCCGGCGGAGTCGACATCGCCGCGGTTGCATCGATAGGCGGGCCGGTGTATATGGATGGCGCCCCGGAGACAGGTCCCGGGGCGGAGAATCTCCGCAGAGAGCCCTTCCCGCATGTCGGCCGTTCCATTTGTCAACCTGATCGCCCAGCATCGCGGCCTGCGCGATGAGATCGCTGCAGCGCTCGATCGCCTGGTTTCGTCCGCGAGCTTCATCGGGGGCGAAGCGGTAGCGGCGTTCGAAGCGGCCTGCGCCGCGCGGCTCGGGGTGTCTACTACCTGCGGCGTGGCCAATGGTACCGATGCGCTGCAGCTTTGCTTGCGTGCGCTCGGCATCGGCCCCGGTGATGAGGTCATCGTCCCCGCGCTCACGTTTTTCGCCACCGCCGAGGCGGTCGCGCTGGTGGGCGCCGAGCCGGTCTTTTGCGACGTGGACGAGGACACGCTGGTGGTAGGCCCGGATCAAGTTGCGCCGAGACTGAGCGCGCGCACGCGAGCCATCATGACGGTGGACCTGTACGGCCGCCTGGCGCCGGTGCGGGCCATCCGCGAGCTCGTCGCCGATCGCGGCATTCACGTCATCGAGGACGCCGCGCAGTCCTTCGGCGCTCACGCGGCCGCGCGCGGTGACGCCCGCGTCGCCGATGCCGTAACGTTCAGCTTCTATCCCACCAAAAACCTGGGCGCATGTGGCGACGCGGGACTTGTCGCTTGCGCGGATCCCGGCTTGCTGGATCACGTCCGGTCGCTCGCCAACCACGGCCGCCAGGCGCACTACTTGCACGGGGCAGTGGGCACCAACAGTCGTCTCGACGCTTTCCAGGCGGCAATTCTGGCGTTGAAGCTGCCCTACCTCGACACCTGGACGCGACGTCGCCGGCAGCTCGCGCTGCGCTACTGGCGGCACCTTCAGGGCCTCGAGACCCTCGTGCCGGTGAGCGCCGATGTGCTCCGGGCCTACGCCGGCGGCGCCGCCGCGGAGGTGGCCGAGCACGTCTGGCACCTCTTCGTGATTCGCGTTACCCGCGGCCGGCGCGACGAGCTGGCGCACGCCCTAGGGAGTCGGGGAATCGGTACCGCCGTAGCCTATCCAGTGCCTCTGCCTCATCTCGACGCGTTCAAACACCAGGGCTATCAGCGCGGCGACTTCCCCGCTGCGGAGCTCGCCGCTGAACAGGTCCTCTCGCTGCCTCTTTACCCGGAGCTCGCCGACGCGCAGGTAGATTTCGTCGCGGAATCGTGCGGGCAAATCCTCCGCAGCTCATAGCTTCCATGTGCTCGGCAAATGCACACCTGCGCCTTGTCTCGGGTCGCACCGCCTCTCAGCGCTCGCCGCGCGGGTGCCGGCCAGCAGCGCTCAGGTTTTCACCTCAACCAAGAAAGCTTCTCACGGGCGGTTCGCAATGGCCACAACTGACGCGTGCCTTCAGGAAACTCCTCAGCTCCCGACCCCGCTACTGGTAACGGGCGGAGCGGGCTTCATCGGCAGCCACTTTGTCGAGCACATGCTATTGATGCATCCCGCGCTGCGTATCGTCGTGCTCGACAAGCTCACCTACGCCGGCCGCAAGGAAAATCTGGCCGACGTGGAGGCGGAACCGAGCCTGGCGAAGCGGTTGCGCTTCGTCCATGGCGACATCGCCGATCGCGCGCTTGTAGGCGAGCTCCTCAAGAAGGAGCACATCGCGGCGGTCGTCAACTTCGCGGCCGAGACCCACGTGGATCGCTCACTTCACGAGGCGATCGACTTTCTGAACACCGACGTGGTCGGCGTGTATCAGCTCCTCGTTGCCGCCAGACAACACAACGTCAGCCGCTTTGTCCAGGTATCCACCGACGAGGTGTACGGGTCCGTCGAGTCAGGTGCCTCCAAGGAATCGGATCCGATGGAACCGCGATCGCCGTATTCTGCCAGCAAGGCCGCGGCTGACCTCATGGCGCTTGCGTTCTTCACGTCCTACGGCATGCACGTCTCGATCACGCGTGGCTCCAACACCTATGGTCCGCGGCAGTTCCCTGAGAAGCTCATCCCGCTCTTCATCACCAACGCGCTGGAGGATCGACCGCTGCCGCTGTATGGAGATGGCAAGAACGTCCGCGACTGGTTGCACGTGCGCGATCATTGCCGGGGAATCGAGGCGGTGCTCATGCGCGGGGAAGCGGGGAGCATCTACAATATCGGTGGAGACTGCGGCAAAACCAACCTCGAAGTTACTGAGGCGATACTCAACATCATCGGCAAGCCGACTGCCTTGATTCGCTTCGTACAGGACCGGCCCGGGCACGACCGGCGGTACGCGCTGGACACCTCGCGCGCGCGGCGGCTGGGGTTTCAACCGCAGACGAACTTCGAGCTTGGCCTGCGCCAGACGGTGCTCTGGTATCGCGACAACGTCGACTGGTGGAAGTCCGTGATTCATCAGGACAAGGACTTTCGCGCCTACTACGAGCGCCAGTATGGAAATCGTCTGAGGAATGGGGTGGAGGCCTTGGCGGAATCTGGTCATGGGGAATGAGCGCGTCGTGGTCACCGGCGGGGCAGGAATGCTGGCCCGCGACCTCGTGAAGGTGTTTACAAACCAGTACGAGGTTACCTGCCTGCCCCGCGCGGCGCTCGACGTAGCTGACGAAAACGCGGTGCTCTCATGCTTTCGCGAGCTTCAGCCGAACGTCGTGCTACATGCGGCGGCATACACGCAGGTCGACAGGGCGGAAATGGAATCCGCTGAGGCGTTCCGCGTCAATGCTTCCGGGGCGCGCGCGGTCGCCCGGGCGAGTGCCGCCGTGGGCGCCTTTCTGGTTGCATATTCCACGGATTTTGTGTTCTCGGGTCTGGCGTCCGCGCCCTACGGTGAGGAGGCCCAGACCGGTCCACTGTGCGCGTACGGGCGCTCGAAGCTCGCCGGTGAGCTGGCGGTCCAGGAAGAAACTGACCGCTACGCCGTGCTGCGCACGGCCTGGCTCTATGGCGCCGGCGGTGGCTGCTTTCCAAAGACCATGCTCCGCCTCGCGGCAGCCGCGGACAAGCCGCTGGCGGTCGTCTGCGACCAGTTCGGCTCGCCGACATTTTCTGGAGACCTCGCGGCATTGACGGTCGCGGTTGTGCGCCTGCGCTGTCAGGGCCTCTATCACGCCGTCAACGAAGGGGTCGTGTCGTGGTTCGAGTTTGCTCGGGAAGTCTTGCGGTGCGCCGGCGTGGCCCGCGGCGTGACGGCGATCGGTAGCGACGAGCTCGACCGCCCGGCGAAGCGCCCCGCCTATTCGGCGCTGTGCACGCGGCGGCTCCGGTCCGCCATACGGCTGGCACCGCGATCCTGGCGAGAGGCGCTGGCCGACTTCCTGGAGGAGATCAGGTGAGCAGCAGCCAGCAGCAGCAGCGGCGCGCCCTGGTCACCGGCGCGGCCGGCTTTGTGGGCCGCCACTTGTGTCGTGAGCTCGCCGCTCGCGGCGTGATCGTGCATGGCACGCGCCGGCCGCATCCCGGTCAGAGCGTCGCGATGGTCGAAGCTGCCATGCTGCACGAGGCCGAAATCTCCGACCGGGAGCGCCTGACCGCGATTCTGCGGGAGGTTGAGCCTACCGAGATCTACCACCTTGCCGGCCTCGCCGACGTCGGCGCCGCCTGGCGCCAGCGCGAGCAAACCTACCGCGTGAATGTCTGGGGCTGTCTCGAGCTCCTCGAGGCGATCGTCACCATTGGCATGACGAACGCTTCGCTGCTCGTCGTGGGCTCCTCGGAGGAATACGGGACCGTGCCCGCGGAGGAGCAGCCGATACACGAAGACCGACCCCTGGCACCGCGCAGCCCTTACGGCGCCAGCAAGGCTTGCCAGGAGATCCTGGCGTGCCAGTACGCGCGCGCGTTCGGGCTCGGCGTGCTCGTCGCGCGCCCATTCAACCACGCCGGCCCCGGGCAGCAGACGGGTTTCGTCTGCTCGGACTTCGCCCGTCAGATCGCGGCCATCGAGCTCGGCCTGGAAGAAGCGCCGCTCCGTGTCGGCAATTTGTCCGCACAGCGCGATTTTACCGACGTGCGCGACGTGGTGCGAGCATACGCGGATCTGATCGAGAAGGGGCGCCCAGGGGTTGCCTACAACGTCTGCTCGGGGCGGCCGGTGCCCATCGAGGACATTCTCGGGATTCTGCGCGAAAGCGCGCACCAGCGCATCGCCGTCGCGCGCGACAGCGAGCGGATGCGGCCGAGCGATACGCCGATATTTGTCGGCAGCAGCGAGCGCCTGCAGCGCGACACGGGGTGGTCGCCGCAGATTGCTCTCGAGCAGACGCTGCGCGACGTCCTCGCGTACTGGCGCGCGACACTCGGCGCGGAAGGCGCTTCTGCGCGCCGCGGTCCCTAGGCGCGGGGCGTCGCGAGCTACGGCATCCCGTGCTCCGCGCGCGAAATGATCTCGTTCTGGGTACTTGGCGTGAGCTCCACGAAGCGCGCACTGTAGCCGGAAATGCGCACGAGCAGATCCCCGTACAGGTGGGGCTGGCGCTGCGCGTCGCGCAGGACCTCCGAGCTGACCACGTTCACCTGCAGATGCTGCCCGCGCAGGCGGAAGAAGTGCGCCTTCACGAGGCTCTTGAACCACCCGGCATCGCCTTTCGACGCGAACAGGCGGGGGTGGAATCGCAAGTTGGCGGAGGTTCCACCGATCGTGCGCGTGGCGTCGAGGCTCGCGATCGACTTCAGCGTCGCCGTATAGCCCTTGCGCTCGCGCCCCGAGGCCGGGCCGACGCCCACGGAAAGCGGCTCCGTCGCCTTTCTGCCGTCGGGGGTCGCGCCCACGGCTGCGCCGTAGACGACGTGGCCGGACTCGGAGTGAAAACCCAGCCCGTGCAGTCCGCCGCGAAAGGTCTTGCGCGACATCAGGGCGTCATGGAAGCGCCCGACCAAATCAGCCGCAACCTCGTCTGCCCGCGGATCGCCGTTGCCGAATTTCGGGATCTTGTTAAGGAGATAGAGCCGATCGGCCTCGCGGGAGACGAAGTTGGCGCGAAGCAGGCCGCGGAGCTCCGGCAGCGAGTACCGCTGCTCCTCGAACACCGCCGACCGGATGGCGGTCAGCGAATCGGCTAGCGTGGCCAGGCCCACCAGGCTGATCCCGGTGAGGTTGCCGCGGGCTCCACCGGATTTCACGTCCCGGCCCGATGCCAGCGTGCCCTCGTGGAAAATCGACACGAAGGAGTCCGGAATCAGCTCGCTCTGCGCCGCATCGACTTTCGCCAGGGCGCCCATCGTCACGTCCAGAACGTCCTCGGCGAACGCCGCGTAGGCGTCCTCAAAGGAGGCGAAATCCGCGTGCCCGTCTGCGGCCGCGCCGTGCACGAAAAGCTCGAGCGTCCGCGGCAGGTTCACGAACGCCGCGCAAACCGAACCGTAGGCGCCGCGCGGCGCCGGCTGGACGCACCCGGCGATAATGTAGTCGCGAGCGTCCGCCAGGGAAAAACCATGGTGCAGGAAGCCGTCGACAATGACCGCATCGTTGAACACGTGCAGGGCGTTCGCGCCGCTCGTGAGGACTTCCATGACGCGGTCGGTGAACGCCTCCGGCGATTCTTCGTGCAGGCGGGCGGCGACGTTCGGCTGCAGGAAAGGTGCCGATTCGAGCGCGTCCAACACCATGAACGACAGGTCCGACGTCACGTCGCGGCCATCCGCGTTGATCCCCCCGATCGTCAGGGTCAACCGGCCCGTGTTGCCGTCCTCCCAGAGATTGGCGCCGTTCTCGAGGAAGAACACCAGCTCGTTCGCTTTCACGAAAAACGCCTCGACCAGCTCGCGCGCCGCCTCCCGCGTCAGCCGCCCGGCCGCCAGATCCCGCTCGTAGTAGGGGCGCAGGATCACATCAAAGCGCCCGAACGGCACCTCGGACCCGCCGTCGTGCAGCACCATGCCCAGATAGAGGAACCAGTACGCCTGAATGGCCTCGCGAAAGGTCTGCGGCGGCTGCTCCGGGACCGCGCGCAGCGTGCGCGCCATGTCCAGGAGCTCGGCGCGCCGCTGAGCGTCCTGCGTCTCCACCGCGGCCAGGCGCTCGGCTTCGCCGGCATACCGCCTGGCCAGCGTGATCAGCGCTGCCGCCGAGACGGCGATCGCCTCATGGAATGCCCGCTGCGGCGCGCCCGCCCCCGCCGCTTCCGCCCGCTCGCGCGCCTCGCGTGCCACGTCCAGAAGCCCCCGGCTCATCACGCCCGCGATGTCCGGATTGTACAGGTTCACCGCGAACTGGTTGTCGGCCGTGTACGCGAGCTTGCGCTGCAACGCCTTTTCGCGGCGGGTCAGCGACGACCAGTAGCGGCGATAGGAGGTCCGGGTGCGCCAGTAGGGAAGCACTTGCCGGCGCAGCCGCGCGCGGTCCTGAGCCGCGATGTGAAACGCCTGAGAGCTCCGCGTCTCGAAACCGTCGAGGGCGCGGTCGAGCAGCAGGGCCACGGCGGGCCGCATGGCACGCAGCCAGGGACTGAACGGCGCGGCAGCCCGCGTTGCCACCAAAACCGCCGCCGAGGCGGCGTGCTTCGCCACGCGACGCCAGGGGCCGTCGACGCGGATGCCGCCGGCCTTGATCTCCGGGAAGATCACCGCGCCACGGCGCTTTTCGGTCATGCTGCCGGCGATCAGCTCACCCGGATAAATGCGGACCGGGATCTCCTCCATCACCGCCTGGTTTGCGAGCGCGCGCCGCAGGACGAGCGGCTGGCCGTCGTGGCGCGCAAACTCCCGCGTGAAGATCTCGGCGCGGAGCGTCGAGACCTCGAGGCCCGCTTTCCAGCTTTTCTCGTGCAGCGCGCGCGTGCGTGGTGTTGACAGACCCTGGCGCACGACCGGCGCCGCCATGGTAGCGATATCCATTTCTTTTCTCCTGGTACGAGGTGAGAGTAGGCTCGTCGAATTCGCGCGGCCGCGTGCGCCCGAGACCGCGACGGCCGTGGCGGCGGCTAGGCGCAACATCCGAGCGCCAGACACTGGCGCACCAGCGATGCGAGCGCCTCCAGCCGCGCCAGCATGGTCTCGCCGTCGATGGCATAGAGCACATGCCGCCCTTCCTTTCGGCGTCTGAGCAGGCCCGCCTCCGCCATCTGCGCGAGGTGACGCGAGACTACCGAGGTGTCCTGGGGCATCTCCGCCGCGATCGCCGCCACGTCCGCCCACGGCCGGTGGGCGAGGCGCTCGAGCAGGCGAATGCGCACAGGGTCGGCCATGGCGCGGAAAAATGCCGTGTCGAGATTGTCGAAGAGCTGCTGAACGGAACAGGTCTGGTCCATGGTGTACCTCGCGCCTTGATATATGCATTCATGCGCAACTGTGCAAGTATGGCGCGAACCCGGGGACCGCATGGGGCGGCGGACCGCGTTGCCAGGCCAATCGCTGCTGTGGGCGAAAGCCGGAATCCCGTTCTGGTGTTGGTGTCGAGGAAAGAATCGACCAACGCCGGCACCGCGCGCTCGTCCGCCATGCCTCCAAGCTCAGTCGTGGCATAGTCGAAGACCGCCGCGCGGCGGACGCTCGGACGGTAGTCGCTAGACTCGAGGCGAGTCAGCCCCAGGCTGCACCTCCGCGAGGGGCCGAGTTTCTCCGGGCGCCATTGTCGGATTGGATCGAGGCCTACCAGAACAACACGGCCCGATGATCCCCGGCCCGGCATTGGGGCCTGATGAGGCGCGCCCTGCTCAGCCAAGCCCGCGGTGGGAAGAAGTCTATAGGACGAAACCGGACATTCGGCCGGCGCCCGGTTCTGTCTGGCGAAGCGAGGCGAAACAAGCAGTCATGTCCGACGCCCACGGACCGTTAGCCATGCACGCCGCTAGAACGATCCATCGACCCCATCCGTGACGGAGCCCGCAACTCCCAGCGTCTTACCGAGCGAAAGTTGCGCGAGGCGCGGCGCCTTCCACGGCAGACGCCGCTCACTGCCGTGATGCGACCTCTCTTTTTCGCGGTCCGAGTGGTCCGATGATGACCCGGAATCTCCTGCAACGGGAGCACGGTGGTCCATGTCTATTGCCATCTCCGCTGAAAGGGTATGGGGAGCAGTGCTGACGGCGCCAATACCATCGCACTGCCTCGCTGTCAAGCAGGCCCCCCGTCACCGTGGTCAAGCAGCCGCCAGGCAGCCGACAACTCCTGGCCTCGGGCGCGTGCCTTACATTGTTGTGGATCGCCAGGTCAGACATTCGTTCCGAGTCAGGGCGAAATGCGGTCCGCCGCGAGCTTCTGGACAACGGCCTCGAGCTGCGCGATCCGCGCCGACATCTCATCGATCCGAGCGTTCTTGGCTTCGAGCTCTGCCTGAAGCTCTTTTACGGCCACCAGCGCGACGCCGGCGACATCCGAAACCGCGATTCCAGTACTGGATTCGCCGAGCCCAAACGCGGCGTGAAAATCCTCGGCAAACGGCCCCAGGTGCTTCACGGTCGGAGCATCGTGCTTGTAGCTCCACAGTGCAACCTCCAAGTTCTTCAGATGCCCGAGCACGTTCAATGACTCTGCCGATACCACATGCCCCTTGACCGCGCGACTCGAGCTCTGTGTCAAGGTGCCGGCGATCCACAAGTTCCCCGCCGCAGTGACCGCGAGGCGCAGGTCGGCGCCGTTATAGAAGGCGGCATTGCCGGCGGGGTAAAGACGCAGGCTGGCGCCGGTGCCGTCCGACCGGCCGATCTCGAATCCGTCCGTGTACGTCGAGAAGTCAGTCATCCTGAGTCTCCACTGGACGCCCGAAGTCACATGGTCCAGCAAGATGGTGGGTTGCGCGGGTCTGGCGAGATGGAGGCTGGCAGTCGGTCCGTACGTTCCGAGCCCGATGTTACCCGAGGCGGCGATGGCGAGACTGTTCTGGGGGGAACCGGGAAAAATCCGGAACGGGAGCCTCGATCCCGCAGTTACGTCGCGCACGAAGAAGTTCGCCTCGTTGCCAGCGACATCCCACGTCTGTGCCGTGTAGCCAGAGGTGCCGTCCTGGTTGAATCGGACGGCAGGCGTGTCACCGCTGACCACATCCACATCCTTGACCGGGGAGGAGGTGCCAAGCCCAAGGCGCCCGCTACTATCAATATAGAGTGACGAGGTCGGTGCGCCCGCAGTTACCAAGAAGGGCGTCCTGGCATTGGTAACGTCATCGATTGCAAACATGCTCCGGCCGCCGCTAGAAGAATCATTTGCGGTCAGTTGCCAATCGTTGGAAGGAAATGATCCGGTCGAGCTCGTGTCGTCGAACTTGATTCTGAGGTTATTTTCCTTGAGGCGAATGGTATCGAAGTCAAAATTCTCGTTGTTTACACAATCGAGCCCCACGCACAGGCTGCCAATGGTGATTTGATCGTCGCTGGTCACGACATCGAAGGGTTGCGCCGTGCCACCGCGGGCTGCGCGATCTCCTGAGGCCGGACCTCGGCCGCCTGGCCCGGGTTCTTCGTCCAAGGGGATTTCGCCGTCGCGGACGGTGAACGCTCCGGTCATCGTCGCCACCACCGTAGGAAGACGTCTCGAGAGGACCGACGGGCGGCCGTCGGCAGCCAGATCGCTGGCGCTCGGGAAGCGGAACAAGGTCAGCTCGTAGCGGTAGCTTCCATCCTTGATTGACTTGCCATTCTTGTCATAAGTGCGGAAGACGATCTGCTTGTCAGAGCCGACCGATACATCACTAATTGCCGCATTGCCAACCGATATCTTCAGGTTTGCCCTGTGATAAGATACGTTTGGTATGAATAAGAGCTCCGACGGATAGACCTGTAGCGAGACATCGTTAGAAGCAGAGAGCATGGAGCTCGACATAGATAAGGCGACAACAAACAGAATTGTCAGAACAGGCAGAAGCGGCGATCGTATCACGGTACTAGCTCCTGAGGGGAGGATGAGGAAATTCGCATGGGCACTTGGAGAAAGGGCCGGCAACCGGTCACCGCCGCCGCCAGGGGGGAACTCGTGAAAGAGTCTGCAGCAGAGGTCGCCGAGCATTTGCGAGGCTGCGCCAACGACATTCCGAATGCTCCGAGATTTATCTTCTTGCCTTGTCACTCGCGCCAATAGCCCATCGCCTGCACCCCCGGGGGCGGCCGGCTGCCGGACACACCCATTCATCGACAGGCCTGTTGCTTGCCCGCGCGACTCGATGACAGACGAAGTAAGGGCTTCATACTATCGCCTTCGTTCCCCGTCAAGGCAAGGCAGTGCACCGAAGCCCTCGGGCTCCAGACTGCGAGCGATGAATCGGCTGGCGGAAAGCCCCCTCGTCAGAATGCACACCGCGTCGCGGTAACTGCGAGGAGAATCCACGCTTTGGACGAGACGCCACGCCTGCTGTATGGCGCTCAGGTCGAGGTAGTGCCTGAGGGCGGGCGAGAGGTGGATCGCGCGCAAATGTGCCTCGACCGCCGTCGCCTCTCTGCGCAAGCGAGCGCACAGGTCCGCGGCCTGGCGGCCGCGGAGGCGGTTCATCCTCACCGCGTCCGGGAGGCGTCCGAGCATCGCGGTGCGGATCAATAGCCGGTCCAGGCCGGTTTCCCGGTCAAAAAACAAATGGTCCGGTACGCCGAGGCAGAAGCGCACCACGCGGATGTCCGCCGTCGGATCGCGGATCGAGAGGCCATGAGCCGCGCCATCCTCGGCGAACAGGTCACCCAGGATCGAGCGCCCCAGGCGCAGCATGCCGAGCCGCGCCTCCAGGGGATGGTGCCATGGCGCCCACATGGGGTGCAGCGCGTCGCCGACCGAGGCCCGTACGATGTCGAGTCGCGAGGCCAGGCGATCGTTCAGGGCCGTGTTCCCCCTCCACGGTTTGCCGAGCCGCAGGCGCAAGGCAAGCAACGGCCCCAGAACGGACTGCGGCATGATCCCATACCCCGCTCGCTTCAGCCAACCCTTCTTCGCGGTAATATATTCGCGAAACGTTTTTCCGGGCAGCGATCTCGGCATTCCCTTCCAGGAAATCGTCGCGTTGCCAAGCTGACCCGTGAGCACGACCGCGGCGCCCTCGGCGGCGGCAGCGGCATGGATGTCAGTCATCCAGTAGGCGTTGGCGCTCGCGTGCAGCGGCGACGCGTGAATGCACACCGATCGATCGATGGCCTCAAGCACAGATATGGCTTCGGAGCGGAGCGGCAGGTGTTGGATCCCGGGAGCTGCTCGCGCCGCCAGCTCCGCGAGTGATTGCTCATCTCCAAATCGGTCCGAGGAAACCGATGAGGAGGTGTCGAAGATAGGGACAGAGGTATAGGCGAGCAGAGCGCGGCCCTGGGCTGCCAGGTGCCGAGCGGCGGTCACGGCAACAGACGAGGAGTCGAGCCCTCCGGACAGCGTTGCTGCCACGCGGCCGCTGCTGCGGAGTCGGCAGCGCACCGCTTCGTCGAAGACCGGTAAAAAGGCCTCGCTGCATTCCTCGATGGATTTGTAAGGGACTTCGTGGAAGTCCTCCTGGAGCGCGTACTGCCGGGCGCTGGCGAGGCCGCTTTGCACCGTCAGCAGGTGTGCGGGCGGCAGGCGGCGAATCGGCGCGAACGCTGTGCGGTCTCCGTGATAGACCGGCCAGGACAGCAGGAGCTGCGCGACGAAGAGCTCGTCAACGGTTGCGAGGCTGGCGTCCAGGGCCAGAAGCGCCTTCTTGTCGCTGGCAAAGGCAAACCATCGCGGACCCGCATGGTAGTGAATGGGACACTGGCCAATTGGGTCGCGCGCCAGCAACAGGCGATGGGCGCCGGGCGAATAGACGGCAAACGCCCAGTCGCCGATGAGCCTCTCGGCACAGCCCTCGGCCCAGTGCTCGTAGCACCGGCCAAGCAGCGCGCCGTCGCTCAGCGATGCCCGCTCCGCGAGCGGAACCTTCAACGCGTCCATGAGCTCCTCGCGGTTGTCGAGCCGCGCCGCGGAGATCGAGATGTCGCCGTTGGCGAGCGCGACAGGCTGGCGCTCATGCAGTCCCTCAGGCGTATCCGCCCGCAACCGGCAGCCGAGCCCCGCGCGCTCGCTTTGCCACGCTCCGGACTCCTGTCGGCCCCAGCAGCTCGAACCGGCATCCAGGCGAGCCAGGTCCTGTCCCACGCATCGCCGATCATCCCAGCGGAGGATGCCGAAAATCGCGCTCACCTGCGGCGCTCCCGGTCAATCAATCGACCGCGTCAGCGCCGATCAGGCCAACGCGGTACAGCTCGTCGAGAAACTCCAGCACGTCGGATTCGCAGCGCGCCGCCGACACGTCGTAGCGCTGCTTCAAGAGCTCGCACAGATCGCGAACCCGGATCGGCGCGCGGAGCAGCTCCCAGATGTGCCGTCCAATTGGGTCGAGCCCATAATAGGCGTCAGCCCGTTGGCTGATCATGACGAGCTCGTCATCGATGGGCGCGGAGTCGATGCCCGGTGAGTGACAAACGAGACTGTCTCGCGAAATGGCGGGAGGGGAATGGCGGCGGCTCATGGCTCGTGCTCCGACAAGTGAGTAGAGGGCGTCGCGCCCGCGACGCATCTCGAGGACCAGCCGAGGTCGGGCACCGGCGCCTGCTCCGCGGGTGGTCCGCACGCGTGCCCACATACGCAGGGCTCGCGTCCTCGCGCTCGAGGACTCGGGACAGGGTATCCGCCGGTGGTCCGGTGCATGCTACGTCTCGGCAAGAAGCAACGAAGTCAGCTCGGCGGCCGTCCACCGCTGCCGCGGGCGACAGACGCGGAACATCGGCAGCGCGGCAGCGCGCAACAGCGGACCGGTGAAAGCCAGAGCGCCTCCCGCAGTTCCCGGTGGGAGACACGCGCCTTCCAGCCACGCAAGCTTCTCGAGTCCGCGGATCTCTTCGACGGCGATCTCCTCCCCATCGTGCACGGACAGGAAGAACAGACGCCCCACGCGAGCAGCCGGCGAGAGCGCGTCGCGGCATTCGAGGTGGATCAGGCGTTTGGCGGCAAACACTCCCGGCGGCACCGCACTGGGGCCGGGCGCCCGGAGATGCATGCGCTCGGCTGCGTCCGCGCAGAGGCGGTACTGCGGATAGGCTGGGAGCACGACGAGCTCACCATTGTCGTCCGACCGAATCACGCTCACGTCATCGGCGATGAGCCGCGCGCCGCTCCGCACGGCGGTCGCAAGCCACGTCGACTTGCCGGCGCCGGATTCGCCCGCAACGACCACCGCGCCGGAGGCGGTGCGGGCGGCATTGGCGTGCAGCACCAGGCAACCCCTCTGTGCCATGATGGCGGGCATGCAGGAATAGAGGAGGAAGCGATGTAGGGTCCCCGGGTCGCTGCCGGCCTCGGCGTCAATCACGATCTCGCAGCCATTCGCTGCCAGAAAACGACCGTATCCCGTCCTCCACAAGGTCGTGCCATCGCGTCCGACCTGCACCTGGACCCCGTCCTGCAGCCGATGGGCCTGTAAGGCCCGAGCCGCCAGCAACGGTTCCAGGGGGGCGAGCCGGACCCACACGTCCACGCTCTGCCCGCATGCGTCTTGCAGGACCGGGCTGCGGAATGGAAAGGCGAAGCACAGCCCGAACGCCGTGTAGAAATGCCTGCTCACCGCTTACCGGCGGCCGAAACGTATGTGTTCACCTCCCCCCCGCGTGCGGGGGGAACCGCGGGGGGGCGATCAGCAATGGCGCAACAATGCGGTCGCGCGCGCTGCGAGCAATCCGCATCGCTGACCTTCCGAGAGCGGTAGCGCACCACTTGCCATCCCCGGGTTGATCGCCGACATGCAAACGAGGGGCAGATTCAGATTTGACGAGCGCCTGTTTCCGCGCCAGGAGCCGCCGCCAGCATACCAAACGGCGCGGCGAACGCGGGCCAACAGTGGAGTCCGCGATCTGGACTGCGAGCGTAGCGCGACAAGACCGATTTGTGAAGGCGTTCTTGCTCGCCCGTAGGATTGCTTGACCAGATCGACTGCGAAGCGTCGGCTCACGTCATCCCTTCGTCAGCCGGTCCGAAACCCCGCCCTTCAGGGCGGAATCGCCGCGGAACCCCGGCCTGAAGGCCGGGGTTTCAGCGGTGGTTTGGGCGGGGTCCAAACCCCGCCCAAACATGTCGCCGGCCTAAAGGCCGGCTCCGGGACAGCGAGCGCGACGCTGACCGTCTGGGATGCCGTTCCCGTTCCCCAAAAAACTTTCTGCCCAGCCTGATCCTGGTGGGCGAGAACAGCCTACTGACGCTGACGATCGACAACTCGTCGAGCCTGTCGCCGGAGGAAGGACTCGACTTTTCCGACTCGGTCCCCGCCGGACTGGTCATCGCCACGCTCGGAAACGCCGCGAGGTCTGCATCGCCGGCCTTGGAGATGCGCGAGGCGAGCGCCACCTCGTCGCTGGCGCGGCGCTCCCGGATGCCGCCGGCGCGCCGCGGGTGGACAAGCGAAACCTGGCGCGGAGCTTGCACAAGAGGTCGGCACGCGGCACGCAGAGGATGCCGCGAACAGCCTGTGAACTTTCGGAGGACAGTCACATGTCGACCACGACGGCTCGAAATGACACGCGATCTCACCGATCCCCCCGACTCCGGCCGCTTGGGAGCACTCCGGCGAGCATGATGCGTACGTTGCTGGCGCTGTTGATGCTGGCGTGCCTGCCCGCCTCCGCGCTCCCGGCAGCGCCTGCGGAATCCCCCGCGGATCGCTTGGATATCAGCGTTTCCACGGTGCACGTGCGCGTCCCGGTCACGGTCGTCGACAGCCGCGGCCGACCCGTGCGCGGCCTCACGGCGAGCGACTTCGCGCTGACCGACGATCGCGTCGATCAGGAAATCACCTCCTTCGAGGCCGTCGATCTCCAGAGCTCCGAAGCCGCGGAGCTCGTTCGCAACCTGCCGGCGGCGCGGCGGAACATCTTGTTTCTCTTCGATTTGAGTAATTCTACAATGAAGGGGATATTGGAGGCCAGAGCAGCAGCGCTAGGCGCAGTCGCGAGTCTGCTGCCAACCGACAGTGCCGCAGTGATGGTCGCGAGCAGCGGCGGTATCCGTTTCGAGCTTGCATTCACGCACGACCGCGACCAGCTCCGCCGCGCCCTGACCAACGTCGGAATCGAAACCGGCGGGGTGCGCCGCGATCCGCTGGCACTCTTCCTCGACGTGATGGAAAACCAGAACGCCGCGACTTCATTGACCCCACTGCAGCACGACGACCCGATCTCAAAGGGCGGGACCGGCGGGGGCGGCGATGCCGGCGGGCAGCTCGGGGCCGTCGCGGCCAGCGGCAAACGCATGGGAGAGCGGGAGATTCAGGACCGCGCGGCGGACTGGGCGAGCGAGCTGGCGGCGGTCGGCCTGACCCTGAACGCGATTGATGGGCGCAAGCACGTGCTGCTGTTTTCCGCGGGCGTTCCGGACGAGGCGCTGGTGGGTAGCCAGTCGTTGTCGGAAACCACCGCGGCCGTGGAAAGCAACATCTGGGGAGCCGGCTCGCTCGAATCCGGCAACGGTGATGCGATATTCGGCGCCGCAGGAGTGAAGACCGCGCTCGCGAAAGCCGTGGAGCAGCTCCAGCGCGCCGATGTGGTCGTTCATTGCGTGGATACGAGCCTGCTCGTCGCCGGCGGGGCAATGGGCCTTCCGGAGGGCAGCGGGCGCGGCCAGGCGTCACTGCACATGGTTGCCGAGGACACTGGCGGCAACCTCTGGAAAAACGCCAACGACCTCAGCGTGCCGCTGGCTGAAATCGTCGAGCGGTCCCGCTACACCTATGTCGTCGGCTTCGAGTCGAAGGAACAGCGCGGAGCCGGACAGTATCACAAGCTGGCCCTCGAGCTTCGCAAGGACACAAACGGATGGCGCGTCATTCACCGGCCGGGCTACTTCGAGCCACGGCCGTTCACGGCGCTCACCGCGATCGAGCGCCAACTGCTCGCGTCGGAGCAAATCGTCAGCGGCATTGTGGCGAGCGACATTCCCTTGGACGTCGTCGCCGCACCACTGGTCCCCGGCAAGAATCGGACCGGGGTTTTCACCGTCGTCGAGCTCCCCGAAATCCTGCGCCGTGAGCCCGCGAAGCAGCTCGATCTCGAGCTCTATGGTTACGCGCGCAAGCTGTCCGGAGAGGTTCTCGCTTTCTTCTCCGACCGCGTGTCATTCGACGTCGAGCTGGCGCGATCTCAGAACAAGGCCGGCGGCGTCAAGCTCATCGCCCGCCTGGATGTCCCCGCGGGCGATGCCGAGCTCGTGTTCCTGGCGCGCAACGCCCGCACCGGTGCGACCGGCCTTGGCCGGCAGACGCTGCGCGTTCCCGACCTCGCAAGTGGCGCCCCGGGGATCCTCTCGCCGCTGTTCGTCGACGCGTCGTCGTCCTGGATCGTGCGCCGCAGCAGCAGCATTCCGGAAGGCGACGCCTATCCCTTCACGGTGCTCGGCAGCTCCTTCCTGCCCGCGGCGGCGCCGGCGACGGCGGGTTCGGCCTACCGCGCGTGCCTCACGACTTTTGGTCTGTCAGCGGCGGCGGCCGCCGGCCAGGTCGACATCTCCGGTCGCCTTGTGGATAGCTTCGGGCGACCCGTTCGGGGCGCGACGTTCCGCGTCGTGGGCAAGGCGACGGCAAGCGATAGCAGCGGGCGCGTCGATTTTCTGCTCGTAATCGAGGCGGGCGACGCCACCCACGGACCGCACTCCGTGGAGATCGCGGCGCAGGCGCCCGGAATGCCACCGCAGCGGCTGATCGCGCCGCTCGGCGTCGATCGCACCGCTGCGGTGGCGGTCGCCGCTACGGAGTGAGCCGTCCCGCTGCGATGTAGCCGGCGACACCATGCGGCCTTCTGTCGACCACCGACCCGGCCGGCAACGCCACGCTCTACGCCTACGACGCTTCGGGAAACGTGCTCTCGACGACCGATGCCGCCGGCGCGGTGACGCGCTTCGCCTACGACGCGCGGGGAAACCAGACCAGGGAGATCGATGCGCTCGGTAACGAGACGGCGATGACCTACGACACTTCGCGGCGGGTGCTCACGCGGGTGCGTAGCCGGTCGCTGGATGGGCTGACCGAGCCGCTCGTGACCGCCAACGGCTGCGACGACCTCGGCCGCCTGGTCGCGGTGACCCACGCCGACGGTAGTGTCACCCGCACGGTCTACTACGCGGTGGGACAGCCGATCGAACAGATCGACGCGCTCGGCCGGGTGACCGCGGTGACCTATCCGGACGGCACCCGGCTCCAGAACGTCTACGACGCGGAGGGACAGATGATCGCCCGGACGGATCGCGCCGGGCGGACGACGACGCGCGCCTACGATCCGATGGGGCGCCACATCGCCACCGCCTTCGCCGACGGGGCGACGGAGACGCGAGCGTACGACGCGGCCGGCCGCTTGGTGGCGAGCACCGGCGCGCTCGGGGCAAAGACCACCTACACCTACGACGCCGCCGGGAGAATGCTCAGCGCGACAGATGCGGTAGGGCATGCGACGACGTACGAGCACGACGCGGTCGGGAACCTGGTTCGCACCGCAACACCGGCCGGCGCACAAAGACGGTGACCTCAGCGGTGGCCATGTCGATCTGGCGGGGAGCCACGCCTCATCCATGGGCTATCGGATTGGCTTGAAATCCTCTCATCTTGTCCATAACCTCAGGCCACACAGCTTTGGCCTGACCTGGTTTCTCGGAGGCGGTCGTGACCCGATTCATCGCGCCCTTGCTTGTGCTCACCCTGGCGTGCACCCCGGTAGCCAGCGCCGCGAGCTCCGTTCCGCCGTTTCCCTCGAGCCGGCTCGCGTTGGCGGCCGGCGTCATGGGTGACTTCCCGCTGCTGAGGAGTCACCTTGACAGCTTCGAAAGCAAGGCGGAGGCAACATATTACGTTTGCGTTGCAGATGAGCTCGATCGGGGAAACGGCGCAACCGATTACGTAGACAAGGTGTTCGACGCGTGGGAGGAGAGGCTAGATCCGGCCAGGCACGTTCTCATCGTGGCGTCAGTCAAGGGCGGCGAAGTGGCCATCCATGCCGGCTCCGACTTCACGGCGCTCGGATTTACCGAGGCTGCGATCAATAGTGTCATCGATAGTCTTTTCGAACGGCCAGCCAAGCGCGAGGGGACTCGTATGTTCCGTGGCCGCGGCAGGATCACGGGGATGAAAACCAGCTTGACATCACGGCGGTCTTTCCACCTCGACGAGTATGGGAGTGCCATCATTAGCCTCATCACCGCGGTGGACGAAAACCTCGCGGCGCGCGAGGCGTCGGCGCCGCGAAGGGAGCGCGAGACGGATACCGCCCACGAGCGCTTCTCGGCAAGGCTTGGGGAGGTGGCTGCGGCGGTGCGGGCCGCGCGGGGGACGCTTCTGGCTCATCAGCATGAGGCGATCAGCGTGCCGCCTGAGGCGCTCGCCTGGGCTGATCCGGCGCTCGCCGAAGCGGCGGTGCTCTCGAAATCGGACCCTAAATCGGCGGTGCGGTCGCTCGAGCTCGTTGCGGACGCGATGAAGGCGATCGAGCGGGATGCCGCGGAAGGGTTCCCGAACCGCCGGCTGGCGCTGGCCGGAGTCGAGGAGAGGCGTCTGGAGCACCGGTCCCTCGAGGTCAGAATTCGGGCGGAGAATTTCGATACCGCGTCTGTTGCCGAAAAGCTCTCGATGATCAAGGAGGAAATCGCGGGGGCGGAAGCATGGCTTGCAGAGGGAAGGACGGACCGTGCTTTGTATGCGGTGTCGGGTCTTCGCCGCGAGCTGGAAGATGCGGAGCGCACGCTCGCATGGTTGGGCTTCCTGCAAACTGTCGAGCTCCGGGTCCTCCCGGGGATCGGCGCCGGTGCGGTCGTAATCCTGCTCCTCGCTCTGTGGTGCCGCACGCGGAGTCGCCGGAAGAAGTGCGCGTTGGGAGCTTGAGATAGGCGGGCACGATTGGGCACAGGACTGGGTCATGCGAACCGACACCGTTGTCGAGGGCGCGTTCGAGCATGCGTTGGCATTCGCCGTGGAAATAGGCGGGGGCGTCCTGGGCTGGTGAAGCGGAGTGCGGCTGCGCTTTGGCCACGAGATGACAAGTGTCGTCTCAAGAAACGTAATGTGTCTTGACGACGGTCCGTTTCCCGCCCCATCACCCCACCAAGAACCTCTCGAATCGCGCCCAATCCGCTTCTCCCGCACGGGACAGCGCCCTGGCTTCGGCCGCCGCGATGGCACACGGCGTGCACCAAAGGGGGACAGAGCTGGCGTCGTGACCAGCTCGACTGCGGCGACGGCGCAAACATTGACAAAATGTCCAACTGGCAGCGCCGGGCGCGTGCCACAGCTCGTGAGCGCACCGCCGCGATCCTCCTGGAAGAATGTCGGAAAATCCTCACAGCTTGGGAAGCCAGCGAGCGGTCCCACGCAGGAGAAAGCAAATGAAGTGCTGCTCATTCATCAGTCTGACCATCATCGTCGCTTTGGTATCCCTTGCCGCCACGCAGACCGTCGCCAAGACCGGATTCGCTGTCGGCGGTGGCTTCGGCTACGCCCGCGGCACCGGCGACCTCGACGACCTCGAGGGTTACCTCATCCCGCTGATCGGCGAGTACGAGCTAAGCTCGACTTTCGCCTTGAGAACCTACTTCGGGCGCTCGTCAATCGACTACGGGTGCGATAGCGGCTACTTCTGCACGACCAGCATCGAGCATACGTATCTCACCATCAATGGCGTCGCCTATGCTCGCCCCTTTTACGCCACTGCCGGCCTCGGCTACTATGACACGAGGATCGAGCACGAGTGCAAGCTCTTCGGAGATTGCCTCGTGGACGACGACCTGCGGGATCCCGGCGTGAATATCGGCGCGGGACTCGACTTTCCAGTGGGTTCCTCGCGCACTGTCCACCTCTTTACCGAGGTCACCTTTCACCACATCCTGCTCTATGATCGCGACCTCGGAGAAGACTTGGAGGACGGGGAGCTTTTCGCCACAGGCGGCCTGAAGCTCCACTTCTAGCGCCAGCCGGACCGGGCATCCCACCTTGGTGTGCCGTGGGCGGGGGGCTCTACCGCCCACGGCCCGGGGTGTAAGCACGCTGCGCCGGGCCCCGCTGCGGGGCGCCGGCACGCAGACGGGCGCCGGTAGGCTGGCGTTCATTCCGTGCGCATGGATTCGAGCGTCGGCTGGCGGGCGGCCCAGAGCGCCGGGTAGATGCCCGCGAGCACGCTGGCAGCGGTGACGGCGATGACGATGGTGGGGAGGACGCTCAGGGGAATGCGCCAGGGGAAGCTCCAGCCCACGGTGGCGACGATGACCGACTTCAGAAACAGCGCGCCGGTGAGGCTGCCGATGAAGGCGCCGAGCAGCGCCGAGAAGCCGCCGAGGAAGGCAGCTTCGGTCAGGACGATCCGGACGATCTGACGTGGAGTCGAGCCGACGGCGCGCATCACCCCGACCTCTTGCGTACGATCCAGCACGGCAGCAATCAGCGTGGTGGCCACCCCGAGCACGGCGATGAGCAGGGTGACCAGCTCGAGCAGCCGCATAAGCTGGAAGAAGTCGTCGAGGATGCGCAAGCCCTCAGCCTTGAATTCCGTGCTGGTGAGGACGAACAGGTCGTACATCTCCCCCCAGCGCTGGCGAATCGTCTGCTGCATACGGCTGGTGTCCCGTGGGTCCCTGAGGAAGATATCGAAGGTGTCGACGAGCGGGTCTCGGAACATGTCGATGAAGATGGTACGATCGACGAGCACCAGGCCCTGGTCACTGGTGAAATCCATGATCACGGCGAGGACCTCCAGGTCCTTGGGTCCGGTCGGTGTTTTCAGGCGGATGGTCGAGCCGGGGCGCAAGTGATCGCGCCGGGCGATGTTCTCGCTGACCAAGGCGCGCGGGGCATGTGCGAGGCTTCCGGGCGCCGGCACCGATCCTGCGAGGATGACCGGCCTGGCGCGGCGCAGGTAATCGTCGACCTCTACCGACAACACCTTGATCGGTCTGCCGCCGTAGTCGACGTCTTGCATGCGCACGTGGAGCACGGCCTCGACCTCGGGTAGCGCGCTGAACAGCTCGCCGATCTTCGGGTCGAGGGGCGTATTCTGGGTCATGCCGATGGTGGCGCCGGAGGTGATGTAGAGGTTGGCCGGCAATGCGGCGTTCAGCCAGGCATGGTAGGTGACGGTCATCGAGTGGACATAGGTGGCGATCGTGACTACCGTGGCGACGCCGGCGACGAGGGAGGCGACGGTGAGCGCGGCGCGGCGGCGGTCCCGGATGACGTGGTCGATGGCGATCGTCGCTTCGGCTCCGAGGCGCGATCCGAACAACCGGTACAGCCAGCGAGCCAGCGACGAGACCGCAGCCGGCGCGAGAAAAACCGAGGCGAGCACGACGAAACCGAAGCTGATCTGCCCGACCCTCGGGTCCAGCGTTGCCTGCGGGCTGAGGAAGGCCACCAGCCCCGCGGCTACCAGCAGCGCGCCGACCACGAGGCCGCGGCGCACGCCCTGGCGATCCTCGCCCTCCTCAGGGGGGCGGGTCAGCCCCGCGACCGGAGGCTGGTTGGCGACCCAGCGAGCCGGCCGCACCGCGCCCGCCACCGGCACGAACAGGCCGACGAACAGTGCGGGCAAGAGGTTCCACAGCGTGAGACGGACCTCATCGACCTTGACCAGGACGTAAATTTCGCTGACGGTGCGAGCCGTCGAAGCCAGCCCGCCTCGCGCCAGGCCAAAGCCCACGCCGACACCCAGAGCGGTCGCGCCGGCACCGAGCACGAACGCCTCGAGCAGCACCAGCGCCATGATCGCCCGGCGGCCGGCGCCCAGAGCCCGCAACACCGCCAGCTCGCGCTGCCGCTGGCGCACGCTGATCTCCACGGCGTTATACGCCAGGAGAACCCCGACCCAGATGGCCAGGACCGCCATCATCGACAGCGCCTGATTCAGGCCGGACATCATCTCTTCGAGCCTGGCCCCGCGCTGCAGCGGGTAGCCCACGTCGTACGCCTCGCCTAGCTCCTGCTGCAGCCGCTGTTTCAGCACGGCCGGCTCGAGATTGTCGTCGCCGGATAGATCGACTCTGGTGATCGCCTGATCCAGCTCGAGGGCGACTTGCGCCGCATCCAGGTACATCATCACCACGTCGCCGCCAAAGGTCTTCGCCGGCCCCTTGTCCTTGAGCAAGCCCCGGATCACGAAGCGCCGCCGGCCCACCTTGGTCATGAGCTCGAAGGCGTCGCCCTTCTTCAGTCCCCGGGCCGCAGCGAAGCTGCGGGGGACGACCACGGATTCGCGGGAGTTGAGGAAGGCGATCGGATCCTCTATGACCTCCGCGTCGCCCTCTTCGGCCTCGATGTCACGCAAGGCGTCATCCCCGAGGAAATCGATACCGAGCAGCACGATGGGACCCTTGCCGGGTTCGATCAGCACCTTCTCGAGGAGAGGCTCGACGTGAGCGACCCCCGGAACCTGACTGATCCGATCGGCGAGGTCCCGCTCCATGCCCGACTGTCCGGCCGACACGACGAGCTGTGCCTTGCCGGCGATGTGTTCGAGACTGCGCTCATGCGAGGACAGGATCTCCTCACCGATGAGGTTGACGGCCAGCGTCACCGAGACGCCGAGGGCGACGCCGAGCAGAGTCAGGCCGGTGCGGACGGGATGCTGCAACCAATGTCGCAGGCTCAGCCAGCGAAGCAGCGCGCCCACGGGCTCAGTCCTCTGCCGCAGGCGAATGCGCCGCCGCTGGGGCGGCGGACCCAGCATGCGAGGCCCGTTCCGGAGTGGCGCCAGTATCGATGCGGCCATCGCGCAAGGTCACAATGCGATCACAGGCGGCTGCGACCTCCATGTCATGAGTCACGATCATCACCGTGCGCCCCTGCTGATGTGCCAGGTCCAGAAGCAATGTCAGGACCGAGGCGCCCGTCTCGTGATCGAGGTTGCCCGTCGGCTCGTCGGCCAGGACGACCTGAGGCTCGAGAATCAGCGAGCGGGCGATTGCCACCCGTTGCCTCTCACCCCCGCTCAGCTTGGCCGGCGGGTGTCCGAGGCGTGCCTTCAGCCCCACGCGCTCGAGCAGGCCCTGCGCCCTGGAGCGGCACTCCGAGCTGCTCACCCGCGCCATGCGCGCCGGGATCATGACATTCTCCAGTGCGCTGAGCGTCGGCAGAAGATGGAAGAACTGGAAAATGAACCCGAGGTGGTCTCTGCGGAATCGGGTCAGGACCTCGTCGCCGGCTCGCGACAGATCGGTGCCCAGGACGCGTACCGTGCCCGAGGTCGGGGTGTCCAGAGCCCCACAGATGTGCAGCAGCGTGCTCTTGCCCGATCCGGACGGGCCCACGACGGCAGTGGCAGAGCCTGCCTCCAGCGTCAGCTCCACGCCTCTAAGGGCCCGAACCTCGCTTGCGCCGCGGTCGTAGACGCGGGTGACGTTTTGTAGCTCGATCGCCGCCATGACTCAGATGCCCTCGCTTGCTGGTGAAGATCTGCCGGATTCTCTCGAAAACCTCATCTGCCGTATCTGTTCACCCCCTCCCCTCGCTTGCGGGGGGAGGGGGTGAACAGATACCATCTTGCCATCATCATCTGTGATCCGTCAAACATGTCGTGACTGTGCAGCATCATTCACGAATCCACTGTGAAGGTCAATGATCAACGCTTTGCAGCATATCGCCATCGGCGTCACCAACCTCGACCACAGCTATCGCTTCTACCGCGACGTGCTCGGTTTTCGCGTGAAACTGGCAGACGCGGCGGTGCGTCTGCCTGAAGTCGTACTGTCGCGGCCACGGCCGCCTCACCCGGTTCACCTCGAGGCCCGCGTCGTGTTCGCCTTCCATCCGCAGGGTGGCGCCGGGCTGGAGCTCGTGCAGCTTCTCTCCACACCCCCGCGAATGCCGCCCGAGGCGATTTCCTGGCGGGACCTCGGCATCGTCGAGCTTGGCATCGAGGTGGCCGACTTGCCGCGATTCCATCGCTCCTTGACGGCACACGAGTGTGCGGGCATGAGTGCGATCAGCCAGGAAACCGGGCCCGACGGTGTTTCTTACGCGGTGGCTTATCTGCGCGATCCGGACGGATTGCTCATCCAGTTGGTCGACCGCCGTCACGCTGGCAGCGCCGGTACTCGCGGAATCCACCATCTCGGCATCGCCGTGGCCGATTTGTCGCGCGCCCGGCGCTTTTACGCAGAATGCCTGGGCTTTGATCGCCCGTCCTGTTGCGGGCCCGTGACGCTCAGAGACCCCGAAGCAGCAAGCGGCGCTTTCCTGGAGGCCGAGGTATTGTGGCTCGAGAGGTCGCAGCCTTCTCGAAGCAATATTTCCAGCTTCGACCGGGGAATGATCAAGCTCGCATCTGTGGCCAACCATCGGGGCGTTCATGCCTTTCTTGGGCGGCGTTGGGGCGATATCGGTTTACACGAGGTGGCTCTGGATGTGGCTAACGTTCAGCAAACGCTCGAGGACCTGGCGATGCGAGGCGTGGCCACCTACTGGCAAGCGAGCCCGCTGCGCCTCGGCCCTGGTTCTGCGGCGTCCTTTGGGCACGTACAAGATCCCGAAACCAATACCATCGAGCTCGTGGCGATTCACCGGCTACTCGGCCTGGCCGCCCGGCTTCCTGGCTCGCTGTTCTTCGGGATCGTCCGGCGCCTGTCCCGGGTTTGGCCTCGTGAGATTGACGTGAGCCGTTTGCTGGCGTCCAGAATCGAGCTGGATTGAGGCGGCACTCGGCGCCCGCAGCGCCAACGGCGGCGCAGCGATCGAAAGTAACCGTCGCGTGGACGCCAACGCCGGCGCGTGGGAACCCCCATGAACCGCGAGCGCGAGATTCCCCCGGCCCGAGTACCGGCTATACTCGTCACTCGTCCAGGAACGCGGACGAAAAACAAGCTTCGCATGAGAGCTCGGAGACCATGGACGCAACCGTCGTCATGATTGTGCTGTGGGTATTGTTTGCGACGTCCCATGTGGGAATCGCCGCCTCTCGAATGCGCACCGCGCTGATTGGTCGATTTGGCAAGTTGCCCTACCTGTACGCATACATTGGGCTGGCTCAGGTCCTGTTCGCGATTCTGCCCATCTACTACGCGACCCATCGTTTCGCGGGACCGCGCGGTCCTGCTCTCGGCGAGCTGGCCTGGGTGCATCCCATCCTGATCGCATCGATAGTCTGTGGGCTGCTGCTGATCGTCGGATCTTTCTCACCCAAGCAGTACGTAAGCTCGATGCCCTTCGCGGCGCTCGTGAGACAACCTTATGGGCTCGAACGGATCACCCGGCACCCGTTCTTCGTCGGGACCGCGCTCTGGGCCGGCGCGCACGCGCTGCTCTCGACGCGATTGATCGGTACCGTGTTTTTCTCCGGCTTTGTGTGCCTCGGGCTGCTCGGAACGATCCATCAAGAGCGCAAGCTCATTCGGGAGAAGGGGCCCGAGTACGAGCGGTACCTTCGCAGCACGTCGCTGTTGCCGCTTGCCGCAGTGCTGGCCGGGAGGCAGTCGATGGAATGGCGAGAGCAACCCTGGATGTTTCTGATGCTCGGCGGTGTCTGTACCTGGCTGCTTCGCACGAGGCACGAGCACCTGCTCGGTTGGAACGGCGCCGGCTTTGCTCTGTTCTTCTTCGTGGCGACCTCATACTTGACGCTCGAAGTCCTGCGGCGCGAGCAGCAGGCGTGATCCTCGCACACCAGCACAGCGATGGGCGCGTCGAGGACGTCGCCGAGCTCTTGTGCGCCGACGTGATCAGGGAGAATCCGCCGATCGACAGCTTCGCCAGCGGCGCGGAAAACCGCAGCGGCGCCCCCGGGCGCGCCGGGGCCTCTACCGCAAGAGCTCCAGAACCTCGCCGTGGAGAATGCCGTTGGTGGCGAAACCGTTGCCACCGTGATGGGTTTCGCGACCGCTCCAGTCCGTGAATCGCCCCCCCGCTTCGGCCAGGATCGGGATCAGCGGCGCGCAATCCCACGGATAGAGCGCCGGGTCCACCATCACGTCGGCCCTGCCCGTGGCCACGAGCGCGTAGCCGTAGGCGTCGCCCCAGCCGCGCATCAAGCGCGCGCGTGACGCCAGCGCCTGGCGCGCCCGCACGGCGGCGGGTCCGGACGCGTCGAAGGTGCGCAGCTCGGTGTAAATGACGGTCGCCTCCTCCAGCCGCGCGGTGGGTGACACGTGGCAGGAGGCACCGTTCCAGAAGCACCCGCCGCCCTGCGAAGCGGCCACCATTTCGTCGAGGCCCGGAAGAAAGCAGGCGCCGACGACCGGCGCGCCGGCAACCTCGAGAGCCACCAGAACCGCAAACAACGGCACGCCGCAAATAAAGCACTTCGTGCCGTCGATGGGGTCCAGAACCCAGCGGCGTCCGGACGTCCCGAGGTGCTCGCCCCCCTCCTCGCCCAGCACCCCGTCCGCGGGAAAGCGCTCGCCGATGCGCTGGCGCAATAGCACTTCGGCTTCGCGGTCCGCCACGGTCACCGGCGAGGCGTCCGCCTTCCACTCCGTGCGCACACCGCGCCGAAAGTGCTCCAGCACGAGGCCGCCCGCTTCGCGGGCGATGCGCGCGGCAAAGTCCCTTTCCAGCTCCCAACTGCTCACGGGTCACCTCGCAAGATCGCGGAACACCCCGGCCGGGTGCCGAGGCCGTGGCGGCGCGGCCGGGGGTGCCGTAGACCGCCAGCGCTCACTATACTGGAAGCCGCGATGGAAAACGATACGCTCACGGCGATTGCGGGCATCAAGGTCGGGCATTACACGGACACGGACGGCATCACGGGCTGCACGGCCATTCTCTGTCCCGGCGGTGCCGTGGCCGGCGTCGATATCCGCGGCACGGCCGCCGGCACGCGGCAGGTGGACGCGCTGAGCCCGTTGCACCTGGTCCCCGTGATTCACGGGGTGTGCCTGTCTGGCGGCAGCGCCTACGGGCTCGAAGCCGGTGGCGGCGTCATGCGCTACCTGGAGGACCACGGCGTGGGGCTCCGCGTTGGTGTCGCGCTGGTGCCGATCGTGCCGACAGCAGTGCTGTTCGATCTCGGCGTGGGCAAGCCCGGCGTGCGGCCGGCGATGAGCGCCGGCTACAGCGCGGCGGCGGCGGCTACCGCGGCACCGGTCGTGCAAGGATCGGTCGGCGCCGGCACCGGAGCGACCGTGGGCAAGGTGCTCGGAATCGCGCACGCCACCAAGGGCGGTGTCGGCTCGGCCGCGGTCGCGCGGGGGGAGCTCGTCGTGGCCGCGCTTGCCGCCGTCAACGCTTATGGCGACGTGGTGCGCGAAAGTGGGCTACAGGCGCGCATCATTGCAGGTACGCGCGCGACGCCTGCGGGGAGCGAAATGGCCGGCTCGGAGCGCCTGCTGTCGTTGGGCGGTGTTCAGGCCGGCCCATCATCGCAGCTCGCTTTGCCCGGCCCGACGCCGCCGGTGACGCCGGAGCAGGCGTTTCAGCACACGACCCTGGTGGTTCTGGCGACCAATGCCTTGTTGACGAAGGCGGAGGCGACCAAGATTGCGCAGCTCGGGCAGGTCGGGGTCGCCCGATCCTTGTCGCCGGCGCACACCCTGTACGACGGCGACGTGGTGTTTGCGCTGTCGACGGGGACGCTGGCGGCGCCGCTGAACCAGGTGGGAGTGCTCGCGATCGAGGCGGTGTTGGCCGCGGTGGCGCGCGGCGTGGAGCGCGCTGTGGGCCTCGGTGGGGTGCCGGCGATGGCGGAGCTGCGCTGAGAGATCGGCCGGGCGCCGCCGGCCGGGCGCGCGTCCCCTCAGGTCTCAGTCGCGGGGCTCTTTTTGTCCGCTCGGGCCTGCCGCATCTTCCAGTGCTTGCAAGTCGCCTTCAGCGATTTTCTCGATGGTCTCCCGGTGCAGCCGCAGGACGATCTTCGTGATGAGCTCGGGGAGATCCGCGCGTCCGGCAAACTTGGTGTAGCCGATCTCGCGCTTGAAGCGCACGGCACCGTTGGCGAAGACGGTACACACGACCTTCGCGTAGGGATCGCCAAAGTCCTGCGTCTGAACACTATACGTCACGCCCTCTCGGGTGACGAGGTCGTTGAGGCCGCGGATGTCCATTGAGCTTACTGGTGGGTTGCCATCGAGGCCCCGCAGCGGGCGCCTGGCGGGGCGGGAATGGGCGATACTGGACTTGAACCAGTGACCCCTGCCGTGTGAAGACAGTGCTCTACCAACTGAGCTAATCGCCCGGCTCTTGCGCCCCTTGTCGGGCGCGCACTCGGGATGCTTACATAGCATCGTCTCACGGTTTCAGCAACTGTTCATAGCCCGCATGCACGCGTGCGGCCGTCGCGCGCCACGAGAAGTGCCGAAGGCGGCGACAACCCGCCCCGGAGAGCTCCTTGCGGAGCACGTCGCGCGCCAGCACCTCGGAAAGCACGGACGCCATGGCGGCCGCGGAGTCAGGCGGAAAAAAGGCGGCCGCGTCGCCCGCGACCTCCCGAAACGCCGGGATGGCGCTGGCGCAAACCGGCGCCCCCATCGCAAAGGCTTCGAGTAGCGGCAGTCCGAAGCCTTCATAGACGCTGGGCAGGACGACGCAGGCACATCCCTGATAGAGTACTGCGAGAGCGATTCTGTCTACGTATCCAGGAAAGATCGCCGCGCCGTCCAGAGCGCGGGCGGCCGCGCGCACGTCCCGAGCGCCCACGCCATCCGCTCCCGCCAGTACCACCGCGCCGTCCCATCCGCGCGCGCGCAGCTCCTTGACGGCCTGCAGCAGCCGCACCAGGTTCTTGCGCCGCTCGATCGTGCCCACGTGCAACACGTAGCGCTCGGGAAGCCGCAACTGCGCCCGCGTTGCCGCCACCTCGGCAGCAGTCGGCACCGCGATCTCGGGAACGCCGCACGCGGCCACGGCGATGCGGGATGCGGGCACAGCGAGCCGGTCGCGCAACTCGCCGGCGACGGCCTCCGTGTCGGCGAAGACCAGGTCCGCGCGCGACACCGAGCGGCGAATGCAGTGCCGCAGGTAGGCGGCGAACCGCCGCGGGAAACAGTCCGGCACCTGGAAGACGGCCAGGTCGTGGATGGTCACGACGGTGCGCACACCCGCTGGAAGCGGGGGGAGAACGAACGCCGGGGAGTGGAACAGCGCGCACTCCCGGCGCCGCAGCTCGGGTCGCAGGTGCAGCAGCTCCCACAGCTCCGACCACGGGTGTGACTCCGGGGAGCACGGCGCCGTCAGGTGGCCGGCAGGCGCCTGCAAGCGCCGGTCGCGGCCCAGCAACTCGCGCGTGTGCGCGTTCCCCACGACCAGCACTGCGGTCCCGGCGATCTCCAGAAGCGCTGTCAGGAGCTCCGCCACGTACGCGGCCACGCCCGTGCCCTGCGGGATGCAGCGCCGCGCGTCAAAGGCGACCAGCGACGTCATCGGTGTTGCCTGCGAGCGCGGTGCGCGCCGGCCCTGCCCCGGCAGCGATGCTGGCAGCGGCCAGATAGCACGCCCTGGTCCGCGCCGCGAGGTTGTCCCAAGTAAAACGAGCGGCCACCGCCACGGCTCGCTGCGCCAGACGCTGCCGCTCCGCGCGATCACGCCCGAGCACCTCGAGCGCATCGGCGAGCATTGCGCCGTGCAACGCATCGACCACGATGCCAGCCTCCGCGATCCGTGCCGCGATGGCGAGCCCCCGGCTGACAATCACCGGAGTGCCGCACGCCAGCGCCTCCAGGGGTGGCAGCCCAAAGCCCTCGCTCAGGGATGGGAAGACCAGCGCCACGGCGCCGCGGTACAGAGCGCGCAGGCGCGCATCCGCGACATGGCCGCAGTGCAACACTCGCCGGCGCAGAGTCGCGCTGGCGGCGATGCGGCCCATGATCGCAGCGTGCTCGGACCCCGCGCGGCCCGCGAGCACCAGCGCGGGGGCGTCCGGCCATCGCGCCGTCACCGCCTCATAGGCCAGCAGCAGCGTGGCCACGTTCTTGCGCGGCTCGGTGGTGCCCACCCACAGGTAGTAGCCGCCCGGCACCACGCCGGAGCTCGCGAGCTCGGCCGCGACGCGCTCCCTCTCATACGGCTCGGCAAAGAACGGATCAGCGGCCTCCTCGATGAGCTGCACGCGGTCCGGTGAATAGTCGAAGCGGTTCAGAAATTCCGCGCGGGTTTCCGCGCTCACCGCGATCACGTGGTGAACCTGCTCGAGATGGCGCGACAAGGATACTCGCCACATCCGCCCTCCGAAAAAGTCGGCGTGCTCGGGACGATTGAAGAAATGGAGATCGTGGACGGTTATCACCTGTGCGGCGTGTCGCGCCGGGAAGATGAAATAGTTCGGCGAATGCACCACGTCGAATGGACCGAGCAGCGTCTGGAGCACCGGCTTGCGACCGTACAGCCAGCTCAGGTAGAGCACCTTTGCCGGGAGCGCGAGGTGGCGATGCGAAAAGTTGGCCGCCTGCGGCAAGAGCCCGGGCGGCATGCGATTGCGCGCGGACGCGGAGAAGAGCCTGTACTCGTTGGCGGTATCGACGGCGGCGAGGTTGGCAACCAGATTCAGAGTATATCGGGCGATACCGGTGCGCTCGCCCAGCAGCGAGGACACGTCAATAGCGATACGCACAGACAAGCCCCCAAACGCTGCTACCAGGCGCGAAACGCGAGCACGGTTCGTAGCCTAGCTGAAGAGGCTATCAATCTCCTCGTCCGAGATTTCCGAGAACGGCGTGACTTCCTTGTGCCGAGGCATCGAGTGGGCCAGGGACTTGGTTTCCAGTTCCTCGAAGATGCGATCGAGCTCCTCCGTCGCCTTTCGGACTCGTAGCCTCACCAGACCGAGGCTGCTGCGCTCATCAAAAATTACGACCAGGATCCCGCGCTTGCCCACGATCGAGATGTGCAGGTTGTCGCGCTCACCCTCATGAAAGAGATTCGCGAACTCCTTTTCTCCGAGCAGTTGCGCAAGGCCGCCTGTCGCCGCGATGTTGCCGGCCGCCAGCGAGGCCAGCGACGTCGTGTCGATGTCCTGGGTTTCGCCATGAGAAGCAATGAGCTGACCGCTCTTGTCGACCAGAAATACGATGCGAGCGTTGGCGTCGGCGTGAAGGCGAGCGATCGCAGACGTGATCGCCCTGTATTCCTCCTCGTAAACGACCATATCCGAACTTGCCACGGTGCTTCCTCTCCACGCTAGCAAACGTGTTGACTAACCGCCGAGCTTATACCGCCGCGCGGTGGGCTTTGCAAGAGAGCGCAACCGCCTCGCCCGGAGAAATCCCGCCCGGAGCAAACCCGGCCCGAGCAAACCCGCAAGCCAGGAGCGGAGAAGGTCGAGGGGCGGGAGCGCTGTCGTTGTCCGCGCGCCTATTTCGCTTCCGCCGGCTCCTTCATCTCGGAGAGCTCGTCTGGGTGTAGCAACTGCCGCATTATCGGCGTGGCGAGGATGCCGGGGTTGAGCTCGAGCGCGGCGACGTTCCAGCGCAGGTTGGCGAAGAAGGCGCCGATCAACTGGTCCGTCTGCGGATGAAAGCGGGCGCGAACGATAGAACGGGCGCTGGCGGCGATCGCGACCGGGATCGGCGTCGGTCCGGCCGTCACCGCGCCGCCGCCAAACCCATAGGCCACGAGCCCACCGCGAGCTGCGGTGTCAGGAGAGGACCACGAGCAAACCAGCGTCTGACCGTCGGGGCTGAAGGCGGGAAACAGCTCGTTCTCGGCCAGCGATGTCAATTGCCGCGGCTTGCCGCCCGCGGCCGGCATGATCCACAGGTCGATCGAGCTCGCCGCGTCGCTTGCATAGACGATCCACTCGCCGTCCGGCGAGTAGGCGGGGGAGTAGCTGTTTACGCCTTCCGGGGTCAGTCTGGTCAGCCGATGGGTCGCGAGGTCGAGCTCGAAAACGTGGTGGTGCTCGTTGCGGGCAGAGCTGAACGCCAGTCGCCCGCCGTCTGGGGAGAAGGCGGGGTTTTCCCCGCCGAGAAAGGTGGCCTGAGTCGTGGGCACGCGCGGCAGCTCCGAACCGCGAGGCTGCGCCAGCAGGTCGAGGTCGGCAATGACCACCTGGGGTTCGCCATCAAAGCTCGAGGTGAAAGCGAGGCGTTTTCCGTCCGGAGAGAACACCGGTTCGCCGTCGTAGGTGGCGTTGTAGGTAACGCGAAGGTCCGGCTCGCGCCCGCTGGCCGCTCGCAACCAGATCTCGGATTTCCAGATCCGTCCGGGGTCATCCGAGCGAAAGGCGATCCACTTGCCGTCCGGCGACCACGCGGGATCGGCGGCACCGGGAATGAGCAGTAGTGGCGACTGCTGGCGCTTGGCGTTGCGGTCGCGCCCGCAGCCTTCCGCGCCGAGACCGAGCGGCAAGACGGCGAGCAGCAAGAGCGCCGTGTAGCGCGCGCCGCGGCTCAAAACTGCTGCTCCGTCGGCCTGATCAGGATCTCACTTACCGATACGCGCGGCGGGCGGGTTGCCGCCCAGACGACGGCATCGGCCACATCCTCCGGCTCCAGCGGCGGAAACATCTGATAGAGATTGCTCGCAGCGTCCGCGCCCTGTCCAACTTCGGCGAACTCGGTCCGCACCAGGCCCGGCTGTACGGAGGTCACCCGCACGCCGCGCTCGCGAAGCTCGAGGCGCAGCGCCTCCGTGATGGGGTGGAGCGCGAACTTGGTGGCCGAGTAGACCGGCATGCTGCGGCTCGGCTTGCGGCCGACGACCGACGACACTACCACTACTGTGCCTCCGGTGCTCATGAGGGGCAGCGCTTCCTGGATCGTGACCAGAGCCCCCAGAAGATTCGTCTCGATTTCTTCTCGCCACCGTTCCACGGCGCCGTCCGCAATCGTGCTCGGATAGCCCAGCCCGGCGTTGACGACGAGCACGTCGAGGTGCTCATACCGATCGCGGATGCTGCCAAAGACGCGCCGCATGCGGGTAACGTCGCGCACGTCGCAGACGCGCGTGCCGTGCGATGCTCCCCGTGCGTCCAGCTCGGCCGACAAGGCCTCGAGCCGATCGGCGCGGCGCGCCAGCGCGATCACACAGGCCCCCTCGCGCGCCACGGCAAGAATCACGGCGCGGCCGATCCCGCTCGACGCCCCGGTTACCAGGACATTCTTGTTGTGCAGTGCTCCCATCATCCGAATGAGCTCCTCCGTTGCTGCGGCAAGCGCGAGCGGACCGCGCTAAAATATGTGCCGGTCGAGACCAGGCACTCGACCGGCGACCCCACACGCGGTTCCCAAGTTTCCCGCGCTTCCAAACACTCCATAGGAGACCTCGTCTCATGAGCTCGCCTCGCCCACGCATAGTTGCTGCTCTGCTCGCAGCCACGGCTTTCCTGTTCCTTTCCGCCGCCGCCAGCTCTCGCGATGCCGCGGCTCCTGGCAGTCCCGATGCGATGGAGCTGCTTACCAAGATGACCCCGGCCTGGGAGAAAGTTTACGACTGTACCTATACGCTCGACAAGAAGGAGCTCATGGTTGACGGTAGCACCGTTGAGGAGCAGCTTCTCTTCAAGTTCCGGCGGCAACCGCTCGAGGTGTACAGCCGGCTCGTCAAGCCGGAACGCTCCCAGGAGACCCTCTTCCGCGAAGGGTGGAACGACGGAAAAATGCGCGCCCACCCCGGCAAGTTCCCGGACGTCACCGTGAACATCGATCCGCAGGGCTCCCTGGCCATGAAGAATCAGCACCACTCGGTGAAGAATGCGGGGTTCGGCACGTTCTTGCGCCTCGTCTCGCACGCCATCGAAAAGGGCAAGCAGCATACAGACGCGGGAGCCGCGGTGACATATCAGGGGGAGGGCACATACGATGGCCGCGCCACCCACAAGGTCGAGCTCGTGCCGCCGAAGGTGCCGCTTGCGTCCTACACGGTGAAGGATGGCGAGGACTTCTGGGGGATCGGGGATGCGAAGGGGCTCTCGATGTATCTCCTGCTCTACTGGAACCGCGATTACAACGACCCGGATGACGCTGACGCCGGGGACGTCATCAAGCTTCCGGAATATTATGCGGGCAAGGTCGTCGTCGACATCGACAAGGAGACGAACTTGCCGATTTTCCAACAGATCTATGGACACGACGACAAGCTGTACGAACAATACGGCTTCCTGAATCTCAAGCTGAACGTCGGCTTGAAGGAAACAGACTTCGATCCAGAGAACAAGGAATACAACTTTTAGTGCATGGCGTGAGGCTCGTCCGCGCGTTTCTCGTGTCGACGATGTGCTCGCCGCCACAGCGTTCGGTGCGGTATGTTCCAGCGGACGAATACGAGCTGTGGATGGAGCTCATCGCATCGCGCGGAGCGTATCACATCGAGAGCCAGCGGTCGTGCCTGTGGTTGGAGCGTGAGGCGCTGTCGGCTTCCGAACGCGCCTCCGCCTCTTTCGTGCGCGAACCGGTGTGGCGCATTGCGGTTGCGGTGCGCGGCGCGGAGGATGCGCGACACGAGCCGATCGTGCGCTACCTGCCGGACAGCGACTACGAGAATGAAAAGGCGGCTCTCCTGCGGCATTTCGGTCGCGAAGAGATCTTTGAGAGCGTGACGGAGACGCGCGGGTGGTGCCTCTTGAAGCCGTGAGCTGCGCTGCTTCGCCCGTGCGTGCGCGTACTGTGGCTGCTAGAATGATGACAACTGCGTCGAGCGAGGGCCGGAGGTGCCTGTGCCGCGAATCGGAGGCGTGTCGCATTCTTCCCTGGTAGGGCTTCTTGCCGCGGGGCTCGCCGCGCTTTCGGTACCCGCCTGTCCCACCGTTGCGGGTGCTCAAACCGTCTTCGCCGAGGATTTCGCCAACGATCTGAACCCGCTGCAGGAGGAAATCGACCCCACGGTTTGGAGCATACAACCCAACGGTGGCGCGGTAAGCGCGTACTACTGGACCTTGTTGCTGCGCACCGTGGCCATGTTCGAGGGGAGCGGCGGCGATAATGCCCCCAAAGAAACGCCGACCCTGACGAAAATCGACCCTATCGACCTTAGCTCTCTGGACGACTGCGGAGGGAGCCTGTCTTACGACTACGAGACCGCCGGTCTCGAAGCCACCGAATATCTGGTTGCCGAGTGGCGTCCCGACGGAACGTCCTCTTGGGCCGCGCTCGGGCCGCAGCAGAGTGGAGGTGTTGCCAACGCTTTTGTCACGGAGACGGTGCCGTTGACCGCCGCCCATCGCACCGCGACCTTCTACCTCCGCTTCACGAGCGTGATTGGCAGAGATCGCGGCCATAGCGATGCCGCCTACCTCGACACGATTGCAGTCACAATCGAGAAGTGCACCCCCACCGCGACGCCGACGACTGCTCCCAGCGACACGCCCACCGCCACCGCAACGGCGACGGGCACATCGACAGCGACGGCGACGGGCACGGCCACTTCCACAGAGACCCCGTCGCCCACGGCCACCGCCACCCCGACCTCGACCGCGACGGAGACCGCCACCCAGACCTCGACCGCAACGTCCACGGCCACCGGTACGGCGACCCCTACCCGCACCACCACCCCGACCGCCACCACAACCGCCACGCCTACCGTAACCGGGACGCCGCCAACCGCGACGCAGACGCCAACCGGGCCGACCCCGACGCGCACGTCGACGTCAACCCCCACAGCGACTTCGACGCGCACGGCCACCACCACTCCCACAGCATCCGTTACCCGTACCCCGACGGCCACGGTGACCCGGACCGCCACGCGGACTCCTACGGCCACAGCAACGCGCACCGCTACCCGCACCCCGACGGCTACGGCGACGGGCACGGGAACGCCACCCCCGACGGCGACCGCCACCCGCACGGCTACCTCACCGCCGACTGCGACCGCGACCCGCACCCCCACCCGCACCGCCACGCCTACCGCCACCGCGACCCGCACGGTGGCCCCATCGCCGACGCGCACCGTCACCCCTATTCCTTCGCCCACGCCGACCTTCACCCGCACAATCACCCCGACCGCGACGATCACGCTCACGCCCGCCGGGCCGACGTTCACCCCGACGTCCACGTCGACGCCCACTTTCTCGCCGACCCCGCTGCCGACCCTGACCCCGACGCCGACCGCCACGCCCATCCCGGGGCCGCCCTACCGCTACCACGTCGATCGGCGGCGCGGCAGTGACACGACGGGTGATGGCTCCTACGAATACCCATTCGCCACGATCGCCGCCGGGATCGCCTCCGCGGTGGACTCGCCGCTCTTGGGCGATACCACCATTGCCGTGGAGATCTGGCCCGGCACATACGAGGAATCGGTCACGGTACCCTCCGGGATCGAGCTGCTCGGCACCGGACCGGATATCGCCGCGATCGATGGCGGCAGGACCGCTTCTGCCGTGGTGCGCATGCAGTCTGATTCCGCGCTCGTGGGCCTGGCGGTAGGGCGCTCGGGGGTCGGCTCGCTAGACGCCTGCGTGGAGCTGTACAACGCGACCAACGTGGTCATCGCCTCGGTCCTCATCCACGATTGCCGGCACGGCATCGTGCTCAACGAGTCCGCCGCCACGCTGCGCAACCTCACCTTCGCCAATTTGGCCGGCAACGGTATTTACGCGCGCCATAGCGCCGTCACCGTGATCAACTCCATTGCCGCCTACACGGCCGGCGCCGGGGTCTATGCGTGGGTTCGTTCCGCAGGGCTCCCAGTGGAGGCGCGCTTCTCCGCTTTCTTCACGAATCTGGGGGAGCCCGCTGACGGCACCGTCGACAGCGCCACGGATATTCTTCTCGACGACCCCGTTTTCGCCGATTTCGACACGTGGCGCCTTGATCAGCTCACCTCGCCGTGCGTCGACGCCGGAGAAGGCCTCGATCCGGATGGCAGCCGGGCCGACATGGGAGCCTATGGCGGTGAGCGCCTTCCGGCGGGCATCTTCGCGGTTCCGGCGACGTCCCCCTGGGCGCTGATGGCGCTGGCGCTCCTGCCAGGGGGCGCCGGAGGACTGCTCTGGCGCCATTTCCGAGGGCGCCGGGGGGCGGCGTGAGCGGCCGGCGGTAACGGCATGAAGCGACTGCAGTTCCTCGATTGGGGCGCGACCCTGCCAGCGCAAGCGGCGGCGCGGCTGCTGTCGTCGTACAGCGCCCCGGGTAGTTTTGATCTTTCTCACGTGTTGGCCGTTGTGCCCACCGAGGAGGCCGGACGCCGGCTCCGCCAGGCGCTCGCCCAAAGCGCGGATCGGCACGGCCGCGCCGCCGTTCCTCCGGAGGTGCTGACCCCGGAAGGCCTGGTAGCGCGCTGCTCCAAGGACCTTGCCGTTGCTGGCCGCGGAGAATCTCTGGCCTTGTGGATGGTGCTGCTCCGCGCGGAAAACTGGGACGCGGCGGACCGCCTGTTTGGCGCCCAGCGGCGCAACCGCGAGCGCGCCTGGCTGCTCGCGACCGCCGAGAAGCTCGAGGAGATGCGCGACCTTCTTGGGGAGAATGGGCTGTTGGTTGCGGACGCCGCCCGGCTGCTCGAAGATTGTGACGATCCCGAGCGATGGCGAGATCTCGCCGAGCTCGACGCGCGTCATGCCGAGGCGTTGGCCGCGCACGGCAAGGTAGACCGCAACCGGGCGCTGCGCAAGTCGGAAAGCGCATCACGAAGGCCCCCCACCTCACCTCCCACCGCGAGGGGGGGGAGGGACGCCGGGGGGCACGGTCACGTCGACGTCGAACAGGCGCTGCCGGCGCGCGTGCGGCAGATCGCGCTGGTCGCGGTCCCTGACCCGATGCCGCAGGCCCTGGCCGTCCTGGAGGCGCTCTCGGAACACGTTGCCGTGGACATCTACGTGCACGCGCCCGAATCCCTGGCGCAGGCTTTCGATGCCTGGGGCCGACCGCTCACGGAGGTTTGGCGTTCGCGACCGATCGATCTGCAGGAGAGCGCCATCGTGCTTGCGCGCGACCCTCTTCATCAAGCGGAGTGCGTGGCGCGGATCATGCACGATGCGGCGCTGGCGCCGGCGGCGACCGTGATCGGCGCGCCTGACGCCGAGGTGCGGCCATACCTTGCTGCTCAGCTTGCCAGCGCCGGGGTGGCGACACATGACCCGGCGGGCCTTCCCCTGCTGCGCGAGCCGAGCGTCTCGCTGGTCGCTCACTTCGCCAACTGGCTCGAGACGGACCGGTTCGAGGCCTTGCAGCAGCTCTTGCGCCATCCCGAGCTGCTTGCGCGTCTGGCCGCGGAGGGACTCGGCGTTTCCCTCGAGGCGCTGCTCGCCGCCGCGGACGAGGTGCAGCAAAAGCACCTGCCAGAGACAGTGGCCGAGCTCCGGGCCTGCTGGACACCGCGGACCGCGGCCGAGCGCGCCCTGGTGAGCGTGCTGGATCGGCTGGCGGCGTGGGAGGCGCCGGCAGCGCCGGTTGCTCCTTCCGCCGCCGGTTCGCTGCGCGCCTTTCTCGCGTGGACCTTTGAGACCCGCCTGCTCCAGGGAGGGACACCGGAGAGCCGCCGGTTCATCGCCGCTGCGGACGCCCTGACGGAGCTCTTCGAGCGCCTCGACAGCGGGGTTACCGCGGCGCTGTCCCTGTCGCGCGCGGATTGGTTCGCGCTGCTGCGCCATCTCCTCGAACGCGCGCACCTCTATGAAGAGCGTCCCGCCGGCGCCGTCGATCTCGCCGGGTGGCTCGAGCTGTCGTGGGCGGACGCGTCCCACGTGCTGCTCACCGGCGCCAACGACGGTCGTTTGCCGGAGACCCTCGTCGGGGACCCGTTCTTGCCCGACAGTGCGCGAAAGCGGCTCGGGCTGCGTCACAATGAGCAGCGCCGCGCTCGCGACGCCTACCTGCTGAGTTCGCTACTATCGTGCCGGAGCGGCTCCGGGAGCATCACGATCATTCTCGGCAAGTCCACGCGCGAGGGCGAGCCACTACGGCCGTCGCGCCTGCTGTTTCACTGCGCCGACGAGTCACTTGCCGAGCGGGCGCGGTACCTCTTTTCCGCCCCGGACAAGCCGGAGCCGGAACCTCCGCGCACGGTGTGCTGGCGGCTGCAGCCCCGCCGAGCATCAGCCGCTTCTACAGCCGCCACGATTTCGGTGACCGCCCTGCAGGAATACCTGAGCTGTCCATTCCGCTACTATCTGCGCCGGGTTCTGCGCATGCGGCCGGTTGACCCGGCGAAGTGCGAGCTGGACGCCCTCGAGTTTGGGACGCTCTGCCATCATGCGCTCGAGGAGCTTGGGCGCAACGCATCGCTGTCAAGCTGCGACGACGGTGCGACGCTTGCTGCGGCGCTCACGCGCGCGGCGCGCACGCAGTTCCACGGCCGCTACGGGACGTCGCTCTCACCGCCGCTGGCCCTGCAACTGGATGCCGCCGAGCAGCGCCTGCGCGCCGCCGCCGCGGAGCAGGCGCGGCAAGCGCGGGAGGGGTGGCGAATCGAAGGCGTGGAGGTCGAGCTGGCGGTGGAGCTCTGCGGATTCCGCATCACGGGGACAATTGACCGCGTGGATCGCCACTCTGATGGCCGCCTTCGGCTCATCGACTACAAGACAAGCGCCCATCCGCGGCGGCCAGAGGAAGCTCATCTCCGCCCGCGGCGAAGCTCGGACCCGCCATGGCGTCTCTTCTCGGGCGGTGGGCGCGAGCAGGCGTGGTCGGCCCTGCAATTGCCCATCTACGGCCTGTTTGCGCGCGAGTGCTACGGTGTCGAGCCCCTCCTCGGCTATTTCAACTTGCCGGCCGCCGTCACGGAGACCGGCATCGCCACCTGGACCGAAGCATCCGCAGAGCTGTTGGAGGCGGCGGTGGGGTGCGCTTCGGGGGCTCTGGCGGCGATTCGGGATGGCGTGTTCTGGCCGCCAGCAGCGGACGTCGCCGCTTTTGAGCTCGATGAGATCTACCTCGGAGACGCCGTTGGCGCGGTGGACGGCGCCTGGATGGCGGCGCTGCAAGGCGCGTCAGCGGCCCTGCCATGACCGCTGCTGCCGCCGGGCTCCGCATCCGCCACCAGGTCATTTCGGCCGCCGCCGGCGCCGGCAAGACTTTTCAGCTCAGCAACCGCTACCTCGCGCTGCTCGCCGCCGGAGTTGCTCCGGACCGCATCGTCGCGTTGACGTTCACGCGCAAGGCGGCGGGCGAGATCTTCGACCGCATTCTGGAGCGGCTCGCGCGGGCCGCCGGCTCGGAAGGCGGTGCGGCTCGCCTGCGCGCGGAAGTTGAGGAAAGCGGCATTCCCGTGGCCCAGCTCACCCAGCAGCGGGCCATCGCTCTGCTGCGCGCGCTGCTCGACGCCTTGCACCTGTGCCGCGTCGGCACGCTGGACAGTTTTTTCGTCGCGCTGGTGCGGGCGTTTCCGTTCGAGCTCGGGGTGGGCGCGAGCTTTGAGCTCGTCGACGGCTACGCCGCCGAGGCGGCGACCGACAGGGCGCTGCGGCGGATGCTCGCAGGCGGCGGTGCCCGCGCGCTCGACGCTCGCCATCGCCTGCTCGCGGCAATCAAACAGCGCAGCTTTGGCCGCGAAGCGCGCACGGTGACCAGCTTGCTCCGGGAAACCATTGACGCCGAGCAGGAGACGTTTCTCGACGCGCCGAGGGAGGAGGTCTGGGGCGAGCCGGGGCGGATCTGGGAGAGCCCACCGGGTTGGCGCGCGGGCGCCCAGGTGAATCCCGAGGCCGCGCTCGCGGCCGCGCTGGCGGGGCTCGCCAACAATCGCGCCTTGACGGCAAGCCGGCGGACAAAGCTGGTGGCGTTCGCCGTGGAGGCGGGGCGCCTGACCCCGGGGGCGCCTCTGGATACGCTGATCGACATGCTTGGTAAGCTGGCGCCGCTCGTCGACGAGCTCGAGTCCGGCCGGGCCGCGGTCAACATCCACGGCCAGTTTCAGCTTGAGGGCGCTGCCTGTGCCCCGCTTGCCGCCTTGACGCGCTACGCGCTGTGGTGCGAATGGGCCCGCTGTCTCGAGCAAACCAAGGGCCTGTACCGCATTCTGGCGTCGTACCAGAGCAGCTATGAGCGGTTCGTCCGCGCGCAAGGGAAACTGAAGTTCGCTGACGTGACCTTTCTGCTCGGGAAATCAGATGGTCAGGCAATCGGCGGCAACCGCTCGTATGTCGACTATCGGCTAGACGGTCGCTTCGACCACTGGCTGCTCGACGAGTTTCAGGACACCAGCGCGCTGCAGTGGCACGCCGTTCGCAACTTGCTGGACGAGGTCATCCAGGACGATTCGGGCCAGCGCAGCCTGTTCTACGTCGGCGACGTGAAGCAGGCGATCTACGGCTGGCGCGGCGGGCACTATCGCCTGTTCGACTACGTCGCCGAAGCCTACGATGCGGGTGGCGAGGTCTTCGAAACGCGCCGACTTTCCCGGTCGTGGCGGTCCAGCCCCGTGGTGATAGACGCCGTGAACCGCGTATTCGACTCGCTTTCGCCCGCCAGCGGAGCGGACGCCGAAGCGGTCGCCGCGTTCCAGCGCGGCTGGCGGCGGCACGAGACCGCACTCGCGGACCTCGCAGGTCACGTGGTGCTCTATGGGGTATCGGCGGCGGGCAACGAGGCCGAAAAGCGCGCGCAGCGCCACGAAGTTGCCGTCGCTCTCGCGCGCCGCCTGCGGCATGAAATCGGTGAGGACCGCACCCTGGCGATCCTGGTGCGCGCCAACGACCAGGGGCTGGCACTGGTGCAGCGCCTTCGCACCGCGGGTGTCCCCGCCGTCTGGGAAGGCAATAGCGCGCTGACCGATAATCCGTTCGTCGTCGCGTTGCTCTCCCTGATCCAGTATTCCCACCACCCCGCCGATTCCGTCGCCTCCGAGCACCTCCTCTCCACCCCTCTGGCGCGCTGGATCGCGGACGGAGCGTGCATTGCCCCGGGAGTGGCCGTCGACGTGCTGCGGCGGATCCGGTTGGAGGGCTTTGCCGGGGTGGTCAGGAGATGGGCTCAGTTGTGCGGCGACGCGAGGTTGCTGGACGCCTTCGCGTTGCGGCGAGCGCGCGACCTGGAAAGCGCCGCGCTGATCTTCGACGCGACCGGAGAAACCTCCGGGGACAGTTTTTGCGCGTTCGTTCGGGGCCACCGCCTACAGGATGCGGCCGGGCCGTCTGACGTGCGCGTGCTGACCATCCACAAGGCCAAGGGCCTGGAGTTCGACGCGGTCATCTTGCCCGAGCTCGAAACGGGACTGTGCCGCGGGCTCGTCAAGGACACCGTCGTGGCGAACCGTGAGGATCCCCTGAGCCCGGAACCGGACTGGGTTCTGAGCGTGCCGTCGGTCCACCTCTTGCGCCTTGACGACCGTTTTCGCAGCGTCCTGGCGCGGCATGCGACCGAGCAGACCTACGAGTCGTTGTGTCTGCTGTACGTCGCCATAACCCGCGCCCGCCAGGCGCTCCACCTCGTCGTGGACGACGGTGATCGAGGCGCGGGCGTGCGCCGGGCGAGCGGGCTGGTGCGTGCGGGTCTGACGGACGGCGAGACTGTCGCCGCCGCGGAGGTCATGATCGAAAACGTCGCGGCGCGCATTCTCTACGAGGGTGGCACGCCCGGCTGGGCCGCGCGTGGCGGCGCTCGCGCGATGGCCGCGACGGCGTGGAGCGACCGCGTGCCGCTGGCGATTGAGCGGGCGATGCAGGGGCGCGCGGCAGAGACCTCCGGCGCGGCTACGGCGGCGGTTTCCCGCCAGCTCCCGGCGGCTTCCGAGACGTGGGTGGCGGCGGCGGCGTCTCTGTTCTCGTCCGACCGGCGGCTGTCACTGCAGGTCGGCGCGGCGTTGCACCGGCTTTTCGAGCGCATCGAGTGGGCGGAGGATGGCAGCTCCGAGGTGGCGGTGGAAAGCCTGAGAGCGCACGGAGCGACGCCGCCAGGGGTGCGCGACGAGGCCATCAGGCGGTTTCGTGCGGCCCTTGCCCGCGCCGGCGTTGCGGAGGTGCTCCGCCGGCCGCACGGCGCCGCGCGCCTGTGGCGCGAGCGGCCATTCGAGGCCATGGTGGAGGGCCGGTGGGTCTCTGGCCGATTTGACCGCGTGGTGCTGTGCGAGGATGGGGACGGAAAACTAGCCCGAGCGACGGTAATCGAATTCAAGACCGACCGCCTGGCTACCGCGCCGGCTGTCCGCGAGCGCGCCGCCGCCTACCGCGCGCAGGTGGTGCTTTATCGGAAGGCGCTGGCGAAGCTGACCGGGCTCCCCGAAAGCGCCGTCGAAGGAATGCTCGTGTTCGTCGAGTCGGGCGAGCTCGTAGCCGTCTGGTGAGTCGCCGCGACGCTCAACGGCGCCGTATATCGCGCCGGGCTTCCGCCGCTCCAGGAACGGCGCGATGCCTGGACGCTGTGCGGCATCTCCATCACCAAGGCGGGCCAGGAAAAGCAGCTCGTCGCCATCGCGAAGTAGAAGGAGGGCGCGTGATCCTGAGACGCCGACGCAGGTGATGACCGAACGCCTGAACAAATGCGGGTACGGCGGCTTGCTGGTCGACGCGACCCTGCCCGTGCCGGCAGATCCGGAGGAGTACTTTGCCGAAGGAAGCCCGGCGACGGGCTGCAATCGGCTCAGGTGCCATTCGTGTGGGACCTCGGTGCGGCAGGGCGCGGGCTTCTACCCCCGCCAAGACGCGGCCAATCATCTGTCAGACCTCGTCGCCTCCCCGCACTGGAGGTCCCTCCCCTACCTCGAGTACAGCGCCGGCAGCGAGTTTCGGCTGTATGTTTGCCGGTGCGAGCTCTGGGTAACCAGGAAAGCATGGTATCGGCTCGAGGATCGTGATCCCGATCCGATCACCGACCCGAAGCTGCCTTGGCGCTGCGAGGGGCACCCTCCGTCGCAGCTCCCCCTCACCTTGAACGGTGTGACCGTCCGCTCGCAGGAGGATCTCCTCGGGGTCATTCGCCGACGATTGCTCGCAGGACCCACCTTGGGCCCGGAAGCCAGCGCCAACGGCGCCGGTGTGTGGTTGGCGAGCTTGTATGCGCGACTCGCGGGCGGCCCGGCCGAGGGAGACGTGTCGCGAGCCGTTGCCGCGTGCCTCTCGGACCCGGAGCCCCGCGTCCGGGCGTGGGCCGTGAGCTTCTTCCGATCGTTTCCACGCGCCGAAGGCGGCGAGCGTATTCAGGACCTCCTGAAGGGCGATCGGTCCCTCTTCCGGGGGGTGGCGGATCCCACGACGCTGAACAGCACCTTGGAGGCCAGCCTGCTCTTTGCCCTCGCGAAGCGGCTGGGAACGCGGGACGCGCAGGGCCGGCCGCGCGCGCTCGAGCTGGCGCGCCGGGAGGCGCTGGTGGGCAGCGGCGTCGGTGACAAGCCGTTGTTCTACCCGCTGGCGCTGCATGACACTGAGTGGCTGGCCGCGAACGCGGCGCAGATTATTGAGGTGCGTCCCCAGAGCGCCGAGGAGCTGCTGTTCAAGTTCGCTGTTGCCCTGGGGGACATCGAGGCCCGCCGGGTCGCCAGGGCGAACGAGCTCTTCGTCGATCTGGCGATCCGATTGGCACGCGAGCGACGGATCACGGTCGAGGATCTGCACCGATCGCTCGGGCAATGCATGGTAGACCTCCGGTCGAAGGTCCTCGAAGCGCTGGACGAATCATGGCGGACGCGGCCTCGCAAGCCGCGGCGCTGAGCACAGATGCTTCGGCCGCGCATGGAGATAGCACCTGGTGGTTTCCGGCGAGGCATGGCCCAGGGTCGCCTGGACCAAGTGCCGCGGCGCTCCCCGATCAAGCGCATGCGAGGCGTGGGGTGCCGAAACCACTCATTGTCGATCCCGTCGCAGATCTCGTCGGTGTCCGGATCGATGGTGTCGTCGTCGCCGAGCCGATCCGCCACCACCGAGCGCAGGTAGGTCGCGCGGGCCCGCACGTCGGGGCGGTGGCGCCCGTCGGCGATCACCTCGTCGAGCGTTGCCACGGGGACGTGGGCGGGCCGCCGGAGCTTCGACACGACCGGCGTCGGGGACGGAACGCACGCTCTCGCCGCCACACGGGTCGACGGCGTGGGCAACCGCACCGTCCTGCGCCGCACCTTCGTCTTCGCCAACGCGGCGCCGACGAGCTATGGCCGCGCCGGGAGGGCGCGCAGGATCCGCGCCTTCGCCGCTGGGTCGTCGATGAACAGCTCGATGAAGCCCCGGAACTTCGGATCGCGTGCCCCTACCGGCGCGAGGCGCTCCCCGAGCGCCCCCACGTCATGGCGGCTGCCCTGGAGGTTGTTGAGGATCACCGCCGCCGTGCTCGGCGTGGCGCGGGCGATCTCCTCGGCGTGGGCCGCGACCCAGTCGGGATCCGCCCGGGTCAGCGCGGCAATGAGCGGCGTCGGCTGGCCGGGGTGAATGGCCTCCTCGCGCGCCAGCGCCAGCGCGCGCACGTCGCCGCCACCGGCGCGCCGCCCGACGGCGCTCAGGAGCTTCCATTCGAGGTCGCCGCCACGCGGGTCCGGGACGCCGCGGAATCCGGATCGATCGCCGGACGCGGCCTCGACGATGCGCTCGCCGCCGGCGGCCATCGGGTTCTTCTCGAAGAAGATGAGCACCTGCCAGCGTATCGCGGGGTCGGGGTCGTTCAGGCAGGCGGCGATCCCCTCGGCGAGGCGCGCCACCAGCGGCGTCCCGCCGAGGCGCTCGTACGCGTCGAGCAGCCGTTCGATCGGAGCCTCGTCGCGCGGCAGCGTTCCGAGCGGGCCGACGCCGCGGAGGTGCTGCCGCGAAAACTCCCGGAAGTCCGGGATGGCAGCGAAGTCGAAGCCGTCGATGACAGTCTGACGCATGGCGTGACGATAGCCCGGTTGGCGGAGCAGAATCAACAGAGGACGCAGAAAGGCCAGAAACGGTCCAAGTTTGGCGGCGCGGCGCGTTCTTCAACGCGGCCAGGGCATCGCCCTGCTTCTTGGCCGGCATGTTCTTGACAATCGCTTCGTCGAGGTCGTTCCAAACCCCGAGCAGCCAGTCCGCCGGTCGCCCCTCTCCGAACCGTTTCGTCAGGCGCCTGCGAATCGCCGCAGCGTGGTCGCTCTCGGGGAGGCTCCGGAGGTCACCCTGCAGGTCGTTCGGCGAGCGACCCTCGCCAGACGGCTCTCCTGGCACCGCTGCAAGCACGCGGGCCCGGGCCAGCGGCGCCAGACGCGCGGCCGCGACTTCCCTGAGCTTGTTTCGGTCTCCCGCGGGCAGCATCTGGGCCAGCTTTACGAGCAGGCGCGCCATGTGCTCGCCGTCCACGAGGGTCTCGGTCACGGCTTGCATCAGCTCGCGCCATCGGTCCGGCCGCGCTGCCACGATGCCTTCGAGGTGCCCATCGAACCACCGCGCGTCTCGCTCGGCCAGCGTCAGATAGAGAGTCAACATCTCGCCTCGTCCCTGCCGCAGCGCTTCCTCGCGCGCGGGCTCGAGAAGCTGTTGCGCCTCACGCGGGCGCTGCGTCAGCAGGGCGGCCAGCAAGCGCCGCAGCTCCTCATCCATGCTCCCGGTCGACCCACCGAGGGGATGCGGTGCGCCGGTGAACAGGCCGCGCGACCCGGTGATCACTCCGCGCAGGCGTTCGACGTCGACGGCCGCGGGGACGCGGCGAAGAAAGACCAAGGCGCCCAGGCGAACGTGCTGGTCCGGGTCGGTCAGGCAATCGGCCACCGCCCGTGCGACCGCCTGACCGAGCGCGTTCCCGGTCAATCGAACAAACAGCTTGACGACCCATCCCCCCGGAACCACCCGTTCAAGCTCCCGGGCTCCATGGGGCACCTGGCCCTGCAACGCCGTGCGGTCGAGGGTCCGGAGGTCCGTGTCCGCCGAGACTGGAATGTCGTCGATTTCAGTCGGAAGCTGGACGAACGGGTGCCCGACACAGCGCCAGGTGACGTGTGGATCGAGCACGGGGTCGGGATCCGGGTCGTCGAGAGCGCGGTAGTGCTTTTCCAACCAGCGGGAGCAGCGGCACGTGTAGTATCGCAGTGTCCCGGGTCCGGGGGGGACCGGGTGGCTGAGGAACCAGTCGTGGAGGGCTGCCCCCGGGACGCGCTCATCGTCCCTCGGAAACCGGACAACTATTTGGCCGACCTCGGCGCCGCACGAGCGGCAAAACAGGTGGCTGCAGCCAATGACCTCCACCGACGCGTAGGAGCAAGACTCGGTCGGTTCGTCCGGGACCGCGTGCTCCCCATTGACGAGGTAGCCGCCCCCGGCACAGACGTTGGCCACGAGATCCGGACCCTGGCCCGCTTCGGGTGCGGAAGCCATTTCCGTCAGCTCCCGCTCGGCTCGGAGCTCCGGTCGAGTAGCTCCTTCTCCCACGAATCGGAGATCGGCCGGATCTCGCGGTAGTCACCCTGGGTGTAGAGGCAACTGGCGAAGCCCTGCGGCGCTTGCATGATCTCGTGGTATCTGTGGCGGTTCGCGGGGATCAGGTAGGTCTATGGGAGGTTGGATTTTTTCCGTTCATCTTCCCTTCCCGGTCTTCCCGCCAATCCAAGACGGTCGCTACGGCCTGTCAAGCGTCCCCCGCCCCCTCCACCAAAGAAATCGCAAGAAATTCACGTTTCTGGACGGTTGCTGATTAGTTTTCCACCGGCTCCGCCGACCCGTGCCGGATGAAACGCACGACCTCGCAACTCGAGTTTCCCACCAGGCGTTTTTCCGGGCGCCGCGGTATGCTGACAGCCGTCCAAGCTCCAAATTATCATGTTTACCATCGTCACCGGCAACGGCCGCGGGCCGCGGGCAGCAGGAAAGGATGGCATTGTGATTCATGGGGCTTTTCGTGGCATCTCCTTCGCCGCGCTCCTCGCGTCCCCGGTCATGGCGCTGGCGCAAGTCGTGGTAGAGCTCCCCGCTCCCGGCTCGCCGCCCTGGCACGAGCAGCCCATCCCGAGGGTGAGCAGGCCATCGGTGTATGCGCGGCAAGTGTTCGATCGCAGCGCAGGTGTGCTCGCCACCGCCGAATGCGGAGCATCCGCGCTCGGGCTCCGGCTTGGGGACGTGGGCCTGCGCCAGCAGCTCATCCTCGAATGGGAATGGCGCGTGGACGTCGCGCCGAACGCGGAACAGGAGCGCGCCAAGTCCGGCGATGATTTCGCGGCGCGCGTCTTTGTCGTATTCGACTCGGATCGATACGTGGACCCTGCCGACCGCATGAGGCGCTGGTTTATTCACCAGGTCACGGGAGAGTCACCTCCCTCGCATGCCATCAGCTACGTCTGGTCATCCCGGTCGGAAGCAGGCGCGACATGGCCCAATCCGTTTGTCGCCAGCACGCGCATGGTCTCGCTTGGAAGCAGTGCGCTCGGAGCGTGGGTGACGCGCCAGGTAGACGTGTATGCAGACCACGCGCGGCTGTTCGGTGCGGCTCCCGACGCACCGCCGGTGGGCCTGGCGATCATGACGGATGCGGATAATACCTGTAGCCGAGCAGTGGCTGCCTATCGCTTATTCCGCTTTCGCGACCGCCTCACTTCTTCATAGCCGCCTTGCGCGCCCAGGCCTTGCGGATGTAGGGGATCGCCTCGGGCGTCTTGCAGCCGGTGGCGCCGTGGTCCACCACCACAGTGCCGATGCGCGCCGCGGTTTCGAGCGCCGCGGCAGCGAGCGTTTCGTTGCGGATGCCAATCGCGATCAGGGCGCCGTTCATGGCGTGGCGAGCGCGGTTCCTCGCGACGTTGATGTCGCGTTCGATGCGGCGCAGCCTGTCCAGGAAGAAATCATCGGGCAGGCCCGCGTCGCGCAGCGTTTCCATGATTTGCTCAAAGGTCATGACGCTCTCCCATAGAATCGATGCCGGGTCGGCCCTGCTCAGGGACGAATTCTCCGCCGGCGATGAGCACGCGCCCATTGACGAGCACCGTGGCGCCCGCCACCGCGTAGTCTACGTTCAGAGACGATTCATTCTGGCCACCCATGTAGCGGTTTTCTCCCAGCGCGAGAAACACGCCACCGAGGATATGCTCATCCACCAAGGGCCAGCCAATAGGTGGCCCGTGAAGCAGTGGATTCAGCCCTAGCCCCAGGTGGCTGACGCGACGCGCGCCTCCGGAATGGCGGTCGAGCATCGCGAGAAAACGTCCCGCTTGCTCAATCGGCTCGGCGGCTACGATAGCGCCTCGCGCGAAGCGCAGCTCCAGCTCGGAGCCGCCCGGCCCGGCGGGAACGCGGATCGAGCCGTCCACGGAGTCTTCGAGAACTGTCGTGTACATGGAGCCGGCGGGCAGATTCGAGGCGATTGCTCCACTTCGCCGGTCTTCAGCATCGATAAGACCGTCGTCGCATAACCACAGCCGGGCGCCCTGCCGAAGCCGCAGCTCGCACTGCTCGCCGGTCCGTACCGTGATCATGGCGCCGCTGGACCCGGCGCGCTCGCGGGCGCGCGAGATATGAGCGCGGAGCTCCTCTTCCGGTGTGACCAAGGCCGGAAGCACCCGCCGATCCAGCTCCTCCGGGGCCAGCCCTAGCTGCGCAGCACGGCGCGCAGACGGTATCGCCGCCAGCAGAAAAGGCACCTTTCGAGCCTCTTCCGCCGCGGTCAGGCGAGCGGTTGCTTGCCACCACGCGCGGCTGGCCGCCGGTGGTACGTCGCCCTCGAAGCTCTCATCGGCCAGCACCAGGATCCGGTCGATGCGCTGCATCCACGCGAGCCGATGGCGGTCCCAGTGCTCTAAAAGCAGCGGGTCGACCTCATGCAACAGGCGAAGCAGGTAGTCGTCCGGCAGATACTCGATGAGTGGGACGGCGCCAACGCGCTCGAGCGCAAGCAGCGTCGCGTGGAATGCCTCGGCACGATCCACGCGCACCCGGAGCAAGACCAGCTCGCCCGCCTGAGCGCCCAGTCCGCGCACCGCGCGCGCCGCGATTTGATCCCAGTCTACTTGCACGGCCGATCCCTCCGCGGGTTCTTGCCGCGGGTCCAGCGGCAGCGCGCCGAGCTTGATCCCGCGGGCGACGTCCTCTGTTATAATCGAGCAAGGAACTGACAGTCCAGACCCAAGGCGAGGGACGAACGATGGAACGAAAAAGACGATCCCGCGGCGCTTGTATTTTTTGCGACCTCACGTACACGCGCGTGGGCATGCAGCGCCACCTTGCAGCTTGCCCGCAACGCCAGACTCGCCTTGCGCAGGTCGACCAGCAGACAGGCAGCGTGTGCCTCCTGTTCCACCTCGCGGTTCATGCCGTTTCATGGCCGGATTACTGGCTACAGCTCGAGGCGCGCGGCGACGCGGAGCTCGCTGATCTCGACTTCTACCTGCGCGCGATCTGGCTCGAGTGCTGCGAGCATCTCAGCGAGTTTTCCATAGGCGGCATGTGCTTCACCTCCACGTCCGACTATGCCAGCGGGTGGAAGCGCGACGCGGAAAAGGGAATGAACGTTCAACTGCAATCCGTGCTGTCACCGGGTGACACAATCCGCTACCGGTACGACTTCGGCAGCACCACGGAGCTGGCGATTGCGGTCGTGGACGGACGGCGAGGCAAGCCGCTGAGCAAGAACCCCATCGTGCTGATGGCCCGCAATGCGCCTCTTCCCGCGGAGTGCATGGCGTGCGGCGCACCAGCGACGTTTTTCTGTAGCGAGTGCCGGATTGAAGAGAACTTGTCCGGCCTTGTCTGTGATATCCACGCCCGCGAGCACTACCACAATGACTACGGATCGCCGGATCCCCTCGTGAGCTCACCGCGCGTCGGGATTTGCGGCTACACGGGGCCCGCTGAACCGCCCTACTGAGCGCCCTGGAAGGGCTGGCCGGTGCGAGCTTGCTTGCCACGGCGTGCCCTCCGAAAACCCTATGGGGCCGCCGCTGGAGGTGCCAGCACGACAACCTCGCCGTCCAGCGCTCGCACCTCGGCGGCTGCCAGCGTGACGCTGCTTCCGTCGACTCTGCGCACGTGGCGCTGCCCGCGCAGAAAGTCTTCCACCGGGCGAAGCCCCACGATGTCTCGGAGCTGCGCGGTATGGAAGAACATCGGAATGACCACGCGCGGTGCGAGCTGCTTGACGGTGTCCCGGGCCGTGTCCAGGTCGATCGCTTCCTTGCCTCCGACCGGGAGAAAGAGCACATCGACGGGGCCGATCTCCCGCGCGGTCGCGGCGCCGAGGCGATGGCCGAGCAGACCGAGGTGGCAGAAGCGCACGTTGGCCAACGTGAAGCAAAAGACGACGTTTTCGCCGCGGACTTTTCCATCCTTGTTGTCCCGAAACGTGCGGGTGCCGCTGACAACACCGATCGCGGTTTCGAAGCGGCCTGGCGCGCGCAAGATCAAAGGGTCGTTTCGACAGAAGAACTCGTTATTGTTGGCCGTGTTGTCGGCGCTACTGATGGTAAGCACGTCCGCCGTGAGCTCGGGAAGCGGGTAGCCGATGCGCTCGTAGAATGGATCCGTGACGATGCTCGCACCAGCGCTCGCGGATACGAAAAAGGAGCAGTGCCCGAGATAGCGAATGGTGACCCCTGCGGCCGCGGCGGCATCCCCACCGCCGGCGCGCACCGCCCGAACCGGCGCAAGCGCCGCGAACGCCGCGAGGAAGCCGATGAGCAACCATCGCCGTCCGCCGATCATGGGCGCTCGTGCTCGGCGATGGCGGCTTCGACTTGCGCCTGGGCCTCCCGCATCGCATCGACAGGTGTCTTGCTACCGACCAGAACCCACCCGAGCGCGGCCGTCGCGGGACCCCACACCTCCGCCATCTCTGCCAGATTCGGCATCGGCGTGGACAGCAACGCTTGCTGCCTGAAGGTCATGATATCGGGGTCCTGGTAGACCCCCATGTCGCCATAGGCACCGATGTTTGCCGGCACCTGACCCCCGTGGCTCGCCATGACGATCTGCGATGCGGCGCTGGTCAGCCCCTCCATGACCTGCGCCGCCGCCTCCGGATGAGGGCACGACGCGAGCATCAACACCAGCTCCGAGGTCAGAAACGGTTCAGCTCGTTGAAAGGCCATGCGGTCTTCCGCGCCGATACTCGGCAGCAGGGAAATGCCGTAGTCGAGGTCCTTGCGCAGATCCCCTTTCAGCCACGGACCGTCGATCACCATCGCAGCTTTGCCCTTGTTGAACAGCTCCACAATGTACGCTTTCGACACTTCCTTTGGCAGGATCTTGTCGCGCAGCTCAAGCAGGAGCTCAAAGCCGCGGACATGCGCAGCGGTGGTCAGCGAGAGCTTGCCGGAGGCATCAAACACGCCGCCGCCAAAGGCCTGAAACCACATGGCGTGGTAATAGAAGTTGTTATACTCGTAGGCCAGACCGTAGCGTTCCTCAGATGGATTCGTCAGACGCCGGGCAGCCGTGACCAGCTCGTCGAGCGTGTCCGGCGGGGTTCTGATGAGATTCCGGTTGTAGTAGAGAGCAACGGTTTTCACGGACATGGGCAAGCCGTACAGCTTGCCGCCGACCGTGGCGGCAGCGAGCGCGGAGGCGAAGAAACGCCCGCGCGTAGCGGCGGCGATCAGGGAATCCACGGGCCGGATGACCCCATCCCTGGCCCACCCGCCGATGCGATCGTGAGCAAAAATGAACAGATCGGGACCTTTTCCGCGTTTGTCGGCAGCGGGCACGCGGTCGGGAAGCGCGGAGAATGGGTAGTAGGTCGCGGCGATGGTGACGTCCGCCAGCGCCCGGTCGACCTCACCCACGACGCGCTCGAGAGCTTCGGCCTCCAGACCGGAGTACGCGTGCCACAGGGTCACCCGGGTGCCTTGCTGGGCGGAGACGAGCCCGGCCGCCGTAAGCAGCAGCGCCACGGCTGCCCCCGCCCGCCAAGCCCGCAATGTCCGCCGCATCGTCGTCATGCTTCCAGTCCTGTCGCCTCAGGGTCGGAGGACTGACCAGAGAAACGCCAGCTCCTCCTGCCGGTACGGCTCCCACCCCTCGAACTTCAATGCAAGCAGCGCCCGGCGGCCGTCGTCGCCTTTCTCCATCGCGAGCAGCAGGTCGCGCACGCGGTTGCGGAGCGCTGCGCTCGTCCACTGCTCGAAGGCCGCGAAAGTCGCCATTGGGAAGGCACGCGACACGTAGATGACGCGGAGCTGGCGGTCGACATCAGTGCGTTTGGCGAGGAGAGCGTCGAATTGGGAGAAGGTAACCTCGGCGGCATCAGCCGCTCCGAGGATGACGCCGAGCAGCGCCGACGTCGCGGATGGCGCCTCCTGCACGCTGAAATCCCGGTTGGCGACGATCTTTCCTCCGAACAGGATCTGAGACAGAAAGGCGAGGTTGGCGGGATCGGCCAGGGTCGTGATCAGCCGCTTGCCCTTGAGGTCGAGCACATTGGTCAAGTCGGAGTCCTTGCGCACCGCGACGATCTTGCGGAAGATGGGCCGCCCGTAGCGGCGCGGTATGGCCATGGGGGCGAGCGAAAAGCGCCTGGCCGTGCTGACAAAGTAGGTGGAGCTGACGAAGGCGAAGTGCGGTTTACCGCTTTCCGCGGCGCGCTCGAAGTCGGCAGGGCGCAGAAACAAATCGAGCTTCACGGTCTGCCCCAGGTGCGCCTGGAGGTAGTCCACAAACGGGGAGAGACTGGCGTAGATGTCGTCCGCCGATTCCCCGAGGAGATTGGCATTGTAGACGTGGATGCGGATGGGATCAGTGGCCGCGGACAGGCGTACAGCGTGCATCCCGATGACCAGAATCGCCGGGACAAGCAGCAGACGGAGCGCACCGTGCGGTCGCGACCGGGCGATACTGCGACGGCGCGCCGGGGCTCCCTGCATTGGCGTGAGCGCACAGAACAACGGAACCCCCAGCTCGATATTCTTCGACTCGATACGGTACCAGCGCAAGATGAGCGCGTTGTAGCAACAGGAAGGCGTGGAAGTCAAGCGCCCCTGGCTGACACCCACCTCACCTCCCCCCGGAAGCCGGGGGGAGGTGAACCGTCGGGGCCGCCGTGGCGCGGCCATCCGGCCGCTACGCGCGGGCGGGTTGACTTGTGCTACCTCCAGATCATATCGTCGCCGATCGGGAAGCGGCTGAGCATTCAGCGCGCAGCGCCATTCTTTCTTGGGAGGCACTGAGCCTCCCCACGGCTAAAGCCGGGGGGTTCTGAACGGAAGAACCTTCTGCACATACCTCCACCACGGAGTAGGGCCATCGGCATGCGCAAAAGACTTGGCCTTTTCGGGGCTCTCGCAACCAGCACTTGGGCCTGGCGCTACAACATCCGACTTGCCGGCTGGACCTTGCAAGCAATGTCCAGCCACCAAGTCCCGGTCCTTGCAAACCTTGCGATTTGTGCTCCGGCCGATCTTGACCGCCATCCGTTCAGCTTTCGCGGGCAAACCACTCTGTCCCGTCCGGCCGACGCCAGACGGGCGAGAACACGAGGCCGTGCTCTGCTTCGCAGCTTGGTACGTGCTCAACGCCGCCCGCAAGAGCGACTCCACACTCGACCAACCGTCATGGGCTTGGTCCGCGTTGAGCAGATTATGGTCGACATGGCGCGCAAGATACGCGCTCATGAGGTCGCGTTGAGCTTCAACACCGCATTCACAGCGGTGGGTCCGTTCGCCAAGGGTTTTCTTCTTGATGCGTCCACAAATGCAGGTTTGACTCAGACGAGTTTTGCGGGTCGCAATATCCTCGAGCCTGCCACCAACCGCCGCGGCCTTGCGTGCGAGCATCGCCACGAACAGAGATGGCGCGCGGCGGCCGATGCTCTTGCCCCAACGTTTCTGCCACGCCTTGTAGGGCACTTTTTCGCTACGCAGCACCTTCCCGCGCCGGATCAGGCAATTGGCGAGTCGACCGTGGAGGCTCTTGCGGTGCGCCGCGGCCCGTCGTTCGAGATCGGCCTTGCGGGCCTGGGCGCGTGCGTAGCGGCGCGAGCGAATCCATTTCCGTGAGCCTTTTTTCGCCGTGCCATCTGCCTTGTAGTTGGCAGGGTTAGTAGCTCGGCGGGACCGATCCATCGCCCGTTGGATTCGCCGAATCTCGGCCTGCTTGGATTTTAGCTCGACGCAGAAGGTCTCGAGGGTCGCGTGACTATCGTCCACCGCGGCGATCGTAGAAGGGCCCAGATCAAGACCGACAACGTCTTTGCCGGCCGCGTTTGCAGGCTTCTGATACGGCCGGCCTTCGAGGACGAGCTGCACATACCAGCGCCGGCGCCCGCGAATGGTGCGGTGCAGGACACGGCAAAATTTCAGGCGCTGCTCGAGGCCGTAGGCCACGACGGGATCGTCAGGATCGAAGCGACAGGGGATGGACAGACCGAGCCATTCGATGCGGCCGTGGCGATAGCGAATGCCCTGCTTGTTGCTCTTGCCCTCGACGCTGAGCATCTCGCCGGCGCGCTTGAACCGGGGCCGACCCCGTTGTCCGAAGGCGAGCTGCTCGACCGCATCATAAGCTCGCGTCGCGATCTTCTGAACCGTATTGATGTCCAGATGGTCGCCGATCCAGCACGATGACTTGATGGAACCCGCGAAGGCGTGCAGATCGTACTCGGTGAAGCAAAACTTGGCGTTGAGCTTCTTGAAGGCTGCCGTGCGCTCAGGTCCCTTTGGTAACCGTCGGATGCGCTGGAAGTCACGCGATTGATTGCGCAACTGAAGACGTCTCAGTGCTTCGCCGAGACAGGCGTTGTAGAGGTTGCGTCCCGCTTGCTCGACGCGTTTGTACAGCTTTTCATCGTCTTTTGCGGTTGTCGCGAGATCGAGCTCGAGGATGAAACTGGGGCCGCGGCTCTTTGCCATGGTTCAGACGTTTTTCTGGTTTTCGATGTACTGCTTGATCACGGCGAGCGGAGCGCCGCCGACGGTCGAGACGAAATAGCTATTGGTCCAGAGGCTGGGCAGGCGGCAGCGCAGCCAGGGGAATTCTTGACGAAGCAACCGCGAGGATCGTCCTTTGATGCGCTTGACGAGGGTATGGATGCCGAGCTGAGGATCGACCTCGACAAGAAGATGGACATGATCGGCCATGATTTCAAGCTCGAAAAGCTCGGCTCGGCGCTCCAGGATAACCTCAGCGATAATTTCTTTCAACCGGCTATCTACTCCGCTGACGAGAACGCTTCGGCGATACTTGGGACACCACACGACATGGTACTTGCTGGAGAAAACGACATTCAGGTTGGACTTGTACTCAGGATCGAAGCGCATGAGCTAGAATATACCATGATCGCCAATCTAATGCAAGAGAGAAGAGCCGCTTCCTCCCCAGGGCTAAAGCCCGGGGCAACCGCGGCGAGACTTTGGTGTCCTCGACGCTCTTCGACAACACGGTCTCCGAGAGCGCTGAGGGAGTGGCGGCGACGGGTCTCTCCTCGGCGCGGGTGCGTCTGACGTGGCAGGCACCGAGTTGCGGGGCGGACAAGGTCGAGGGCTACAAGGTCCACCACGGCATGAGCAGCGGGATCTACGGGACGATCGTCGATGCGGGGAACGTGACGACGACGCTCGTGACGGGGCTCACGGCGGGGACGCGCTACTACTTCCGGGTGGCGAGCTACGACGCGCAGGGGCAGAGTGGACCGCTCTCCGCGGAGACGAGCGCGGTGCCGCTCGCCGATCCGACGGCGCCCCCCACGCCGACGCCGACGATCACTCCGACCGGCCCGACACTCACCTCCACGACAACTCCGACCGGCCCGACGCTCACCCCCACGCCGACCACCCCGCCCGCGGGGCGGTGCCGATCGGCGGTCACGTGGCCGGGACAGTCTTGCTGGCGGTCGTGGGCGCGCTGCTCCTCTGTTTCCGGCGCGCCCGGCGGGGGATGTCGATGGCCAGGGCATCGCCGTGACCGCTGCCGGTCAGAAGTCGTAGGAGTGATAGACCGCGACGCCCTTCTGACGTGCGTGGCCGGCGACGCCCGGCTCGGTGGTCATGTGGGTGACGAGCACCGGGAACATCGCCGGTACGGTCCCTTCGAGGCGCTTGATCTTCTTTCGGAGGAGCTCGTCGACGGCCTTGGCCGAGAGCTGGCTCTTCGACTCGCCGATGATTGTCACGGTCTCCCCGTCCCGCGTGGCCTCGCCGACGATATTCACTTCGATCGCGTTACCTTCGCGGTCGGTCATCCAGTCACGGCGCAGCCGCCCGCGGACGGCGAGGCCATGGTCGGCGGCGAGGAGCGCGGGCAGGGCCTTGAATGCCTCGTTCTCGAGGGTGTACCCGACGGTGCCGGTGAGTCCTCCGACCTCCTTCCGCAGCGAGCTCAGGCCACGCGCGAGCTTCGCGACCTCTTCCTCGGTGCGCTTCTGTGCCTGGGCCAGCCTATCTACCGTCTGGGCCAGCCTATCTACCGTCTGGGCCAGCCCATCTACCCGCTGCACGAGCGCTTCGAGACGCTGCTCAGTGCGGGTCTGCGCCTGGGCCAGCCCGTCTACCCTCTGCACGAGCGCTTCGAGGCGCTGCTCAGTGCGGGTCTGCGCCTGGGCCAGCCCGTCTACCCTCTGCACGAGCGCTTCGAGGCGCTGCTCAGTGCGCTTCTGCGCCTGGGCCAGGTCCCCGACGATGGCCTTGAGCTCGCTGAAGTCGCTGGCCTTGACGAGGGTGTCGTAGGCCTCGACGACGACATCGGCGAGGAGCTCGGCCTGGCGGGCCGGAAACGCCCCGGAAAGCCGTTCGCGGAGCCGGTCTCGAGTGTTCGTTGCCATGGTTTCACTGTATGGCGAACGCTCGGGGCGCGGCAAGGCGCGCCCGCGCGTTGCCGAAAGGTCGGCCTCGATTCACCGCCTCCTTCCCGAGATTGAACCACAGAGCACACGGAGGCCACAGAGAAGTCCAAAGCAGGCGCGCTTCGACGGCAGGTGGCGAGCTTTTCTCCGTGATCTCTGTGGTCTCCGTGGTTAGTTCCCTGCTGCCAGGGTGCCATGCCACCTCAAGCCGCCAGCCCTCGCACTCGTACTGCGTGCTCGGCTACCTCTGCCATGGGGACGAGCAGCGAGTCGGGCAGGGCCTGCGCAAGCGCATTGATCCTCGTGGCGTCGGCACGGATTGGCCGGGGCTCCTCAGGGAGTCTCTTCCGGCTCGGGTGCCGGCACGACCGGCGCGGGCTCTTGCCCGGCATCGTCCGCGACCGCGGCGAAGAAGGTATCCGCCCAGGTCCTCCGTCGCTTGCTGGCAGCCGCCATCTTGAGGAGCTCGGCGTAGGTCGTCAGCCGGAGCTGGTTGACGCCCTCCTTCCACTCGTCGATATCGCTGCGCACGGTGGACCGCTCGCCCTGCACGCGGCCGCGCCCATCGAGTGCCCCGAGCGCCGCCTTCGCGAGATCGGCGAGCAGGGTCGCGAAGGGTCGCAGGCGGTTCTGCTCGTCGAGCTTCTCGATCTCGACGACGATGACGTTGAGCGTCCGGTCGCATTGCTTGCGCAGCGCCTGCCGGACGAGAACGGATGGCGCGACCGGGAAGAAGCGGCGGAAGAAGGGGCTCGACCGGTCCTGACCCGCTTCCACGAGCACCTCACCGCCGAAGCGGGTAGTCGCCTCATCGAGGTCGGCGTTGCGCACGGCGAGCACTGCGTTGCCACGGGTGACCGACCGGCGGGCCCCGCGCTCACGCCCGAACATGCCCGGCCAGGCGGCGATCTCCTCCGCAAACAGTGCTGCGAGCGGGGCGGTATCGGGATGGGCCGAGAGCGCGGCCTCGCTGTACTCGAGATGATCGAGGTAGCTCAGCAGAGAGTAGCTGCGGGGGATCGCTTCCATCGTCCGGTCCTCAAGAAGAAAGGATTGTCGAGACCCGCCGATCGCGCCGGGTGGGATGCCTTGAGCCGCATGATATGACCGGTTGGAGGAACCGATCAAGCCGGCACCCGCGGGCCCTCTGCCGGGCAGGCCAGGGGACCGGAGCGAGCCAGGCGAGCCGTCACCACGAGGCGTGCTGGGCGCGAGTGGCTGGTACCGTCCTCTCACCTGGCGGCCTACGGAGCCCGAGCGGTGGATGACGACGGTTTGCCGAAGGCTGTGCATGGGATGACTGGCGACTGGTGGTCCGTCATCGATTGCCACGCAGGCTCCGAACGCTCCCTGGAGGTCCCCCGACAACGGTTTCGCAAGGCCCGAGCATCGCGTACCGGCGCGTCACCCGGCAGGAGATGGGAGCCACCCGGGCCGGCCGAAAGGATGAACGAGGCCGAGATCCCCATACAGAGCGAGACCAATGAGCTCGGCATGCTGCAGGAAATGGTCTCGGAGCTCGAGAAGGCATATTGGCACACGGCTTTATTCCCGGCCTTGTTCATGGATGCCGGCGCCGAGCAGGCGGTGAATTCGGGGGCGAACCAGCTATGGCATTCGCGACCCCTCCTCGCTATCCTCTCGGACCGAACAACGACTGCTCCGCGCCGTCGATTCTATCCTTCCTGCGGATTCCCACGCCATGAGAGAAGATATCTTGCCGTTTTCATCGCCCTCGATCACCGCCGACGACATCGAGGCGGTGGCCGCCGTCATGCGCTCGCGATGGATCACGACCGGGGCGAAGGTAGCCGCCTTCGAGCGCGGCCTCTGCGATGCCTGCGGCGCCGGTGGTGCCGTGGCACTGGCCTCGGGCACGGCGGGCATGCACATCGCGCTCACGGCGCTCGGTATCGGACCCGGCGACGAAGTTGTCACGCCATCGCTGACCTGGGTTTCTACCATCAACCTGATCGCGCTGGCGGGCGCTGCTCCCGTCTTTGCCGATGTCGATCGCGAAACGCTGATGGTAACTCCTGACACGGTCGCCGCGGTCATCACGGATCGCACCCGCCTCATCGTTCCGGTGCACTTCGCGGGTGCCGCCCTCGACCTTGCTCCACTGCGCGCCCTGGCAGCGGCGCGCGGCATCGCGCTGATTGAGGACGCGGCGCACGCGCTCGGCACCTGCTACCGGGGCGAACCCATTGGCCGCACCGGCACCGCGGTGCTGTCGTTTCACCCCATCAAGAACCTGACCACGGGTGAGGGCGGCGCCGTGCTTTCCGACGATCCGGCCCTGTTGGAGCGCCTGCGGCGGTTGCGCTTCCATGGGCTTGGCGCTGACGCCTACGACCGCCTGACTCAGGGGCGATCGCCGCAGGCGCAAGTCCAGGAGCCGGGTTACAAATACAACCTGACCGACATGGCGGCCGCTCTCGGCCTCAGCCAGCTCAAGAGACTGGCGGCCATGAACCACCGCCGTGCCGAGCTTGCGCGGCAGTATCGCGAGCTGCTCGCAGAAGTGGAGGAGATTCTCCCGCTCGGCGATCCCGACTACGAGATGACGCATTCGTGGCATCTATTCATCGTCCGCGTCGACGCCGACCGTGCCGGAATCGATCGCGACGGCTTCATGGCAGCGCTCAAGGAGCGCAATGTCGGCACCGGGTTGCACTTTCGCGCGGCGCATCTGCACCGCTATTATGCCGAGCAGATGGGCTCCGCGCGCGGCTCGCTTCCCCATACCGAGTGGAATTCGGATCGCATTTGCTCCATTCCACTGTTTCCCGACATGACCGACGACGACGCGCGTTATGTGGTCGACGCGATCAAGAGCGTTCTCCCACGTCGCTCCTTTGTACTGAGATGATACCATGCTCCGTTCGTCTCCCTGGCTATCCGTCGTAATTCCCGTTTACAATGAGCGCGCGAGCCTGGATGAGCTGGCGCGGCGGTGTCTTCATGCGTGTGATGCGGTCGGCGCGCCGTATGAGCTCATCCTCGTGGACGATGGTAGCGGCGACGGGTCCCGCGAAGCGATCGAGCAACTCGCGGCAGAACACGCCGCGATCACTGGAATCCTGCTCAACCGGAACTACGGGCAACACGCCGCGGTGATGGCTGGCCTCGCTCACGCCGGCGGCGAGGCGGTCATTACCCTCGATGCCGACCTGCAGAACCCGCCCGAGGAAATCCCACGGCTCGCTGCGAAAATCCGGGAAGGCTTCGACGTCGTCGGCACGGTGCGCGCGCATCGGGAGGACTCGCTGTTCCGTCGCCTGGCGTCCAACCTGACGAACCGGGCCGTGCGCCTCGCGACCGGCGTGTTGATGCACGACTATGGGTGCATGCTCAGAGCGTACCGCAGGCCGGTCGTCGACGCCATTCTGAAATGCCGTGAGACGAGCACCTTCGTCCCCGTGCTGGCAAACAGCTTCGCGCGCCGCACGACCGAGATTGACGTCGAGCACTGCGAGCGCGCGAGCGGCACCTCGAAATACGGACTCTACAAGCTGGTCAAGCTGCAATTCGATCTGCTGACGAGCATGACGACGTTTCCGCTGCGGCTCTTGAGCATCCTCGGTGGCATCTCCGCGCTCCTTGGATTCGCTTTCAGCGCGCTGCTCCTCGTCTTGCGCCTGGCTCTCGGCCCGCGCTGGGCGGCGGACGGCGTTTTCACGGTCTTCGCCGTGCTTTTCGGGTTCGTCGGCGCGCAGCTCCTGGCGATGGGACTGCTCGGGGAATACATCGGCCGAATCTATCTCGACGTCAGAGGACGGCCGCGCTACTATGTCGAGCGCGTCGTGGCGGGTGGATCGGAAACGGAGATGGCGAGCGATGAGGGCGGTAGCGCTGGCGTATCACAACGTCGGGTGTGAAGGAATCAAGGCCCTGCTGCGCAACGGCTACGAGGTCGCCGCGGTCTTCACTCACCGCGAGGATCCCGGAGAGAATGTGTGGTTCGGGTCGGTGGCAGAGGTGGCGGCCTCACGCGGCATCCCGGTTTTTGCACCCGATGATATCAATCACCCATTATGGGTGTCGCGGCTGAAGGCGCTGGCGCCGGATATCCTGTTTTCCTTCTACTACCGCAAGATGGTGCGGCCGGAAATCCTGGGCATCCCGCCGCGCGGCTGCCTGAATCTCCACGGTTCGCTGCTGCCTGCCTACCGGGGTCGCTGTCCGATCAACTGGGTGCTGGTGAACGGCGAGCGCGAAACCGGGGCAACGCTTCACTACATGACGCCGCTACCCGACGATGGCGACATCGTGTGTCAGGAGCGCATCGAAATCACCGCTGAGGATACAGCGCTGACTCTGCATCGCAAGCTCGCGGGGGTAGCCGCGGAGATGCTGGACCAGGTCTTGCCGCAGCTCGCTAGAGGAACGGCGCCGCGGCTCCCGCAGGATCACTCCCGCGCGAGCTACTTCGGCGGCCGCCGACCCGCCGATGGTGCCATCGACTGGCGCTGCTCGGCACGCGAGGTCCGCAATCTCGTGCGCGCGGTAACGCGGCCTTATCCCGGCGCTTTCAGCTTTCACGGCGACCGCAAGTGCCTGTTCTGGTCCGTGTACGAGGATGGCCAACTACTACCATCGGGCTACGCTCCTGGCACCGTCGTCTCAGCCACGCCACTCATCATCGCCTGCGGCAAGGGGGCCGTGCGCGTCGACTTCGGCCAGTCCGAGGACGGCGTGTATGTAACCGGCGAGCAGTTGGCGCGCGACCTCGGTCTCGTGCCCGGGGCTCGTTTTCGCAGCCACGTCACCGAGACGGTTCTCACCAAGCGGAAAGCCAGAGCGCTCATTCTCGGCGTGAACGGTTTTATTGGCAACGCGCTCGGCGAGCGTCTGCTCGCATCGGACAGCTTCGAAGTGCACGGCATGGACTTGCGCTCCGACCGCATCGACCGCCTGCTCGGGCATCCGCGCTTCCACTTCGACGAGGGCGACATCTCCATCCATCGCGAGTGGATCGAGTACCAGATCCGTAGCAGCGACGTTGTAGTTCCGCTCGTCGCCATCGCCACGCCAAAGGAATACGTCCGCAATCCAATCCGCGTTTTCGAGCTCGATTTCGAGGAGAACCTTCGCATCGTCCGCTACTGCGTCAAGTACGGCAAGCGCCTCGTCTTTCCGTCGACTTCGGAAGTGTACGGCCTGTGCGAAGAGGCGGTGTTCGACGAGGATCGATCCAACTTGGTGCTCGGGCCAATCCGCATGCAGCGCTGGATCTATGCCTGCTCAAAACAGCTCCTGGATCGCGTCATCTGGGCTTATGGGCAGCAGCACGGCCTGCGGTTCACGCTCTTTCGGCCGTTCAACTGGATCGGCCCGCGTCTCGATACACTCAACGCCGCCCGCATCGGCAGCTCGCGAGCGATCACTCAGCTCATCCTCAATCTGGTGGAAGGGACGCCCATTCAGCTCATTGACGGTGGCAACCAGCGCCGCTGTTTCACCGACGTCAGCGACGGAGTGGATTGCCTGACGCGCATCATCGAGAACCCGGGAGGCCGCTGCGACGGCCAAATCATCAACGTTGGCAACCCGGACAACGAGGTCAGTATCCGGGAGCTCGCCGAGCTCCTCGTCGCCCGCTTTCAGGCTCACCCGCTGCGCGCCCTCTTTCCGCCGTTCGCCGGATATCGCGAAGTCGAAAGCGGCGAATACTACGGCGCGGGGTACCAGGATGTGCAGCACCGCAGGCCGAGCATTCGCAACGCCCGGCGCCTGCTCGGGTGGAGCCCCAAGGTTCCGCTGGTGTCGGCCGTGGAGAGCACGCTCGACTTTTTCATCGACGAGGTGGTGCAAGCGGGGAGCCTTCTTGCCGCGGACGTATCTCCGGCCGCGCCGCCGGATGTGGGCTCGTGACTGACCTGGGTTTGCGCGTCGATGTCGACACGCTGCGCGGCACGCGCGACGGGGTCCCGCGGCTGCTGGAGATCCTTGACCGGCATCGGGTGCGGGCGACCTTTTTCTTTTCGGTTGGACCCGACAACATGGGGCGGCACCTTTGGCGCCTATTGCGCCCGAGCTTTCTCATCAAGATGCTGCGGACCCACGCGACCAGCCTGTATGGTTGGGACATCGTGTTGCGCGGCACCCTGTGGCCGGGTCCGCAGATCGGCGCGCGGGCTGCGGCGCCCATCCGCGCCACCGCCGCAGCGGGTCACGAGATCGGATTTCACGCCTGGGACCACGAGGCGTGGCAGCGGCGCGTCGAGCGTCTGGCGCCGGCCGAGATCCGCGCCATCTTCGCGCGTGGCATCGACTCGCTGGCGGCAATCATCGGACGAATGCCGACCGCCGCGGCGGCGCCCGGGTGGCGATGCACGAATACCGTTTTGCTGGAGAAGGAGGCGTTTCCGTTTGCCTACGGGAGCGACTGCCGGGGCAGCGCCGTGTTTGTGCCGGTTGCCGGCGGCCAGCGGCTTTCCCAGCCCCAGATCCCGGTGACGCTGCCGACGTATGACGAGCTCGTTGGCCGCCAGGGTGTAACCGACGACTCCTACAACCAGCGCCTGCTCGCCATGGTGCGCCCGGGCGAGCTCAACGTGCTCACGGTGCACGCCGAGGTGGAGGGGGGCGCGAAGAGTGATCTTTTCGACCGCTTCTTGCAGGAGGCGGCGGCGCGAGATGTGTGCCTTCGCCCGCTCGGTGAGCTGCTCCCGCGCGGGGCCGCCGCCCCGCTTGGGGCGATCGGGCCGGAGCTGATCGCGGGGCGGGACGGCTGGGTCGCAGTGCAGCGCCAGATCGCGGTGGCGGCGGAGTGACGCGCATGATCCCGAATCCGCGACCCGCCCGCAGGCGGAGGTGGGGGCTCAGGTGAACCGGAAGGCCTGGCTGCTCCTCCTCGCAGGATATCTGCTCGCCTACATCATACCGCTCGGCGCCCGCCCGCTTTTCAGTGCGGATGAGACCCGTTACGCGGAGATTCCACGGGAGATGCTCGTCACCGGAGATTGGATCGTGCCGCGGCTGGACGACCTTCGCTACTTTGAGAAACCGCCCTTGGGCTACTGGCTGACGGCGCTGTCGGTGGCCGTGTTCGGGGAGAGCGCGTTTGCCGTGCGCCTGCCATCGGCGGTGGCGGCGGGCCTCGCGGCCTTCGCGCTGGCGGGGTTCGTGCGCGCGCAGCGTGTGCCGGCGGGCGTGCCGCTGGCCACCGCGAGCGTCTTTCTGTCGTCGGTGCTGGTATTCGGCGTCGCGGTTGTCAACGTTCTGGACAGCGGCCTGGCGCTCTTTCTCAGCCTGGCGCAGATGACCTTCTATCACGGCTACACGCGCGTCGACCGGCGCGCCCAGCTCAGATGGTTCGCGCTTTCCGGCGTGGCTGCCGGAGTCGCGTTTCTGGTCAAGGGGTTTCTCGTATTCGCGGTCATTGGCAGCGTGGTCGCTCCGTTTCTGCTCTGGCAACGCGACCTGCGCGCGCTGCTGCGCTTTTCCCTCACCGCCGGTGCCAGCGCGCTCGCGAGCGCGCTGCCCTGGTCTCTGGCGGTGCACGCGCGCGAGCCCGACTACTGGCGTTATTTTTTCTGGGTCGAGCACGTGCAGCGGTTTCTTACCCCCGACAAGGGGCAGCATCCCGAGCCACTTGGGTACTTTGTGCCCGTTCTGCTGGCCGGCGCCTTGCCCTGGACGCTGGTGGCGCTCTTCGCCTTGCCGGAGCTGAGACGGGTGCGGCCCCACGGGCTGCTCGCGCGCTTCACATGCTGTTGGTTTGTGCTGCCCTTTGCCTTCTTCTCACTGTCATCGGGTAAGCTTGCGACCTACATCGCACCGTGCTTCGCACCGCTGGCGGTGCTTGTCACCGAGACCCTGGGTGCATTGCCTGCAGCCGCCGCGGATGTCGCGTTCCGGCGTGCCGGGCGCGCCGTTGCCAGCGTGGGCGCGGTCGTGGCGATCGCAGTGGTGGCGGTTCAGTGGCTTCCGGCCGCGAGTCGGGTGCGCTTCACCGAAGCGGAATGGTGGAAGTGCGCGCTCCTGGTCGCAGGGTTGGGGGCGTGGGGGCTCGGCTCGCTGATTGCGGGCCGGCAACTGACCGGCATGAGTCGTCTGGCCGGCTTTGCCGCGGCACACATCCTCGTACTGCTTGCGGCGCAGCTCGCATTTCCCGCCACCGGGTATCGAGATCGCGTGGCGGGGCCACTGCTAGCGCGGATTGCGGCAGACGTCGCGAAGGACGACGTGCTCGTCTCGGACCCGTATCGGGTCAGCGCCATGTGCTGGTTCTTGCGGCGGGACCACGTGCTGCTGATGGACGAGCTGGGAGAGCTGGGCTACGGTGCGAGCTATGAGCCGGATCATCTGCTGTGGCCGGCGCGGGTTCGCGAGCAGCTCGCGGCGGAAGGCGGTTCGGGTGTCGTGTGGTATCTGACGGACCTGGAGCGCTTCCAGCGCTACGCGCCGCTCCTGCCCTCGCCCGAGTGGACGGCGACCTCCGGAACACTGGTATTGGCACGCTATCGCGTTCGCCAGGACCGGGATTCGGGGATTGGCCGAATATCGGGTGATGCTCCTTTGCACATCTTCCCGCCGCAGGGCGCGATTCACGGCGCCCCAATGCCGGGCCGGGGATCATCGGGCCGAGAATGATCCGTCCCGACTACCGGCCGCGGGGATGGGTAGTCTGGAGGTTCTCGGCTCCCACCTCCTGGCGCGCCGCGGGCAGATGCGCTCGGAATCAAAACGCATCAGCGCCTCACAACACCCGCCGTCCCTCGCTACCGGCCTGCGGCGCCCGATGTGCGCTCGTGGCTGGACCCGCACCAGCAGCCGTGGCCAGCCGGAAGCGCACGCCAGCGAGCGGCCCACCGCCGCGAGTCGCCGCAAACAGCCGCTCCAGCTCCGCCTGCCGCTCTGCGCTCGACAACCTCGCGAAGCTCGCCGGCGCGGTCAACACCAGCCTTGGCCCGAATCCGTCATCTTCCACCGCGAC
>JACPHN010000045.1 GCA_016188575.1 Candidatus Schekmanbacteria bacterium
CGAGCCGAAGCTGCGGATGACGATGGACGTGGAGGACGACATCCTGGAGGAGCTCGAGGCGAAGGAGCGGAAGATCGCCGATCGCGACCAGACGATTCGGGAGAAGGACAGGGCGCTCGAGGAGCAAGGCAGGGCGCTCGAAGAGCAAGGCAGGGCGCTCGACGAAAAGGATAGGATGATCGAGGACCTGAAGCGAAGGCTGGTTCCGGGCGGTTGAGCACCCGGCGGTCCGTCCCGTCATCCAGTGGCGACAGGGAGGCGCGCCGCCTTGGCCGGCGCCGCCTTGGCCAGCGCTGCCTCGGCCGGCGCCGCAGCGCCGCTCGGGCGCAGCGCAGCGGAGCTGGGGGCCCTGGCGCCGGCGGGGGAGTGCGGGGAACGGCTCCACGAGCGCGCGATCGCGACGTGCGCAGACGCCGGTGGCGAAGAGGCTCAGCGAGAGCTTTTCGAGCTTCATCTTCGACGGGGCGACATGCTTCAGACCCTTGCTGAGCTCGCGGGCGCGGCGCACGACTTTGCCAGGACCAAGGTAGTCGCCGAGCGACTGGGAGACGACCGGCGCCGGGCCAGGGCGCTGATCGCGCGACAGAACCTGGCCGAAGTCCTCGCGCATCTCACAATGTCGCGCGGGCCGCACCGCCCATCTCGGCAGTGATCGCCCACCTTCGCTCTGCAGGTAGCAGAACCGTCGATTGCTCAAGCTATTTTTGCGCGCCTCCCAAGGCACGTATCGAGTGCCCACGCTGCCAGCGGCGCAGCCGTTTCGGCATCTTGCACCAGTGCGAACGATTGCAAGTTGAGTGCAGCCGCGCGGCCCGAACGGCGGCGGTCGCGGGCGGGCAAGAGCCCGTCGGCAGTGGTATCCTACAGTGGCACCCTGCACGAAAGGACAGGACGTTGAGCCCGACCGCGACTCAAGAACGCCTCATCACCGCCGACGAGTTCGAGCGCATCGCCCACCGCCTCGGGCACTCCGAGCTCATCGACGGGAGGATCATCGAAATGAGCCCTACGGGGGCAAAGCACGGAACGATCGAAGCCTGGATTGCGGCAATCTTACTCGTTTACGTGAAACCAAGGAATCTCGGCGATGTCGGCACCGGCGAGGTCGGCTGCAAGCTGCCGAACGGTCGGGTCCGCGCACCCGATGTTGCTTTCGTCCGCGCCGAACGGGTTCCGCCGGATGGACCCCCCGACGGTTTTTGGCCTTTCGCTCCCGACCTGGCAGTCGAGGTCGTCTCCCCCGACGATTGTCCGCGTGAGGTGCGCGACAAGGCCAACGAGTGGATCGCCGCCGGCTCCCAGGCCGTCTGGACCGTCGATCCCGCCTCGCGCACCGTCACCGTCTACGCGCTCGCCACAACCCCTCGCGTGCTCGGCATCGGCGAGACCCTCGAGGGCGGTTCCGTCCTGCCCGGCTTTGCCTGCCTGGTGGACCAGATCTTCGCCTAGACCTGCTCGAGCACCTGGAGCAGCCGCAACCAGGCTTCGCCCGCAAGCTCGTCCGGCTCCTCGCCGAGGCGATCGGCAGCCAGGTCCGCCAGGCGGCGGGGGGCGGGACGCAGGGGGGCGCTGTCACCGCGACGCCGAACGAGCGGTGGATTCAGGAAACAGTCTCTGCCTGCGGTCGTGCCCCGAGCGAAATACACTTCGGCTGTTTGCTTGCTTTCCCGCCCTGGGGGTGTTTTCCATGTCCGTCATTGCGCCGCCCGTGACGTCGAGGGACCTGGCCCGGAGCGCCAGCGGCGCTGGCCGTCCCCACGCCAGGCCACCGGTGGAGAATCTCGGCACGGCGCGGGTCGCGCCGAAGCCGGCCGCGGCGGCGGTGGCGGCGCAATTCTTGCTGCCCGGGGTGCTCGCGGCGCTCTTCCTGCTGGCTGCCACCGCGCACGGCGCGAGCCTGGTGAAAACCAGCCAGAGCGACTTCCAGCAGTCGGGCTGCTCCCCGCCTGCCGACTGCCCGGCCTTCACCAACGTCACGGCGACCACAACCGAAATCACGTTCCCACTCGGGACGGCGTGCTCGTCTGGCTGCACCTCCGAACCCGGGAACAGCCCGGCCGCTCCCATCGGTGCGGGTACCCATGCGATTCGCCGGGGCGACGGCAGGTTCCTCATCATCAACGGTGGCAACCGGTGTGACACCACGGCCTTCGATCCGGCGCAGACGAATCCGTTCTCTGCCGGGCCCCCGCTGAGCGCGCCCTGCGGCACTCCGGATCAGGCCGGCACCGGCGCTCACTCCTTCCTGCGGGACGACGGCGAGCTCGTCATCGTGCACGGTGGCGCCAGGACGCGGCTATCGCTCTACGATCCCGCGACGGACATCGTCGCCGCCGATTCCCTGACGCTCACTGGCAACGCCGGGTCAGGCGCCCACACGATCAAGGTCACCGACAGCCAGTTCCTGATCGTCCACGGCGCCTCCACCACGGCGACGACGGTCTACAAGAAGAGCGCCGGCGTCTACGCCGCCGCTGCCGGGCCGGCAACCTGCGACGGTGCCGGCTATGTGGGCGCCGGGGCCCATTCCGTGAGACTCTCCGCGACCCGCTGGGTGCTCATTCGCGCGCACGTCGATGCTCCGGACCCGCGGGCCTGCTACCTCGACTACAATGCCGGCCTCGACACCTTATCCTTCACGGATGGGAGCGCCGGGCCGGCGTTCCCGGGCGCGGAGGTGCTCGCGAACGGAGCCCACTCCATCCTCTACGCCGCGAACGCCTTCTTCGTCGTGCTCGGTGGCGGTGTCGCCGGGACTTTGCGCGGGACGATCGCGCCCGACGCCACCGTGACCTTCGAGGCGGCGGGAAACCTCGCGGGCAACGCCGACAACGGCACCCATTCGATTCAGCGCCCCGACCTGCGATTCCTGGTCCTGCATGGGTCGAGTAGCTCGGTGTTCGATCCGGCCGCATCCACCGCCGCCAATGCACCGGGTCCAGCGCTGCCGGTGAGTCTCGGAGTCGGCGCTCATGCGCTGCAGGTCGACGATGGTCGCTATCTGGTGCTTTTTGGCGGTGCCGGGACCAGCGCTCGGTTCTTCGACGACGGCTTCGCGGTCGCCGGCGAGTACCTGACAGAGAAGATGGCAGCGGCCAGCGGCTTCGACGCCTGGCATGTCCTGTCCTGGAATGCCACGCCTGGCGACGGCGGTTCGATCGGCTTCCGGGTGGGATCCGCCACGTCCAGCGCGGCGCGACCGGGTTCACGGAGCTCAGCACCGACACCGCGGCGCCATACGGCGCGAGCTGGGGTGGGGTGACGCTCGGCGAGGGGGTTTATCAGCTCCGGGCGACGGCGACCGACGGCGGCGGCGCCTGGTCCGCCGTCGCCAGCGCGATCGCCAATGCCGGGACGCACGCCTGGACCGTCCCGGCGGGGCTCAACACGGCCAGTTTCCGGCTGCGGTTGAGCGCGTCCGATCTGCTCGGCGCCACCGCCACGCAGGCGACCGGGGATCTGATCGTCGACTCGTCGGCACCGAGCTGCACGCTGGACGCCTCGGGGACCTATTCGGGAGCGACGGGTACGCGGCCGTGGCCAGGCGCGGTGGCGGGCGGCGCCGCTGACGGCGGGCCGTCCGGGCTCGCGGAGGTCGACGCCAACATCCGGGACGCGAGTGGGCGGTCGTTCGACGGGTCGAGCTTCGTGGAAGGGACGGTGTGGCTCGCGACGGTACTGGCAGGGGCGCGGTACTCGCTGGCATTTGCGCCGCCCTCCGACCAGTCCTACGCGCTGCGCTGCCGCGCTCGAGATCGGTCGGGCAATGAGGCCGACGGGAGCGCTTCGGTCGCTGTCGACAGCACGGCTCCGGTGGCCGCCATCGCGACAGCGGGTGACTACGACGATGACACCTGGCCGAAGGCGGTGAGCGGCACCGTGGGAGACCCCGGGAGCGGGGCGAGTGGCCCGAGTCGGGTCGATTTGACGCTGCGGCGCGACGCGGACGGCGGCTACTGGGACGGCGCGGCGTGGGTGGCGGCGGAGACCTGGTTGACCGCGGCGCTGGGCACGGGCGGGACCTGGAGCTACGCGTTCTCGCCGGAGACCGGGGCCTACGCGGTAACGGCCCGCGCCGGCGACCTGGCCGGGAACACGCAAGGCAGCCCGGCCACGGCGAGCTTCCAATTCAGCGCGGTTTTTCCCACGTCGTCCATCTCGACAGGGTCCGTCTATCGGCAGGAGACCTGGCCCGGCGCCATCGAAGGGCGCGCCCAGAGCCCTTCTCCGGTGGAAGCGATCGCCGCGGTCCGGGTCTCGGTGCAGCGTCTTGCCGATGGTCTGTACTGGACCGGAGCCGGATGGGAGGCGGGCGAGACCTGGCTCGCCGCCGCCGGGACGACTTCGTGGCAGTTGGCCTTGTCGGGCCTGGCCGACGGCATCTACCGAGCGCAGTCGCTGGCCACCGACACCGCCGGCCGCGTGGAGCGTTCCCCGGCAGATGCGCAGTTCACCTTCGACGCCACGGCTCCCACCGCCACGCTGACCTACCCGGCGTCTGGGGGGTATTCGGCGGAGGGAGGAGACGACCTGCCGGGCGGCTCCTTCCGAGTGCTGGCCACTCTGGCCGACGCGACGAGCGGGGTGGCGGCGGCCGAGCTCGTCCTTCGCCGGGCGCGGGGGGCTCCGGATGAGAGCTCGCCCCACGCACTGGCGATTGCCCCGCCCGAGCTGGAAAGCGTGGACGCGGTTGAGAGCGGAACGGATCTCGGCCTGGTCCCCGGGAGCTATTACCAGGTCGATTTTGGCGTCACCGATGGTGCCGGCAACGCCACCCACGTCGTGGTCGGCGACTGGTTCTACGGCGGCGACGGGATGGGCGGATCGATGTTGGTGGTCGACGCGACGCGGGGCCGGGCGGGAGCAGCCGGGACGATGCGTGATCCGCTGCTGACGATTACCGAGGCGCTGGACCGGGCGCGGCGCGGGCGGGAGTGGGGGCGAGCGCCGGCCCGAGGGCAGGCGGCGCCGCGGGCGAATGCGGTTACCGTCCATGTCGGGCGGGGCACCTACGCCGCTGCCCGCGAGCAGTTCCCGCTTCGCGTTGCCTCAGGAACCCGGCTGCTGGGCGCGGGTGCCGACCAGGTGCGCGTCGTCGGCCCACAGACCGGCAGCGTGCTCGTCGTCGATGGCGCTGTCGGCGTCGAAGTCGCCGGCTTGACGATCACGGGGAGCGGTACGGCGGCTCCTGGTATTCCCGCGGCAGGCATCGAGGTCTGTGCCAGCGGCAGCAGTGTCTTGCTCCGCAACAACGTGCTGACCGACAACCAGGTCGGCATTCTGGTCAACGAGGCCTACCCCGAGATCCTCCACAACACGGTTGCGCGAAATGAATCGCATGGCATTGTGCTGCGCTACCCGGTCACTCCAGCCGGGAGCCCGGACGCGCTCGTCAAGAACAACCTCATAACCCATAACGGCGGCGCCGGACTGTACCTCTGGGTGCCGGCCGAGGTGCGAACGGCTCCCGAGCTCTCGAGCGCCATGATCCAGTACAACGGCTGGTGGGCGAATCTCGGGGGGGACGTCGAGGGGCCGGAGGGGGTAGTGGGCGAAGCAGGAAACGTGGCGGTCGACCCGCAGTACGACGACCTCGAGCATGGCTCGTTCCGGCTCGACGCCGGCTCGCCCGCGCACACAGTCGGTGAGGATGGTGCGGAGGCGGGTGCGTTCGGTGGTGGCGGCGGGGTTCCGGATCCGGATGGGGCAGGGGAGATGGTGCCGGTAGGCGGGACTGCGGTTTGGGGAGGGCTGGTGGGCGCGCTCGGACTGTGGCTCGCGAGCCGTCGTGGTCGCCGGGCGCTCTGAAGCACCAGCGTCGACGCGACGGCGCCTCCCTCCGTCCCTTCCCTCGCTTGCGGGGGGAGGTGAGGTGGCTGTTGGGGCACGTGTCAATGCGTGAGATGTGCCCCGGTCGCGCGGGGGGCGATTTTGGGAGGCGTGAGACGTCCCCCGGTCGCGCGGGGGGCGATCTTGGGAGGCGTGAGATGTCCCCCGGTCGAGCGGGGAGCGATTTCGGGATGCGAAAAATATCCGCCGGTCGACCGGGGTCGAATTCGGGAATCTGCTGAGGTCCAGTCGTGCCTACCGCGACTCGCTACGGCACGGCGGGCGCCTTCGCGGCAGGCTCCGGCGACGCGGGTCTCTTGCCGCCCCGGCCTGCGCGGAGGAAGAACAGGCCGACGTATGACCGCTGGCGCGGAAAACGCTCGAGGAGGCGTTTTTCCAGTTGATAGAGCACCAGCGAGGCGTCCGCGACCGCGTGCACCAGAGTGCTCTTGAGCCCCGCCTCCGTGACGTCGCCGGCGTCGCGCTCCACGAGCGCCGCTTGTTGTCGCTCCGCGCGGTCGCGCAGGTCGGTGAGCATCTCCGCCTTGCCGGGGAAGTCCGGCACGTCCGCGAAGCGCGCGACCGCTTCGAGCACCCGCGTCGGCTCCAGCCGCAGGTCGGCGTCCACGAGGCCCTCCAGGTCGTCGCCAAAAACGCGATCGGCGCCTGCCGGCAGCGCCGTCCGCCGCAGCTCCAGCCGCATGCGGGCCTTTGCCGCGCGCACGCCGCGATCGAGAGCGTCGTCTCCGACCGTAACCCGAGCCTGGAGACGCGCCCCCTCTACCAGGCGAAACCGCTCGAGCGCGCCCTCGGCCTGGGCGACCTTCTCCAGGTGGGCAGCCAGGGCGTCGTGGTCGGTGCCCATGGCGTCGCGTTGCTCGGCGCTCAGATCCTTGTCCATGCCGCGCGCCGCTTCCAGCGCGTGCATGGTATGTGCGAGCGCGCTGGTCATGGTGGCGGAAGAGCTGTTCGGCGGAGCAATCATGGTGACCTCCTCGTGTTCTCGGAAGGTTGTTCGGAGTGGAATCGGAACGTCCCCCTTGTACACCGGAGTGATGTAAGGTGCACCGTCGGGCAATATCGTGGATCCACCGCCAGCTCGCCCCCCGTCGCGCCCGCGGTGGACTGGGCGGCAGCAGACTTCTTTCCAGAGAGCGCCCGCCTGCGCAGGGCACGGCGGGCGGGCGGCCGAGATCAGGAGGGCGGCGGGCGGGCTGCAGCCGCCGCCTGCCTCCTCAGTCCTCGGGGCAGAAACCGCGCCCGAAGTCCGTGCAGCTCTGATGAACTACTGCCATCCAAACGGCTACGCCGCTATGGATGGAGTTTCGTGCTTCGACGGGAGCGGAGCCCCCTGCACACCTGGGCCAATTCCTGACCCCTGGGATAACGCGAATTGAAGACAAACCTGCGCGCTGGCCTGATCGCGCGGCAACACGCAGCCGCATGCTGGGCAGGTCTGCGACGGCTTGATCTTCCGCGTCGGGGCTTCCACGAGCACGCATCCAGCTTCTTCCGCTTTGGTGCGTACCATGCCGAGAAACGCCGACGGGGCGCCGTCAAGGATACTCTTATTCAAACCGGCCTTTTGCCGGACGTTCTTGCCGGGAGTTTCGACTGTGCCGCGAGCGCTGTGGCTCATGTTGGCGACCGCGAGCTTTTCGGTGGCGAGGAGCTCGGCGCGTGCGACGAGCTTGGCGGACTGCTGATGCAAGAAGTCCGTACGCCGGTTTGCAATACGTTCATGCTCGCGGCCAAGATACGCCACGGCCTTTCGACGGTTCTTCGAGCCGCGTTTCTTGCGAGACACCGCCCGCTGGCGGGCCTTGAGCTTGCGTTCGGACTTCTTGAGGAACCGCGGGTTATCCACTCCGGTGCCGTCATCGAAGGTGAGGAACCGCTCGATGCCCCAATCGAAACCGATACGTTCGGTACCGTGCGCGCGCTCTGGTTCGCAGTTTTGCGTCACCGAGGCGAACCAGCGGCCGCGTTTGAGCTGGATTTCCACAGTTTTCGGCTCACCTGTGTCGCGAGCTTCGCCGCGAATCTTGATCTCGCCAACGCCTGAAATGCGCATGGAACCGTGCTTCGGCCTGGGCCCTTGGTTCAGCTTCCACCCGTCGCCGTGTGTTTTGTATCCCCAGCCGGTGAAGCGGCGGAGGGACTTGAAGCGCGGAAAGCCAGGCGTTTGTCCGGCCTTTACACGGCGAAATAAGGCCTGGAATGCGAGGTCCAGGCGCTTGAGTGTTACCTGGCAGGATTGGGCATTGAGCGCGGCATACTCAGGATCGTCGGCCCGCAGCTCGGTGAGCTCCTTGCACTGGTCGGCGAAGGTCAACGACACACCGTTTTGTTTCCAGGCCCAGATCCGCTGCTCAAGCGCGGCATTGTACAGACGCTGATGCAGCACGAAAACCTGCCACAGCATCGCGGCCTGAACCTTCGTGGGGTACAGGCGATAGATTACCTTGCGCTTGACGATTGCCATACGATCATTCTAGCATCACGCTCATGTCATTGCAAGAGCAATACATTGAACAGCAAAGCCAAGACGAAGAAAGAGAAACCAAGAGGCGTGCTTCACCTCCACCCAAGCGCTAACGCGCTATGGGATGGAGCACTGCACGCCTGTCCGGTAGAAGCCGTCGCTGGCGCAGTCGCAGAAGGCGCTGCCGGCGTCGCCGCGGACCTCGTCGCCCGGGTCGGAGCCGGCGAAGATCCAATCGAATCCGTTACCCCCCCTCGATGAGGTCGGCACCTTCGTCGCTCGGATCCGCCGGCTGAACGTCACCGAAGATCATGTCTGCGTCCGCTTCACCGAAGATCTGGTCGTTACCGGCGCCACCGAAGAGGCGGTCGAGCCCGGCGCTACCGTGGATAGAGTCCTCACCGGGGCCGCCGTAGATCGTATCCGCTCCCGACTCACCGTTCAGCTCGTCGTTGCCTCCGACGCCCCGCAGGTCGGTGGCATCCTGGTCGGTGTCGCCATGAATGGTGTCACTGTCGGCTCCGCCAAAGATGGTGTCGTCGTCGCCTCCGCCGAAGATGACGTCGCTGCCGGCGTTGCCGTAGATTCGGTCGTGCCCCCCGGCGCTCGGGTCAAACAGAGGGCAGAGCCCCTCGTCCCGGCGGCAGGAATCGCCGAAGATGGTGTCATTGCCATTGCCACCCGCGATGACGTCCTGGTCCGCGCTCCACTCCTCGGGCGTCCAGATTGCCGTGTCGCAGTCGCAGTGATCGGCTCCATAGAGCTCATCGTCGCCGTCTCGGCCGAGGAGCCGGTCGTGGCCACCCCCACCGTACACGGTGTCGCGGCTGGGGCCGCCCACCAGGAAGTCGTCTCCGTAGGACCCGTACAGTTTCATCGAGCCTTGCCAGGGTCAAACCACCGCGGCCGCCCACGGCCTCACGTAGTAGATTCCGCCCAGGCCGGCGCCACAGCGCGTCGTTTCCTCGGCGGGAGCGATCCGGTTGTCGCGGCCATTGCCGATGATGGTGATCGCGTCGCTGCTGCTCATTGGCGCCGGGGCGCGAGGCCCCGACCCGCTGGCAGGCTTGAAAAAATCACGCCACGTCCGTCGACAGTTGCGAGTCTTCGTGCTGGCGGGCAAGATCAGCTTCGGCAGTCGCAGCGCGGAGGGACATCGCTTCCTGGAACGTGCGTCTTGCGTTTATCAGGCCGCGGCATGGCTGCGGCTAGGGGCAGGATCGAGAAGCGGTGCGGGCCCGGACTCGGCACCGGCCTCTTCCGCAGTGTCGGCCACTCGACCCTCGACCGGAGCTGACCGCTTCTCGTCGCCTGCGACAACACGCGCTACCGCGCTCCGCCTACCGCCCGTTGCCCGCCTCTTGAGCTGCTACGTTACAAAGCGCCTCCTCATCGTTACCTGCCGGCCCATTCTTGTACCCTCTGCAATAGTCGCTATGCTCGCACCCTGTAGTGCAACCGCAATCCGAGGTTACCCAAGGTCTTGAATAATCCTTTCCATCGCATTTGCAATGGCAGGCAACAGAGTTGATGGAAAGAAATATCGCCAAAAATATCAAGCAAATAGTACGTGCCATTTTCCTGTACAACGTCAAACCTCCTCTAACCAATGGATACCAGTGAATCAATCGGAACATTCCCGTAGCGGATCCTCTCTCGTCTCACAGTTGGACGCTTTTTCGGAATCATGACTTGAACCCGTCAGTGACAACTACAATCCGGGATTTTGCATCTCATCGAACGTCATACTCGAGATGGGCACGCATGATGCCGTGTCTACGGATTGACGGCACTCGGATTCATCTTGTACGCAAAGTTCCACAGTCTGGATAGTGTGGTTTTCGTTGTAGCAACCCTCGTCGTCATAAGGATTCGACTTGTCACAGCGGATGACCTGGCCCCGCCCTTTGCACTGAGTGCCATCGAAGTCGCACTTATTGCAATCTTCACAGGACAGTCTCCAGGAGAACAGAAAGATACCCAATACCATAACGGTTGACATGTGCCCGAATCCGCGCGTGGATCGTCCAAAGATCTTGATCATGACTCGCTCCTGCTCTTGCTCCATGGCGCATTGGCGGCCATTCCTGCCGCACGTGCCACAAGATAGTCGCGGCGCCTGACTCAAGCGTGACGAAAGGATGAAGCAATCGTCATGAAACCGTGCCGGCGCCGGGCTCCGCGAACCGTGAAACCTCGAGGCTGACGCGCACCCCGGGCGACAGACTGGCATCGGCGGCGGCCGGGCTCCCCTGGACCGGGCTCTCGATCTGCAAACGGCTCCCGTGTGCTCGCGCGATCCGGTCACACAGCGCCAGACCCAGGCCGTGGCCTGGTTTTCCACCACCGAGAGTCGCGCGAAAGAACGGCCTACCGACATGCGGAAGATCTTCCCTGGCGATTCCGGGTCCGTTGTCCGCAACCGCGAGCAGGAGTCGCCGGTTGGACAGCGCCTCCACCGAGACGGTCACCCGGTCGCCCACGCCGGTGAGCTTGATGGCATTGTCTATCAGGTTCCACAGCAACTGGCGGAGCAACTGCCGGTCACCTTGGACGCGGAGATCGCCCACCCCTTCGACGCGTATGTCCAGTCGCCGCTGCTCCAGCAGGGGCGCAGCAAGCTCGGTGACGTCGTCGATGAGGTCCCGGAGATCGACCACGTCGAGCTGTGGTCGGCCTGCATGGGACTCGAGCCGGGCCAGCTCGAGCACGCGGCTGACGATTTCGCTCAGGCCAATGGTCTCGTCCACGGCGCGCTCGAGCGCCTCGCGATAGGCCTCGGGCGCGCGCGGGTGAGCGAGCGTGACCTCGAGGTCGGTGCGCAGGCGAGCCAGCGGTGTTCGCAGCTCGTGGGAGGCATCGGAGGCAAAGCGGCGCAGCGCTGCAAATGCGGTGTCGACACGAGCACGCCCGAGCAAACGCCGAGCACGGCTCCCACGACAATGTCGGTTGGATAATGAACGCCACCGTAGACCCGTGACACCGCCACGGCCGAAGCCGCTACGAACGTCCATGCTGCCCGCCGACCGAGGCGTGCCGTCAGCACTGATGCGATCGCGAAGGAGTTGAGTGCATGGTTGCTCGGGAGTGAACCCGATTGCGGGCAGGGAAATAGAGCCCGCAAACTGGAATGCGAAATCGGCTCGGCCGAGCACGGTCTTGCACGGCCCCACCACGGCTTCAGAATCTGGCCGGAGCACGTATCGGCTGCGGCTGCGACGACCAGTGCCACGGCCACGGCGGCCAGGACCGGCTTGCGCCTTCTTGACGAGACGAAGGAGAAAATGCCCAGAGCGACGATAATCCAGGTCAGCGGCGCGGAGAGTACCGCCATGAGTAGATCCAGCAACACCCATGGCAAGCTTGGAGACTCCCCGCGCCATACGGCGATGAGCATGGCGACTCCCTGGTCGAGCTGGCCGACCCGCAACAGCAGATTCTTCATCGAGGTGTCACGTTGGACGCGGCTTACGGCCTCCCTAGCGGTACGCGAGCGCCGGCGAAGAGCTGCCCTCCGTCCGTCCCAAACTCCTGGCTGGCCAGCGCGGTGTACCGCGTCTCGACATAGGGCGCAAGCCAGGGTGAGAGGTGCAGGTCGATGCCCAGACCTGCCTGAACGCCGACCTTGACGCTCGACTGCCCCGATGGCTCGCGGACCGCGACATGCCAAAGAACGGGCCCCCCGCCGGCGAAGAACGTGAAACGCCTGGCATGGATCATCGCGGTTGGACCAAAGCTTAGCGACGTGGCGCGGATCCGGTTGGCATGATCGACTCCAGACTCGCGCACGTGATCTTCGGTCTGCTGCAGATTGATCGCCATCGAAAGGTGGCGGGTGAAGGGAATGCGTAGCCCCAGTCCCGCGATGTGACGCCACTTTTCAGCCGCGTGACCCTCGTAGGTGACGTCGCGATGGCGGGCGAAGCGTTCCTCGAACCCGCAGTGAACGGAGATCGTGAGGCGACCGGCTGTGGCCGCCGGCTGCTGTCGCGTGCGCAAATCCTTTTCAATTTCCCATTCGTCTTCAAAGTCATCGACGCATGGACCCGGGTTGCCTTGCCCCCCTTCGCGCTCGCCAAACGCCGCCTTGCTGAGCACGCGCACCGCCTCTTGATGGACGATGTGCCCCTGGTGTCGCAGCTCGATCTCATGCAGGCCGGTGGGTAGCGTCAGGTCATCGAAGCTTTCCACGGTTCCCAGCAACTCTCCGTCGAGCAGGACCTCGACGTTTTCCGGTTCGACCTCGAGCGCGATGCGCGGGCCGATAGAGCACGCTGTCTTGTTCGCGGCCATCTGGTCAGTGATGGGGGCGCCCACGCCAGCTTCCGCCGCCAGGCACCGGAAGGCAACGGCGAGTAACAACGCAACGGGCAGGCAAGGGTTCAGAAGTCGCATCGTGGAATCTCCAGGCAGAACCGACAACAACCGCCGCATGGTGCAACCTTGTCAGCAACCGGTGCTTCCCTGCGGGCGAGCTCGATGCCACCATGTACGCCCCGAAGATAACGCTACCGTTACCACGACATGACAGAGGCGTCATGATGCGCGATGGCTGGCTTGGTGAGCCGGAGCTTCTCGGAGCGGCCGAAATGATTCTGGATCCCGGCCGGAGCGATGACCCGACCGGGGTTCAGCCGCAGCCTCAGGCGCGGGGCCGGGCTGGAGCCGTTCGCGAGCGACGCGCAAAAGGCGAGGGACACCCTGGCGAAGGGCAAGCACTTCGGCTACAAGGCATCTATACCTCCGTTCCAATACTGCTCTCCGGCGCATTCTCGCGGCCGTGCGCTCCACACGAGGCGGATGCAGCGGACGGAGCGAGTGTCGCGCGCGGGACACGGGGAACTGGTGACCATGACGCCCGAGAACCTCTTTGTATCCTATTCGTTCGACCTGATCCTCTCGGGCCTGCTCGCGTGCGTGGTGCTGTGGCGCACGGTCAAGCAGCAGACACTCGTCGGCACTTCGGCCTCTATCTTCCTGCTGGCAGCGCTGGCCGGATTATCCTGCGCCTTTTTTGCCTGCTCCTATTTGAGCTTCCACGCCTTCGTCAATCAGCGCCAGCTCTTCGACACCGCTCCAGAAAACGTATCGTTGCCGCTGTGGTTAGCAGCGGTGCTATTGCTCGGGGTCGCGCTCACGCGCCCGCGCAAACAGGACCGCTTCCCTGTCGTTTTCCTGATCATCGGCGTGATGGGAGGCCTTGGGGATGCCTGGCTCCACCTGTCGAGCGTTTCCTCGCACCCAGACTCCGCACACTGGTTGGCACTGGCACTGCTCGCCGCGTTGCTCATGCTCCAAGTTCAGCGGACAGCCGGTCGACTGACCATGGGACGCCTCATGCCATCGCTGGTCATGGGCGGGCTGTGCGCCAATTTCGCGCTGCTGTCTCTGTCCAGCGCAGTGCCCGAGCATTCTCTCGCCGGGATGTTGGACGTAACCCGGCACGTCGTGGCGCTGGTCGCGCTTATCGCGCTCGCTCGCATCATTGAAATCGAAACGGAAGATTTGTTCAGCGTTTTCTTCCTCCGCCTGAACATCACCTTCATCGTCCTCGCGGGCTTCATCATCGTCGTCGTGAGTCACGTGCAGCGCCAGCAATTCGTTGCCTTCGCGGAGAATCAGGCAGCCGATCTGATGGAGTTCATACGTGGCCATGTCATGTACTACCACCAACTTGGCCGCGACGACCTGAGCTGTGTGAGCGACGCTCGCATCGAGCGGCGCATTGTCTCCGAGTTTGGGCGAATTCCTTCGCTCAGGAGCGTAGCGGTGGTCTACAATGGGGTGCGCTCAGCCGTGATGATCGATTCCGGAGGCCTCGTTGAACGGGCTGTGGAGACCAGCTATTCGGAGCCACCACCCGCTGACTTCGCGGCGCGAGCTGACCGCGAAGTCCTGTCCATGTCTGTGCCGATTTACGCAGGCTCTCTCCTTGCAGGGTGGGTGGAGGTGACACAGATCAACACGGACATGAATCGAGCGATTGTCTATCAAATCGTAGTGATCTTCACGGCCTTTACGGTAGTTGTCGTAGTAAGCGCCATTGTTGCCGGCATTCTCGTCAGCCGCGCGGACAGGACGATTCGGCGCCAATATCGTGAGATCAAGGAGACACACCAACAGCTCGACCAGGCCGGCAAGATGGCCGCGTTGGGTGAGCTGGCCGGGGGAGTGGCTCACGAAGTCAACAACCCCATCGGTGTCATTGTCGCTCACGTGGACTACATGAGTGCCGTTGCACGCAAGCAGGGAGCCTCACAGGAGCTCCTCAGCGACCTGGAGATGATCCGGCGCAACGCCACGCGGGCGGCAGGGATCGTCAGGGCGCTCCTGGACTTTGCGCGGCCCCGGCCGGTAGAGCGGCAGGTGACCGACCTCAATGCACTGATATCCGCGACCTTGGGCCTTCTGGAGCCGCTTTTTCGCGCGGATGGCGTAAAGGTGATGACAGCGCTGCAGGACCTACCCGCCGTATCGGTTGACCGAGACCGTATTCAGCAGGCCTTTGTCAACCTGCTCAAGAATGCCGTGGACAGTTGCGAGCGAGGCGGACATATAACCGTGAGTAGCCGGTACGATGCGAGCCGCCGTGAGCTGACCTGCACGGTCGCGGACGACGGAGCCGGAATGCCAGCAGAGGTGCTTCCGAGGATCTATGATCCCTTTTTTACTACCAAACCGCGAGGCACCGGGCTCGGCCTGTCGCTGACGTACGGCACAGTGAGGGACCATGGGGGAATGATTACGGTAAAGAGCGAACCTGGAAAGGGGGCGGCTTTCACGGTGGTGTTGCCCGGTCCAACTGAGGGAACGACACCATGACGAAATCGGAAGCCACTTCCAGGATCTTGGTCGTTGATGACGAAGCGGACATGCTGACCACGTGTCGCAAAATCTTGGTGCTGGAAAACTATGAGGTCGACACGGCCGCCAGTGCCGCCGAGGGATTCGATCTGTACAGCGCGCGCCGACATGATTTGGTCATTACCGACCTCCGGATGCCGAATGTTGGCGGCATGGAGCTCATGGCCCGTATTCGCGAGCTCGTCCCGGATCAGTTGGTCGTCATGCTGACGGCTTACTCCACGATTGAAAACGCCATTGCCGCAATCCGCTCGGGTGCCTTTGACTTCCTGCGCAAGCCCTTCACGATGGACGAGCTGCTTGTTGTCGTGTTGCGGGCCCTGCGCTTCAGGGCGCTCCGCGAGGAAAACGCCGAGCTCTCAAAGAGCCTTCCGCGGTCCTTCAAGGCCGATCCGATCGTAGGGCGCAGCAAGGAGATTCGGCAGGCGCTACAGGCTCTCGGCAAGGTGTGCGAGATCGACGTCCCGGTGCTGATCTCAGGAGAAACGGGTACCGGGAAAGAGCTGTTTGCCCAGGTGCTGCACGACAACAGTGCGCGACGAGATGGCCCGTTCATTGCGGTCAACTGCGCCGCCATTCCTGAGGCGTTGCTCGAAAGCGAGCTCTTCGGCTATGAGAGGGGGGCCTTCACAGGTGCCTCTGCGAGCCGGTCGGGGCTCATTGAGAGCGCATCTGGAGGGACGCTGCTGCTCGACGAGATCGGCGACATGCCCATGGTGCTCCAGGGGAAGCTCCTGCGGACGCTGGAGACCGGACATGTTCGTCGCCTGGGTAGCGACCGCGAGCGGGCTGTCGACTTTCGTGTGGTTTCGGCAACACACCGCGACCTCGGAGCGATGGTCGGCGAGGGTACATTCCGCTCCGATCTCCACTTCCGCATAAACGTCGTTCATCTGGTGGTACCGCCTCTACGCGAGCGGGAAGGCGATGTCGCAGTCTTGGCGGAGCACTTCTTCGAGCGCTTTCGATCCCGGACCCGTAGGGCGATAGACGGCATTTCCGCCGCGGCGATGCTGATATTGGAGCAGTATGGCTGGCCCGGGAACGTGCGGGAGCTGAGAAACGCCATCGAGCGGGCCGGTGCCTTTGCCGAGTCGACACAGGTCATGCCGGAAGATTTGCCGCCGGCATTACTATCCGCCGTTGAGGGAGGGCAGATCGCAGTGGAGGGCGGCAGCTTCAGAGAAAGCAGGCATGCCGCCGTAGAGCGGTTCGAGCGCGGATACATCTCGAAGCAGCTTCGCCTGGCGGGAGGCAACGTAACGCAGGCGGCACATCTCAGCCGGCTCACGCGGCAAGCTTTCCACCGCCTGATGAGCAAGTACGGGATTCAGGGGGACGATTTCAGGGACTAGCGCCAGCGCCCCGGCGGTGTGTCGGCTGCCTGTCCGCTTTGCACGACACGTGAAGAGCCCAAGTGCCCGCTTAGGGTGACACTATTCCCTGGGGGACGCTGCCGCCAGAGTCCATTGACCGCGCGCCCAAGCAATTCCGGCCACGCCACTGATCCTGGCACGCTCCTTGCTCCTCCCGCCAGGCGAGGAGACAGAGGTGCGCGGACATTCGAAGCTGCTGGCGACATTGGGATGCCTGGTGTCAATGGTGCCTGCCCAGGTGCCTGGCGCGGAGACCGCCGAGCTCGTAGGCACGGCGGTGTGTCTTCCCGCCGGTCCGGCCGAGGGAGTCGTTGTTGCTCTGACGGGCTCTGCCATCCCGACTCCGCCTCCCCTGCAGCACGTGGCCGAAATCGACCAGCGAGGTCTTCGCTTTGTCCCACACGTATTGGCGATTCCGCTGGGCACGACGGTTTCGTTTCCCAACAACGACCCGATCCGACACAACGTCTTCTCCCCCTCGGAGACCCGCATGTTCAACCTTGGGACCTACCATCCGGGGGAAAGCCGGTCTGTCCGGTTCGATCACCCGGGCATCGTAGAAATCCTGTGCAACGTGCATCCGGACATGCTCGCCTACGTCGTCGTTCTTGACACACCCTACTTCGGCGTCAGCAGCGCTACCGGTGCCTTTCGCATCACCGACATTCCGGCGGGCGGCTACTCGCTGAGCGTGTGGTGCGAGAACCACGGCTGGACCGCCTGGTCGCTTACCGTGGCGCCCGAGCAGCGGGCCACCGCTCGCGTCGAAGTCGGTGGCGTGGGCGCAATCGTCGACGGCCAACAGCTATCTCCGGCCACGTTCAACTGAAAGAAAGGAGCAGCAGCGTGAGAATGGAAAGCAAGCAAGGTTCGCTCGTGTCACTCGGAGGTAGGGCGGTTACGCTCGTCGCGCTTGTAGCGCTGGTGCTCGTGCTCCGCGCCTCCGCCCGTGCGGAATCTGGTGGTATCAACCCCTGGACGGCCCCCGCGGAATCTCGCGAGCTCAGCAACGTCAGCGTCGATAGGGCGGCTTCGGTCGCTCAGGGGAAAGAGCTTTTTCAAACGCGATGCAAGCTATGCCACGGCCCCCTTGGCAGGGGCGATGGCCCGACAGGCAAGTTCCTCCAACCCAAGCCCACCGACCTCACATCCTCTGTGGTGACATCGCAGACCGACGGCGAGATCTTTTGGAAGATCTCTGAAGGCAACCCTCCGATGCCAGCTCACAAGGAGATTCTGTCGGAAGAACAGCGTTGGTCGCTTGTCGACCTGATCCGCTCCCTTTCAACCGGCATCGCGGCCGCTGGCGAGCCCAGCCGCTAGTTGCCGTCCTGCTCACTGGCACACGCGCTTCTTGCGCGACGCGAAGTGTGGCGCCGTCGAGATCCCTGAGGAGACAGCAGAATGCGGAAGTTGAAGTTGACGAAAATTGTTTTAGGTGCGGTGTTTCTCACAGTTTGTGTGGTGGCGGGACCGGTCCCGGCTGAAGCTGTCCCTGGATTCGCCAGGGCAACGTCCCAGGCATGCTCGGCCTGCCACACCAGTTGGCCTCAGCTTGGCGCAATGGGCAGAGCGTTCAAGGAGTCAGGCTATGAATCTATGGAGCTCACCGAGATCGCCTCGGGCTTGTCGCTGATCAAGGACCTTCCTCTCTCTGCCCGATACAACATGCGGATTGTCGACAAGCGAACCTCGAACAACAGAACAGGCGATCTCGGTCCCAAGGACAGGCAGCTCAAGTTGCGGGCCATGCACGAGGTGGAGGTATTTTTAGCTGGCAGAGCGGGCAAGTACCTTTCCTTCTTCGGAGAGCTCGAGGCAGAAGACGAGTGGCCGGATCCCAACGGGGACGGGCCCGGCTTTCAGGTGCAGTTCGCGATGGGGACCGCCCAGCTCAACCTTCACGAAGCGCTACGGGTCAGCCTTGGCTTCGGCCCGATCTTCTGGGCCGACGGTTACAATACGCTGCGTCATGAAAATTTCACGCGCATGGACTGGGCGGCCACCGAGCAGGGGTTTGTGCCTGGCGACGGCCAGTTCGTCGGGGTGTCGGGGCGGCCGATGGATCGACTTTTCTACAATGTGGTCTTTTCCGGCGACGATGGCGATTTGGAAGGCCACGATGCCCGCAGCTTGCACGGCCGCATCGCCTTCGACGTCATGGCGGCCAAGTCGGCAAACCTCATGGTCGGTACTTTCTATAGCGCCAGCCGCCTGTACGACTCGAGCTCCGGTACCTCCCACGACAAGCTCAATCGCCTGGGCGTCGACCTGCAGTTAGAAACTCACGGGCTTGGCCTGAACGCTATTTACGCGCAGAAGGAGCTTGAGCCCGCCGACGGGAAATCGGTCAAGGACGACGATATCTCGCTTGAGCTCAGCTACTTGCTGTCCAAAAACAACCGGCCGGTTTTCGGTCCGGCGCTGATCATTGACAAGTACACCCAGAAGGATGGCGAAGACGACTGGACGAAACTGGGTCTCTTCGTAAACTACTTCGCCCTGGAAAACCTGCGGCTCGCGCTCGGGTGGGAGGGGACAGTCAGCGCTCCTGACGCATTCCAGCACAAGGAGAGCCGGCTCACCCTGGTACTGGACATGGGACTGTAGCCTGTCTGTGGTCAGGAGACCTCACGAAGGCCGGGCCCCTGAGGTCCCCGGCCTTCGTGTTCGCTGGCAACTTATGCAGCAAACGGGCTCCAATCCATCGCCTCGGCGCGGCCGCGCGCCGCACTTGTTCGTGCAGGGCTCCTGATCTATGCTCGGACGCCACGAAACATAGTCGGACGCTGCAGCTTTCCCGAGAGCAATCAAGAGGCCGGCCGCCAGGGGAGTCTCCGAGGCGATCGGCCTTGAAGATGGGGTTTCGACTTGCCGACGCAAAGATGAGCTTGAGATTCGGTCTACTCATTGTGGCCATCTTGGTGGCCGAGTGCGGAATGCCTGTTCGCGCCCATGCGGTTCCGACGTTCGCGCGCAAGTATGAAACGAGCTGTCTCACTTGCCACCGGCAGTTTCCGCGCCTGAACGAGGTGGGCGAGACGTTTCGGCTCCGCGGCTACCGGTTCGTCGACGATGCCTCCTTGACGAAGGGGCGGGTCGTAAGCATGGGGAGGAAAGCCTTCGAAAAGCTGTTCCCGGAAGCGGTCTGGCCTTCGGATATGCCAGCGTTTCCACCGATCTCGGCCCGCTTGGTGAGCGATTTCACTGTCGACGCCACCGGCTCGCGGCCGGCGCGGACCCAGTTCGAAGCGCCGCACACGCTGGATTTCCATGTGGCAGGGACAATGGGCGAGCACATCGCTTTCTGGGGCGAAGTGGAGCTCGAGTTGGAGGACCGTAGCGTGGTAGCGCAAACCGGCGGCTGGCTTCAGTTTGGGGGCCTTCTGCACACCGGTGGCGCTGTCAACCTTCGTCTGGGTCGCGTGGGCCGATCGGGAATGGGGCTCTTCACCGCGCGGGACAGCAACCGTCTCACCTGGACACATTATCTGTATGGGCGCTGGCGGCTACCCTATCCCGAAGGCTTCGCGGCACCCAACCGCTTCCGCCTCCATGCGAGCCAGCCGGGCTTGGAGGTGTTTGGTTTCGGTCGCCGCTGGCAGTATTCGTTTGGAGTCGCAAATGGCGGCGACGGCGGCAACCGCGACGAGAGCTCTGCCAAGGACGTGTACGGCCAGCTCACCCTGAAGCTTGGCGGTCTCGGCTTCGACGGCGTGGCGCCGACCACCGATGATGCGGCCTCTCCGCGGAGCTCGTGGCTGATGGTAGACGTATTCGCGTACCGAGGGTGGGCGTCTGTACGGGATGGGGAGGAGGACCAGGCCAGAACCGACGCCTTTTGGCAAGTCGGAGCTGGTATTGCCGTGGACAGCGAGGTGCCGAGCCTGGCGGCGACAGGTGGCTGCGCTGTCGGCCGCAACAGCAACCCCTACGCGCGCGTCACGCCCGCTCCTGCAAGCTCCCGGTCGTGCTTTCTCGAGGCGCAGTGGGGAATGTTTCCCTGGCTGCTGTCGGTGGTCCGGTACGAGACGCTGAGTATGCGATTGCCGGAGATCGCAGGGCTAGGTAGGAGGCACGAGTGGGCGCGAGGCGTCGTGTCGCTCGGGGCGCTCGTGAGGGCAAACGTCCGTCTCGTGCTGGAGGGTCGATGGTGGCTTTCCGGGCGGAACGGCAGTGACCGGATCGACTCGCGCGAATCCGACGCAGCGCTGTTGCGGCTGGATTTCGCCGTCTAGTAGACCGACTCCGAAATGGCGATACACCTTTCGGTGGCCATGCCGAGCTCGCCCATCGAGCAGGTAGCGAAAGGAATCGCGGCCGCGGCCTTATGGCGGATACCCCCGCGGAGAGCGGGCAGTCGAGCCGAGTGCGGGCAGCGCGCGCCGGCGTGTTTCGCGGCTGGCGCAAGCAAATCGCTGGAGGCCTCGCTCTTCTCCTGAGGCGGCTGGCATGGCGAAAGGATTCCGTCGCCATGCGAAAGGCTTCATTTGCTTGCGTGTGCGGCTTCAAATGCTTGCATCTTGCATGGCCCTACGCGTGCGAATACGCTGCATGACGGGGCACAAAGACGCGCTCGAAGCCGACATGCGTGGGAGCGGATGAACAGATACGCGCAATCAAATAACCTCTTGGAGTCAAGCAATGGTAACGGTGCAGAGAATCATGCTGGTGCTCGCGCTGTTCTGGATGAGCTCTCCGCTCGTGGCGCTTGCGGCTGTTCCCCAACTGGTGCACTACCAGGGGCGATTGTCTCTGGCAAACGGCGACCCGGTTACGGACGGGTCGTACTCCTTGACGTTTCGCATTTACGGGGTGTCGGAAGGCGGCGCTCCGCTCTGGGAGGAGACCCAGGCGGTTGACGTTACTGGCGGCATGTTTGCGGCGTATCTGGGAGCGGTGACCGCGCTGGCACTGCCGTTCAACGCAGACTACTGGCTCGCCGTCGAGGTCGAAACGGACGGCGAGATGACGCCGCGGGTCCAGCTCGCCAGCGTGGGCACCGCGATTCGGGCCAGGTACGCCGAACAGGCCGATGCCGGGTTTGTGGTAGGATCGGGCGCGCTCGGGATTGGCACGGCCTTTCCGTCCGCCAATTTGCATGTGGTCGAGCCCGCCACTGCCTCGCCGGCGATCAAGCTGACGAGCGGCGGCTACACCGCAGCGATCGGCGTGGCCCATGAAAGCGGGACGCACTTCTTCTCGAGCGCGCAGGCAGGAGACCTGGCGCTGCAGGCTCATCAGGGCGCGAGAATCCGCCTGGGTGCCGACAACGGCAGCGGCAGCGGCGAGGCGGCCGTTACGATCGGCGCGGACGGCAGCGTCGGGGTCGGCACGGCGAGCCCGGGAGCCAAGCTGGAGGTCGCGGGACAGGTGAAGATCGCCGGAGGCTCGCCGGGTGCGGGAAAGGTGCTGACGAGCGACGCCGCGGGTCTCGGGTCGTGGCAGACGCCGAGCCCCGGAGCCAACCCGGCATACGGCGGCAGCGCGTCGGCGCCGGCGGACGAGATCTACGTCGATGGTAGCGGCAACGTCGGCATCGGGAGGACGCCGTCCCTGGCGAAGGTGAGCATCGCGGGATCGATTGGGATCGCGTCACCTCACCTGTTTGCCCTGATCGACGGCTATGTCGCCGGGTCGCCCCAGCTCAAGCTTTATCCCGAGGCGAACACGAACGGGGCGGCCTACGCTATTCAAGCATCACGCGCGGGCCTGGCCGCCGACGCGCCGCTGGCGCTGAATCCGTACGGCGGGAAAATCGGCATGGGCACGTCCAGCCCCGGAGAGAAGCTCGAAATCACCGGTAATCTGAAATTCACCGCGGCGGCGAGCATCGCCACCGGAGACGGCGACCTGACCGCCGCCCCGGCGGCTGGCCTGACTCTGAGCACCAGCGGCGCCGGCGCGATCCACAGGATTGCTCAGGAGGCCAACGCGAGCTCGGACTTCCTGTTCTTGCAGGGGCAACGCACCGGAAAGGGAGTCGTGGCACTGCTCGCCCCCCGCGACCTGGATGGCTCGGACTGGGTCCAACTGACGTTACGCAATCGCGGAGCTCTGAGCTCATCGACGGCCGACAGCGAAGATTTCACCCCGGCGCACTGGGACGTTGCCAGTGGCGTCTGGGGAACCACGGTGTCCCAGGGAGGCAGCGGCGTGCTGCGCCCCTGGCGCTTTTCCATGGGCGGCACAGAAGCACTGCGCGTCGCGACGAACGGCGATCTCAGCGTCGGCTCCGGCGACCTTTTCGTGGAGGTGGCCACCGGCGAGGTCGGCATCGGCACGATCACACCCGCGGGCAAGCTCGACGTCAACGGCAGCATTTACCAACGCGGGGCACAGCTTCATGCGGATTATGTTTTCGCGGACAGCTACGAGCTGGAGTCGATCGAGGAACATGCCCGCTACATGTGGCAGAACAAGCACCTCACCGCGATGCCGCCGAGGCGACTCGGCGACGATGGCCAGGAGATCGTCGAGATCGGCGCCCACCAGAAGGGGATCGTCGAGGAGCTCGAGAAAGCGCACCTGTACATCGAGCAGCTCCACAAGACGCTCCAGGAGCAACAGGCCGAGATTGCGGCCATCAAGTCCCAACTGTCTCGGGCGGGCTGCGGGGCAAGGTGAGCGATGCGTGCCTGTCGCCGGCGGCCGGCGGATCCGCGTCGAGCGGTATGGGTGCGAGTCGGGAGAATCCTCGTAGCTCTCGCGGCATGTCTGGTTCCCGCAGGCGACCTCTTCGCAGAGCCGAGCAGCGCGACCTATCGGTTGAGCGTGATCGGTAGCGACGGCGGGGGAGGGGCGGCGAGCCTGGAGGGCTCCACAGGACAGCACCTGTCCATTGGCCAGGTCGGCGGTGGATTCGTGCTCGGCAGCGTGAGTTTCGATCTTTGCCCAGGCCTCCTGACGACGCTCGTCAGTGACCCGTCGCCGTGTCACCCCGCAACCGCCACGCCGACCGCGACTCCAACGACAAGTCCAACGTCCGAGCCGACGGTGACCGCAACGGCGACACCCACCGCAATGGCGACGCCGACCGCCACGTTCACATCGACGCCGACGCTCATTCCGGCGCCCGCGACGGCGACGCCGACAACCACGCCCGACCCGTCCGCAACGTCGAACCCGAGCACATCCGCCACGCCGGCGAGCACCGAGTCTCCGGTGCCCACGGCGACGTCGACCCCGACTGTGACTGCCTCTCCGAGCCCGTCGCTGACCCCACGAGCTCCCACCGCCACGCCCACGGAGACTCCGACCGCCACCGCGAGCGTGACTGCCACGACTACGCCCACGCCAACAGGCACGGTGAGCCCAACCGCTTCCCCAACTTCGACCGCCGCCGCGAGTCCCACCGCCTCGACTACTCCGACCGCCACCGTGCGCCCCGCGCTCACGGCCACCTCGACCGCCACGGGCACCGCCACGCCGAGCCCGACGCCCACGCCCACTCCGAGCGTCCCCGCGAGCTCGACCCCGACATCGACGCCGCATGACGTCGCGCCGCCGGTGATCGTCGAGGGGCCCGCAGCGATCTACGTCTCCGACGCGGAGGCCATCATCGCCTGGAAAACCGACGAAGCGGCCGACTCGCGGATACTCTACGGGGTCGGTCAAGGCTACGGGTCCTTCCTTCCCGACCCCGCCCTCGTTACTGACCACCGCCTCACGCTCCGCGACCTGAGCGCGCTCACCACCTATCACTACCAGGTGCAATCGACGGACGCCTTCGGTAACGGCCCCATCGCTTCACAGGACGCGACGTTGACCACCCGAGACGAGATCGACGCCACTCCGCCCGTCATCATCGAGGGGCCGGTTGCTGATTCCTTCAGCGTCCTGGACACGGGAGTCCTGATTTATTGGAGGACGGACGAGGCGGCCACGAGCAAGGTTGATTATGGTCTTTCCGACACCTACACGAACGTCGACTACGGCGACTTGCCGGTTCAAGAGCACTATCGGCTCCTCACGGGGCTGTTAGCGAACACCTGGTACCACTACCGCGCGAGCTCCACGGACCCCGCGGGAAACGGCCCGCCGGGCCAGACGAACGCCACCAACCCCGCCGCGGATCGCCACTTCACGACCGCCGGGTGGGTGAGCACCGCACCCCTGATCATTGTTGCCGGCCCCGACGTCCTGCAGGCCTCCATCACGCATCAGTCCGCGGTGATTCAGTGGCGGACGAATCGGCCGGCGACCTCGCGAGTGGACTACGGAACCACGAGCTCCTACGGAATGGCCGCGGTCCACAGCGAGCTCCGCCCTCACCACTCGATGACGATCACCGGGCTCTTGCCGGCGACGACGTACCACTTCCGCGTCCAATCCGTCGACGGTTTTTCGAATCTCGCCACCTCCACGGACTTCGTTTTCACTACCGACAGCAGGGGCGACGACAGGCGTCCCTGCTACACCTCCTGTCCGAAGATCACCTACGCAAGCGATCGCCAGGCGATTGTCCAGTGGGCGACAGACGAGTTTTCGGACAGCTACGCCGAGGCCAGTCCTGAGGTCGCGCGCGCGGCGAGCGCCGCGGTCTGGGCGAGCTCGACACTGGTCACCGATCACCGGGGGATCTTCACCAACCTCTCGCCGGGGACCCGGTACCAGATCGCGACGAAATCCCGGGATCCAGCGGGGAACGTGGGCGATGACCGTGGATGCGTGGCTACGGGGCGGGCGTTGACGCTGCTTACGGCGGCGTCTCCGGACGAAGCTGGTCCTCGCCTGCTGGCCGGGCCGACCCTGGAGTACGCCACGGCCGACTTTGCAATCCTGTCCTGGCGCGCGGATGAGGCGGCGGACGCGCTTCTCGAGCTTGGTCCTGCCGCGGACAGCTATCCGTACACCAAGGCCGAGCCCGAGCACCTTCTCGAGAGGCGCGTCATGCTCACCGGCCTGGCCGAGCTGGGGTCGCCGATCGTCTATTATCGCCTTTCCTTGAGCGACCCATCGCGAATGCGCACCGAGGTGACCGGAGTCTTTTCACTCGGCGCCGCCGACACGGAGGCGCCCACTCTCGAGAACCCCACCGTGGCCGAGGTCACAAGCAGCACCGCGATGCTCGAGTGGGCGACTTCCGAGCCCGCGACCAGCGAGATCGAGTATGGTGCGAGCACGGCGAGCTACCCCTACGTGGTACGCGGCGGGGCCTACGAGCGGAGCCACCGCGTACTCCTCACTGGACTCGCGCCGGCTGCGGCCTACCACTTCCGCCTCAGCGCTACCGACCCGTCCGGCAATTCCGCTGAAAAAACGGGCGATCTCGCCTTTACTACGGTGAGCGGGCCGGTGCCGCTGCGACATGCGGGGCTGGCGGTGCTTGCCGTGCTGCTTGGGGCAGTCTTCTTGGGCAGTCACCGCCGCATGCGCACGACGCTCGCCAGGCCTGGCTCAGGGGGCACGCAGACCGCGTGAAGCCAGGTCTTGGGCGGCGCCGCTTCGCGTTTCCGCCTCCCCCCCGCGCGCGGTGGGGGAGGGTTCGGGTGGGGGGGAGAGACAGACTACCTGGTCACCTTGAACGCGTCGACCCAGATCCATGCGCCGCCGGACTTCTTGTTCCTTCGCCCGCTGGCTTCTACGGTGAACGTGTGCGTTCCGGCTGGAAGCCCGGACACGCTGTAGATGGTCGCCTGCGCCGCAGTGGTGCTCGCGTAGAGGTCGACGCGATCGAGAGCGACGCCGTCGACGTACACCTTTGCAATCCCCGACCACGCATCGCGGTAGCCGATCCAGTCGATGGCGGTACCGGTGAAGGTGATCGTCGCCGCGGCGCCGCGATCCATGGCCAGGAAGGCGTCGCCGCCGCTGAGCGCGGCGCTGGTGCTCGCGAACCACTGGCCGGCGACGGCGACTGCCGCGTCACTCTGCTCGACGACGACGGGGCCGCTCGTCTCGCCGCCGGTGCCACCACCGCCGCCGCCGCTGCCGCCGTCCGAGGACTGGACCACCTCGAGCGCATCGATCCACACCCAGGAGCCGCCGGAGGACGCGTTGTTATCGCCGCGCACGACGATTTCCACGGTATGCGTTGCGGCGGGCGCGACCGCGAGCGAATACGCGGTAGCCTGGGCCTGTGAGGGCGTGGCGTAGGTATCGACAGTCTGCACCATCTGGCCATCGAGATAGACGTCGGCCCGGCCGCTCCATTCGTCGCGATAGGCGATCCAGCGGATCTCCGCACCGACGAAGCTCAGCGACACGGACGCGCCTGCCTCCATGGACAGCAGTGCGCCGCCGGCGCTGTGCATCGACGAGCCGTGGAAGCTCCAGGAACCGACCACCGAGACCGCGGGGTCGTCTTCTTCGAGGCGCACCAGGCTGCCGCTCGTCGCGCCCGAGGTCACATCGATGACCCTGGCGGTGTTGTCCGAGGCGCCATCGTTGTCCGTCACGGTGAGCTCGACGTTATACGTGCCAGCATTGCTGTAGGTATGCGCCGGCGCGGACCCCGTTGCCGAGCTTCCGTCGCCGAAGCTCCACGAGAATCCCTGGATCGTGCCATCGGTATCGCTGCTGGCCGTGCCATTGAAGGTGCAGCTCAGGTTCGTGCACGTGACGCTGAATGCTGCTGTCGGTGCGACATTACTGGTGCCCGCGGAAACCGCCACGAGCTTTGACGCGGAACCTGTCGCACTGGCGTTGTCGCTGACGGTGAGCAGCACCGTGTAGTCTCCGGCCGCCGCGAAGGTGTGCTGGGTAGTGGCGCCGCTGCCGCTGCCGCCATCCCCAAAGCTCCAGGAGTAGCTTTGGATGGTGCCGTCCGAGTCCGCGCTGCCGGTGCCGTTAAACGCGCACACCAGGTCGCTGCAGCTCACGGTGAAGGACGCGGTCGGGGCCGCGTTTGACCCGCCTGAGGACCCGGAGAGGCTCACGAGGTAGACGTCGGAGTAGTTCGTTGGATAGCCCAGCGTGTCCTGCAGGCCGAAGTTGCTGCTGTATGCGACTTTCGTCCCATCGGGGCTGACCGAGGGCTTCGGCTGATAAAGGTAGTCATTGAGTGGCCGGCTGCGATGGTGCGCGAGCCTGGACGTCCCTGACCCATCCAGCTTGACTTGCAGCAACTCGTTCGTGTACGCCGGCCAGGTGATTCGCGGGTCGGGATCGCTCGGCGCGTAGGTATCGACGATGGCGAAGCCGCCGTTGTCAGGAGCCGAAACGTGAATCGCCAGGCTCCAGTCCAGCGACAGCAGACAGGTCTGCAGGCCGTCGGAGAGACGAATCTTGACGACGCCGTTATTGCACAAGGGCTGAGGATCCGCGGAGCTCGCCCAGATCAGCACATCGGCGCCGGTGGTGTCGCGGCCGATGTCCATGTGGCCCAGGGCGCGGGCGAGGTTGCGGACGAAGGCCATGTTCTGCGTGTACAGCTCGACGCCGTGATAGCGCGTGGTGCCGGTGGCATACCAGCCCACGACCACGTAGTTGCTTGCGGAAAGGTAGAGTTGGTCGAATCCGCCCTGGCCAGCGGTGTCCAGGACCGCACCCTTGGTATCTGTGCTGATCTGGTAGACGAAGATGTAGCGGTTATCTCCGGCGAATACGAAGTGGTCACCGTCGGCGGAAATGTCCGATTCGCCCTTCCCCGAGATCTGTGCGTATTCGGTAAAAGCGTGGACGAGGGTGTTGACGGTGGAGCTCACGTTGTAGCTGCGGAGCTGGTTGCCGCTGATGAAGTACAGGACGTCCGGGTTCAGCCTAGACCAGCGGGGTTCGCTGCCGGAGTTGATAGAAAACGGCAGGTCCCGCACGTAGTTGCCATTGCCGTCATACAGGGCGCAATAGCTATCGTGTTGCAGGAGCAGCCGTGAGCTGTCGGAGTTGAAGGCCGACATCGATGAGTACTCATTCACGACGTAGGTCAGCGAGCCGGAGCTCAGGCTGCTGGTGGTGGCAAGGGCATCGGACAGTCGCTTGACCGAGGTGCCGAAGGCGGGATCAACGTAGCTCGCGCCGCGGCTCGGTGGCGTCATGGTGTAGTAATCTGATGGCGGGTGCGACTGGCCGTCGGAGACGGAGGCCCGGGCGGGCTGCGCCATGATCACGAGGGGGATGAGAGCGAACAGAACGCGAACGACGGGCCGGCTGAACACGCCAGGCTGGATGGAAGGACGTTTGGACATGAGATTCCCGAGCTCCTAGAAAACGCTGACCGGCACGATTCCCGGCGGCCGCTTGGGTGGTTGAATCCAGAGCCTTTCCGGTAGGCTGCTACGCGACCTTCAGTGATCCGCGCTGTGCGGATCTCGCATGGGGTACGCCGCTCGTCCCGGTGCTGGACACGGGAAACGTATGGGCAAGAACTGTGCCAGGCGCGCCGGCGCTTGAGTCGATCGCGAAAAAAAGCGACGGCGCTGCGGCTTGGCGGGTGGGAGGGCGGAGGCTGACGAGCACCTTGGAGCGCAACAGGGCAAGCAGGAATTGTCTCATCTCGGCGACACCCAATCGGCGGGCCGGGGCGGAGCCGGGGAAAAAATCGCCGGAGCGGCGGGGGTGTTGGCGAGGTCATTGGCGGGGGCTCAGACCTGTCTCATTAGTGTTGCACTGGCCTGGAGCTTCGACCTGCGAGGCGGGCGGGGCAGTGCGCGGGTCGAGGGCGCGGCCCGAAATCCTTGAATCCACCGCCTGTTCGACGTCGTGAGGCAGCGCCCCCTCCGTCCCTCCCCCCGCTTGCGGGGGGAGGTGAGGTGGGGGGTCTTCGTGATGCGCTTTCCGGTCGGCTTGCAGGCGCACCGGCGGCGGATTCGCGAATCTCAGGCGACTGGCGGGCGCCGGGGGCGCGGGACTACGGGCGGGGTGTGGAGTCGGCGGCGCCGGGTTGGGTGCGAAGCGGGTGTGGAGCTGCCGGGAGCGCGCTACGGGGGTTGTTCGGAGTGAATGGAGCACCGTGGGCCGCGGCGCGTCGAGCGGCGGCGGCACCGACCATGGCATCCATGGCGCGGCCGGCGCGGCTGGTTTGCATCACGTTGTCTGGGTCGCCGGTTGCCGCGGCGGCGACCATCGGCAAGGTACCCATGGGGCCGGTGGTGCGAATGGCGTTGAGCGCTTCGCGTTCGCGTTCGGCCCGGGGGTCGACCGGCATGCCGGCGGCCTGCCGGCGGAGCTGGTCGGGGGTGTAGGTGTAGGAGCGCCGATCGTCCGCACTGATGGTGGGCGGATTGGGATCCACGTGGAAGCCGTCGCGGCCGAGTCGCGCGATCTGGTCGTCGCTTAGCCTGTCCGCGCGCCTGCCGAGCTCACGCTGGACGCTGGTGCGCAGTCGAGTCATCTGCGGATCGCGGTCCGCGGCGGCCCGCTCGTGGTCGCGGACGAGATCTTCGGTTTCGCGGCCGCGGGCCCGCGCCCGGAGCTGCTCGTCGCTCATGCCGCTGATCTCGCGGATGAGATCGCCGCGGCGGTTGCTGCACACCGACGGAGCTTGGGCATTGGCGGCACCGATGGCGCCGGGGTCGGTGGCGCCGGCGGGCTCGTAGTGATCGCTACCGGGCGCGGTAGGCTGTGGACCGGGGCGACCGCTTGCGGGCTCCGGGTTCGGAGTCACGACGGTCGTGGCCGGGTTCTGGGGAAAGGAGGCGTGGGTAGTCGGGCTCGGGCAGGAAGTGTTGATGGGGTTGCACATGGTTTTGGTCCTCGATCTGGAAGGATATCGTTTGGTGATGCCAACCTGATAGCACGAACTGGGCCACGGCTGATCCTCACCATCGATGGCGTCGCAATGCTAGTTTCATGGGGGATATCCGAGTCGGACGGCCGCTTGCGCAGATTCATGCGCGCGTTTCGGCGCGCGTTCGGCGGGGTGCGGCGTGGGCGCACCATGACTGGATGCCGGAGCTCGCCGGCAGCAAGCGGTGATTCAGGCGCAGCGCCCGACTTGACGGTCCGGGGCGATCGGGTACACCCTGCGTCGTGCACGGCGCGGTCGGCGTTGCGCAATACTCTCAAGGAGCGCTGTTCGGGATGGCACGGAGAATGGACACCAGTCGCCTGCGGTGGCTGTGGGTAGGGCTGTGGCTGACCACGATCTACGCGGTGTCACCGGTCACACCCGAGCTCGTAAAGCTCATCGACGGCGCGATCGGCAGGCGCGGCTTTCAACTGACGGTCTATGGCGGGCTCGTCGGGGCGGTGGTTGGGGTTGGTGGTTATCTCGGACGGCGCGGCGTGGGCTTCGGCAGCCGCCGGCTCTATTCTCACTTCGCCTTGCCGTTGCTCCCGGTGTTGGCCGCGAGCTGGCATATCGCGCAACCTCAGCAGCTCTGGCACATTCCGGAGTACGCTGTGCTGGCGATGCTCTTCGCCTGGGCGCTGTCGCGACACCTTACGGCTGGCCCGTTGCGCAGCCTGGCGGCGATGAGCCTGTGCGTGCATGCCGGCTGCCTCGACGAGATCATCCAGTTTTACCTCCCCAATCGCGTGTTCGATCCGGCCGACATCCTGCTGGATGGCGTCGGGGCGCTTGTGGGGGTGGGTCTGGCGGCGCTCTTGGGGGCGCGTGGGGCGGCGGAAGGCGTGTAGCCGCGGCGCGCTGTGGGTGCTTGACATGGGGCGTGCGCGAGGTTATGTTAGCACTCACTCACTATGAGTGCTACCAAAGCCGCGCCGCCGATGGCCGCGACTTGGTGCCCCTGTAGTCATTTGGTCGTTGCACCCCAAGGAGGAACCGCCCATGAACCTCAAGCCTCTCCACGATCGCGTGCTTATCAAGCGTGTCGAGGAAGAAGAGCAGCGAGTCGGCAGCATCGTCATCCCCGATACCGCCCGCGAGAAGCCCCAGCAGGGCCAGGTCATCGCTGTCGGTAGCGGCCGCATCAAGGATGACGGCTCGGTGCGACCCGTCGCCGTGAAGGAAGGCGATCGCGTCCTGTTCGGGAAGTATTCCGGTACCGAGGTCAAGCTCGACGGCGGGGATTATCTCATCCTGCGCGAAGACGACATCCTCGGCGTCATCAACTAGCTCATATTCAAGACCTCCGTTTCAGCGACAGGAGTATAGATCATGGCGAAGCAGATCAAGTACGATGAGGAAGCCCGCGCCGCAATTCTCCGTGGCGTCAACAAGCTTGCGCACGCGGTAAAGGTTACCCTTGGCCCGAAGGGACGCAACGTCGTCCTGGAGAAGAAGTTTGGCTCCCCGACCATCACCAAGGACGGTGTCACCGTCGCCAAGGAGATCGAGTTCGAGGATCCGTTCGAGAACATGGGAGCGCAGATGGTCAAGGAAGTCGCTTCCAAGACCTCGGACGTCGCCGGTGACGGCACCACGACTGCTACCGTGCTCGCCCAGGCAATTTTCCGCGAAGGCGTGAAGAGCGTCACCGCCGGTGTCAACCCGATGGCGATCAAGCGCGGCATCGAGAAGGCCGTCGCAGTGGCCGTGGAAGCCGTCAAGGACATCAGCCGCCCGGTCGAAGGTCGGCGCGAGATTTCGCAGGTGGCTACAATTTCCGCGAATAACGACCTGAAGATCGGTGAAATCATCGCCGAGGCCATGGAGAAGGTCGGCAAGGACGGCGTCATCACGGTAGAAGAGGCCAAGGGCATGGACACCACGCTCGACGTGGTCGAAGGCATGCAGTTTGACCGCGGCTACCTGTCGCCCTATTTCGTCACCGACAGCGAGCGCATGGAGGTCATGGTCGAGGATCCTTACATCCTGATCCACGAGAAGAAGATCAGCAACATGAAGGACCTCCTGCCCCTGCTCGAGCAGATCGCGCGCATGGGCAAGCCGCTCGTGATCATCGCCGAGGACGTCGAAGGCGAAGCGCTTGCCACGCTCGTCGTCAACAAGCTGCGCGGCACGCTGCAGTGCGCCGCGGTCAAGGCCCCCGGGTTCGGTGACCGCCGCAAGGCCATGCTTCAGGACATCGCCGTGCTTACTGGCGGGCAGATGATCGCCGAAGATCTCGGCATCAAGCTCGAGAACGTCAAGCTCAGCGACCTTGGCCGCGCGAAGCGGGTCACGATCGACAAGGACAACACCACGATCGTCGAGGGTGCGGGCCGCCACGAGGATATTCAGGGCCGCGTGCGCCAGATCAAGACCCAGATCGAGGAGACCACCAGCGACTACGATCGCGAAAAGTTGCAGGAGCGGCTTGCCAAGCTTGTCGGCGGCGTGGCCGTCCTGAACATCGGCGCCGCGACCGAGACCGAGATGAAGGAGAAGAAGGCACGCGTCGAGGATGCGCTCAACGCCACGCGCGCCGCGGTCGAGGAAGGCATCGTTCCGGGTGGCGGTATCGCCCTGCTGCGAGCCATCAAGAAGCTCGACAAGATCGTCAGCCCCAACCACGATGAGAAGGTCGGTGTCGACATCGTTCGCCGCGCGCTCGAGGAGCCGGTTCGCCAGATCGCGAACAACGCCGGTGCGGAAGGCTCTGTTGTCGTCCAGAATCTGCTCGTCAAGGATGAGGTTTCCTGGGGCTTCAATGCGGACACCGAAATCTATGAGGATCTGATCGCCGCCGGTGTCATCGACCCGACCAAGGTCACGCGCACCGCGCTGCAGAATGCGGCCTCCATCGCCAGCTTGCTCCTGACCACGGAAGCGGTCGTGACCGAGATTCCCGAGGAGAAGGAGAAGCCCGGCGCGGGTGCTGGCATGCACGGCGCTCACGGCATGGGCGGCGGCATGTACTAACCGCAGGAGAATCGGGGCAGGTGTGCTCCCAAGCTCCTCCTGACGCGAAGCGGGGGAGAAGAGGGAGCACGGCCGCTCGGTTGCCGGCGGTGTTCCGCCTCCGGCCGCGCGCTCGCCTGGCCGGACTCCTCCCTGAGCCCCGCGGCGTTTTCGCCTCGGGGCTCTACTTTTTTCTGCTGGCCGCGGAGTCCTGAATCCACCGTCCACTCGACTGCAGGCGGCGCGGAATGCGCATCACGAAGACCCCTACTCACCTCCCCCCGCTTCCAGGGGGAGGGACGGAGGGGAGCCCTGTCGCGTCGACATCGAACAGCAGCAGTGGACTCGGGGAGCCGGAGCTTTTGACAAGCACGATCGGCGCTGGTAGAATACCTCTCCGTCTTCGAGGTTACGCCGCTTGCTTCCGGTTTCCCTCCGCGATCCACTCCGAGACATGAGAATCCTCCTCATCAGCGCTAACCGCGAACGCCTCCCGGATCCCGTATATCCCATCGGCCTCGCTTCCGTGGCGGCCCCCGTCGTGGCCGACGGACATCAGGTTACGGGCATCGACCTTTGCTTCGAGAGCGATCCCGTCGCCTCCCTTCGCGCCGCCGTGCGTGCCTGCGCGCCGGACATCGTCGGCATCGGGATTCGCAACATCGACAACGTCAACATGCTCGACCCCGTCTGGTACCTGCCGGAAATTCGCACCGCGGTCGAATGTGTCCAGCAGGAGTTTTCCGGACCCATCATCGCGGGCGGTTCCGGGTTCACGCTGATGCCGCGGGAGATCCTGGAGTACCTCGGTCTGGACATCGGCGTCAGTGGCGAAGGGGAGGCGACCTTTCGGGAAATCGTCCGACAGGTTTCCGCCGGCGGCGAGCTCGGCGCGATTCCCGGCGTCGTCACGCGGCGCCGTCGCGAAGCGGAAGCGCCCGAGCTCGACCCGGCGCCCGTAGCGCGCATCCCCAGTCTGGACGAGCTGCCGGCGCCGTTTCGCCCGCTCTTTGACCTCGGCAGCTACTATGAGCGTGGCGGCATGGCCAATCTGCAGACTCGGCGGGGCTGCCCCTTCCGGTGCATCTACTGCACCTACCCGCTGGTGGAAGGCCGCAGGATGCGCCTCCGTTCCCCCGCGCTGGTCGCCGACGAGATGGAGCGACTCGGCACCGATTTTGGCGTCCGGCACTTCTATTTCGTCGACAATGTCTTCACGTACCCGCCAAAACACGCCGTAGCGATCTGCGAAGAGATCGTGGGCCGCAACCTCCAGGTGAGCTGGGGCTGTTTCGGTCAGCCGCACTATGGTGGACTCGAGCTGTTCCGATTGATGAAACGCGCGGGGTGCTCGGGAATCGACTTCGGAATCGACACCGCGGTCGACGATGGACTTGCAAACATGGGCAAGAACTTCGACGCCGCCCGGGTTGCCGAGATCACCGAGGCCTGCCGCGAGGCCGACCTTCCGTGCTGCCACAGCTTGCTCCTCGGCGGTCCCACCGAGACCGCAGCGAGCCTCGCCGAAACGCTTCGCGCCATGGAAGGTGCCAGGCCGACGGCCGTGATCGTGGGCCTTGGGATTCGCGTCTACCCCCGTACCCGCATCCAGCAGATCGCCGTCTCGGAAGGCATCGTCACCGCCGACTCCTCCTACCTGGCGCCGGTCTTCTATCTATCTCCGCATCTTGACGCAGGCTGCTTGGACATCGTGCGCGAGGCTGCCGCGCGAAACCGCTCCTGGATCGTCCCCGGCATGGGGATCAACTTCAGCGAGCGGATTCAACAGCGATTGCGCGGTTTCGGAGTGAAGGGGCCGCTCTGGGAATACTTCAACAGAATCGCCGGAAACCGCCGCCGCTCCGGGAGAACTGCCTATGCCTGACAACACGATTCTTATCGTCGACGATGAGGAGAGCATCAGGTCACTGCTCGTCGAGTTCCTGTCCGGAGAAGGCTACAAGACGTTGCAGGCCTGCGACGGTGAGGAGGCGATCCGCATGGTCGAGCAGCATCGCCCGGACCTGGTCATTCTCGACTACATGATGCCGCGCGTCAATGGTCTGGAGGCCTTGCGCCACATTCGCCTGCGCTTTCGCGACACCTACGTGATCATGCTGACTGGCCGCGGAAGCCAGAGCACGGCAGTCGAGGTTTTGCGAACGGGGGCGGCGGACTACATCACCAAGCCGTTCAAGATGGCCGAGCTTCTGGACAGCGTCGCCTATGTGTTGCAGATCCGGGATCGCGAGCTCGAGAACAACCGGCTTCGAGATCGCGTCAAGGACCACGTCCGCAAGGCCCGAGAAAAGCGCGGCCTTGAGCAACCCGACGATCGCCGGCGCGACGAGGCAGAGGCGAAGGTCTCGCGCGTGGTCGAGCTCGAGCGCCGCAACCAGGAGCTATCGCACGCGCTGGAAGAGCTGCTGTCCGCCGAGCAGGCGGTCAGCCGCCAGGATGCGGTGATCGACGGTCTCGCCGGGACCATATCGAACCGCTTCTTGCCCGCAATCAACGATATCGTGGATGCGCTGGAGGAGCTCGGCACGGTGCTCGGCGCCCGTGCCGTCGAGCCGCGGGCGATGCAAATTGTCGCCACCGCGGAGCAACGCTGCCGCGGTCTCGCCGCAGACCTTCTCGATCTGCTCAAGTCCAGCGCCGCCGACCTGGAATCGGCCAGGCTCCTGCAGGACTTTCGCAAGCGGGCGCGTGATCTGATCGCCTGAGGGTTCGACGCGCTGCACGGCTCCGCACCCTGGCAGATGCCGCCATGATTCCGCAGGAAGACATCGACCGAATTCGCGATCGCCTCGATATCGTCGACGTGGTCCGCTCATACCTCGGCGCGGAGCTCAAGCGCGCGGGCCGCTCCTATGTCGCTCTGTGCCCCTTTCACAAGGAGCGCACGCCGTCCTTCAACGTCTTCCCGGAGCGACAGATGTTCAAGTGCTTTGGGTGCGGCGAATATGGCGACGTCTTCGCGTTCGTAATGAAGCGGTCGGGGCTGAGCTTTGGAGAGGTCCTGAAGGAGCTGGCGCGGCAAGCGGGCGTCGAGCTGCGGATCGCGGCAACCTCCCCCGCCGAGCGGGCGCAACAGGACGCCAAGCAACGCCTCTACAGTGCCATGAGCACGGCGGCGGAACATTATCACCGCCTCCTGCGGGAGAGCCCGGCGGCGGCCGAGGCGCGGCGCTACCTGCGCGAGCGCGGGATCACCGCCGCGACGGTAGCGGCCTACCGGCTGGGGTACGCGCCGGAACGAGGAGACCTTGGCCGCGCCTTGCGCGACTTCGGCATCACCCCTGAAGCACTCAATCAGGTCGGGTTGCTGCGCGCGGGGCAGCAGCAAGACCGCTGGTACGACTTTTTCCGCGGCCGCCTGCTCATTCCGATTGCGGACGCCGCCGGGCGCATTGTGAGCTTCGGTGGGCGGCTGCTGGCGGGCGGCGAGGGGCCGAAATACATCAACACCGCCGAAAGCCCGATCTACCAGAAGTCGCGGCTCTTGTTCGGCCTGGATCGCGCCGCCAAGGCAATTCGCCAGGACGGCACCGCGGTTGTGGTCGAGGGGTATTTCGACGTGTTGCTGCCGGCGCAGTCGGGCCTTCCAGGATTCGTCGCCCCCTGCGGAACGTCGCTGACCGCAGAGCATGCAGCGCTGTTGCGGCGCCACGCCCGCCGCGTTGTGGTGCTCATGGACGCGGATGCCGCCGGTGAGCGCGGTGCCGGCCGCGCCGCCGAGCTGCTGCTGCGAACGGGTGTGCAGGTGGCGCTGGCAACGCTCGACGCCGGCGCCGACCCCGCGGACATGATTCAGCAAGATCGCTCCGACGTGCTCGTCGCCAAGATCGCCGGAGCGATGCCCGCAATGTCGGCGCTTATCGACATGGCGGTCCGGCGCTTCGACCTCCGACTGCCGGATCAGAAGGTTGCGGCGCTCGAATCGCTCCTTCCCGTCCTGGCGGTCATACCCGATGAGGTTGAACGGTACCATTTCTGCCCGATCGTCGCTCACCGGCTCGGAATTCCCGACGAGGTCGTGCTGAACCGGCTGCGGCGCCGGCGCGAGCGCGATGGCGCGGGCAGCTCGGGCGCCACCGCCGATACCGCCGGCAACGACCAGCCGGGCACAGCCCCGGCGGCTGAGCGGGCAGCTCCGGCGGTCTCGGCCACCGAGCGGAATCGCGCGGGCTACCGCGGCGGCCGTGGTGGCTGGGACGGACGACGGCGTGAACCGACTCCGCCTCCGGTCTTTGCGATCCCGTTCAGTCCTCCTGCGCTCACGCTCTCGCCCGAGGAGATCCTGGAGGGCGCGATGGTCGCCGCCATGGCACGGCACCCGACGCTGGCCGCGGATACCCTGGCCGAGTACCCGGTCGACTCGTTTCGGCATGGAGGGTTTCGCAAGGCGGCGGCGCTGCTGGCAGTACACCCCGTCCCGGCAACCGCCGGCCGCTTGCTTTCCGAGCTCGGCGGCGCCATGCCCGCGACAGACCTCGGAGAGCTCGCCAAGGAGCTCACCAGGGACACCTCAGTCGATCAGGACAACGACCTGCTGCGACATTGCCTGGTGCGGCTCCGGCAGCTCGCTATTCGCCAGGAGCTGCGCATGATCACCGGCTCCATCCAGCAGCTCGAGTCCGAGGGCGCGAGGGAGGCAGACTCAGGCGAGCGGCTGCAGCGGCTGGTGCGGCGAAAATCAGAGCTCAGACAACATCTGCGCAACCTCGAGGCCGCCGGCGCCGAGTAGCGCCCGGGCGACGGCGCGGCGGCGGGCCAGTCGGCCGACGCCAAAAAAAAGCGGAGGCGGCGCCGCGCGCCACCTCCGCCGGGAAGACTATCCAGGGCCGCTGCCGGCCTGGGCTCAGGCGTTACATGCCAGCGCGGTAAGCCGCCCACTGCGCATCCATGCGGACGCCCTGGCCGCTGGAGAACATGAACATGCAGGCATCGTCGGTGTAGTCCATGAAGTTCTCCACGGGGTCCAGACCCTTCTGCCGGAGGCAGGTGTCGCGATTCGTCGGGCAGCCATAGGCGGGGCTTTTCTCGGCCGGCGTGTCGGAGACATAGTCGCCGCCGCGAGTGCCGTCCTTGCAGCCGCCCTGGAAGGTGTGATAGAGGCCCATCCAGTGGCCGACCTCATGAGTCGCGGTGTTGCCGAGGTTGTAGGGAGCGGCGGAGCCACCCGGAAGCGAAGCGTTCAGAACGACCACACCATCGCTCGCGGGGGCGTTCTTGTAGCTCGAAGGGAAGGTCGCCCAGCCGAGCAGCCCGCCACCGATGTTTGCGGTGTAGACATTGAGGTCCTCTGCGGTGCCCTTGCGCAGCGCGGCCTTGGCTGCCTTCTCGGCCGTCGAACCGTAGCCCATGGTATACCAGGAGTCGTTGGCCGTTCGCTCCACACCGGCCAGATTGAACGTCCAGCCGAAAGGCCCGTAGGCGTCATTGAGAACGGCCATCTGGTCGGAGATCCTGCCGTCACTGACATTGCCGGCGCCGGAGCTGGAGGTGATCACATGGAAGTAGACATCCACGATTCCGCCACTTGCCAGATCCGCCTCGGCACCGCGCCTGGAGAGCAGCGTCATGGCCTCGTCCTCGAGCTTCGCTCCCAGGTCGGCGCTCGGATGAACCGTGCCGCACTTGAGGGCATGCGCAGCGCCATTATCTCTCGGCCCCGCGACAGCCAGCGACGTTCCCATCAGCATCACTCCGACCAAGGCTACTGCCATCTTCTTCATTGCTATCCTCCAGCATCGCCGTAAATAATCGTGGACAATCCCGGCGAGGGGCCTCTCCATCTCCCAGCGACCATTTCCCGCCACGCTTACCATACGTGCAAGTTGAATGCCACCTGAGTGACGGCCGGAAAACAGCACAAACTGGCCATCGGCATTGCAGTCGTCCCCGCCCGTGGCAAGAAAAGTCACACCATGCATCCGCGGAGCGCCGCCGCGCCGTGCAGAAGATGCGTAGATCAAGCGATCTGGCGCCATGTATGCCGGACCGCTCCACACTGTGACGGATTCGTCCCGCCCTACCAGGCCAGGTTCGGTCCGCCCGGTGGCCGGCCGCAGGCAGGGAAGGAGCGGGGCGCCCTCAGGCGATGTCCTGCGGACTCGAGCCCTCGTGCTCTGCCAGCACCGCGAGCACCTGGGCGGGCGAGTGCGCCCGCGCCGCGCACCCCTGGAAATCCAGTCCGCGCAGCATGCGGGCCGCCGCCGCCAGCACTTGCAGGTGCGCGGGTGCATTCGCGGCAGGGGACAAGAGGAGCAGGACGAAGCGAATTGGCGTTTCGGCCGGCGTATCCAGGACACCGGCCTTCGTTACCCCCAGCGCTAGCAGCGGCTCCACGAGGTTCTCCAGGCGGGCATGGGGCAGCGCGACACCCTCGTTGAGGAAGGTCGAGCCTTCCGCTTCGCGCGCCTGCACTGCTACCAGTGCAGCCTCCTCATCGATGCGCGGGCTTGCGGCGGCGAGGCTCGCGACGAGTCGCCGCAAGATCTCGTCGCGGGTGGCAGGGTTTTCCCAGATGATGATGTGCTCCGGCCCAAGGCGGTTCGCCAGCAGCCCGGGTCGCGATGATCGCAGGCGAATCGCCGACCCTGCCGGCCACTCTGGGCGCTCCGGCGGCGCGTCGTTCCCGGGCGGAGCCTCCTGAACGTCGACCACCACCACCGTCACCCCCGGAGTCCGCTCGACGAGCTCCTCGGCGAAGCTGCGCCGGCCTCGCGCGCGCTGCCACCAGGACAGCGGTGGCGAGCGCCCGATGACGATGTGGCCGATGCGGTACTCACGCGCGAATCGCCGAATGGTGTCGACAACGTTCTCTCCCTTGAACGTGAAAACGACCGCACCGAGCTGGTTTGCCAGCGTCAGTGTGTCGGCCAATAGCCGCTGGGTGACCGGGTCGATTGCTGTGGGCTCCTCGGCCGGCGTTTGTACATAGAGCGCGTACCAGTTGCGGTTGAGCCTGCCCGCCAACCGCGAGGCGGCGCGCAGCAACCGGGCGCTGTTGGGTCCCCGCGAGGACAGGCAAACCATGACCTGGTCCGGGAGAAACCTGTCCTCCGGATCGAGGATCTCGCGCCGCTTCAGATCGATCTGGGCGGCGAGCTCCCGCAGGGTCAGCTCGCGCAGGTGCTGCAAGTTCGCGGTGGTGAAGAAGTGCTCGAGCGCCTGCGTTGCCCGGTCCGCGGGGTAGACGCGGCCCTCGCGAAGGCGGCGCTGCAGGTCTTCCGTGGTCAGGTCGACGTTGACGATCTGATCGGCGTCTGCGATGACCGCATCCGGCAGGCGCTCCCGGACCTTGACGCCGACCAGCTTCTCCACGGTGTCGTACAAGCTTTCCAGGTGCTGGAGGTTGAGCGTCGTGATCACGTGAATTCCCGCCGCCAGGAGCTCCTGGACGTCCTGGTACCGCTTTGCGTTCCGGCTATCCGGCGCATTGGTGTGGGCGAGCTCATCCACCAGCGCCACTTCGGGCCGGCGCGCGAGCACTCCGTCGAGGTCCATCTCCTCGACGATGATGCCGTGGTATTCCATGAGGTGACGCGGCACTACTTCCAGGCCGGAAACGAGCGCCTCCGTCTCCTGGCGGCCGTGCGCCTCCACGTAGCCGACCACCGCGTCGATCTCGTCCGCCACCAGCCGATGTCCTTCCAGCAACATCTGGTACGTCTTGCCCACGCCCGCCGCGTAGCCCAGGTAGACTTTCAGCCGCCCGCGCCGCGAACGGCGAATCATCTGCAGGAACGTGGCGGCGCGATCTTCCCGCATGGGGCAATCTCGTGCCGCCTAGCGGTGCCGTTCGCGCGCGTCGAGCGCCAGATTCAAGGTCAGCACGTTCACCCTCGGTTCCCCGAGAAAACCCAGGTCGCGTCCCTGTGTGTGCGCCGCGACCAACCGCTCCAGCTCAATGCGGTCCATGCCGCGCGCCCGCGCTACCCGGGGCGCCTGGAGCCGCGCGTTACGCACGCTAATGTGGGGATCGACGCCGCTTGCCGACCGCGTCACCGCGTCGGCCGGCACCGCTATGCTCGCGGCCAACTCGTTTTCCCGACGATACCGGACGACGAGCGCGGCGACTCCCGCGAAGGACTCGCCGCGCCCCGGACCCGCCGCATCGCCGGTCAACCCGCTGATGAGCCGCGCCGAGGTCGGTCCCAGGTTCGTCCCCCCTGAGCTCGCCGGGTCGTGACCAAAGTCTCCAGCTCCGGAAGGCCGCGGATGAAAATATCGCGGTTCTACAAAGCCCTGGCCGAGGAGCTCCGAGCCGACGATGGCCATCGCCTCGCCGCCGGCAGCGCGCATTAGCGATCCATTGGCTCGCCACGGGAAGAGGAGCTGGGCAAGACCCCAGACCGCCAGCGGATAGGCCCCACAGACGATCCCGGCAAGAAGTACCGTCACGACTGCGGCGACCCGTACGTTCCCGACCCAGCTCGCCGGTTGAGCAGGTGACAGCGCAGTGGAAAGCATCACGACGGGTATCTCCAATCAGACCAGTCCGAGCAGATCATGAATGAGCAGATCGACGAGCTTGATGCCGGCAAACGGGACGAGCAGCCCGCCGACTCCGTAGACAAGCAGATTTCGGCGCAGAATCGCGGCGGCTCCGAGGGGCCGGAAACGGACCCCGCGCAGCGCCAGCGGAATCAGCGCCACGATGATAACGGCGTTGAAGATCACGGCGCTGAGAATGGCGCTCGCGGAGGAACCGAGCCGCATGACGTTCAGCGGCGCGATCTCGGGAATGGCGCCCACCAGAATGGCCGGCAGGATCGCGAAATACTTGGCGACGTCGTTGGCGATACTGAATGTCGTCAACGCTCCGCGGGTGATGAGGAGCTGCTTGCCGATCTCGACGATCTCGATCAGCTTGGTGGGGTTGGAGTCGAGGTCGACCATGTTTCCGGCTTCCTTGGCGGCCTGTGTCCCGGTGTTCATCGCCACCCCGACGTCCGCCTGGGCGAGTGCCGGAGCGTCGTTGGTGCCGTCGCCCGTCATCGCCACCAGGTGCCCGGCGGCCTGTTCGCGCCGGATGAGCGCCAGCTTGTCCTCAGGTCGGGCCTCCGACAGAAAGTCGTCGACACCCGCCTCGTCGGCAATGGCGCGAGCGGTCAGCGCATTGTCGCCGGTGATCATGATGGTGCGAATGCCCATGGCCCGGAAGCGCGCGAAGCGATCGGGCAGACCGCCCTTGACGATATCCTTGAGGTGGACGACACCGAGCACGCGGTGCTCTTCGGCCACCACCAGCGGCGTCCCGCCGCTCGCCGCGATGTCGTCCACGGCCGCCTGCACCGGCGCCGGGAAGTCGGCACCGACGAAGGTGCGCACCGCGTCGGCGGCGCCCTTGCGGATGGCTCGCCCCACCAGGTCGACGCCGCTCATCCGCGTCCGCGCGCTGAAGGGCACGAACCGCGCGCCTGGAAGCTGGCGGATGTCGCGCCCGCGAATCCCGAATTGTTTGGCCAACACGACGATGCTGCGTCCTTCCGGCGTCTCGTCCGCAAGCGAGGCGAGCTGCGCCGCATCCGCGAGCTCGCGCATCTCCACTCCCGGCGCCGGCACGAGCGCCGTCGCCTGCCGATTGCCGAGGGTGATCGTGCCCGTCTTGTCCAGCAGCAGGACATCGACGTCGCCGGCTGCTTCTACCGCGCGCCCGCTCATCGCCAGAACATTGCGCTGCACCATGCGATCGATGCCGGCAATGCCGATCGCGCTCAGCAGGCCGCCGATGGTCGTCGGGATCAGGCACACCAGCAGTGCCACCAGCACTGTGACCGACAGCGCGACCCCCGAGTACATCGCCAGAGGCCGCAATGTGATCACGGCCATCAGGAAGATCAGCGTCATTCCGGACAGCAGAATGCCGAGCGCAATCTCGTTGGGGGTCTTCTGCCGCCGCGCACCCTCGATCAGACCGATCATTCGATCCATGAAGCTCTCGCCCGGATCGGCCGTGACGCGCACCTCGATCCGATCGGACAGCACGGTGGTGCCGCCGGTGACGGCGCTGCGGTCGCCGCCCGCCTCGCGAATGACGGGCGCGGATTCTCCCGTGATGGCTGCTTCGTTGACCGTTGCCGCCCCCACCGTGACCTCACCGTCGGCAGGAATGATCTCGCCGGCCGCGACCACCACGACGTCGCCCTTGCGCAGCGACTCCGCCGGCACCCGCTCGCTCCCGCCATCCGCCGTCACGCGGTTGGCGAAAGCCTTCGTCCGCGCCTTCCGGAGCGCATCGGCCTGGGCCTTGCCACGGCCCTCGGCCAGTGCTTCGGCGAAGTTCGAGAACAGTACGGTAAAGGCGAGCCACAGTGCCACCTGCGCTCCAAACCCCACCGCCCCGCCGGCGAGCGACTCGCGGGCGACGTCGGCGATGGCGACGCAGGCTCCGACCTCGGTCACGAACATGACCGGGCTCCGCACGAGGTGTCTCGGATTCAGCTTGCGCAGGCTTTCCCGGAGCGCCGGCACGACCAGCCGGCGATCGAAGAGGCTTTGCGAACGAGCTCTCATGTTCAGGATCTCCGGAAAGCGTTCAAAACTGGCGGCCCGCGTGCATGAGGAAGTGCTCCTCCGCCGGACCTAGCACCAGGGCGGGAACAAACGTGAGCGCCCCAACGATGATGATAACGCCTGCGAGCAAGATGCCGAACGTCAGCCCCGCGGTGGGGAAGGTCCCCGCTCCGCTCGGCACCCGCTTCTTGCCGGCCAGGCTGCCCGCGAGCGCAAGCACCGGTACGATTACGAAGAAGCGGCCGAAGAGCATTGCCAGGCCCAGCGTCAGATTCCACCACGGGGTGCTCGTGCGCAGCCCCGCGAACGCACTGCCGTTGTTGCCGACCGCCGAGCTGAACGCGTAGAGAATCTCGGTGAGGCCGTGGGGACCGGCGTTGCCGAGCTGCGACGTGCCCCAGGTCGACGCCGCCGCCCAGCCGGAAAAGCCCAGGATGCCAAACGCCGTAACGAGGATCGCAAGCGTGGCCATCTTGACGTCGAACGCCTCGATTTTCTTGCCGAGATATTCCGGCGTGCGACCGACCATCAATCCGGCGATGAAGATCGCAAGGATCACGAAGAGCAGCAGCCCATACAACCCGACCCCGACGCCGCCAAAGATCACCCCGCCTGCCTGGATATTGAACAGCGCTACCAGCCCGCCCAGCGGCGTGAGGGAGTCGTGCATCGCATTGACGGCGCCGCACGAGGCGTCCGTGGTGAGTGTGGCGAACAACGCGGAAGAAAACACGCCGAAGCGCACCTCTTTGCCCTCGAGATTGCCGTCCGCCGGGTCGACGCCGAGCGCGTGAAACTGGGGGTTGCCGGCCGCTTCGGCCCACCACAGCGCCGTCGCACCCGCGAGGAAGAGCACCAGGCAGACGGCCCATAGTGTCCAGGCGTGCGCGCGAGCGCGCGCCGTGCACCCAAAGTAATGAATCAAGCCGCTCGAAATCGCGAAGATCGAGAGCATTTGGACAAAGTTGGTCAGCGGGCTCGGATTCTCGAAGGGAAAAGCGGCGTTGGCGCCGGTGAAGCCGCCGCCATTGGTGCCGAGCATCTTGATGGCCACCTGGGACGCCATCGGCCCGCGAGGGATGAGCTGCGTTGCTGCGGCGCCGTGGCCCTCTAGCGGCGCCGCCGTCACGTACTCGCCAAAGCTCTGGATGGTCCCCTGCGACACCAGAAACAGGGCGTACGGCAGTGACAGCGGCAGCAGCAGATACAGGGTGATGCGGACCACGTCCACCCAGAAGTTGCCGATTCCGCGGCTACGGTCGCGGGTGATGCCGCGGACGAGCGCGGCGGCGACGGCGATGCCCGCGGCTGCGGAGAGGAAGTTATGGAGCGACAGCGCGACCATCTGCGAGAGGTAGCTCATGGTGTCCTCGCCGCTATAGCTTTGCCAGTTCGTGTTCGTCGTGAAGCTCGCTGCCGTGTTGAAGGCGAGGTCGGGGGTGAGCGGGGTGCCGAGCGCATCGGGGGAGGGATTGAGGGGCAAGACGTCCTGCAGTCGCAGCAGCGCGTAGGTGAACAGCAAGGTGACGAGGCTGAGGGCAAGCAGCGCGGACGCGTACTCCGGCCAGCTTTGCTCGCGGGCGGGGTCGATCGCTGCGGATCGGTAGATCAGGCGCTCGAGGGGGCGGAGGAGGCGGTCGAGCGGCGTGGCGCCACCGTCGAGCACCCGGCCGAGGTAGGCACCAAGGGGCCTGGTGAGCGCGGTCAGGAGTGCGACGAAAAGCGCGAGCTGTAGAAAGCCAATGAAGGTCATGGCCAGTCGTGCTCCTTCCGAGGATGCAGCGCGGCGCGCTGGCGCTAGAACTTCTCCGGACGCACGAGGGTGGCGAGGAGATATCCGACGAGGGCGACTGCAACGATTCCGACGATCAGGTCGAACATGGTCAGATTCGCTGGCAAGCGCGCACGTAGAGCGAGCACAGGGCGAAGAATGCGACGGTAACGAGGATGAAGGCGAGGTCGGTCAGGGTGGCCTCCGGAGCTCGGGTGATATCGGCGCGGCGCTGGGGCGGCCGGCGGCGATGTCGTTTGTTGCAAACGACGCGCCAACCCGTAGCTCGGCGCTTCAGAGGCCGTACGATCTCGCCATGGCCACCTGTAATCACAGCCCGCTTGCCATGACGGGACAGGCGCGGTGGCGTTGCCGCAGTGATCAAGACCAGGCATACATGAATTCCCTCCCCCCCGCTCACGGGGGGGGGAGGGTTTGGGTGAGGAGCCTCGATGACGCCCCTCAGAGCTGCCTGCAGGCGCGCAGAGCGGGAGGCATTCATTGCGAAATGCAAGATGCCTCGTCAGCCAGCTTGCATAGTGCACGGCTGGCGCGCCGCGCTCACCGCGGCGCCCGGCTATGAGACCTGGCGCCAGAAAGCCGGTGCCGGTGCCGGCGCTTGCCTTCCGGGGTTGCGGCCGACCGTCGTCTTGCTCTTGCGTTCGTGCTCCGTGTCGTAGTCCTGGCGCTGTGAGCTGAAGCCCGTACCGATCTTGACGTCCAGACCGCCGACGCTCCCCTTGAACCGTGCCCCGTACGTCTTGTAGTCAGTCTCGGTGACCTCGACTTCGGTGCCCTTGGGCAGCCCCTTGTAGAACTCATCGGGCCCTCCCGTGGCGACGCGCCTGGCGATTTCGGCTGCATCGACGCTCTTGCCCTTGGTCTCGAACTCGTACTTGGTCTCGGTTCCTTTCTCGTCACCTCCTTCAAAACGCTTGGTGTCGGTAGTGACCGTGACCTTCGATGTCTCCATCTTTTCGGCGGCGGCTCTCGCCTGCTCGATAGTCATGCCTTTTTGCCAGTTTACCTTTTTCTCGACCTCGACCGTGGCAGAACCCTGGACACCTTCGCGGCTGTCGACATCGACCTCCACTCCTTTCACGTCCGCCTTGCCGCCACCCATGCCAGCCTTGCCTTCCGCCTTGGCCTTCGTCTTGAAGGTCACGCTCGTGGGTTCACCATTCTTGTATTCGATCCGCTCGGTCCGTTCATATTCGCCGCTGACCTCACCTCGGGCACCGCCCGAAGCTGACGAACCTTCGACCTTCCCTCCGGCCGCCCAGCGAGTCTCCGTCGCGGTTCGGTGCTTGTCGAGCCATTCCCGATCCTCTTTCTCCTTCTGGGTCTCCGTCTCTGCGGCGCGCAGGACGTGTTGTGAGCTCTTGGCCATCTGGGCCGTGATGATGCCTTCCGCCCTCTTGGCTTCGGCGGCCGAATTGAAGGTATACTCGGTCTTGGCGCCAAGCTTGCCGCCGCCCTCGGCTTCGACGCTCCCACCGCCGCCTATAGCGCCGCTCCCCTCCGTGTCCACCGAGACGACGTACTTGTCATCGTTGGTGCGCTGCGTCTCGACGGTGAGCTTGCCGCCGAGCTTGACGGGCCCTATTCCATACTCCGGTTCAATCGTCTTGGTGCACTTGTCGCCGCGGCCGAGCTTGTCGATCTTCGACCCTTCCAACACGCCGCTCTTGTCCAGCGCCTCCTCAACGGCCTTGCCGGCGTCCTCAGCCCCCTTCTCGATGGCCTTGCCAGCTTCCTTCGCTCCTTCCTCCAGGGCCTTGCCGGTCTCCTCAATCCCCTTTTCGATGGCCTTGCCGGCTTCTCGCACGCCCTCCTCAACGGCCTTGCCGGCGTCCTCAACCCCCTTCTGGATGGCCTTGCCGGCTTCTCGCACGCCCTCCTCAACCGCCTTTCCCGCCTTCTCGACCCCGTCCCCGATGGCCTTCCCAGCTTCCGCGGCAGCTTCACCCACGCGCTCGGCCGCTCTGCGGACTTGCTCGTCCACGCCGGAGTCCCCGGCGTCGATTCCGCCGACAGCGTTGCCGGTGTCGCCGCTGCTCAGCGCGCCCTTGAACCGGGTTCCGACCTCGGCGCACGCCCGGCCAACCGAGTCTACCAGGTCCGGCCGCGCTGCCGAATCACCGCCGTTGGAGTTGCCGTTGGCGCTCGCTCCCTGCATTGTCGTGCTGGAAATCCCCAGGCGGTCTGGAGCGGCAGCTTCCTCGTAGCTGTCCCCCGTGGCGGCAGCGGGGGTGGCCGCGCCGCTTTGCTCGGGCGCCTCTGCTGACTGGGTCGAAGTGGATTGCGCTTCGGTGGAAGCTTGGGTCTCGCTGGTGTCTTGCCACGCAACCGATGAGGACTGGGCAGCCTGGACGTCCATGGACATGGGAATTCTCCTCCATTGGCGATGTCGCGGTAGGGCTTGTGGCCCGATGTTTCAGTCGTCACGGCACGATGGTGCAAGTCCCGAGCCAGTTTCGGCGCCGCTATCTTCGCGGACGAAGTGGCACGATGATCGCATCCGCTGGCGGACGGAAAGCTCCGAATTAGTAAAACTTGTACAAATTGATCTTGAGTTGTACAAATTCACAAGACGGTTGTGGGCTCTGGAGCGCCAGGCAGAACCGATGACCGCCTTCGGCGGCCGTGAGCCGCAGCCGGGCGACAGGGCTGTGCGCCACGACCAGCGCCGGAGCCGACCGCCAGGGGGCCCCCGCTCGACGCTCACGAAAAATGGTCACTCCTGCTCTCTTGGAGCAGGCCAGTGCCATTGGCCCGGGCCGAGCGCGCCAGTCGCATCGGGACATACTTTTTTCTATCTACCTGTCGACTTCCCGGCGTCGGCCGAATCTGCTTGACACCTGAGGCCGCGACGATAGGGGCGCAATTTATCGCGCCCGGTCATCGCGGCCGGTAATCGGCGCGGATCATTCTCGGGCCGAGGATCCCCGGCCCGGCATTGGGGGCGCGGTGAATTGCACCCTGCTCACCGAAACCTGCGGCGGGAAGAAGTGTAGAAGACGAAACCGGACATTCGCCCGACGCCGATTTCCCGAACAAGCTGGGTGGTACAGTTTCGGCGAGCAAACCCCCGTCATTTTTCGTGAGCGTCGAAGCCGCTAGCACCCAGCCTTCGACCGGCAGGGTCACGAGCACGAAGTCGCGCGCGTCGGCATCCACAGGTTCTTGCGGCCGAAGCCGATGGGATTGTCCGGCTCGGCGCTGTTGGCGATGGACGCCGGCGCGCGGCGCGAAGGGGGTGTTGCGAGGGGCACCTTCGGCTGGTCGGGCGGCCATTGCGGACAGACGCCGAGGTCCCATCGCCCGAAACCGATGGCCTCAGCTTTTTGGGCCCTCCAGGGCGTCCTCGACCGACCGCGCGGAGATCGCCCGTCGAAGCCAGCAATCGAGCCGGCCGGGATCGCGGCACGATACAATCAGCTCGCGCTGCTGGTCCGTGACGGCCAGGCCGCGGACTTCGAACACGGCGAGCACGTCTTCGGCCTTGCCTGCGGCCCTGCCCTCCGCCACGCCTTCCGTCACACCTTCGGCCTTGCCCTCTTCGAGCCAGCGGCGGATGTACTTGTGGTAGAGCTCACTCTGGGGTTGGTATTCTTTCAGGTCGAGCATGTTCTCGAGCACCTTCCTCGCGGCTTCTCCCAAGTGCTGCCAGATGAGATCAGTATAGGCCAGGGCGCGATCGGGCTCAAGCTCGGCGGCGGCCTGAAGCGCCGGCAGCGCCACGGCCAGGCCGTTGTCCTCGCCGCCATGGGCAATTGCCGAGATCATGGCGAGCTCGGGGTTCTGGCGGGCCTGCTTGGGGTCGACGAGCCATGGGACTGCCGCGCGGGCGAGCACCATGGGGACGAGGTCAAAGCCGGGGTGGCCGGTGCGGATCGGCCGGGACGCCCAGCGGGCGACCGCGTCGTCGGGCGCGAGCACCATGAGCCAGACGTCTGGACCTCGACGATCACGGCGAGAGTAGCCGAGCCAGCCTGTTCGAAGATGACGAGGAGGTCGGCGCGCCAGGGAACGGGGAGGATCGCGACCGCATCGGGATCGTCGGTGCGGGCGCGGTCGTGGGCGGGAACCGGGTCCTGGTGCACGCGCCGCAGCAGCTCGAGCAGCAGCTCGGGGCGGCGGCGAAAGACATCGACGAGGACTTCGTGGAGCTTGGACAGCATGGCGGGACAACCTACCATCCGGGACCGTGACGTGCAATCGCCGAAGGTGGCATTCGCAGCGGCGGGTGCGAACGACGGCGCCCGCATGGGGCTATCCGGTAGGCGCGAGATCCCTACTTCTCGGCAGCATCGGGCTGACATGGGATGGCACGCCAGGGACGCCGCCGTGTCGCAGGAGCAGGCCCTCGCGCCCGAGTACCCGGGGCGGGCCGGGAGCCGATCCACACCGAGCGCACGCTGCGCCGGCTGCGCGAGTGCCTGGCCTGGGAGGACCAGCGGGCGCTGTGGGCGGAGCTGCGGGCTGCGACGGGGTAGCCGCCGCTAGATCCGACCAGCTCAAACCCGGACCAGGCCGAGCAAGCGGATCGATGTTGGCCGAGGTGCATCTTGAGCGCCGGGTTCTGATCGTGATAAGCTCCGCCCGCCGACGATGGAGGCAGTGCGTCTTCGAGGGGCGCCTCCGTACCGGCGGGAGCATGCCGATGGCCGAACGGGACCCTTGGGCGTCCGTCGAAGACGTCGCCAAACATCTCGGGATCGCGAAGGACACGGTCTACCGCTGGCTCGAGTCCAAGGTGCTGCCTGCGCACAAGATCGGTCGGCTCTGGAAGCTCAAGCTCACCGAGGTCGACGAGTGGGGGCGCAGCAGAGGAGCGACGGAAGGCGAACCGACGAGCACACGGGTTGAGGAGACGAGCGAGTAGATGTCCTACGTGGAAGGCCATCGTCAGCGACTGCGAGACCGCTTCAATGGAAGTGGGCTCGGAGCGTTCGAGGATCACGAGGTCCTCGAGTTGCTGCTGACGTACGCCGTGCCGCGGAAGGATGTGAAACCCATCGCGCGTGCCCTGCTCGATCGCTTCGGCTCCGTGTCGAACGTCCTCGACGCCCCAACGGCCGAGCTCACCAGTGTCGATGGCGTCGGCGACACGGGCGCCACGCTGCTCCACCTGATGCCGTCGTTGACGCGCCGCTACCTGCGCAACCGGTGGGGCCACAAGCCGCAGCTTACCACCCGCGAGGACCTCGCCCGCTTCGCCGTGGACGAGCTGGCGACGGCCAACAACGAGGTCTTCCTGCTCATCCTGCTCACCCACGAGAACCACGTCCTTCGTGCGCTGCCGCTCCACGAAGGCAGCCTAGCCAGCGCTCCGGTGTACCCCCGACTCGTGGTGGAGGCGGCGCTTCGTCATCACGCGGCCAAGGTCGTGTTCGCGCACAACCACCCCGGAGGCGTCGCGGAGCCCTCCGGCGAGGACGCCGCGATCACCCGCACGCTAGTCTCAGTGTTCGACTCCCTCGCGATCCCGGTCGTCGACCACCTCATCGTCGCCGGCCCCCGAACCTTCAGCATGGCCGAAGCTGGTCTCCTCCGAGCCACACAGGCACAGCCGCTCGGAGGTGCCGCATGAGCCCCGCCATCGAGAAGGACATGGTGCTCGAGGGCCCGCTTTGGCCCGAGCCGGTCCGCGTCCTCTGCGTCGACTGCTTCGGCACGATGCTCCAAGTCGACGCCGTCGGCACCCGCACGCGGCAGTTCTACCCGGGCATCATCGTGACCGCCGCGCAGGCGGATGGCCTCAAGGTTGTGTCGAGCGCGAAGGGAATGGACTTCTCGGGCGACCCGGAAGCCTTCCACCTCGCCATCGAGGCGATGCGCATCCGGCTCGCCTACGAGTATGACCCGTACTTCGCGGTCAACGCCTCGACGATCACGCCGCTGCCTCATCAGCTCGACGCGGTCTACCGCTACATGCTGAAGTCGCCGCTCGTTCGCCTCCTGCTCGCGGACGATCCTGGCGCCGGCAAGACCATCATGGCTGGCCTGCTCCTGAAGGAGCTGCGCTTCCGGGGGCTCGCCGACCGGGTGCTGGTCGTCGTGCCGCCGCTCATCGCCCGCCAGTGGCAAGAGGAGCTCTCGGGTAAGTTCTCCGAGGAGCTCTCGATCATCGATAACGGCGTGTTGAAGGCCAACGTTGGTCGCAACCCCTGGATCGAAAACGACCGCTGCATCACCTCGCTCTACTGGGCTGCGCGGGACAACGTGCTCGAGACGCTCAAGGAGGCGGACTGGGATCTGGTGATCGTGGACGAGGCCCACAAGATGGCGGCCTACCGCCAGGGCGTCCGCTCGCAGAAGACCCGAAAGACCCGACTCTACCGGCTGGGCGAAGACCTCTCGGCCCGCACCAAGCATCTGCTGCTCTTGACGGCGACGCCCCACAAGGGCGATCCCGAAAACTTCCGCCTGCTGCTCGAGCTGCTCGACAAGGACCTCTTCGCCGACCGGCACATCCTGGAGGAGGCGATGTCCTCCTCGGACAACCCGATCATCCTCCGTCGCCTGAAGGAGGAGATGTGCCACTTCGACGGGAGGCCGCTCTTTCCGCAACGAACCGTGAAGACCGTCGCCTTTGACCTCAGCCGGGCCGAACGTGACCTCTACGACGAAGTCACCGAGTATGTCTCCGAGCACTTCAACAGGGCGATGCAGAAGGAGAAGCGCAACGTCGGCTTCGCCATGACCATCCTGCAGCGGCGCCTGACCTCGAGCCTGGCTGCCATCACCGCATCGCTCACGCGCCGGCACGAGCGCCTGCAGACCCTTCTCGACCAGGTCCGCGCTCTCGCCGCCACCAAAGCGGGCGGCGCGCTTCGCGGCAGCGATGGCGACGCGACTCTCGAAGAGCTGCTCGGAGGCGCCGAGGTCGACGATCTCGATGACCTGTCCGAGGCCGAGCGGTGGGATGTCGAGGACTCCCTCCTCGAGCGCCACACCAACGCCGAGTCTATCGAGGAGCTGGAGGCTGAGGTCCTCGCCCTCGAGCGACTCGCGCGGCGGGCCCGTGGCGCGCTCGGCAGCGGCATCGAGGCCAAGCTGGTCCAACTGACGGACGCCATCCTGCGCGATGAAGGCCTGGCAGCGCGCGGCGAGAAGCTCCTCATCTTCACCGAGGCGAAGGATACGCTCACCTTCCTCGTGAGCCAGCTTCGTGCGCAGGGTTTCAAGGTCGCCGTCATCAATGGCTCGCTCTCGATGGACCAGCGACGCCAGCAGCAGGTGCTGTTCCGGGGCGAGGCGCAGATCATGGTCGCGACGGAGGCGGGTGGCGAGTCCATCAACCTCCAGTTCTGCAACCAGATGGTCAACTACGACATTCCGTGGAACCCCAACCGCCTCGAGCAGCGGATGGGCCGCATCCACCGCATCGGCCAGAAGAACGAGGTCTTCATCTTCAACCTCGTGGCCACCGACACCCGCGAGGGCGCCGTGCTGGCGGCGCTCCTGCGCAAGATGGAGGAGATGCGGCAAGGGCTCGGCGCCGACCGCGTGTTCGACCTCGTCGGCGACCTCCTCGATGACCACGAGATCTCCCTCGCCGACCTGATCATCGACTGCATCACGAACCGCCGGCGGCTCGCCGACGCCGTGGCCAGCATCGAGCAGGCCGTCAGCCCCGATCACGAGGCGTCGCTCAATGCAGCCCGAGAGGAGGGGCTCGCCCGCCGCTTCGTGAACCTGCCCGAGCTTCGTCACGAGGCGGCTCGCTCGGCAAGTCAGGCGTTGCTCCCGTCGCACCTCGAGAGCTTTTTCACGCGCACCCTGGAGCGGAACCGCGGGCGCTGGGAGCGGCGGGCGGACGGGAAGCTCCGCGTCGAGCGTGTGCCGGTGAATCTGCGGCACGAGCAGGAGCTCGACTTCCGGCGCCGTTACGGCACCGTGGAGCGTGCCTACCTCTCCCTGACCTTCGACAAGGCCGCGGTCGGCGAGGACGGACGCACCGAGCTGCTCGGCCCGGGGCATCCACTCTTCGAGTCGGTGCTCCAGGCAGCCGAGGTCGGCTTTACCGACGCCCTCGCGCGCGGTGCCGTGTTCTTCGACGTCGATGCACGCGCGCCCGAGCGCCTCTGGTTCTTCCGCGGAGTCGTCGGCGACGGCACTGGACGAGTCCTCTCGCAGCGCCTCTTCGCTGTCCGCGAGGTCGTTGCCGGCGGCGGCACCGCCCTCGCGCCGGCGCACCCGATCCACCTCCACGACCTTCGTCCGCGCTGCGATCGGGCTCCGCCACCGCCCATGATGGACTTCGCCGCGTGCAAGCACGCGGCTACGCGTTACTGCCTCGAGCAGATGGTGCCGCGCCTTGTCGACGAGGTTGCGAGCGGACGCCTGAAGGAGCTCGGGCTCAAGGAGCGCTACCTTGAACGATCCTTCCGCGTGGTGATCAGCCGGCACGCCGACAGGCTCCTCGATCTCGAAGCGAAGTCGGGGGCGGGGCAGGACATAAGCCTGGCCGTGGGTCGCGAGCAACGGCTGATGAATGAAGCCAGGCGGCGGCAGCAGGAGCGCCTCGCCGAGGTGCGGCTCGAGCAGCAGCTCGTCCCGCGCGCCCCCGAGCTGCTCGGCGTGGTCACCGTGTTGCCCGCCGAGGCAAAAGTAGGCGACGCGAAGGCAGACGACAAGCTGCTCGCCCGCGTGCGCGAGGTCGAGGCGGCGCACGGGCGGGCTCTCGAGGACACCCGCGGCGAGGGGCTCGGCTTCGACGCCATTGCGCGCGATGCCGACGGCCAGGACGTGCGCTTCGTTCTGGCCCGCACTCTCGATGCCGATTCGCGCCTGTGGCTCCGCGCGACCGAGTGGGCGCAGGTGCAGCACCTGGGTGATCGCGTTCAGATGTACGCCGCCCGCGATGGTCAGCTCCTGACGCTGGCCGCGAAGGACGCGGCGCGCGCCGCCGACATCGACGAGACGAACCGAAGGGTCTCCATCCGCCTCGCCGGGCTTCTGCTCCCGCTGGCGGCAGCGCGTGATGTGAGGAGCGAAGCATGACCGACAGGCGCCTCATCGAGGACAGCCTCCCCCTCGCGGAGATCAGCGAAGAGAGTGCAAGGGAGAAGACCCTGCGCGTCGGCAATCCGTCTGTCCTTCACCCTTGGTGGGCTCGGAGGCCACTCGCTGCATGTCGAGCTGCGGCGTACGCTGCCCTGCGACCAGCTCCTCGCGACGAGGCAGCACGAACCGATGAGCTCAAGCAGACCGCGGCAGTGGCGCAATTCGATGGTTCGGGTGTCGAAGTGGCCGCGGCGAAGTTCCGTACCGGTTCCTTCCGTGTCCTGGATCCGTTTTCCGGGGGGGGCACATTCCCGCTGGCCGCGCAGCAGCTCGGGTGCGAGGCCTACTCCACAGACCTGAACCCTGTCGCATCGATCGTGCAGGTTGCGACACTAGCTCTAAACCAAGAGTGGGGAGCGCTCGACTCCTCGCCCGTGGAGGCTTCAGCGGGCACGCTATTCCCCCAGGACGAGCGGAAGAAATCCATGCTGTTCGAGGCAGTCAAGAACTGGACTTATCGAATCGAAGAGAATGCTCGCGAGGTGCTCGAGCCACTATATCCGGCCGTCGTCGCCAACGAGCGGATTACCGCGTATCTATGGGCACATACCATCCCGTGCCAGACCCAGCATGCAGGGCTACGGTTCCACTCATTCGCCAGACCTGGCTGTCGCAAAAGCGGAAGGGGGGAAGCACGGCTCTGAAGTTGTTGGCGGACCGGGCCGCTAGAACGATTGAGTTCGAGGTAGTCACGGCAGAGGAGCTTGGCTTCGATCCGTCGGTCGGAACGATTGTTCGGGGCAACGCGCGTTGTCCGCTCTGTGACGAGGTCACTTCGGCCAAAGATGTTCGACGTCTCGGTCAAGAGGGCAAGCTTGGAGAACGTCTACTCTGCGTCGTTACGGACCGTACTGGAGAGTCTGGAAAGATGTTCCGGCTGCCGCGATCTTCTGACCTAGACGCGGTAGCTCATGCCCGCCGACTCCGCAGAGACCTCGATTCTGCCGAGCTTGCTCCAGGACTGAGCGCGCTGCCGAACGAACCGCTCCCGCCGCACGGAACCCTCGGATTCCGGATTCAGAACTATGGCTACAAGACGTGGTCTGACCTGTTTACTGATCGGCAGCTTGTGGCGTTGTCAACTCTCTCTCGACTGGTCCATGACTCTCACGGCGAACGCGTACGCGAGTTTGCGAGACTGGGCCATGACGAGTCTGCGCGTTTCGCGGCAGCCGTCACCACGTACCTCGCCCTCATGGTTAGCCGCCTCGCGAACTATTGCTCTCGGCAGTGTTGGTGGCTCTCCATTGACGGCGAACGTATCGCCAACACCTTTGGCCGACAGGCCGTGTCGATGACGTGGGATTATGCCGAAACGTTCCCTTTGAATCCGCTCTCTGCGAATTGGGACAACGCCCGGTCTGCCGTGCTCTCGGTGCTGGAGTTCCTGCCACGAAACAACCCCGCTACTGTCCAGAGTGCTAGTGCCGACCGGCTGCCCTTTCCAGACGGCATGTTCGATGCGGTCTTGACGGATCCGCCGTACTACGACGCGGTGCCGTACTCGGATCTCAGTGATTTCTTCTACGTGTGGCAACGACGGATTCTGCACGACGTACATCCCGCGCTCTTCCGAACCGACCTGACACCGAAGCGCGCTGAGATCGTGCAAAACCCAGTTCGAGGGAAGGATGCAGAGAGCTTCGAGCGCGGGATGCGCGACGCCTTTTCGGAGATTCGACGGGTGCTGAGAGACGACGGGTTGGCCGTGGTCGTGTTCGCGCACAAGACTACCCACGCATGGGAAACCATGCTCGCCGGTCTGCTCGCCTCTGGGCTTGTGGTGACGGCGTCGTGGCCCATCGAAACCGAGCAGCGCGGACGACTGCGTGCCCAAGCATCGGCAAGCCTCGCATCCTCGGTCTTCATCGTCTGCCGCAAGCGATCCGCTCACGATGATGGCTTTCTCGATGACGTGGAGCCCGCCCTGAAGACCCGTCTCCACGAGCGCCTCGACTACTTCTGGTCGCAGGGTATCCGCGGCGCCGACTTCTTCATGTCGGCCATCGGCCCCGCCGTCGAGGTTTTCGGGCGGCACAAGCGGGTCCTCAAGCTCAGCGGCGAGGAGGTCACGATCGCCGAGCTGCTCGACAAGGTCCGCGGCATCGTCGCCGACTACGCCCTGCAGCGCATCGTTCACGGCGAGGCCGCCGGCAACGTTGACCAGGCCAGCCGCTTCTACGTCATCTGGCGCTGGGCGTTCGGTACGTCGGAGGTCGAGGCGGGCGAGGCCATTCACATGGCGCAGTCGATGGGCTGCGAGCTCGACGAGCTCGTGGCCGACAGGGGCGTGCTCAACAAGAAGGGCGACAAGGTCAACCTCAGGGGCCCGCTCGACCGCAAGAGGGTGAAGGGGCTCGGCGAGCCGGCTGCCACCGGCGCCCTGGCCCCGCTCATCGACGTGCTCCACCGGGCCGTGAACCTCTGGGCTGCCGGCGAGCGGCAGGACCTCGCCGACTTCCTCGCTGCAGCCCTGCCCCCAGGAGGTGTCGACCGCATGCAGCGCCTCGCGCAGAGCGTCGTCGACGTGCTGCCTCCGGGTGACAAGGAACGCGCGCTCTACGAGAGCTTCCTGGTCGGGGCGCGCTCGCTGCCCGGACCGACGAAGAAAAACGAAGTCGTCAGCAGGCAGCTCAAGCTGTTTTAGGAGACGAAGCCATGCCCATCACAACTCCTTGGCGGCAGATCGTTACGCCCCACGACAACATCCGGCAGGGCCGGGTGAAGCAGAACGACTTCGCCGCGAGCCTGGCAGACGTGTTGCACCACCGGGGCAACGCCGACTACTACGACCCCGTGCGCTTCCTCAACCGCACGTTCCTCACGGCGGGGCTGCGACAGCTCGCGGGGGAGGTGGTCGGTCGACTCACGGGTCAGGGCGACGGCGATGCGGTGATGCAGATCCAGACGCCCTTCGGTGGCGGCAAGACGCACACGCTCATCACGCTCTACCATCTCGTGAGGAACGGCCGAGCGTGCTTCGATCACCCGGCCCTGAGCGCGTACTGGCTCGGTCGGGGCTGGAAGGTGCCACCGAGCGTCGCCGTCGCGGCCTTCGACGGGAATCAGGTGGGCGTCGGCGCTGTGGAGGTGGAGCCGGGCCTGTCGGTCCAGACCATGTGGGGCCACCTGGCGTGGCAGCTCGCCGGGCGGGCTGGCTACGAGCTGATGCGCAACTTCGACGCCAACCGCGTCTCGCCGAGCGGCGAGGATATCGACCGGGTCCTCGAGGCCGCGGGCGGGGGGCTGATCATCCTCGACGAGGTGGCGAGCTACGTCGAGACCGCTGCCGCCGTGGCTGTCCACGACTCGACTTTGGCGGCGCAGACGCGTACCTTCCTACAACGGCTCGCCACGCGCGCCGGTCATCACGAGCGCGTGATCCTCGTCGCCACGCTGCCGCGCAGCGATGGCACGCAGACGCACGGCATGGCCTCGTTGCAGGTGCTGCAAGCGCTTCAGGAGCTATTCGGTCGCGTCCAGAAGGTCCGCGAGCCCGTCGCCGGAGACGAGGTCCACGAGATCATTCGCCGCCGCCTGTTCGTGCCCTTCGGGCAAGACACCGAGGACAAGGGGACCCGCACCAGGAAGGGAAAGAACCGCGACGCGACCATCCATGCGTACGTGGCCGACCTCAAGACGCGTCCGCAGGTCCCGGACTTCGCCAAGGAGCACACGTACGCCGAGCGCTTCAGGCAGAGCTATCCCTTCCACCCGTACCTGCTGGACGTGATCAACCGCTACGTCGGCGCCAACCCCAAGTTCCAGCGTACGCGGGGCGTGCTCCGCATTCTCGCACTGGTTGTCGCCGATCTGCTCAAGAACAACCACAACGGCGGACTTATCCAGGCGAGCGACATCGACCTGACCAACGAGGAGATCCGGTCCGAGGTGCTCGAGCTCGTCGATCGTGAGTTCCGATCGGCGCTCGAGGCCGACATCATCGGCGGCGGGGCGAACGCGATCGACCTCGACCGCCAGAGCCCACAGATGACGCAGTGGCACATCGCGGCTGGCCTGGCGGCGACGACCTTCCTGTTCACCTGCGAGGCTGGGAACGGCTCGCGAGGAGCGACGCTCGCGGAGCTGCATCTCGCGTCCGCCCGGCCCGAGATCGACTTCGGCACGATCCCCGGCGTCGTGCTGCAGATGAAGGAGCGCTTCCACTTCATCAACACCGAGGGCGAGCGCTTCCGCTTCTCGACGACGCCGAATCTCAACCGCATCCTCCTCGACGCCAAGAACGGTGTCGATGACGAGCAGGCACGCGAGCGTCTCGAAGCCGAGATCCGCAAGCTGCTCTCTCAGGCTCCGCTCTCCCCCTACATCTGGCCCGAGGGTCCAGGGGACATCGCCGACAGCGCGAGCAACAAGCTCGTCGTCATGCCGCCGGAGCGAGCCTTTGGGCCTGCGAGCCGAGCCGAGACGCAGGCGGCCGTCCTCGACATCCTCAACAAGAGTGGGTCCACACACCGCACGCGGCGAAACACCCTCGTGTTCCTCATCGCGGACGAGGGCGAGGTCGCGCTGCTCAAGGAGCGCGTGCGCAGCCTGCTGGCTGCCGAGAACGTCGACACCAACCGCGAGCGTCACAACCTGTCGAAGACCCAGGTCACGCAGCTTCAGACGGAGAAGACCAACGCGGCCAAGGGCGTACGCCAGCAGATCCTCCGCGCGTACCGCCACACTGCGTGGGGCGGCAGCAACGGCGACCCGCTCAAGGCGATGGACATGGGGCAGCCGCCGGCCACCACTGATCAGAACCTCACGGACCTCGTCGTGGCGTTCCTGAGGGAGAAGCAGAAGTACCTCGAGCAGATCGCGTCGATCCTCCTCGTGCACCCGACCAAGCTCCAGGTCTGGCCCGAGGACGAGCCTGCGCTCAGGCTCAAGGCGCTCCCCGGCTACTTCCGCAGCTTCACGCACCTGCCGATTCTCAAGGATGACGAGGTCCTCAAGCAGTCGATCGCCGACGGCGTGCGCGCTGGTCACTTCGCGCTCTGTGAGGGAACGAGCGCCGCGGACGCGAAGGTCCTCCACTACAAGACCAGTCTCACGACCACCGGCGTCGCACTCGACGATGGCTACCTCCTGGTGCGACCGGCGTTGGCCGAGCAGAAGCTGCAGGAGGAGAAGGCCAGGGTCGTGGGTGGAACCTCGGTCGTGACCGTCACCCCGACCCCGCCGACCGGCGTCGCGCAGCCGCCCTCGGGGACGGGCCCGGCTCCCGTCGCGCCCGCAGGGGGAATGGGAGCGGGCGGCGCAACGATCACGACGACACCGACCGGGACGAAGCCGTCAACGGGCAAGGACGGCAGGCCGCGTCGCGTCCGGCTCGACGTCGAAGTTCCGTTCACCGACTTCCACACGTTCTACACGGGCATCATCAACGCGCTCGGGCGCAATGCGGACAAGATCGAGATCAGGGTCCAGGTCGAGGCGTCGGCGGCGGCCGGCTTCAGCCCGACGCTCATCGAGGACACGGTCAAGGAGACGCTGTTCAACCTGTTCCACACCGACGACCTCCTCACCGTAGCCGAAGACTAGCATGCTGGCACGCATCGAAATCAAGGCCTTCAAGTCGATACGCGAAGCTGCGATCGACCTCGGCGAGGTGAACGTATTCATCGGCGCCAATGGCAGCGGGAAGTCCAACATTCTCGAGGCCATAGGCGTCCTGGGAGCAGCCGCGGCGGGTCGCGTCGATGATGAGGCGTTGCTTCGACGCGGCGTTCGGCCCGGGGTGCCCGCGCTCTACAAGACGTCTTTTCGTGGCGAGCGCGTACGCGACGCGATCCGGTTCGGCGCCTTCGCCGGGAGCTCGAGCTACGAGGTGGAGCTCAACAATCCCATCGACCAGCCACGCCCCGCATGGACCTTCAAAACCGAGAAACTCGTCGTCGAGGGCAAGAAGGTCTTGGGCCGCTCGCGAGCGTCGGTGAGCTACCAATCACTCGACCCTGAGCAGGGGCTTGCGGCCCTGAAAGCGGTCAGTCTGGCTCCGGGCTCGGCTGGTTCGAGCCTGCTCAAGGAGCTCAGAGAGTTCGCGATCTACGCCCCCAACACAGCTTCCCTGCGGGGCCTCGTCAGCGACTCGCAGTCCCGGGCGCCTGTTGGCCTCGCTGGCGGCAGACTCGCGGAGGCCGTCGAAGAGCTGCGGCACCTGGCTCGCGGAGACGAAAGAACCGAAGAAGTGGTCGAGGACGTCCTCGGACTCGTGGACTGGGTGGAGACGTTCGGAGCGAAGGCGGGGGCAAGCGTTCCCCTGTCACCCACGATCCCACGCCAGCAACGCGTGCTCTTCTTCCGTGATCGCTTCATGGCTGAGGGTCGGAATGAGGTCAGCGCCTACGACACCAGCGAGGGCGCCCTCTACGTGCTCTTCGCCGCGGTCGTGGCAATTCATCCGGAAAGCCCGAAGTTCCTTGCGGTCGACAACTTCGACGCTACCTTGAACCCGCGCCTGGTGCGCGCCTTGATGGCCGCGGTCGGCCAATGGGTGCTGGGCAGCGGCCGTCAGCTCCTCCTGACCTGTCACAATCCCCTCGTACTCGATGGTCTCGCGCTGCAGGACGACCGCGTGCGGCTGTTCGCCGTGGACCGTTCGGCAAGGGGCTTTACCGCGGTCCGTCCCGTCATCGTCGACGACGCACTGCTGGCCAAGGCCCGCGAGGGTTGGCCGCTCTCTCGCCTTTGGGTCAGCGGAAACCTTGGGGGAGTCCCCAATGTATAGCGTGCGGCTGGTCTGTGAGGGGCCCACGGATCTCGAGGTGTTCCGGGCCGTGTTGGATGCCCACCTGGACGGAGCGGACTACGGCCTGAGCATGCTGCAGCCGAATGGAGCCCTGTACGGCGGTAGCGCAGGGCCGCATGGCGGCGGATGGAAAGGCGTACGCGGCTGGTGTCAGGAAGTGGCCGCGCAGGGGGGGGTTCAGGCGATCGGCGCGCTGAGTTTCGACACCGACCTCCTGGTCATCCATGTGGATGGCGACATCGCCGGGGAGAAAGAGCACCAGGTGACTCAGCCATGTCCGCCACCAGCAGCGACTGTCCTGGCCGTTGAGCGGCTCGTTTGCGACTGGCTTGGGGTTGCCAGCCTACCGGATCGCGTTGTGCTGTGGGTGCCGAGCATGGCAACGGAGGCCTGGGTGCTGCGTTCACTCTTTCACGGCCTCCCCGAGTCCCAGTCGTGCCTGGCACCGCAGGCTCCCCCCGACTGCGTGGAGTGTCTTGCTGACCCTGCCACGGTACTGCTCGGCCGCTTGCCCAAGCTGGTGAAGCGAAAGCAGGGTGAGCTCAAGAAGATTCGAATCGCGTACGTCGCCGCGCGCGCGAAGCTGGCGGCATCATGGTCCGACCTGACTGGCCAGCTTTGGTCGGCGCAGCGGCTTCAGCAGGGACTGAATCGGTGGGTGCCGACACCATGAACGAGCAGGCGCACAACATTCTCAACCGGTACGTGGCCACGGAGCTCGGGCGGTCCTTCGTCCTTCCCGACGTCACCGAAATCTCGCGGCAGCGCGCGGCCTTCCTCGCGCACTTCGGTCCGGAGCAGCTCGCCAGGATGAGCGGGCCGGAGTTGTTGCGCCAGCTCCCGCACAACGCGTCGAACGAGCAGCCCATGGACTACTGGCTGGAGTTCAAGAACGACGACGAGCTCAACTACTGGCTCTTCGGCAGCATTTCGGGTGGATCCGCAGCCAAGTTTGGGCCGTGGCAGGACAAGAAGACCGGCGCGTGGCGGGCGAGGCGGCCAGGCTCACGCTCCATCCACAACATCAGCGAGGACGAAGCCCTCAAGGCCCTCGAGGAGCGCCGCAGCGAGATGCTCGATGCCGTGGAGGCGGTGCGCATGTTCCACCGCAAGCCGGTGGAGGCCATTGACCCGCAGGCCTTCCAGAGTGCCATCGAAGCCGCTGCGCCGCGCTGGAGCTCGAGCGCGTGGCAGCACAAGTACCTGCACCTGAGCTTCCCCGACCTCGTCACGTGGAGCGCCACGCCGGCATGGTCCGAGGCCGAGCTCTACTGCGTTGGCGTGGTTCCGACTGGCACGGGGCTCTACGCCCAAGACATCCAGATCATCCGGTTCTGGAACAGCCTGCCGGCGTTGAGCGAGTTGCCCGTCCAGCTTCGCTATCGGGTGGGCAAGGGGCTGGCCCCACGCGACCACTGGTGCCTTGGCCTCGCCGGCGAAGTGTCTGCGTGGAAGGAGATGCTCGCCCACGAGTACCTCGCGCTCGGGCCCGCGAGGGTGGGCAACCTCGCCGAGGCTATCGCGCTCAACAAGAAGCGCGACATCCGGCTCGCGGTCGAAACCGCCTTCCAGGACGCGGGCCTGAGCGTCCTCTCAACCGAGGCGCGCAACCTCACGGAGCTCGCCTACCGGCTGAAAGAGGGCAGCGTCGTGGCCTTGTTCGCCGACGCGTCGACGGTGGTGGTGGTCGGAGAAGTGACGGGCAGCTATCGCTTCGCCCACGGCGCGGAGCGTCCCCACCAGGTGCCGGTGCGCTGGCACCACAACCGCAGCTTCGAAACCTCGGTGCCCGTCGAGGTGGGGACGAACCTGATGATGCTCGAGCCGACGCACGCGGCCGTGGCCGATGTGGAGGCCTCGCTCCTGGTCAATGGGGTGGGACCGTGGCCAGGCTTCAGCAACATGGTTGACACCCCGTCGGTCCTGCCGTCGAAGCCGTCGGTCGTCTCCGGCAACGTGCTCTCAGGCGCCAAGATGGACCCGCCGCCGCCCCTCGAAGGCGTGGCGCGTCAGGTCGTGGACATGCTCGACCGCAAACGCCAGGTCATCCTGTACGGGCCGCCGGGTACCGGGAAGACGTATCACGCGGAGCGCATCGCCCTCGAGGTCGTCGCCCGACAGAACTTCGACTGCCTGCCGTCGCAGCTCTCCGACCGGCAGCGCGATGCGGTCTACGGACGGGGTGGCGCCGACCCCTACATCGCGACCTGCACCTTTCACCCGATGTACTGCTACGAGGACTTCATCGAGGGGTACCGGCCGGCCAGTGACGGCTTCAGGCTCGAGCCTGGTATCTTTATGCGGATGGTGACCGCGGCACAGGCGCAGCCGGCCAAGCGCTTCGTCCTCATCATCGACGAGATCAACCGCGGGAATATCCCCAAGATCTTCGGCGAGCTCATCACCCTCATCGAGACGTCGAAACGCGGCACGGCGAGCGCGCTTCTTCCGCTTTCGAAGAAGGCGTTCACGGTTCCCGACAACCTCCTGGTCATCGGCACGATGAACACGGCGGATCGATCGATTCTGCTCTTGGACACCGCGCTTCGCCGACGCTTCGCCTTCAAGGAGCTGCTCCCGGAGCCGCACTTGCTTCGGACAGGTGCCATTGCCGACATTGCCCTGAGCACGTGGCTGCGCGCGCTGAACCGCCGCATCGTGGAGCAACTCGGACGCGATGGCCGCAACCTGCAGGTCGGTCACGCGTACCTGATGCCGGGCGGAAAGCCAGCGGCCACGCTCGGCCGTATCGCCGAGATCATCCGCGACGAGCTCTGGCCGCTTCTGCAGGAGTACTGCTACGAAGACCCGAACAAGCTGGCGAACATCCTGGCTGCCGACAAGGGCGGCGTCTTCGACCGAGAGAGCGCCAACCTCCGCTTCGACCTGTTCGAACCCGGGCGCGAGGACGAGCTGGCGCAGGCCCTGATCGCCATCGTCACGCCCGACGACAAGAAGCACGACGCAGTCCTGGGTGAGGACGTGCCGGACGACGAGGACGCCGAAGAACCGCTCGACGACGAGATGGGGGCTGCATGACGCCACCGCCTGTCCTTCACATCCGCGAGTGGAGCACGACGACGCCGGAGACACCGGGAGCCGGCGCGCTGCTGCGTGGCATTCGTCTGTCGGACGCCGACCGCCAGCTCCTGGAGGAGCTGGAGGGCCGGGCGAGTCTGCGCTGCACCGAGCTTCGCAGCGGTCTGGCAATTTCGGTGGGGCCACACATCGGTACCGTCGGCCTCAGCGGCCTCCGGCTCGTGATCATGCCGAAGATTCGCATCGACAACCTGATGCGGATGGTCGCGTACGCCTTCGACCTCTCGGACCTCCTGGTGACGGAGACCCGAACGACGTACGCGACGGCCGAGCATGGCCTCGTCGACCTCTTGGGCCTCTCGCTGCTCCGAGCGGTCGAGCACATCGCTCGCGGGGGGCTACTACCCGACTACCTGTCGCGCAACGAGGACCTCGCCACGCCGCGTGGGCGGCTGGACATGCGCCACATCGCGACGCACCCGCGGCGCGCGACGCTCCGCTGCACCTACGACGAGCTGACGGTCGACCACGAGCTCAACCAGGTGCTCGCCGCGGGCCTGCGTCTTGGCAGTGCCGTCATGCAGTCGGTCGACCTGAGACTGGAGCTCGCGCGCTCAGCGGACCGCTTCTTCGGCGACCTGACCCGCGCCCCCCTCGATGCGGAGTTGCTCCGGACGATCCTGGATGGCCTCGACCGTCGCTCGAGCCACTACCGCACCGCGCTCACCCTGATCGCGCTCATCCACCACGGCGCCCGCCTCGGCGAACACGCGGCGCCCGGCGCGATGCCGCTGTCGAGCTTCACCCTCAACATGAACATGCTCTTCGAGCGGTTCCTGGGCCGCTTCCTGTCGGCGAGCGCACCCGACGACGTAGGCCTCAGCGCGCAGGACATCCGGTCCGACGTGTTCAGCTACCTCGAGAACGCGAGCGGCTGGAACCAGCCGACCATCCGCCCGGACTTCGTGTTCCGGCGGCGCCAGCGGGTCATTGCTGTCGCCGACGCCAAGTACAAGAACCGCCGTGAGCGCCCGCCGTCAACGGCCGAGCTCTATCAGCTCACGGCCTACGGCCTGGCCTACGCCATGCCCGAGCCCCGAGAGGTGCTGCTCCTGCATCCCCTCGCCATGGGAGAATCCGAGCGCGCCACGACCCTCCTGTTCGCCCCGTCGGGCAGTGCCCAGCAGGTTCGCATCCGCCTTGTGGGCGTCCCCGTGGACGGCCTCCTGGACGGCACTGTGGGCCGCTGGTGGCCACTCGACCCGAACCGGTCCAAGGCGAGCCATTCCGTCCCATCGCCCCGTACCATGCCCTCTGCCTGTCCGGGCCACCAGCAACTCGGATGGCGATGATGGCGAGGTAACGGCGAGGCATGACACCAAGAGCGATCGGAGTCCTACGAGCGGTGCCCACGAGGACCTGGGCGAACCTGCGGTGTCGCTGATCAACGGAGTTTCCGCTCCGCAACGCCGGCTGCTCGGGGCGTACTACACGCCCGATGATGTCGCGGCGCTTCTGATGGCTCAAAGATGAGCGGCGAGCAATGGCGCGCCGCATCGCCGGGGAAAGCGGTCAACGGCTTCCCGTAATGAGCTCCGGCCACGTTGTAGCGTTTCGGCTGTCGTGCGCGTGCGCTGCTTCGTGAATCCCTCGCCAGTTCGGCTGTAAGCTGCCCGGAAAGCACACCGCGAAAACCCCGACCTCACCTCCTCCCGCCAGCGGGGGGGAGGTCAACAGTTACCCGAAGGCCATGCCAACAGCTCCTCGCCATCGCCCGACTATCCCGTCTCGCGCCCGCCGCACCGCCGCCTTGCTCTGCTGTGTTGCCTTGTCGACCCCACTGATTCCGCCCTGCGCCCACGCCGCGCGCGTCACGACGACCGCCGAGCTGAACGCGGCCGTCGCCGCCGCCAACCAGGGCGGCGACCTCGAGATTGTCCTCGCGGCGGGCACCTACGACCTGACGCAAACCCTCTACATTGCTGCTGCCGGCGTCACCGTGCGCGGTGAGTCCGGCCGCCGCGACGACGTCGTGCTCCGCGGCGCCGGCATGACCGGCGGCATCCCGCACGTGTTCGGCATCCAGGCCGCGGACGTGACGGTGCGCGATCTGACGCTCGGGTGGGTCGCAAACCACGGCGTTCAGGTGCACGGAGAGCTGGACGCGGACCGGCCTTTGCTGTCGAATCTCCACATCGTGGACACCTTCGAGCAGATGGTGAAGGTATCGTATCGCGCGGGCGATCCCGTTTCTGCAGACGGCGGGGTGCTCGAGGACTCGCTCCTGGAGTACGCGGCTGGAATCGGCCCGCAGTGGTACATCGGTGGCATCGACGCGCATCAGGCCCACGGTTGGACCGTGCGCCGCAACGTCTTTCGCGGCATCCGCAGTCCGGCCGATGCGCTCGCGGAGCATGCGGTCCACTTCTGGTCCGAGGGGTCCGACACGCTCGTGGAACGAAACCTGATCGTCAACTGCGACCGGGGGATCGGGTTCGGCCTCGGTGACCGCGGCCACGCGGGTGGTGTGATCCGCAACAACATGATCTACCACGACGCCAGCGAGGGGTTCGCCGACGTGGGGATTGGGCTCGAATCCGCGCCCGGCGCCGCCGTGCTCAATAACACCATCATCTTCGAAAACTCGTATCCAAACGCCATCGAGTACCGCTTTGCGTCGACCACGGGTGTCGCCGTGACCAACAACCTCACCAACCGGGCGATCGCGGCGCGCGATGGAGCGAGCGCGTCCTTGGAGAGCAACCTCGTCGCTGCGGAGCTCGTCTGGTTCACTGCTCCTGCGGCGGGCGACCTGCACCTGGCGGTCGCGGCGCCGGAGGTAGTCGATCGCGGTGCGGCGCTCCCGGATCTCGTCGACGATTTCGACGGCGAGTCACGGCCCGCGGGTAACGGTGTCGACATCGGCGCCGACGAGGTTGCCGGCAGCGACGTCGCGATCTCGTGGCCGGCCGCCCTGGCCGCGCTGCTTGGGCTGGGGGCACCGGTGGCCGGGTGGCCGCGGCGGTGGCCGCGGCGGCTCCGGCGGGCGCGCGCGGGCAAGCGGCGGGCTCGTCCTTGACTCCGGGGCGGCGCCAAAGTACGAACAGGCCTCTGGGTCATCGCGGCTACGACTCTCGTTCGGGGCGCGTATCGGCCTGAGCAAACCTACTCGGCAGGGGAATCCGCGAACATGCAGGCAGCCGACTCCATTGGGAAATACGAGCTCGAGCGCGAGCTCGCCAGCGGTGGCATGGGCGCGATCTGGGTGGCACGCGACACCTTGCTGCGCCGCCGCGTCGCGGTCAAGGTGATGCTCCCGATCCATACCTCTTCTGCGGAGATGCGCCGCTGGTTTGAGCAGGAAGCGCTGGCGATCGCTCGTCTCCGCCATCCAAACGTGGTGCAGATCTACGACTACGGGCTCACCGAGGACGGGGCTCCTTTCATCGTCATGGAGCTGCTGGACGGTGAGTCGCTGGCGACGCGGCTCGACCGCACGGAGATCATCTCGCTCACCGCCTTTCTCCCGGTGTTCGTGCAGGCGGCCAAGGCGCTCGGCGCCGCTCATGAGGTCGGAATCGTCCATCGCGACCTCAAGCCGGGCAACATCTTTCTCGCCCGCGTGGGAGCGGAGCTCATGGTCAAGGTGTTGGACTTCGGCCTTTCGGGAATCGTCACGGGTGATGGAGGCGTGGACGGTCCACTCGTCGGCGCGCGCCAGAGCCTGCGCGAGACCGGTGCGTTTCCCAACGCGAGCTCGCTGGTCGGCACCCCGCGTTTCCTCAGCCCCGAGCAGATTCTCGCGGACGAGAACGCGGATCACCGCAGCGATCTCTGGTCGCTCGCCGTCGTCGCCTACCGCGCCATAACCGGTGAAATGCCTTTCAAGGCGGTGCGGCTCGCCCGCCTGTTACGGCTCATTTGCGAGGAGAAACACCAGCCGCCGTCGGCGTACGTGCCGTCGCTGGGTGGGGAGGTCGACCTGTTTTTCGATCGCGCGCTCGCGAAGAACCCGGCCGACCGTTTTCAGTCGGCGCCCGAGCTGGCGGCGGCTTTCTCGGCGCTCGTCGCGCCCGGCGGGGAGCACAAGGCGGCCAGGGTGTTGATCGTGGACGACGAGGCCGACGTGGAGACGCTGCTCACCTTCCGTTTTCGGCGGCAGCTCCGCAAGGGCGAGCTCGAGCTGGTATTTGCGCGCGACGGTGAGGAAGCGCTCGGCATTCTCGAACGCAACCCCGAGGTCGACGTGGTCTTCACTGACATCAACATGCCGCGCATGGACGGCCTGACGTTCCTCTCCGCGGCCCGCAAGGTCACCAGCGTCGCCAAGATCGTGATCATCAGCGCCTATAGCGACATGAGCAACCTGCGCGCCGCGATGAATCGCGGCGCCTTCGACTTTCTGGTGAAGCCGCTCGACCTTGACGATCTCGAGGCGACGCTGCAGAAGGCACTTGGCGAAGTGAGCGAAAATCGCAAAGCGATGCATCTCCTCGAGGAGAACGCCGCGCTGCGGATGTTCATGGACGACGGGCTTCTCGAGCGCGTGGTGCCCATGGTGCGGGCGGCGAGTCGGATGGTGGGAGAACCTTTCGAGGCGGTGGTCGCCGCGCTCGCGCTGCCCGCGTTTGGCGCCGCGGCGGCGGCGCTCCCCGGCGATGAGAAGCTCAGGCTGCTGAACGCCAACCTGGATGTGATTATTACCGCGGTTGCGGAGGAGGGCGGAGTGATCGCGAAGCTCCTCGGAGAATCGATGCTGGCGCTGTTCCGCGGCCCCGAGGATTGCCAGCGCGCGGCGCGGAGCTGCCGCAAGGCGCGCGAGGAGCTCGCTCGCCGGGCCGCCTCCGGGGCGGACAACGCCGCCTGGTTTGCGCTCGGCGTGTGCTGCGGTGTGGCGCGGGGGATGGTGGTTGCCGGCAGTGTCGGCTCGATCAGCAACCAGCGCTTCGATTACGTGTTGCTCGGCGATCCGGTAACGGAGGCGATGCGGCTGCAAAGCGCGGCGAGCCGCAACGAGATCCTGATGACGAGCGAGGTGCGGCAGGCGCTCCCGCGCGACTTCGACGCCCGGGTGGCGGCTAGCGGTGCGGTGCCAGGCGCCGGCGGGGCGGCGGCGCTGGCGACGGGCGTGTCCCATGAGGTCGGCGACGGGCCGCTACCGGTACCGCGGGAATCCACACACCCCGGAGCGACCGATCCGTCCTGCCCGCGCTCGCTGGCCCGCCGGCGCACCGACTTCGAGCCACCGCGCGGAGAACCGACGCTCATACCCCCGGCGGCCAAGTCAACTACCTCGGCCTGAAGGCCGGAGCTTGCTCCGGAGGAAGGTCGTAAGCCGCGAGGCTTGCATGTTGACCAGACCAAGCTGTTGAGATTGGCAATCGTTGAAACAGATGCGTTGGACAGAGAGCAAAAGTAACACTCCGAGGTGCTTCCTCAGCCTCGGACCCTGTAAGTGTGCGTTGCAGACAAGCCGTAGGGTCGGCGCGAAACGGATGTGCACAGAAGGCTGCTGTTCAACAGGGTCGAGGGGAGACCGTCGAGCAAGCCAGTTTGGCGGCGTCACAAGCCCTTTACGGGGACCTCTTCGGAAGTATTGGAGGTTGCAATGGTTTTCGTGCTAGACAAGCGCAAACGGCCGCTGATGCCGTGCACGGAGAAGCGAGCGCGCAAGCTGCTTGCGGGAGGCCGCGCGCGGGTGCATCGCCTGCATCCCTTCACCAGCCGCCTGGTCGATCGCGTCCTCGAGGACAGCGTGGTCGCACCGCTGCGCCTGAAGCTCGATCCGGGGGCCAGGACGACTGGTGTCGCGATCGTCCGCGAGGATGGTTCGGTGCAACATGTTCTGCATTTGGCCGAAATCGAGCACCGGGGCGAGAGCGTACGCAAGCACATCGAGCAGCGGAGCAACTA